>NZ_JAHDGE010000001.1:125033-190553 GCF_020627745.1 Pseudooctadecabacter sp.
AGCCGGAGCCGCAGCCTGAACCTCAGCGCCGAGAACTCGACCCCGGCGTGGCGGATATCTTGCGTCAGGAGGCGGAGTTCGAACAGGCCGCGCGTGCTGCCGAAGCGGATCCGATCGAGACCCAGCCGGAAATGGATTTGTCCCATGATCCGGATGAGGACCGCCGCAGTCGTGAAGCCCGCGACCGGCTGGCCCGTTTGCGTGGTGAGCAGGACACGACCACCAATGCCGCCACCGCAGCCGCCGTTGGCGCGACAATGGCCACGCAGACCGATGCGCCGCGCCGCGAATTGCTGCCTGACATCGAAGAAATCAATTCAACCTTGCGGCCTTCCGAAAACACCGCATCATCGACCAGCGAAGACGACACCGCACCGCCCAAAAGCGGGTTCCGCCGCGGGTTCATGGTGATGGTGCTGATCGCCCTGATCGCGCTGGCGGCCTATGTGTTCGCGCCACAGATTTCAGCGGCCATTCCGCAGACCGAACCCGCATTGACGGCCTATGTCGATTGGGTCGACAGCCTGCGGTTATGGCTGGATGCCCAGATCGGCACTCTGGTGGAACAAGCGACCTCCGGCGAGGCTGACAGCTAGAGATCAGAAACGGTCAAGCAACCGGCGCAGATAGTCCAGTTCTTCCTGAGGACGGGTCTGTTCCGACGACCTGTCCCGCAACTCGCGCAACAGTTCCTCGGCGCGGCGGTTCAGATCGTCCTGAAGCATGGATTCCTCGGATCCGAACTGGCCTTGCGTGCCCATTTGACGGCCCAGTGGATCGCGGCGTTCAGGCTCAGGTCGGCCTTCGGCGTTGCCCGTCTGGGTGCCCTGACCTTCGCGCAGTTCATCATTCGTCTGATTTTCGGCCAAAGCCTGTCCAAGGTTGCGCAGCCCGTCACGCAAAGCATCAAGCGCTTCTGCCTGTTGATCGATCGCACCGGGCAAGTCGCCTTCGCGCAGGGCGTCTTCAGCGTTGTCCATGGCCCCCTCGGCGCGTTCCAGCGACCGCTCCGCGTTGTCGGCGGCATCGCCGGTCAGACCGGGCAGGCCATCGCGCAACCGGTTTAGACCCTGACGCAACGCCTGCTGGCGTTCGGCCAGTGATCCCGCATCACCGCCACCCCCTTCGCCGGCCTGACCATTCTCGCCGGTCAGACCGCCTTGGGTGTTGTCCCCCTGACCTTGGCCCTGACCCTGTTGCTGGCCCTGCTGGCCGCTTTGGCCCTGCTGCCCATCCTGACCTTGTTGGCCTTGCTGACCCGGCTGTTGGCCTTGCTGCTGGCCGGGCTGTTGGCCCTGTTGCTGACCTTGCTGCTGGCCGTCCTGCTGGCCCTGATTGAACTGCTCCTGCAATTCGCGGAACGCCTCATCCGACAGCTGCTGCTGGTCGCGCAACGTTTCAGCGAGGTCTTCCATGCTTTGTTCACCGGGCGATTGCGGCCCGCCTTCGCCGCCCTCGCCTTGGGTGACTTGCAGGTTTTCCATCAACTCGTTGAGCTGTTCCATCAGCTCCATCGCTTCGGCCATGCGGCCTTCTTCCATCAACTCCTGAATACGATCCATAAGCGCCTGAAGTTCGTCCTGCGTGATCGTCTGGCTTTCGCCGCCTTGGGGCTGGTCGGTGCCGTCCTGCGGTTCTGCATTCTGGGCGAGCATGTTCATGTAATCATTCATCGCCTCACGCAGTTCCTGCATCAGTTCTGCGATTTCCTCGTCGGAGGCACCATTGCGCATGGCTTCTTCCAGCCGTTCCTGCGCACGTTCCAGACGGGCGCGCGCATCGGCCAGCGACCCTTCCTCAAGCTGGACGGCAAGCTCCCACATGGCGTCCACGACCTCATCGCGGACCTCATCGGTCAGGCCGACATCTTCGATGTTTTCCAGCCGGCGGATGATGAACCGCAGCCGCAGGTATGTGGTTTCATCGGGAAAGACGTCATCGGGGCGGTTGGACACCGCGCGCAGCACTTGGGCCACACGGGGCGCGTTGGATTTCGACCACAGGATGTCGCGGCGCTGTTCGATGACCGCGCGCGCGATGGGCTGGAAAAACCGCCGTCCGGGCAGGATGACCGGTTCGGGATCGGTGGCGCCGGTCTGGCCTAACGCGTCCTCGACCTGCAACGTAATGGTGACGGGCAGGTTGGCGAAGGGATGCTCGCTGAAATCGTCGATCAACATCTCTTCGAAATCGGCACGGTCGCCGGAAAAGGGCATGGGCAGGTCAAGGACCACCGGATCGCGCGGGTCAGGATCGGCGGCCAAACCGTAGCGGCGATCCACGCGCGATGGATCAAGCGCAATTGTGGCGGTGCCCGCGACGACGGCATAATCATCGGTGGCGGCAAAGGGTTGGGACATTTCGCCCATGGCGTCCGCCTCAACCGGGGCGGTCAGGTCCACGGTGGGGGCCTCATCCTCCAGCAACAGAATGGTCCAACTGGCCCCGCCTTCCCCGTCAATGGTGATGGTGCCGGATTGCGTGACGGCAAACCCCTGTTGCAGATCGGTGGCGGCGGGAATGTCCTCTGTCCGGCCGGAGACGGTTTCGGACACCGTGAGATCACCCACATCGCCGTAAAGGCGGATTGTGACAAAGGAACCTTGGGGAATTTGCACGCGGTTGGCGACGATGTCGGCCAGATAAAGCGTGGGCTTGCCGGTGTAGGCAGGCGGTTCGATCCAGCCTTCCCATACAGGACCTGCGGCAAGGGTGGGGTCAACGCCCTGTGCCACATCGCCCACAGTGCCAACCCGCCAGATGGACCCGAACAGCAAAGCCACGACCATGACGAGCAGCGCGACATAGCGTACGCCGTAGGGGTCTTTGGACGACACCCGTAAATCAGGTTCAACCGCGCGGGCCTCACGTGTCTTGGCGGCCATTCGCTCCAAATGGGCCGCCCAGACCGCCTCTGACGCGGGATCACCCGCCCCGATGGCCTGTTGGTCGTTCAGCGCGGCAATGGGACGGCCCGGCAGGCGCGCATCGACACGGGCCACAGCCTCGGCCCGCGTGGGCCATGAATACGCGCGGAAGCCACGGTAAAGCGTATATAGGAGCGCCAGCACCGCGATGACGCCGCCGACCCACAAAACCTCAAGCGGGGCGCGCTCGTGCCAGCCCATCATCAGCGGTGCGATGGCCAGAAACACCACCGTCCAGACCGGCCAGAACGCCTGCGTCACGCGTTCAGCCACAAGGCCCGCGCGGGTCAGCGCGACAGGCCGTTTCAGGTGCCGTGGAACGGGATAATCAGGGGTCAGGTGCCCTCTCCTGCTGATTTGGCGATGCCGGAACGATCATAGCCACTCAGGTATGGTATCTCGATTGATCATCTCGTCAAAGGTGGGACGTCGGCGGATAACCGCGAATTGATCTCCCTGCACTAAAACTTCGGGGATCAGGGGGCGGGAGTTATATTCGCTCGACATCACCGCGCCATAGGCCCCGGCAGAGCGGAAGGCGACCAGATCAGCGGCAGACAGCGTGGGCATCAGGCGTTCCTTGGCAAAGGTATCGCCGGATTCGCAGACAGGTCCGACGATGTCATAAGGCGTGAAATCATGGCCCGGCGCGGGTTCAACGACAGGGATGATATCGTGCCACGCCTCATACATCGCGGGACGGATCAGGTCGTTCATGGCGGCATCGAGGATCAGAAATTTGCGGCCTTCGCCGGATTTCACATAGATGACCCCCGCCACCAGAAGGCCCGCATTGCCCGAAATCAAGCGGCCCGGTTCAATCTCGATCTCGCAGCCCAGATGGCCGACCTCTTCTTGCACCATGGCACCGTAGTCGGTGGGCAAAGGCGGGGCGGAATTGTCGCGGGCATAAGGAATGCCCAGACCGCCCCCCAGATCAAGGCGCGTAATCTCATGCCCATCGGCACGCAGCTGTTCGGTCAACTCGGCCACCTTGCGATAGGCCAGACGGAAAGGTTCCAACGCGGTCAACTGGCTGCCGATATGCACATCAATACCAATCACCTTGAGCCCCGGAAGGGCGGCGGCCATGGCATAGACCTCACGGGCGCGCGAAATCGGGATGCCGAATTTGTCTTCCTTTTTGCCCGTGGAAATCTTCGCGTGGGTCTTGGCGTCCACATCCGGGTTTACGCGCACGGTGATCGGCGCCTGCATGCCCAAGGACACGGCCACGTCGGACAGGGCTTCCATCTCGGGCTCGGATTCGACGTTAAACTGACGGATTCCGCCCTCAAGCGCCGTGCGCATTTCCTCGCGCGTTTTACCGATACCGGAAAAGACGATCCGGTCGCCGGGAATGCCTGCGGCCCGCGCGCGGCGATATTCGCCGCCAGATACCACATCCATGCCGGCCCCTGCATCGCCCAGCAGCTTCAACACCGCCTGATTGGAGAGCGATTTCATCGCGAAACACACAAGATGATCGGTCCAGGACAGCGCTTCATCAAACAGCTTGAAATGTCGCAACAAGGTGGCGGAGGAATAGACATAGAACGGCGTGCCGACCTCGGCCGCGATCTGCGCAATCGCCACATCCTCGGCCATCAACTGACCGTCCCGATAGAGAAAATGATCCACGTCTGCACCTCGATAGATTCGCGTCGCACGCAGACCTAGCAGATCAGGCGCGCGGTCCAACCTTCATCTGGCCCAAAAAACTCCCGCCGGAGGCACCAAAATTCGCAGAATTTTGGTCACCCGCCCGCGGCACGCGCCTGTGACATGCGGATAAAAATATACAAGGGCAGCCCGCAACTGACCCCGATTCCGAAGGTCGCGGGAATCGTAACCAGCCGCACCCATTGGCGGGTCTGAACGGCTTCGTAAATAACCCAGACCGTCAGGGCGACAGCGGCCACCGTCAGATCCCAAACCAGACCCGAGGACGCATCATTGGCGTGCCACGCATCGACCATCGCCATGATGTCCCACGTATTCGCCTGAAACCACGCGATAAAGTAGGACATCGGGTGGATCGTGCCCCAGACGGCCAGCGCCGCGAACACCCATCTCATCAAAGGGACAGGCCCACGTTAAAGGTGCCGTTGGTGGCCCCCACGCCCACGTTGGGCGTCACGCCATTGGGCCCGACCGAAACACCCACATTGCCTGTTGGGCGGAACGGCGGATCGTCGGCGCCGCAGGCGGCGACGATGCTTAAGGTGATCAATGCAATAACAATTCTCATGACAAAACCTCTTTCCAGCGGCTGATCTGGGCGCGCACGTTGTCGGGCGCGGTGCCCCCGTAGGATGTACGGCTGCGCACGGAGTTGTCCACTCCCAGCACTTCAAACACCGCATCCGTGATGTCGCCATGGACCGATTGCATGTCCGACAACGTCAGATCCGGCAGGTCTATGCCCTTGTCTTCGGCCATGGCCACCAGCGAACCGGTGACATGGTGCGCATCGCGGAACGGCAGGCCCAAGGCGCGCACCAGCCAATCGGCAAGGTCTGTCGCGGTGGAAAAGCCCATGGCCGCAGCGACACGCAAATCGTCAGGCCGACCTTTCATGTCACCGACCATGCCGGTCATCGCGGCCAGCCCCAACATCAGGTTGTCGGCGGCGTCAAACACCTGTTCCTTGTCTTCCTGCATGTCCTTTGAATAGGTCAGCGGCAGGCCCTTCATCACCGTCATCAGCGCCACATTGGCCCCGAAAATCCGCCCGATCTTGGCGCGCAACAACTCTGCCGCGTCGGGGTTACGCTTTTGCGGCATGATGGAAGAACCCGTGGACCACCGGTCCGACATGGACACGAACCGGAACTGGGCCGAGGACCAGATCACCAGTTCTTCGGCCAGACGGCTCAGGTGCATGGCGCAGATGGAGGCAGCGGACAGGAATTCCAACGCGAAATCACGGGCCGCGACAGCGTCCAAGGAATTGGCCATGGGCCGGTCAAAACCCAGCGCCTCGGCCGTCATCTGACGATCCAGTGGAAAGGATGTGCCCGCCAATGCTGCGGCCCCCAAGGGGCTTTCATTCATACGGGCGCGCGCATCCGCAAACCGCGCACGGTCGCGGGCGAACATTTCCACATAGGCCATCATGTGGTGGCCCCATGTCACCGGTTGGGCCACTTGCAGATGGGTAAAGCCGGGCATGACCCAATCGGCGCCCTCCTCGGCCTGCCCGAGCAGCGCCTTTTGCAGTGCCACCAAAGCCTCCATCGCGGCATCGCACTGGTCGCGGACCCACAGGCGAAAATCGACGGCCACCTGATCGTTGCGCGACCGGCCCGTGTGCAGACGGCCTGCGGGTTCGCCCACGATCTCTTTCAGGCGGGCTTCGACGTTCATGTGGATGTCTTCCAGCTCCACCCGATAAGGGAACGTCCCGCCCTCGATTTCTGACAACACCGTGAGGAGGCCTTCCCTTATGGCGTCGGCATCGTCATTGGTGATGATACCAGTGGCGGCCAACATGGCGGCATGGGCGCGGGAGCCTGCGATGTCTTGGGGTGCCAAGCGGCGGTCAAACCCGATGGAGGCATTGATCGCCTCCATGATCGCGTCCGGCCCTGCGGCGAACCGTCCGCCCCACATTGCATTCGAGGATGTTTTGTCCGACATGAATAGCGTCCTTAAGCACGGGTGACCCGAATGAGAAAACAGCTGATCCTTGCCGCTGCCGCCGTCATCGGTGTTGCCGGTGGGCTATACCTAGCGAGCGAGACCGAGGGAACCCCCGGCCTGCCGGAGGTGGATTTTGCCACCGTCGAAGCGATGCGCGAAGGCGACATGCAAAAGCTGCAGTTCGGCGTCGATCGCGGATCGGACGTGGTGTTTGTGAACGAGGACGGGTCGGATATGACGCTGGCCGCGTTCGAAGGCAAACATGTGCTGTTGAATTTCTGGGCCACATGGTGTGCGCCCTGCCGCAAGGAAATGCCGCATCTGTCGCAGGTGCAGGCGGAACTGGGCAGCGATGATTTTGAGGTTGTGACCGTGGCAACCGGCCTGAACCAGCGCCCCGCGATGGAGAGGTTTCTGGCGGAGATCGGCGTCGACAACCTGCCGCTGCACACCGATCCGAATTCCGCGCTGGCGCGGGATTTCGGTGTCGTGGGCCTGCCGGTGACCTTGGTCCTTGATCCGCAAGGGTATGAGGTCGCACGGCTGATTGGCGATGCGGACTGGGCCAGCGACAACGCCAAGGCGATCCTTCGGGCGCTGATCGCGGACGACTAGATCAACTGGCCCGCGAGGCCGCAGCCGCGACGGGGCTAGATCATCAGCCACAACATGACGACGGCCATGGCGATCATCATCAGGTTTTCGGTCAAGCTGACGAACCCCAGCGGAACGTTTGAATTGCCGCCCACGCAGGCACATTTCAACTCCCGTTTGTCTATATAGACCGCTTTGAAGACGCTGATGGCACCGATGGTCGCGATGAACAAAGCCGCAGGGGCGGCCAGCCATGTCAGGATCATGCCGGTCATCAGGATGCCCGCTCCGGTTTCGACAAAGGGATAGATATAGCCGTAGGGCACCCATTTACGGGCCAGCAAATCATAGTTCAGGAACATGGTGCTGAACCCTTCAACATCGCGCAACTTCTGCATCCCCAACAGGATCATCGAAACGGAGATAAACCAGCCCAGCGTTTGCCACGTGATGGCCCCCAGAAACCCGATGGACAGGGCCACAGCCGTCAATGCGGCAACCGCAAAGAGATAGAGGACAGGACGATAGGTTTTGGCCTTCGGGTCCCATCCGGTCAGCTTTTCGCGCAGGTCGGTGTAGCCGCCCACCCGTTCGCCTTCGATCCAGGCTTGAGGGGTGGTTTTCACACCGTGTTCGGCCTTGAAGGCGTCCACTTCGGCCCGCGTGCGAAACAGCCGGTCGTCCACCTCGTACCCTTCGCGGTCCAGCAGCCAGCGCGCCTTTTGACCGGAGGGGCACAAATGGTCCGGCAGGGCCATCCGGTAAAGAACGGCTGTCTTTCCGGTCGCGGCCTGTGCCGGGGCGGTCTCGACATCGGCGACATCACGGGTTTGCTGTGGCATTTGCTGTCTATCCTGTTTGTGTCATCGGTGGCGGGGTATTTGAGGCCACACACCTCTATACCCCTATAGGGTATAAATACAACCGTCATCCGTTTAGTTCCATCCCCCCTCGACTTGCCCATAACGCACGTGCCACAAGAAAGGATGCACAAGAACCGCGACGCCGCCCTGAACCGCCTCAAACGCCTTGAAGGGCAGGTGCGCGGCATTGCCAAGATGATTGAGGACGATCGGTATTGCGTTGATGTCCTGACGCAGATTGCCGCTGCTCGTGCAGCACTGAAAGGTGTCGAGAAGCTGGTGATCGACGACCATGCCGCCCATTGCATCGAAGACGCGCTTGCGTCGGGTGATCCGCAGGACCAACGGGCCAAGTTCACGGAACTTCTGGACCTGTTGGACAAGGCGCGCGGCTAGACTGTCAAAGGTTGACCGGCGGTGTGGTCAGCACTGTCAGGGCCGCTGTCGCCAGCAAGATGACGGCGACGGCCACTGCCTCGGCGAGGATCGACCTTTTCAAGGCCGGACCGGCCTCCGCTGTCCCTGCCCGCAAGGCAGGCACCAGCCGCAGCTTGTTGAGAGCTGCAAAGCCCAAAAGCACCGAAACTCCCGCCACCTTCAACAAAAGACCAGCCCCATAGGCCGTCCCGAACAAAGCAGACAGCGAACCGGACAGCAGCCACGCAAGGGCCACCCCTGCAACAACCAGCACGGCAACACCGTAGGCAGCCACGGTGCCGAAATTGTGCAACAAGTCCGCGCCATGAGGGGTGGACGCCGCGCGCCTGAGGGGCATCAAGGCTCCGACCCAAAGGGCCGCCGCCAGAAGGTGCACACCAACAAGACCCGCCAAGGCGCCGCGGGGTGCGCCCAATGAATGGCCCACCTGTGTGTAGGACACAGCCACGGCACAACATCCCGCCAAGGCAATCCAACGCCCCCAACGCGGCACCAAAAGCGCCAGAATGGCCAGTTCACCGGCGCCACGCCACACAGCAGCCGTGCCCAGCGGGCTGTCCCAGACAAAGCCCAGCATCACCGGATCCAACGCACCGTCGACCCCCATGCCTGAAATGCGGGCCGCCCTGATGCCGAACCGCGCTGCGAGTATGACCAGCCCAATCAGCGCTGCCGCGACAGCAAGACGCTGCGCCACGCGCACCACTTCAGGTGCGGCCCGACGTGCGAAGACAAACACAAACAGGACACCGCCCATAGCCAGCAAGGCAGCACCATACCCCATTGCCTTGACGACAACGGCAAGCAACGCTGCCCCGTCAACAGGGGCCAGTCCGGTCATTCAACAATCACAAACGAGAAACTGCCCTGCATCGGATGCCCGTCGGCGGCCATGCCGCGCCAGTCAAACCGGTAGCTTCCGGGTGCAAGCGCCTGTGTGGGCAGGGCGCGGAATTCCGTCACCGCATCCATGCCGGTTTCGCGGTCAATTCCTATTTCGCCAGCATCCGATGTGAGGGTCACGGTGATGACGCGCACGGGATCGTCGAACCGCATGGACACCTCGGGCACCTCCGTGACCTGGGCACCGTCTGCGGGCGTTGTGGCGTCGGTTTTGGAATGGGCAAACGCCATTACCGGAACCAGACAAACCGCAAGAGTGACGAGGGTATATTTGATCATATCGAAAGCCTTCGGTAGGGCGTAGCAATTCGCACGACAGGGGTCCGGATCGCTGACGGATGGGGTTGATGAGGTCCTAGCCTTGTAGCTGGCCGCGCAGATGTTCGGCCTCGGTGCGGGCATCGCGCAGGCCGTCCATGGCGGCGCGCAGTTCAGCCTCGGTCTGGCTCAGCTGGTTGGTGATTTCCGCCTCACGTTGTTGCAGATAGGTGATCGCCTGATCGCGGGTTTCCTCGGCTTCATGCAAAGCCTGCGCCATACGGTCCAATTCGCCCACTTCGGCTTTGGACACGCGGGTGAAGCGGTTGATCAGCCAAGAGGCAAACCAGCCCAGCGAAAACGCGACAAACAGGATGATCGCTGTGGCGACGATGAATTCGGTTCTGTTCATTCGGTGGCCTCGTCCCCGGTCTGTTCTGCAGCGGCGGCTTCTGCTTCGATCTGCTCAAGCGCTGTGGGTTCTTCGGTACTTTCCGGCACGATCAATGTAAACTCAATCCGTCGGTTCGCCTCACGGCCTGCTTCGGTTTCATTGTCGGCAATCGGGTTTTCCTCGCCGTAGCCGACGGACCGGAAGCTGGACACCGGCACGCGGCGCACGCGCAGCGCATCGAGAACCGCATCGGCACGCTGCTGGCTGAGGCGCTGATTGCCCCCTTCGGAGCCCTGACTGTCGGTGTAGCCCGCGATTTCAAGCCGAAGATCGGAACACCGGCGCAGAATGTCGGCGATGTCGTCGATGATGCTGGCACCTTCGCCTGCGATATTCGCGGAACCGGGGTCGAAGGTGATCTTGCGTGCGGCGGTGACGGCGGTGATCTGGTCAAGGCATTCTTCCTCGGTCGGGAGGGCCGCGATCGGATCGAGGGCCTCCACATAGGTCACGTTTACCTCGAATTCGGCGGAACTGCCCAGCTTGTCGACCAGAAGACGGCTGATGATTCCGTTGGCGTCTTCCACACCTGAATTGCCGCGCACGACAATCGTATCGGGCTGCACCGTCACCGACCCGTTGGACAGCGACGACAGCGCTTCGACCCCGGCCAGAACGCGCACCGGCCATGTGCCGGGCAGACCGTCCGAGACACGGGTCGCCATGGAGATATCGTTGGATCCGAATTTCGCACGGGCAAAGTTTTCTGCCGTGGTGTTGAGCAATTCATCAGACACGCGGCCGCGCAACTGCACCAGCCCTTCGGGGCTGAGGGTGGCGACAAACTGTGGCGGCCCGTCCTGCCCCTGAACGGGGGCCTCGGGCAGGATCGCCTCAAGTGCAAAAGCCTCGGGCAAGGTATTCTCAAGCTCGCCTGCGACACGGTCGAACAGGCCCTGAACCGCACCCTGCTGGCCGACCAGTGTCACCTCCGTGTCCGAGATCGTGACCGTGCCACCACCGAGTTCATCCACAGCCTCAAGCGCCATGGTCACCGCATCGGCCCAGCGCGCGGTGGGCGCACCCAAAGCGACAGTGCAGCCGACACGGCCTTCGATCCCGGCCGCCTGGGCCGCTGTCACGATGCGACGTTCGGCGGCGGGCGTATCGGCCACGCAACTGTCAAAGCGCGCCCCGTCAGCATCCTTGATAAAGCGTGTCACAAAGGGCGACACGACCTGACGGGGGGCCATGATGTTCAGCGTCACCAGCTGGCCTTGCGGGGTGATGCGGCGCAGTTCGTTTTCGAAGGCGGCCTTTTCCTCGGGCGAATCCGAGATCGCCTCAACCGACACGCGTCCCGCACGCACGGAAATCTTCGAACGCGGCAACTGGCGCAAGGCGCGCAGGGCGAAATCCACGGAGTCGTTCCAGCCCAGCGGAGTTTCGTAATCCGCCGTCTCAAGGAAATCCGCGAAGTTGCCGTCGCGGCCTGCAAGACCTGCAAACCGTGCGGTCAGCGCCTCACGATCGGTGGCGGCAGGGATCAGCCCGATAAGGGACACGCCGCTGTCGTTGCGCAAAATCTCCATGGAGAATTCGGGCGCCTGCAACGCCTCGGAGGCTTTGACGGTCATGTTGTCGATCACGCGGCTGGCGTCGACCATGGACCCCGCGGTGGAGATGGCGCGGAACCGGTTGGCTTCGGTCGGGGCCTCCCCCTCCAGGATCACCTGCAAGCCGTCGCCCAGCACGGTCGCGAAGTCGTGGCCGTTTTCCTGCAAGGCGATCTGCACGGCATCGACAGACCGTGTTTCCACCGTGGCCACAGCAAAGCGCGCACCTACGACGCAGATCACGGCTGCGATGGCAAAGGCGGCAAGGCGCACAAAAAGTTCTGACAGCCGCATGGCGGATCCTTTGAAACCTGTGAAGTGTCGTTTAGGCGGTTCGGGCCTTGGGTTCAATCATAGCAAAAGGGCGACGGCGAAAAACGGCACGGGGATCAGGCCCGCGTCGCGGTTGGACCGGAACAGGCGCAGCAGGTGGGGGCCGTCGTCCGCGTCAAACGTGCGCAGCTGCCATGCCAGATGCCAGCCCATGGCCCACGGCCCGCCCAGCGCCACCACCAGAGCCAGAATGGACGCATCCTGTGCGGCCCAAATGATAGCAAGGCCCAGAAGGATGATCGTGTTCATCAAAAACAGCCGCAGCCATTTGCGGGTCGCATCCCCAAACAGCCGCGCCGTGGATTTCACCCCGATCAGCGCGTCATCTTCAGCGTCCTGATGGGCGTAGATCGTATCGTAGAAAAGCGTCCACGCGATGCCTGCCAGATAAAGGACAAAGGCCGGCCATTCCAACGTGCCGGTGTGCGCTGTCCATGCCAGCAATGCCCCCCAGTTGAAAGCAAGGCCCAGAAACACCTGCGGCCACCACGTGAACCGTTTCGCGAAGGGGTAAATGGCGACGGGGATCAGCGACGCAAAGCCCAGCAGAACCGCATTGGGCGGAAATGTCAGCAGGATCAACAGAGCCACCAGCGATTGCGACGCCATCCAGATCAGCGCGGCCCGCACGCCCACTTGCCCAGACGGAATGGGCCGCAGCGCCGTGCGCTCAACCGATCCGTCGATATGCCGGTCGGTGATGTCGTTCCACGTGCACCCCGCTCCGCGCATGAGGAACGCGCCCAACGCACAGCCCAGCGCGATCCATGCATCATAAAGGCTGGCGCTGCCTGTGTGCAGCATCGCCAGCAGCAGTGACCACCAGCAGGGCAGCAACAACAACCACGTGCCGATGGGCCTGTCCGCACGGGACAGCCTCAGAAACGGCCGCGTGCGCGGGGGCGCCCATGTGTCGACCCAATTGCCGGTCACGGCATCGGCAATCGGCCCCTCTGGTGTCCCGTCTTGATGGGTCATATGGTCCTCGCATGGCACGGAAAAACAATCACATTCGGCTCTATGTAGATCATCCTTTGCGGGCGGCGCAAAGGGTCAGCCTGACGCGGGATCAGGCGCATTATCTGTTCGGGGTCATGCGGCTGGGGCTGGGCGACGCAGTGGCGTTGTTCAACGGGCGCGATGGCGAATGGCACGCGCAAGTCAGTGAGGCTGGCAAGAAAGGCGGCGTCCTGACCTGCGCAGACCAGACCCGCCCGCAAACCGCCCCGCCGGATCTGTGGCTGGTCTGTGCGCCGATCCGCCGTGAACGGCTGTCGTTTCTGGTGGAAAAGGCCGTGGAACTGGGGGCCGCACGGATCGTGCTGATGCAGACGGAGTTCACCCAAGACGCCAAGCGCGTCCGTGTCGATAAATTGCAGGCCACCGCCGTAGAAGCAGCGGAGCAATGTGAGGCCTTGGTGGTGCCTGAGGTTACCGAAGTCACCAAATTCAAACCCCTCATGGACGGCTGGGACCCCACCCGCCAGATCATGTTCTGTGACGAGGCCGCCGCCGGTGCTGCCACCTCCCTGCCCGACACTCCCCCCCCGAATACCACCCACCCGTGGGCCGTCTTCATCGGACCCGAAGGCGGGTTTTCCGACACCGAACGCGCACGCCTGCGTGAGGTGGCGACGCCGGTATCGCTCGGCCCGCGCATCTTGCGCGCGGAAACGGCCGCGATTGCAGCCCTGACGCTGTGGCAATCGCGGCTGGGGGACTGGACGTGAGGTGGCGTGCCGCCACCGACGACGATGTGCCGCAAATGGAAGACTTCCTTCAGGCGCATCTGGAAACTTCGATGTTTCTGGTGTCCAACCTGCGCCGCTTTGGCCCAGCGGGTGCCGATCACGACTATGCCATGCGCTATTGGGTCACGGGATCACCCATAAGCGGCGTCTTCGCGCTGGCGACCAACGGCGCGATCATGGTGCAATGGCCGGACGCCGGCGATTGGTCGGAACCGCTGGCGCTGGTCGACCGCAGCGTGACGCGGCTGATCGGGGAAAGCGGACAAATCGCGCAGCTGCGCCATGCGGCGGGACTGGACGCGGCGGATACGTCTTTGAATTCTGAGGAAACGTTGTTTTCCCTAGCATTGGACAAGGCCACGATGCCGGATGGACCGGGCCACCTGCGCAGGGTGGTCGAGGCCGACCGGCCTGTGTTGCGCGACTGGATGCTGGACTATGATGTGAACACCCTTGGTTTGACCCGCGCGGACGCCGAGGCACGGGTGGACCGCGAATTTGACGCCGCTTTGGCCGCAGGCAGCCGCCGGATATTGGCAGAGGGTGAAACGCCCCTGTGTCTGACGGGCTTTAACGCTGTGGTGGATGATATCGTACAGGTGGGCCCCGTCTACACGCCCCCGGAACATCGCGGAAAAGGTCATGCGCGCCGCGCGGTGGCGTTGCACTTGCAAGAGGCGCGTAAGGACGGCGCCAATCGCAGCATTCTTTTTGCCACCGACCCGAGCGCCATCGCGGCCTATCGCGCGGTGGGCTTTCGGCCGATTGGCCGCTTTTCCCTGATCTTTTTTGAACATCCACAGGTGCTGGCATGATCCGCGCGGAAGTCAAAACGCTCGCCTGGAAATGGCGGGAGGTTCTGTTTGCCGCCGGAGTGGCGGGGCTTGGTCTGTGGTGGGGGTCCGCGTCTTTTGGCGTCATGCAATGGCTGGGCTATGGCGTGGCGGCGGTGGCGGTGATGCTGGGGATCGCTGCGGCCCAAAAGGTGCGGTTTCGCGGGGACAGCGACGGGCCGGGCGTGGTCGTTCTGGATGAACGGCGCGTGACCTATTTGGGGCCCGAGGATGGCGGCGTCGCGGACCTTGATCTGATGGTGCAACTTGATGTGACACCGGCACCGGCGTGGCGGCTGATAAATGCGGACGGGCATTACATCGACATCCCAACCGATGCCAAAGGCGTAGAGGTCTTGTTCGATGCCTTCACCGCCCTGCCCGGCCTTTCAACCCAACACATGCTGTCGGTTCTTCAGCGCACAAAGCCTGCGCGCATGACAGTCTGGATGGCACCCGGTCACAGACCTTACAAACAGGTGCATTGACACCGCCGCCCACAGGGGCCAACGGTGAGGTCCCAACGCGGAAAACGGCCCAAGTTCAGGAGCGCCCAACATGTCCATTCCACAGTCCGGCGGCGGTCCGATTGAACGTCACGAACAGCTTGCCGAATATCTGGCCGAGGGCTGCAAGCCCAAGCAGGATTGGCGCATCGGCACCGAACACGAGAAATTCGGCTATTGCACCGACACCCACAAACCGCTGCCCTTTTCAGGCGAGCGGTCAATCGAGGCGGTGTTGTCCGGCCTGCGCGACCGCTACGGCTGGGCACCCGTCACCGAAGGCGGGTTCCTCATTGGTTTGGAAAAAAACGGCGCGAATGTATCGCTTGAACCCGGCGGCGCGTTGGAGTTGTCAGGCGCGCCCGTCGAGACGATCCACCAGACCTGCGACGAGGTGAACTCCCATCTGGCTGAGGTCAAATCCATCGCTGATGAAATCGGTGTGGGTTTCATCGGGCTGGGCGCGGCCCCCGAATGGTCCCACGACGAAATGCCCCTCATGCCCAAAGGCCGCTACAAGCTGATGGATGCCTATATGGACAAGGTCGGCACCAGCGGCAAAATGATGATGCGGCGGACCTGTACGGTTCAGGTGAACCTCGATTTTTCGTCCGAGGCCGACATGGTGCAAAAGATGCGCGTGGCGCTGGCGTTGCAGCCCGTGGCAACAGCCCTCTTTGCCAATTCGCCGTTCTGGGAGGGCAAACCCAATGGCCACAAATCCTGGCGCAGCCGCGTGTGGCGGCATCTGGATGATGCGCGCACAGGCATGTTGCCCTTTGTGTTTGAGGACGGGTTCGGGTTTGAACGCTGGGTGGACTACGCCCTCGATGTGCCGATGTATTTTGTCTACCGCGATGGGGAATACGTAGATGCTCTAGGTCAGTCGTTCCGCGATTTTCTGCGCGGCGAACTGCCTGCCCTGCCCGGTGAAACGCCGACCCTGTCGGACTGGGCGGACCATCTGACGACAGCATTCCCCGAGGCGCGGTTGAAGAAATTCATCGAAATGCGCGGGGCCGATGGCGGGCCATGGCGGCGGTTGTGCGCGTTGCCCGCGTTTTGGGTCGGTCTGACCTATGACCAAGAGGCTTTGGATGCCGCTTGGGACCTGTGCCGCAATTGGGATGCGGAGACACGCGAGGCGTGGCGCGTGGCGGCCTCCGTCGATGGGTTGCAGGCGCAGGTCGGCGGACAGTCCATGCACGACATCGCCCGTGAGGTTGTGGCGATTGCCGAAACGGGCCTCAAGAACCGCGCGATGCCCGGTGCGGGCGGCTTGGTGCCTGATGAGACCCATTTTCTGAACGCGTTGAAGGAAAGCATCGAGACCGGCAAGACACCGGCGGACGAATTGCTGGACGACTACAACGGGGACTGGGGCGGCGACCTGAGCAGGATTTACGCGGCCTATTCTTATTAGGATCGAATTTGGCTGCGCCAAATCCGATTAGCTGGGGGTTTCACACCCCCAGACCCCCGCGATACCTGGGGGTTTCACACCCCCAGACCCCCGTGGAGTATTTGTGGCAAAACGAAACGAAAATCAGTCGCTGACGGTGAGGTCGGCCACAAAGGCGCGGACTTTGGCCTGCGACATTTCACAAGGTTTGAGGAGATCGCCCGCGGCAAGATGATAGAGGTTGAGGCTGATGTAGTCTGAACCGTCCAGCGCCTCGGCCACAAGTTTTTCGCCCTTACCGTTTGCGACATGGGCGCGGGTGACGATCCAGTCTTTGCCATGGGCCTGACCGCGAAAAGTGCCCAAGGGCAGCTTTGCGAGCTTTTGGGCAAAACTCACTTTTGGCCGATCTTGCTTTCTTCGCCGGCCAGCAGACGGTGGATATTGGCGCGGTGGCGCGCGAAGATCAGCGCGCAAAGGGCGAGGGTCAGAAAGAAAACGTGAGGCCAGCCCATAAAGCCTGCGATGGGCGCGCTGAGGGCGGCCACCAGCGCGGCCAGAGACGAAAAGCGCAGGAGGGCTGCGGTGGCAAGCCATGCCACTGCGGCAATGAGGCCCACGGGCCAGATGACGCCGAACAGGACGCCATAGAAGGTGGCCACACCTTTGCCGCCGTTGAATTTGAGCCAGACCGGAAAGCAATGCCCGATCATTGCCGCAAAACCCGCCAGTTGTGCCACGTCCGGACCCGCGATAGCGCGCGCTAACAGGACGGCCACAAGGCCTTTGCCAGCATCAAAAAGAAGCGTCAGGGCCGCCGCCTTTTTGGACCCTGTGCGCAAGACATTCGTCGCCCCGATGTTGCCCGACCCGATGTCGCGCAGGTTGCCCAGCCCCATCACGCGCGCGATGATCACGCCGGACGGAATAGACCCGATCAGATAGGCGATCACGGCCCAGAGCGCGAAGGTGGGCAGGCTGTTGATGATGTCAGGCATCCAGTGCCTCCGTCATATTTACGCCGCCCACGTAGGTGGCTGTGACGCGGCCCTGCAGGATGGTCCCGTCGAAGGGGGTGTTTTTGGATTTCGATTTCAGCGCGAAGCGGTCCAGACGGTGGCTGGCATCGGGATCAAACAGCACCAGATCGGCAGGCGCGCCCGGCGTCAGGCGCCCGCCGGACAGGCCAAGTCTTTTGGCGGGGTTCAGCGACAGGGCACGGAACAAAGTGGGCATATCCAAATAGCCGTTGTGCACCAGCCGCAGGGCGGCAGGCAGCAGGGTTTCCAGGGCCACGGCACCGCTTGCGGCCTCCTCGTATGGCAGACGTTTGGATTCCTCATCCTGCGGGGTGTGCATGGAACAGATGATGTCGATGAGGCCGGAGGCCACGGCCTCAACCACCGCCAAACGGTCCTCTTCGGCGCGCAAGGGCGGTTTGAGTTTGAAGAACGTGCGGTAGTCGGCCACGTCCATTTCATTCAGCGTCAGGTGGTGGATGCCCACACCTGCGGTGATGTCCAACCCGTTGGCCTTCGCCCGTTCCAAAGCAGGCAAGGCGCGTGCGGTGGTGATCTGATCCACGTGGTAGGCCGCCCCGGTCATTTCAAGCAGCGCCACATCACGGTCAAGCCCCATGCGTTCGGCCATGGGCGACACGCCGGACAGCCCGCGCAGGGTTGCGAATTTGCCGGAGGTCACAGCCCCGCCAGAGGACAGGCCAGGTTCCTGCACGTGGCCCACGACCAGCGCGCCGCAGGATCGGGCATAGGTCAGCGCGCGGCTGAAAACCTTGGTGTCGGTGATCACGCGGTCGCAATCGGTGAAGGCTACGGCACCCGCATCCATCAGAAACCCGATTTCGGTCATCTCACGGCCCGCGCGGGCCTTCGTCAGGGCGGCCATGGGCAACACGTTGACGGCGGCGTCGATACTGGCGCGGCGTTCGACAAATTCGAGCGTTTCAGGCGTGTCGATGGCCGGATCGGTGTCGGGGCGGGTGACGATGGTGGTGATGCCACCTGCGACGGCGGCACGACCGGCAGAGGCAAAGCTTTCCTTGTGACGCTCACCGGGTTCGGAGACTTTGACGCCGATGTCGACAATGCCGGGGGCAAGGCATTGACCGTGACAGTCAATGGTCTGGTCCGGCGCGTCTGCGGCGTCGCCGATCACCCCGCCGTCAATCATCAACGCGCCACGCGTCTCGGTGCCGGTTTCGGGATCAATCAGGCGGGCATTTTCAAGGAGCGTCTTCATGGGGTTCCTTTTGCACCGCCCAGCCTACGGGGTAAACGGATTTGTGCGGGCCTAGCTTGCCACCCAGATCATGACGATCACCAGAACCGCCAGAACGAGCAGCGCGAGGGTGGCCACACGGCCCGACATGGCTGCATCTGACGGGGCTTTCTTTTGTGGCGCATCGGACAATGCGGCCTGCGGATCGGGATTGGGCAGGGGGTCAAATGTGACATCGCTGTCAGGTTCCCGCAAGGTGGCGATCAAGGTGGCCTCGCCGTCGGAGGGCAGGGTTACGGGCCGGTTGGCAAAGGCGCCCGAGCGGACAAGAAGCAAGAGCCCTTCGAAATTGTCCAGACCGTTGAGCGCAAATTCATGTGCTGCAATGTCGTCTTCATTGACCTCGTAACCGGCACGCAGGAAGTCGGTGACGGTCATGTCTTCGAGGGTGCTTGGCCGCAGTTGCTGGATGTCGCTTTCATCAAGTGCCTTGACCCCCAGCGCCTTGAACAGCCGGTCGTAGACACCGTGGTGGCCGATATCCATGGCCAGTTGCGGGTCCAGTTTGAAGACACGGACGAGGCCGTGTTCGTGCGGGGTCACTGTGGTGCCGTCGATCATGGCGCGTTTCCTTTGGCTGTCATGATGGCAGTTGCAAGGGCATCGCCATCCTCGGGATAAAACAACTTCGGTCCCTTGCCGATGTTCCCGTCAAGGTGCAGGCGAAGGCCGTTCCCCTCCGTACGTGTGCCCGCGATATCGGCAAGCGTGATGGCCTGTCCGCCCTGCATAATGATCCGCCGGTTGGTGATCCATGCGCGGTGGCGGCCAAGGCGGACACGTTCCTGTGCCAGAAGAACGGTCGTTACAAAAAGGGGCACTGCGGGCCAGAAGGTATCCGGAAAGACGATCAAAAAGGCTGCGACAGGAAGCAATGTCAAAACGATCATCAACAGCGCGGTGCGTTTGAACCGGCGCAAGGACGGTACGTGATCAAAGACGATCTGTTCGCCGGCTTCCAGCGGTGGGCCGCTCATGCCATGACGCCCGCCGCTTTTGCGCCCCGCGCTGCGCGCAGGTTGCGCGCCAAAAGGTCCATCGCGGCCATGCGCACGGCCACACCCATTTCAACCTGTTCCTGAATGACGCTGCGGTTGATGTCGTCCGCGATCTGACCGTCGATTTCCACGCCGCGGTTCATCGGGCCGGGATGCATGACGATGGCGTCATCCTTGGCATGGGACAGCTTTTCGGAATCCAGACCGTAGCGGTGGAAATATTCGCGTTCCGACGGGATGAACCCGCCGTCCATGCGTTCCTTTTGCAGGCGGAGCATCATGACAACGTCCACGTCGCGCAGACCCTCGCGCATGTCGTGGAAGACCTCGACCCCGAACTCTTCCACCCCGCTGGGCAACAGCGTGGGCGGGCCGACCAGACGCACGCGGTTTTCCATTTTGCCCAGCAACATGATATTTGACCGCGCCACGCGGCTGTGCGCCACATCACCACAAATCGCAATCGACAGACGGTGCAACCGCCCCTTGGCGCGGCGGATGGTCAGCGCATCCAGCAGGGCCTGCGTGGGGTGTTCATGCCGCCCGTCGCCTGCGTTCAACACAGCGCAATTCACCTTTTGCGCCAAAAGGTCCACCGCACCGGAATTGGGGTGCCGCACAACCAGCAAATCGGGGCGCATCGCATTCAGGGTCAACGCCGTGTCGATCAGCGTCTCCCCCTTTTTGATGGAACTGGCCTGCATCGCCATGTTCATCACATCGGCACCAAGGCGCTTGCCTGCGATCTCGAAACTCGCCTGTGTCCGGGTGGAGTTTTCGAAGAACATGTTGATCTGGGTCAGCCCCTCCAGCACGTCGCGGTGGGGACGACCGATGCGGTTGTGTTCGGCGTATTGGTCCGCCAGATCCAACAGGGTGGTGATTTCGGGGGCCTGAAGGTGTTCGATGCCAAGAAGGTGCGACGCGCGAAATGACATTGGGCCTCCGATCGGGGTTTTGGCGGTTATAGGGGCCGGTGCAAGGCGCGGCAAGATCAGCACGTGAAGTCCCTGCACGGGCGCGGTAGGGTACGGCATGGAATCGGCTGCGGAGTATTGGACATCGAAAGCGCTTCTTGACTGGCAGGTCGAGATGGGCGCGGATGAGGCCATCTGCGACACCCCCGTTGACCGTTATGCGCTGGGGGCGAAAAAGCCTGCGCCCAAAGCGGCCCCCGTGGCCGAGGCCCCACCGCCCGCGCCGGAACCGGTGGACATTGACGCGGTGCAGGTCGCCCGCGAGGCCGCAGCCGCTGCATCCGATCTTGAAGGATTGCAGGCGGCGATGTTCGCCTTCGAGCATTGCGATCTGAAAAACGGTGCGCGCAATTTTATCTTCGCCGATGGCGTGGCGGGGTCCGCTGTGATGATCGTCACCGACGCGCCTGATCGCGAAGATGACCGTGCGGGCCAGATTATGTCGGGACGATCCGGCGTTTTGTTTGACAAGATGATCGGGGCAATCGGGTTATCCCGCGTGGGTGAAACGTCGGTTTATATTGCGCCTGTCTGTCCGTGGAACCCGCCCCAGAACCGTGACGCGAATGCAGACGAACTCGCCATGATGGAGCCGTTCCTGAAGCGTCACATCGAACTGGCGGCCCCGAAATTGATTGTGCTGATGGGCAACGGTCCCTGTCAGGCCCTGCTGGGCCGCAGCGGCATGACACGGTTGCGCGGCACATGGGCCAAGGCGGTGGACCGCCCTGCCCTGCCAATCTTTGCGCCGTCTTTCCTGATGGCCAATGGGGCCGCGAAACGGGACGCTTGGGCGGACCTTCTGGCGCTGAAAGCGCGGTTGAAAGACCTGACATGACCCTTGATATGACCCGCGATTTCATCCCCGTGCGCATCGCCATCCTGAGCGTCAGCGACACCCGCAGCCTTGACGAAGACCGGTCCGGCCAGACGCTGGTGGACCGTCTGCAAGACGCGGGCCACATCCTCGCTGATCGAAAAATCCTGCGCGATGAACGCGCGCAAATTGCCGATCAGTTGCGCGCATGGTGCGCGGACCCGGATGTTGACGTGATTTTGACCACGGGCGGCACCGGCCTCACGGGGCGCGATGTCACGGTTGAGGCGCACCGCGACGTCTATGAAAAAGAAATCGACGCCTTCGGCACCGTCTTTACCCATGTGTCCATGGCCAAGATCGGGACATCAGCGGTTCAAAGCCGCGCGACGGGCGGTGTGGCCAATGGCACATACCTGTTCGCGCTGCCTGGCAGCACCGGCGCGTGCAAGGATGCGTGGGACGAAATCCTCGTCAAGCAGCTCGATTATCGGCACCGACCCTGCAACTTCGTTGAAATTCTGCCGCGACTGGATGAACACCAGCGACGGAAATGATCCGCCGCGCCGTATGATCCGTACCTGATACACCTGGGAACCGCATGAATGCGGCCTAGGTCTTGGGATGTTTGTAGGAGTGTTTTGATGCAGTTTCTGAGGCGATCCCTTGTTGGTCTGTTCCTTCTGGCCGCGACGCTGGCGCTGTTTGCTTGGGCCGGCAATACGGTCAGGCTGGCCGTGCAGGAACGCATGAACGCCGAGCCGCGCAGTTTTCCGCAGCGCGAACGGGTGTTGTCGGTCAATGTGGTCGACGTGATCCCGCAGACGATTGCCCCTGAATTGATGGTCTTTGGCGAACTGGCCAGCGCCAACACATTGGACATCCGCGCCCTGTCCGGCGGGACGGTTCTTGAGGTGTCCCCGAATTTCGTTGACGGCGGGCGCGTGACCGAAGGAGAGGTGCTGGTGCGCATCGACCCCCGCGATGCCCAATCCGCCCGTGATCGTCTGGCCGCCGATCTGCGCGATGCCGAGGCAGAGCAGCGCGATGCCGACCGTGCCCTTGTTCTGGCGCGGGACGAACTGGCCGCCGCCGAGGATCAGGTTGTCTTGCGCCAACAGGCGCTGACCCGCCAGCAGGACCTTGCCAGTCGGGGCGTGGGCACAGCTGCGGCCATCGAGACGGCAGAACTGGCCGTATCCGCCGCGCGACAGGCGGTCCTGTCGCGCCGTCAGGCCGAAGCACAGGCGCAGGCGCGGCTGGATCAGGCGGCGACCCGTCTGGACCGGGCCGAACTGAACCTTGCCGATGCGGACCGCGCCCTGACCGACACAGAAATTTTCGCGCCCTTCGCCGGAACGTTGACCGGCGTATCCGTAGCGCGAGGCGAACGGGTGACCGCCAATGAAACCTTGGGGGAACTGATCCAGAAAGACGACCTTGAGGTATCGTTTCGGCTGTCCACGGCGCAATATGCCCGCCTTGTGGGTGAGGACGGGACGCTTAACGCCGCGCCTGTGACGGTCACACTGCAGGCGCAGGGCCTGACCTTGACGGCCGACGGCCAGATCACCCGTGAAAGCGCCATTGTGGGCGAAGGCCAGACGGGGCGATTGCTGTTTGCCAAAATCGAAACCACCGCAGCCCTGCGGCCCGGTGACTTTGTCACCGTTTCGGTGACAGAGCCTGTATTGCGCGGCGTGGCCCGTGTGCCGTCCACCGCTGTGGGGGCCAATGAAACCGTGCTGATGCTGGGTGAGGAAAACCGTCTGGTTGAGGTGTCGGTCGATGTGTTGCGCCGCCAAGGCGACGATGTCCTCATCCGCGCGCCCGAGGCGTATGGCCGCCAAATCGTCGCCGAACGCTCACCCCTTCTGGGGCAGGGCATCGCGGTCCAGCCGATTGATCCCGACGCCGAACCGGAGGTCCCCGAGCCGGTCGAGATGATCACGCTGGAAGACGACCGTCGCGCGCGCCTGATCGCCTTTGTCGAAGAAAGCCGCATGCCGCCGCCCGTCAAAACGCGCATCATCGGGCAGTTGGAACAAGACGAGGTCCCCTCCGACGTGGTTGCCAATATCGAAGACCGGATGGGGAGCTAGGCCATGCTCAAACCCGGCGGCATCCTGTCCTACCTCACCCGTCACCGCACGGCGGCGAACCTGTTGATGGTGGTCTTGCTGGCCGCTGGCATCGCGGCCTACCCCAAGATGCGCGCACAATTCTTCCCCGATGTGATCATCGACAACGTCAGCGTGTCGGTCCAGTGGTCCGGTGCCGGGGCCGAAGACGTGGACGC
Source organism: Pseudooctadecabacter sp. (assembly GCF_020627745.1). Classification (GTDB taxonomy): domain Bacteria; phylum Pseudomonadota; class Alphaproteobacteria; order Rhodobacterales; family Rhodobacteraceae; genus Octadecabacter. The sequence goes on from NZ_JAHDGE010000001.1 coordinate 148,886, forward strand.
GGCCATCGTTCAGGTCTTGCAGCCTGCGCTTCTGGCGGTCGAGGGGGTCACGAACACGACCTCCACATCCTCCGAAGGCAGTGCACGGATTTCGATGGAGTTTGAACCCGGTTGGGACATGGCGAAAGCGACCGAAGACGTGCAACTGGCCGTGGATGCCACATCCAACCTGCCCGACGACGCCGAAGACCCCAACGTGCGGCGCGGACAATGGTCGGACCGGGTGACGGATGTGGTCATCACCGGCCCCGTCGCCCCCGAACAGCTGGGCCGGTTTGCCGATGAATTCACCGTGCGCCTGTTCGCCCAAGGCGTCACACGCACCACCATTCGCGGCGTCGCGGCCCCGTCCACCATCATCGAAGTGCCGTCGCTGGCACTGATCCGCTACGACGTCACCATGCAGGACATCGCCGCTGCCATCGCGGAGGAGGTCAACGCCGACCCCGCAGGCGACGTGTCCGGGGCGGCCCGCGTGCGCACCGGCGTCGAAAAACGCACCGCCGATGAGATTGAGGCGATTGCCCTGCGCACAGACGCCAGCGGTGCCACCCTGACTATTGGCGACGTGGGGCAGGTGTTTGTGGAAGGGGTCGACCGTGAACGCGCCTATTTCGTAGGCGACGATCCGGCCATCACCATCCGCGTGGACCGCGCCGCCACGGGTGACGCCATCGACGTGCAAAACACCGTGCAACAGGTGGCGGATGCCTATGCCGCAACCCTGCCGCAAGGCAGCAGTATTGAGCTGATCCGTGCCCGCGCCGAACTGATCACGGGCCGTTTGAACATCCTTTATGAAAATGCAGCCCTTGGTCTGGCCCTTGTTGTGGCGCTGTTGTTTCTGTTTTTGAATGCGCGCACCGCGTTCTGGGTCGCCGCCGGTATTCCCGTGGCCCTTGCCGGTGCGATAGCCCTGATGTGGGCAGCGGGCCTGACGATCAACATGATCTCCCTATTTGCGTTGATCATCACGCTGGGCATTGTGGTGGATGACGCCATCGTGGTGGGTGAGCACGCCGATTATCGCCACCGCAAGCTGGGTGAAAGCCCCGCTGAGGCCGCTGAGAATGCGGCCAAAAAGATGTTCAGCCCCGTGTTCTCGGCCACGCTGACAACCATCATCGCCTTTTTCGCGCTGGTCCTCGTGGGCGGGCGGTTCGGGGATCTGATCGCCGACATCCCATTCACTGTCATCGTCGTTCTGATCGCCTCGCTGATCGAATGTTTCCTGATCCTGCCCCACCACATGTACAAAGCGCTGAAAGCCGGCGAAGGCGGGCAAAAGTGGTACGACGCCCCGTCCCGCGTGGTGAACCGTGGCTTTGACTGGGTCAAGGACAGGCTGTTCCGTCCGTTCATGGCGGGAGTGATCTGGGCGCGCTATCCGGTCATGGCGCTGGCGGTGGTGCTGCTGGCCGTACAGGTCAGCGGATTGATCCGGGGCGATGTGCAATGGCGGTTTTTCAACGCGCCCGAACAGGGCAGTGTCACCGGCAATTTCGCCATGCTGCCCGGTGCAACCCGCGAAGACACGCTGGAAATGATGCAATCGCTGCAAGAGGTCACGGAGGCCTTGGGCGCGGAATATGAGGCGGAACATGGGACCAACCCGTTGGACTATGTCATCGCGGAAATCGGTGGTAATTCGGGCCGTGGCATTGCGGGGGCCGCTACCAAGGATGCGGACCAGTTGGGCGCGATTGCGATTGAACTGATCGACGCCGACAGCCGCCCCTATTCCAGCTTTGCCTTTGTGGCCGAACTGCAAGACCGCGTGATCCGCCACCCCATGGTCGAAACTGTCAGCTTCCGGTCCTGGGCATCCGGCCCTGGCGGGGATGACATCGACATCCAGCTGTTCGGGGCCAATTCGGACGTGTTGAAAGAGGCCGCAGAGGCGTTGAAGGCGGAACTGGCGCAGTTTGGCGAAGTCTCCGCGTTGGAGGATTCGCTGTCCTACGACAAAGAAGAATTGATCCTTGAATTGACCCCGCAGGGGCAGGCACTGGGCTTTACCATCGACGGGCTGGGGCGCGTGTTGCGCAACCGCCTTGGCGGGATCGAGGCCGCGACCTACCCCGACGGGCCGCGATCTGCCACGATCAGGGTGGAATTGCCGGATGGCGAGTTGACGGCGGATTTCCTCGACCGGACGCAAATGCGCGCGGCCAGTGGCATCTACGTGCCGCTTGCCGACATCGTGACAGTGCAATCGCGCACGGGCTTCAGCACGGTGACACGCGAAAACGGGGTGCAGTTGATTTCCGTCACCGGCGATCTGACAGATGACGACGCCGACCGCGCCGCCGAAATTCAGGAGTTGATCCAAAGCGATATACTGCCCCGCATCCAAAGCGCCTATAGCGTGTCATCGTCCCTGTCGGGATTGAGCGAGCAGGAGGATGAATTCCTCAACGATGCGCGGGTGGGGCTGATCTTTTGCCTCACAGGGATTTTTCTGGTGCTGGCGTGGATTTTCCAAAGCTGGTCGCGCCCGCTGGTCGTTATGGCGATCATCCCCTTTGGTCTGATCGGCACCATCTACGGGCATGCGCAATGGGATGTGCCCCTGTCGATGTTCACGGTCGTGGGGTTGCTGGGCATGACCGGCATTATCATCAACGACAGTATCGTGCTGGTCAAAACCATCGACGAATACGCCGAAACACGCGGGTTGGTGCCTGCGATCATCGACGGCGTCAGCGACCGGTTGCGCCCTGTGTTGTTGACCACTTTGACGACGGTTCTGGGCCTTGCGCCGCTGCTTTACGAAGGGTCGTCACAGGCTGAATTCCTGAAACCCACGGTGATCACGCTGGTCTACGGGTTGGGCTTTGGCATGGTGCTGGTGCTGTTTATCGTGCCGTCGCTCATGGCGATGCAGGGAGATGTGGGCGTGCAGGTGCGATCGGCGAAACGCGGGCTTGCCAGCCGCACGGGCGCGATTGCATGGCCCGTGCGCATTGCTGCCCTTGGTGTGGCCGGTTTGTTTGCTGCGATTGTCTTGCCGATCCTGGCCACCGGCACGCCGTGGGCGCCCTTGGCCGCAGCTCTGCCGATGCTTTATGCGGGTACGGGCGCGGCGTTGGGGCTGTTTTTGCTGATGACAATGGTCTGGTTGGTCGTAGTCTATATTGCGGCGGGATTGGTCGTGGCGTTCAGCCGCCGACGACGCATCACCTAACCTGCGACGCATCCCTCAATGTCCACCGACTGGCCACCTGCGATCACCGTGATCCGCATGTCGGACCGGTTCACGGTAAACCCGTCGCGGTCCACGTGGATCATGTCGGAGGACGCATAAAGGCGCGGACCTTCGCGCCACGTATGGGGTTCGGACACCCAGACCTGCTGATCGCCGCTTTCGATGACGACCTCTTCGTCCGTGCCCATGGGCGGCATCGGAATTTCCGCAATGACCCGCAGCCCGCCGTCAATCGGGCTGATGGCACAGGACACGTCGCCCACACCTGCCTCGTTGGCGGTGCGGGGCCGATCGACCAAGGACGCCACAATCGCCGCATCGCGCCGCCCGTCCACGGGCAGCGCCGCGTCGAAGGACAGCATCACCGGCACGCAAATTTCCTCGCACACGCCAATCTGGACACGGCCGGCCAGACGGGCGGGCGCATCTGCGTTGTCCAGCGCCAGTTCGACGGGAATGACGACGATCCCCTCATACCCGATGGAGCGCATGTTGTTGATGCGGCTGACCTCAGGCACCGGCCAGTGCAGCGCGACGCCCTGCAGGTTTTCGGACCCGTCCCAAGCAAAGCGCGGCGGGATGCCGCCATCACCGGGCACCCGCCAATAGGTTTTCCACCCTGGTGCCAGCGTGATTTCCAGCCCCGCCATATGGGTGCCAGCCTGCGTGCGCCAGCCGGGCAGCACCTCAAGCTCCACCACCCCGTCGGCGGGGTTTGCGGCCAGGGTATTGGCGAACGGCAGGGCGGTCAGGGCCGCAAGGGCGACATTGAGAATCCGGTGTGTCATGCCCTGTCTTTCGCTGATGGGTGTGACAATAGAAAGTCACGTTTGGGTTAGGTCTTTGTCATATCCGCGCCTGCGCCCCCTTGCACAGCACAGGGCAGACCCCCACAGTCGAACCATGACGGATACGATCGACCTGACCGGAAAGCTTTTGATCGCGATGCCCGATATGGGCGATCCGCGGTTTGAAAAGTCGGTGATTTACATGTGCGCCCATGCGCGCGAGGGCGCGATGGGGCTTATCGTCAACAAACCAACGCCGGAGATCCGTTTCACCGATCTGCTGGAACAGCTGTCCATTGATGACGGCGAATTGGCGACCGATGTGCGTGTCCACTATGGCGGACCTGTTGAAACAGGGCGGGGGTTCGTCTTGCACACCGCTGATTATGCGTCAGGTGCCGGCACGATGGAGGTGGCGGCGGGCATTGCCATGACCGCGACGCTCGACATCCTCGAAGATATCGCCACGGGCGCGGGTCCGAAACGGTCGATGCTGGGGCTGGGGTATGCCGGTTGGGGGCCAGGCCAGTTGGAGGGAGAGATTGCGCAAAACGGCTGGCTGGTCGCTGACGCGACCGATGACATCCTGTTTGGCCGTGCCGCCGAGCACAAATGGACAGCCGCACTGAAGGTGCTGGGCATTGATCCGTTGATGCTATCGTCGTCGGGCGGATCAGCCTGACCTCGGGGCTGCGGCACGGCGCAGGCGGTCATTGATCGCCGCCCCTAGCCCGTGATCGGGGATCGGGGACACCGCAATCTGTGCAGCGCCCATGGCATTGAGCTGGTGCAGCGCATCAAACAGGCGGGCCGCAGCCTCAACCAGATCGCCCGAAGGCGACAGATTCAGCGGGGCATCGACGGCGCCGAAGCCCAGCAAAACCTCCCCTTCGTTGATATCCACCGCATTCAGCCGCACGGTCCCTTTGGGCGCATAATGCGATGCAAGCTGCCCCGGCGACGTCGGCGCATCGGCATCCCCTGCCATGGCCAAATCTTGGCCCACAGCGTTGGCAATCGCCTCCGCCGGAAGGCCGCCTGCCCGCAACAATGTTGGGCGGGGCTGCGTTGCAACGATCGTTGATTCCACCCCTACGGGGCAATCGCCACCGTCGACGATCCCGTCGATAATTCCAGTCATATGGTCGGCCACATGGGCCGCCTTCGTGGGGCTGACCTGCCCCGACGGATTGGCGGACGGGGCCGCAATCGGCCCGTCAAATGCGGCCAGCAATGCGGCCGCCACCCCGTGATCCGGCACCCGAATGGCCAAGGTATCCAACCCCGCCGTCACCAGCGGCGAAATACCGGCATCGGCGCGCAGGGGCAGCACCAAGGTCAAGGCACCGGGCCAAAATGCCTGCGCCAAGGCGCGGGCGGTGTCGTCAAATTCGACATAGGCCTCTGCCGCGTCCAGGGACGCCACATGCACGATCAACGGATTGAAACCGGGCCGGCCTTTGGCCGCATAAAGCCGCGCCACGGCGTCGGAATTGCGCGCATCAACGCCAAGGCCGTAAACAGTCTCGGTCGGGAAGGCCACAAGGCCACCGTCGCCCAGAACTGCTGCGGCCTGCGACAGCCCCGCCGCGTCAGGCGTGAATGTCCGTGTGGTCACGACGGTCATGACGTCGCGTTTTGGTTGATTGGGCGGCCCATGGCGATCACCTTTGTTGTAACATCCGCCACATACGCGCCATACGCGCCGAATCCAAGAACCCCACCCAAGGAGCACGTCATGCCCTATCGTTCGCCTGCCAACGAATTCCGGTTCCTGATGGATCATGTCGTGGGCTTCGATCTGGTCGCAGCCACCGACCGTTACGCAGAGGCCACGCCAGACACCTGCGACGCGATCATCACCGAAGCCGCCAAGCTGTGCGACGAGGTTCTGGCCCCCTTGCAGCGGCCGGGCGACATGCACCCCGCACGGTTGGAAAACGGCATCGTGCGGACATCACCGGGGTTTGGCGACGGGTTCAAGGCCATCGCGGAAGGCGGCTGGATCGGCATTTCCGCAGATCCGGAATACGGCGGCATGGGCCTGCCGCTGACACTGGCCACATCCGTCAACGACATGATGGCCGGTGCCTGCCTGTCTTTGCAGTTGAACCCGCTGATGTGTCAGGGCCAGATCGAGGCTCTGGAACATCACGCGTCGGATGCGATCAAGGACACCTATCTGCCCAAGCTGATCTCGGGTGAATGGACCGGCACAATGAACCTGACCGAACCGCAGGCCGGATCAGACGTGGGCGCCCTGCGGTCAAAGGCGGAACCCAACGGCGACGGGTCCTACGCGATCAGCGGTCAGAAAATCTATATCTCATGGGCCGACAACGATTTCACCGAAAACGTCTGCCACCTTGTGCTGGCCCGCCTGCCCGATGGCGTGCCCGGCACCAAGGGCATCAGCCTGTTCATGGTCCCGAAATTTATTCCCAATGAAGACGGAACATTGGGTGACCGCAACAGCCTGCGGGTGGTCAGCCTTGAACATAAAATGGGTCTGCACGGCTCCCCCACTGCCGTGATGGAATACGACAATGCCCGCGGCTGGCTGGTGGGGCCGGAACACGGCGGCATGGCGGCCATGTTCACCATGATGAACAACGCCCGCGTGGGTGTGGCCACCCAAGGCGTCGGCGTGGCCGAAGCCGCCTACCAGCACGCGCTGGCCTATGCGATGGACCGCAAACAGGGCCGCGCGGGGGGCAGCGGGGCCATTGTGGAACACGCCGACGTGCGCCGGATGCTGGCGTCGATGAAGGCCGATACCTTCGCCGCCCGCGCCATCACCATGGCCAATGCGGTGGCTATCGACATGTCCAACGCCACGGGCGATGCGGGCTGGAAAGCGCGGGCCGCACTGCTGACGCCGATTTCCAAAGCCTTCGGCACCGATATCGGGGTTGAGGTCGCGGCCACCGGCATTCAGGCCCACGGCGGCATGGGCTTCATCGAGGAAACAGGCGCCGCGCAATATGCCCGCGACGTCCGCGTGGCCACGATCTATGAAGGCACCAACGGCATTCAGGCCATGGACCTTGTGGCACGCAAGATGATGGACGGCGGCGATGCGGCCTTTGCCCTGCTGGATGAGATTGAGGCCGCCGCCGAAGCCGCCAAAGACACGCTCCCCGATCTGGTGGAACCGGTCTGGCAGGCCTGCGAATCCTTGCGCGAAACGACTGAATGGCTGGTGGGTCAGGACATGGATGACCGCTTTGCAGGGGCGGTCCCCTACCTGCGTGCCTTTGCGCGGGTCTTGGGCGGGCACTATCACCTGACGGCCGCCTTGCAGGGCGATGAAAGCCGGAAGCGACTGGCGACGTTCTACATCAAACGTCTGTTGCCCGAACACGCGGGCCTTTTGGCCCATGTGCGCGAAGGGGCGGATGATCTGATGGCGCTGTCTGTGGATGATCTGGTGGCCTGACGGAATTTCCGCTAGGCCACTGGCATGACAGCCCCCATCACATACCCATGGCCCGAACCACCCCAAGCGGGTGAGGCGACCCCCGTGGCCGACGGCATCCTCTGGATGCGTCTGCCGCTCCCGATGGCGCTGGATCACGTGAACGTCTACGCGCTGGATGACGGCGACGGCTGGACGGTCATTGACACCGGCTTTGACAGCCGCAAGACCCGTGCGATCTGGGAAGGCCTGCTTAAGGGGCCACTGGCAGGCAAACCCGTCACCCGCGTCATCGGCACGCATCACCACCCTGATCACATCGGCCTTGCCGGTTGGTTTCAGGACGCCGGCGCCGAATTGGCCATGCCACGCACCGCGTGGCTGATGGCGCGGATGCTGACGCTGGACGAACAGCCCGCCTACCCCGCACGGTCGATGGAGTTCTACCGCCGCGCGGGCATGTCCGCCGACATGCTGGAAAAACGCGCCAAGGACCGGCCCTTCAACTTTGCCGATTGTGTGCATCCCATGCCGCTGGGCTTCACCCGCCTGCAAGAAGGCGGCACGATCCGCATGGGCGGGCGCACGTGGGACATCCGCATGGGCAATGGTCACGCGCCGGAACATGCGACCTTCTGGTCGCGCGATGACAACCTGGTCATCGGGGGCGATCAACTGCTGCCGTCCATCAGTCCCAACATCGGCGTTTATCCCACCGAACCCGATGCCGATCCGCTGGCCGAATGGTTGGAGGCTTGCGAACGTCTGGCCCCTTTCGCGCGGGACGATCATCTGGTTTTGGGCGGCCACAAACTGCCCTTCACCGGTCTGCCCACGCGGATGCGCCAGCTGATCGACAACCACCACGGCGCGCTCAAACGGCTGTTGGCCTTCATCGACACGCCCAAACGCGGCGGCGAATGTTTTGCCCCCCTGTTCAAGCGCACCATCGACGAAGGCACCTACGGGCTGGCCTTGGTTGAGGCGCTGGCCCATCTCAACCACCTGCACCAAACCGGCCAAGCCACGCGCACCTTGGGCGAAGACGGGGCCTATCTGTTTCAGGCCACCTGACGGGCGGCGGGGTTTGTCAGCCTGACAATCCGGTTTTCTGGTACCGCATCCCACTGGCCACCGTCCAGCGCCTCAGACGCGAAAGCGCGCCCCCCATTGTCGAGGAGACCAGAGGCATAAAGCGTCGGCGCAGGCCCTTTGGACGCATACCGAAACCCGTAAAGCGCCTCCCCATCTGAGAACACACATGTGATCTTCACCGGCGCGGGGCCGTTGCCCAACACCTCCAACGTGCGCGCGATGGCGGCGTCCGGATCATCGGCCAGACCGTGGGCCAATAGCGTCAGAAAAATCATCTCACTGTCGGTGGACCCGCGCCGCGCGGCGTAAAGATCATCAGGCAAAGCCTGTTCCAACCTCCGGCGGATCGCAGGGAAATGGGGCACCTGCCCGTTGTGCATGAACGACCAGCGGCCCACCTGAAACGGGTGGCAATTCTGGCGGCTGGTCTCCCCCATGGTGCTGGCGCGCACGTGGGACAAAAACAGCCGCGACCGGACCATCCGGCACAGCGACGTCAGATTGTCATCGGCCCAAGCGGGCAGCACATCGCGATAAAGGCCCGGAGCCTCGCCGTGATCATACCACGCGATGCCAAAGCCGTCGCCGTTGACGGCCAGCTTGGCCTCCGTCGCGTGCTGGCTTTGCTCAAGCAGGGAATGACGCGGCTTGATGATGATATTTTCCAGCGGAATAGCAGGGCCTGTGTAGGCAGCGATGCGGCACATATCAGTGCCGCGCGTCCATGCGCGCTACAAGGCGGCGCAAAATCCGGCTGGCGGTCGTTTCACATAAAGCAGGCACAACCGCGTGGATCAAAGCCGCACCTGCGGCCACGGTCAGCCAGAAACAAAAGGTGGCAGCAAAGCGCATGTGCTGGAAATACGTCTCCCCCACGGTGGCGGGATGGGACAGAAACCAACGATCGGCAAGGCTGCGGCGGGTCGGGGGTGTCAGGTCGGTCATGGGATGCTCCTTTGTTGGTCCCATGATAGGGGTCTGATCTGGCGGGCGCGTCCCAATCAGACTGGCCATGACGCCCCTTCTTGGGATATTATCCCGATATGACGAACCAGATTGATAAAATAGACCACGCCATATTGGCCGAACTGCAAAAAGACGCCACCCTGTCTGTCGATGCCCTGTCTGACCGCGTGGCCCTGTCGCGCAACGCCTGCTGGCGGCGGATCAAAACACTTGAAAGCGCAGGCATCATCCGCAAACGGGTGGCCTTGCTGGACGCGGACAAGGTGGGCTGTCCGCTGTCTGTGCTGGTCATGATCCGCACCGATCACCACTCAGACGCATGGCGCAGCGACTTTGCCATCGCGGTCGAAGCCCTGCCCGAAATCACCGCCGCCTACCGCATGACCGGCGATCTGGATTACGTCCTCAAGGTGCAGCTGGCGGATATGGCGGCCTATGACCGGTTCTACAAACGTCTGACTTCACGGATTTCTGTATCGGACATTTCCGCCAGTTTCGTTATGGAAGACATCAAAGACACCACCGCCCTGCCGCTTTGACGAAAGACGCCCCCATGAACGACGCCATCAAAACATCCGCCGAAGCGCTGGAAAGCGCCGTCCTGCATGAGGTTCACACCGACCCCGACGCCGTCAAACCCGACGCCAGTGCGCTGAAGAAAAACGACGGCCCCAAAAGCCCCGCGCGCTGGGCCTATGAACGTCTGATTCTCTATATCCAGAACTTCGAAAAGCAGCTTGATAACGAACATGAGGTCGCCATGGGCTTCGCAGGTGGAGACACTGGCGTGATCCGCATCGAAGGCATGGGGTTTTTCGACCCCGATATCATCACCTTTTACGGCAAAGACCCTGCGGGAACAAAAACCCAGCTTGTTCAACACGTCAGCCAGTTGTCCGTCATGCTGCGCGCCCTGCCCAAACCGGTGGCCGCCGCAGAACCCAACCGGATCGGCTTTCGTCTGGCGGCTGATCTGACCGAAGACACAGATGTGACGACCTGACCCAAGCGTTCGGGGCTGACAAGCCTGCACCGATGCGCTAAGGCACGCACAACACACGAAAGGGAACATATCATGGCTGATCACAAGCACGGCGAAATGGACATCAAAGTTCAGGAAAAGACCTTCGAAGGCTTCATGAGCATGGTTACAAAAGGCACGGTTATCATCATCGTGGCGTTGATCTTCCTCGCCCTCGTCGGGGCCTAAGAGCATGAAACGCCGCACGTTTCTTCTGACGGCCCCTGCGGCCCTTGCTGCGTGCGGCAATACTGTCCTGCGGGACGAGGTTCTGGCGTCACAATCCGATCTGGACCGCGTGCGCTACGTCCATCCCGGCCCTCCGCGTTTGACGCTGCTGACGATGAAAAACGTCCAGTCCGGCAACGGCGCGCACAGCGGGCTGATGATCAACGCCAGCGAACGCGTGCTGTGGGACCCTGCAGGCACTTTCGGGCATCCGACCATTCCCGAACGCAACGATGTCCATTTCGGTGTCACCCCGCGCGTGGAACAGTTCTATATCTCGTATCATTCGCGGTTGACCTATTTCACCTTGATACAGGAAATTGATGTCGCCCCCGAAGTGGCGGAAATGGCCCTGCGTCTGGCGATTGCCAATGGCCCCACACCCAAGGCGGCCTGCACACGCCACACGTCAAGGATGCTGGGCAAGCTGCCGGGATTCGGGACGATCACCTCCAGCCTGTTCCCGAACCGTCTGGCCGATGAATTCGGGGCGCTTCCCGGGGTCCGGTCGCGCGAATATTATGAAGACGACAGCGAGGACAAGGCCGTGGCCGCGGCCCAGATCGACGCCGCCATTCGCGCCGGTCAGTGACCTCCGGCCCGCCCTGTCAGCCCGCGCCCAGCGCCCATAACATCCCATAAAGCGTCGCCCCGCCGCACAGGATTGCGGCGACCACATTGCGCGTCAGAATGCCGACGCCGAATGTCACCAATGCCGCGCTCAGCCGTGCAGGATCGGGCTGTCCGTCCGTCGCGTCAGGCCACAGAACCAGCGGGGCCACCAGACCCGGCAACACGGCCACCGCTGTATAGCGCAGGTGCCGCAGCACCCAGTCCGGCAAATCCCGGCCCGCGATCAGGCCCAGAAATGAAAACCGGATCAGGTAGGTGCCGACGGCCAGAATTGCGATGATCGACCAGATGTAAAAATCGCTCATCTGCGCGTCCTTTGGTCCTGCCACACTTCAACCTGCGCGCCGACGATCATAGCCGTGCCTGCGGCCGCCAGCAGACCCAGATTGTAGGGCACCCCGGCCAGCAACAAGGCCACAACGATGGACGTCACGGCGGCAAGCATATGCGCCAGCGTGCGCATCATCGGCGCGATGATGGCCAGAAAACAAATGGGCACCGCAAAATCGAGGGCCATGGACGGCGGGATGCCCTCCCCCAGCCAGACACCGAGTGCAGTCGCGACAATCCACATCGGCACGATGGGTGTCACCGCCCCGAAGAAATACCCGACTTTCTGGGGCGTTGTCAGATCCGGCCTGTCTTCGAACGTATTGACCGCCACAGCATAGCTTTGATCCACATTGACATACGCCACCAGGGCGCGGGTCAGAAACGGCGCATCGCCAAGATAGGTCGCAAGGGACGCCGAATACATCGCCATGCGCAAATTGACGGCGAGAGCGGTGGCCACGACGATCGCCATGGGCGCATTTTCGACCATCAGCTGCAGCGCGGCAAACTGGGACGCCCCTGCAAAGACGACCGATGAAAAGGCCATGGTCTGCCATGCGGTCAATCCCGCTTCGGTCGCGACCACCCCGAACAGCAGGCCGAACGGCATGACGACCAACAGAAACGGCACGCCCGCGCGCACGCCCTGCCAGTAAAGTGATTTCGTGGTCGCCCCGTCCATTGTCCTGTCCTACACTTGGTTCAACCGCCCATACCGGCGGCCCGAATTCTTGGCAACCAGAGGGACGCGATGCGCGCGCCGGAACATCGAAACCGCAAAGGCCGTGATGCGTAAACCATTGGGGCTTATCCTGGCCGGAGGACGTGGCCAGCGGATGGGACACGTCTCCAAGGCGGATGTAATGCTGGGCGGGCGCCGGTTGCTGGATCGCTGCAGTGACAGGCTTGACCCACAGGTGGACGCGGTTGTTGTGAACGCGGCCGCACCGGTCAGCACCGGTTACAGGGTGATTCAGGATACGATTGCGGATTATGCGGGGCCGCTGGCCGGCGTCCTTGCCGGTATGATCCATGCCGAAGGCACCGGTCACAGCCATGTGGCCACTGTCGCGGTCGACACACCGTTTTTTCCCTGCGATCTGGTGCCCCGCCTGCAACTGGCCGCACTGAACACGTCCCATGGGCTTTCTGTGGCCTGCGATGGTGCGGGGCTGCACGGGACGTTCGCGCTTTGGCCTGTGGCGCTGCGGCCTGCGCTGGCGGAGTATCTTGAACAGGGGCAGCGCAAGGTCCGCACCTTTCTGGAGGATCACAATGCCGCCCGTGCCCTGTTTCCAGACACCACCCCCGGAAGCTTTTTCAACATCAACACCCCTGACGACCTGAAAGACGCACACGCCTGGATATGACGTTCGACACCATTATCACCATCGACTGGTCCGGCGGCAATCAGCGCCCGACAACGCCCAGCACAGACGCCATCTGGGCCTCTGTCTGGCACTACGGGACGCAAAAGCCGCCCATGTATTTCCGCAACCGGCAGCTGGTGGAATTCTGGCTGCGGGCCACACTGGACGAAGAATTGAAATTCGGTCGCCGTGTGTTCGTGGGCTTCGATTTCGCCTTCGGCTTTCCCGAAGGCTTTACCGCAGCGGTCACAGGGCACGACGATCCGCTGGCGATCTGGGGCTGGCTGGAAGACCACATCATGGACAGCCCGCAGGCCAACAACCGGTTCGAAGTCGCGGGGTTGATCAACGCACGTTTCGACGGGATCGGGCCGTTCTGGGGCAATGCCTCCGCCACCGACATCGACGCATTGCCGCGCAAGGGGCGGGACCGCACCTGTCGCGCGTTTGCCGAACGCAGGCAGGTGGAAACCCGCATCAAGGGGGCCTTTCCGGTCTGGCAACTGGCGGGCGCTGGCGCTGTCGGGTCGCAGACCCTGATGGGCCTGCCGGTGCTGGAACGTCTGCGCCGCCGCTTTGCGGGCAAAATTTCCGTCTGGCCGTTCGAGCCCCTTGAAACGCCCGTGGCCTTTGTCGAAATCTGGCCGTCCCTTTACGCAAACGAGGTGACCGCAAATGCAGCGCTGCACCCGATCAAGGACGCTGTACAGGTGCATACGTTAACGCAGATCATCGCCGCGATGGACGGCCCCGCCCTTGGCCGCACCCTTGACGTGCCGCCCAATTCCGAAGGGTGGATTTTCGGGGTTCCCGCATGAGGGTTTCCGCCGGATTTGACGATCGCGAACGTGATCAGATTGCGGGCATGTACTGGCAGGCCTTCGGGTCAAAACTGGGGCGCGTTATGGGGCCGGACAAACGCGCGATTGCCTTTGTCCGTGAAGTGCTGGATCCGGCACATGCGCTATGTGCGCGCGACGATGCCGGTGCGTTGCTGGGTGTGGCCGGGTTCAAGACCATCAAAGGTGCGCTGGTGGGCGGCGACTGGTCCGACATCCGCCGCCATTACGGGTATGCGGGCGGGGTCTGGCGCACGCTTCTTCTGTCCTTGCTGGAACGGGACACTGAAAACGCACGGTTCCTGATGGACGGCATTTTCGTCAGCGACGGGGCGCGCGGACAGGGCGTCGGGACCTGTTTGCTGGAGGCCATCTATCGCGAGGCTATCGGCCGTGGTTTTGCCGAAGTGCGCCTTGATGTGATCGACACAAACCCGCGCGCCCGCGCCCTTTATCTGCGCGAAGGCTTTGTCGACGCGGGCGACCACCGCCTTGGGCCATTGCGATATATATTCGGGTTCGAACGCGCCACAACCATGGTCCGGCGCGTGTGACCCGCTGAAAACGCTGTTTCGGGGATGGGTCTGTCGGGGCTAGTCGAAAGCACCCGTCACACGGCCCAGCAGCATAAAGGCACGGCTGGTGCGGGTTTCGGCCAGTGCGGCCAGATCTTCGTCCGAGGCATCGGCCTCGAACGTGACCAGCATCTGGTCATACTTGCGCAGGAAGTGATGGGCGGCATCGCGAAAGATCGTGTCCTCGCGCATCCGCCCCGCCGTCAACGCCAGCGACGACCGGTCGCGCACCCCGCCAAGGGAAGCGACGGTCTTTCCGCGTTCGCCGTGTGCGAATTTGCGCCAGATTTCGGGCCGCGCACGGTCGGGGCGCAGATCGTCCATGTAAATTCCGTCCTGACTGAGCAGGGTCAGAACGTCCTGACTGGCCTGGATCAACTGTTTTGCTGTCCGGTCTTTCAATGCGCGGCGCAGGGCGGCAAACCCGACCTCATCCCCTTCGGTGTCCGGGAAATTCAAGGCGCGCACCAGATCGGGTTTGGAAATGGGCGGTGTAATGTCTTCGGCGGTGGTGCCCAGCGCAAGGCTTGGCTGGTCATCGCCGCGCACCGGTTGCGGCTTGGGCGCGGCCTGCATCTTGGCTGCTGTCGGGCGCGAGGTGGCAAAGGTCGCCAACGCGGTTTCCGTCTTTTGGGTGGCGCGCGCGATTTCGTTCAGCTTGCGTTCCACGGTGGGTTCGATCCCCGCCCCCCGCGCCTGACGGTCCGCCACATAGGTCTGGCGCATCCCGTCAATCGCGGCCTGCAACCGGCGGCTTTCCTCGCGCACGACCTTGGCCGAACGGGCCGACATGGCGGCGATCCAGACCATGGCGATGGGCAGAAAAATCGCCATCAGGGTCATGACAAACCGCAGGCTGTCTATCTGCGCCGACCCGTCGCCCTCGGATGGCAGCACCAGAAAGAATGTCGCGACCCCGACCAGCCAGATCAGGCTGACCACAATCGCCACAATCTCGATCGCTGTCACGCGCACATCATGCGAAGGCGACGCCGCCCCCACTGTCCGTCCTGTGCTGTTGGAACCATCCGACATGACCGCGCCTAGCCAAATTGCCTATTTATATACGATTTCGAGGATCTCGTATGATTTCTCACCACCGGGCGTGCGCACTTCGACGCTGTCGCCCTCTTCCTTGCCAATCAGGGCCCGCGCAATGGGGGATTTGATGTTGAGCTTGCCGTTCTCGATGTCGGCCTCGTATTCGCCCACGATCTGATAGGTCTTTTCCTCGTCCGTGTCTTCATCGACCAGCGTGACATGGGCGCCGAACTTCACAGCCCCCGACAGTTTGGACGGGTCGATCACATCCGCCAGCGAAATCGCACCCTCAAGTTCCTTCACACGGCCCTCGATGAAAGACTGCTTTTCCTTGGCGGAATGATATTCGGCATTCTCGGACAGATCGCCATGTTCGCGCGCCTCGGAAATCGCTCGGATAATCGCGGGGCGCTCAACCGACTTCAGATGCTTCAGTTCGGCATCCAGTTTGTCAAACCCGGCCCGTGTCAGCGGTATTTTGTCCATGTCAGGCATCCTGCGGTGCTGTTTCTCAAGTGCTCTTGCATAACCCGTGTGGCTGAGAACCCTCAAGGGGGTAGACAGCCCCATCGGCCTTTATTTGCGGACGCCACGTTTCGGTCGCGGGGGCGCAATTTTATGTCGCGCCAAGATTGCTGCATGCGCAGCGTTGGGATATGCAGACACCGGTAAATTGACCCGTGTAGCCAAGGGAGCGGAACATGGCCGAGATTGAACGCGAATCAATGGAATACGACGTCGTCATCGTGGGCGCAGGCCCCGCTGGCCTGTCTGCGGCGATCCGTCTGAAACAGCTGGATGCGGACCTGAACGTTGTGGTTCTTGAAAAAGGGTCCGAAGTGGGCGCGCACATCCTGTCCGGCGCGGTGCTGGACCCTGTGGGCCTGAACACGCTGATCCCCGACTGGAAAGAAAAAGGCGCGCCGCTGAACGTGCCGGTGAAATCCGACAAGTTCTATCTGCTGGGCGAGGCCGGCCAGCTGCCGATCCCGACGTTCCCCATGCCGCCGCTGATGAACAACCACGGCAACTATATCGTCTCCATGGGCAATGTCTGCCGCTGGATGGCTGAACAAGCCGAAGAACTTGGGGTCGAGATTTTCCCAGGCATGTCGTGTTCCGAACTGGTCTATGGCGACAATGGCGAAGTCAAAGGCGTCGTCGCCGGTGTCTTCGGCCTTGAGGCCGATGGCACCATCGGCCCCGACACCGAACCGGGCATGGAGTTGCACGGCAAATACGTGTTCCTCAGCGAAGGCGTACGCGGGTCGCTGTCTAAAGAGGTCATCGCAAAGTACGAGTTGGACAAAGATGCAGAGCCGCAGAAATACGGCATCGGCATGAAGGAAATCTGGGAAATCGACCCCGACAAACACAAGGAAGGCGCGGTTTTCCACTCCCTCGGCTGGCCCTTGGGCGGAAACGCGGCGGGCGGATCGTTCATCTATCACGCCGAAAACAACCAGATCTTTATCGGTCTGGTCACCGCGCTGAACTACAAAAACCCGCATGTCTTCCCCTACATGGAATTCCAGCGGTTCAAGCATCACCCCATGGTGCAAAAGCTGCTTGAGGGCGGCAAACGTGTGGCCTACGGCGCGCGCGCCATTGCACAGGGCGGCTATCAGTCCATGCCAAAGGCCAGCTTCCCCGGTGGGGCACTGTTGGGCTGTTCCGTGGGCCTCGTGAACGTGCCGCGCATCAAGGGCAACCACAACGCAATGCTGTCCGGCATCGCCGCGGCTGAGGCCGCGCACAAAGCCATCGGCGAAGGCCGCGCCAGCGATGAGTTGACCGAGTATAACGACGAGCTGAAATCCGGCCCCGTCGGCAAAGACCTGTACAAAGTGCGCAACGTCAAGCCGTTTCAGTCCAACAACGGTGTGTTGGGCGCGCTGGGTCTGGGTGGCTTCGATATGTGGACAAACACCTTTGGCTTTTCGCTGTTCGGGACCAAAAAGCACGGCAAATCCGATGCCGCCGCGACCGAAAAGGCATCCAAGCACAAGCCGATCGATTACCCCAAACCCGATGGCAAGATCAGCTTTGACCGCCTGACGAACGTGTCCTTCAGCTTCACCAACCATGAGGAAAGCCAGCCTGCCCACCTTAAGCTGAAAGACCCGTCCATCCCCGTGGCCGTGAACCTGCCGGAATACGCTGGCCCCTCGGCCCGCTATTGCCCCGCAGGTGTCTATGAATTTGTGGGCGAAGGGGCCGACACCAAGTTCCAGATCAATTTCCAGAACTGTGTCCACTGCAAAACCTGCGATATCAAGGACCCCAGCCAGAACATCAACTGGACGGTTCCGCAGGGTGGCGACGGGCCGAACTACCCGAATATGTAAATCCTGCTGATCGGATCAAAGGGGCCTCGCACTGCGGGGCCCTTTTTCGTGGGGTCGGGGCGGGACAGATTGCCCCACCGGGTCGCAACAACCCGCCCACCGGATAAATTGTTATTTGATCCTGTGATTCCCACCTCCTAGGCTGGCCGGAGCCGAAGAAGGGAATCCGTTTTGACACTCCGACCGCTCCGATTGTTTTGCTCTACTGCTATTGTGGCCGTGGTCGGCTTCGCCACGCCCACCCTTGCCGACACCGATGCCGGGTCCTATCTGGCGGCGCGTCAGGCCGGAATTCTGGGCGATTACGCAGCGGCGGCGGATTATTTCCAGAATGCCCTGATTGCGGACCCCAACAACACCACCCTGATGCAGCAGACCCTGACGTCCTATCTGGGCAGCGGGGAGGTTCAATCCGCCGCCGAAATCGGCCGTGCCTTGAACAAGACCGGCGGGGACAATCAGGTCGCCAATATTGCGATCATGGCGCAGGCCGCCCGCAACGGCACGTGGGGCACGATTTTTGACATGCTTGAAGCGGGGCATGAGGTCGGCCCCCTTCTGGATGGGCTGGGGCAGGCATGGGCCTATGTGGGGCTGGGTCAGATGGACCGCGCGCTGATGTCCTTTGACGAGGTGATCGACACCCCCGGCCTGCGCAACTTCGGCCAGCAACACAAGGCCATGGCATTGACCATCATGGGCGATTTTGCCGCTGCCGACGCCATCTATTCCCTGCCGCCCAACGAAGGCATCGTGCCGACCCGCGGGTCGGTGTCTGCGCATCTGCAAATCCTGTGCCGCTTGGGTGAATTCGACAAGGCGCGCGGCATCGTCACCCGCGCCTTCGGGTCCGATGTGGACCCCGAAATCGCAGCGATCCGCAATGCGATCGAGGCCGGCGAAGTGCCCGTTCTGGACACCATGGTGTCCAATCCCGCCGAAGGCCTCGCCTATGCCTTCAAAAGCCTGTCCGACATCCTGCAGGGGGAGGCCAATGAGAGCTATCTTCTGCTTTATGCGCAGGCTGCACGACATATCGCGCCACAGGACGCCGACACGCATATTGCCGCTGCGCGGCTGCTGAATGCGCTTGGCCAGCACGCAGACGCAGCCCAGACCTTTGCGCAGGTGCTGACGGACGATCCGGCCTTTCCCAATGCCGAACTGGGCCGCGCAGAGGCGCTGCGGCTGGACGGACGGCACGATCAGGCGATCGAGGTTCTGACCCAACTGACGCGCAGCCATCCGGACATGCCGCTGGCCTATGCGTCGCTGGGCGATGTCTACCGCCAGCAACAGGATTACACCGCCGCCAATGCCGCCTATGACGCAGCCCTTGATGTCTATGCCGATGATGCCTCGATCCGCTGGTGGCTGCATTATTCACGCGGGATGACCCACGAACGGCTTGATCAGTGGGACGCGGCCGAGGCTGATTTCCGCCGCGCGCTGGACCTCAACCCCGGCAATCCGTCGGTCCTGAACTACCTTGGCTATTCGCTGGTCGACCGTGGTCAGCAGTACGACGAAGCCCTGCAGATGATCGAAGACGCCGCCGAGGCACGGCCCGACAGCGGCGCAATCATCGACAGCCTTGGGTGGGTCTACTACAAACTGGGCCGCTATCAGGACGCGGTGACGCCCATGGAACGTGCGGTGGAACTGGAGCCCAATGATCCGGTCATCAGTGACCATCTGGGAGACGTCTACTGGCAAGTCGGACGCGAGGTTGAGGCCCGTTTCCAATGGGCCCGCGCCCTGTCCTTTGGCCCCGAAGAGGGTGAGGCCGACCGCATCCGTCGCAAGCTGAATGTGGGCCTTGATGCGGTCTACGCCGAAGAGGGCGTGACCCCCACCCCGGCGGTCGAGGTCGCCAATGACACCAACTGACGGCACGGTCACTGAACCGGCCTTTGCCAAGATCAACCTGACCCTGCATGTGACGGGTCAGCGGGATGACGGGTATCACCTGTTGGATTCCATGGTCATGTTCACCGCACTGGGGGATGAGATCACGGTTGCCCCAGCCGACAGGTTGAGCCTGACAATCGATGGCCCCTTCGCCGCAGGGCTGGACGCGGGGGAAGACAATCTGGTCCTCAAAGCCGCACGCAGCTTTGGTCTGGACCACGGGGCAGCGATCACCCTCACCAAACACCTGCCTGTCTCCTCGGGCATCGGGGGCGGGTCCGCCGATGCGGCGGCCACCCTGCGCGCCCTGTCGCAGCTTTGGGATGTGCCCCTGCCCGACGCGGCCACGCAACTGACGCTGGGCGCTGATGTGCCTGTGTGTATGACGGCTGATCTGACGCGGATGGAGGGCATAGGCGAAGACCTGACCCGCCTTGGTCCGGCCCCGATGCTCGATATGCTTTTGGTCAACCCCGGCGTTGGCGTGTCCACCAAAGCGGTGTTCGAAAGCCTTGCCAGCAAAACAAATGCGCCCATGACAGCCGATATGCCAGACCCGTTTGAAATGGACGACTGGGTCAGCTGGCTGTCCGGTCAGCGCAACGATCTTGAGGCACCGGCGCGCACCCTCGCCCCTGAGATTGATGATGTTCTGACGTTGCTGGCCGATCAGCCGGGTTGCACCCTGTCCCGCATGTCCGGATCGGGTGCGACCTGTTTTGCAATTTTCGAAGATGCGGACAGCCGCGATATGGCAGCGGCGGCGATCACGTCACAACGCCCGAACTGGTGGGTCGCGCCAACGGACGAAGCCCCTACCTGACCCGCGCAACCACGTAATCCGCCAGATCCAGCAGCATGGTTTTGATGTCATGATCCGGCACCTGCGCAAGTGCCGCCTTGGCTTTGTCCATCCACGCCAGTGCCTCGGCCCGCGTCGCCTCAAGCGTGCCGTGTTTGACCATCAGGTCCAGCGCCATTTCCAGGTCGCCCTCCTCCTGGCGGCCCTTTTCGATGGTCCGCACCCAAAAGGCCCGTTCTTCCGCGTCAGCCAAAGCCACGGCCTTGATCACCGGCAGGGTCAGCTTGCGTTCGCGAAAATCATCCCCGATGTTTTTGCCCGTCGCATCCGTGCCTTGATAATCCAGCAGGTCGTCCACGATCTGGAACCCCACGCCCAGCGCATCGCCGTAATCAAACAGCGCCTGCACCAGCGCCGCATCGCGCCCCGCAATCACGCCGCCCACTTCCATCGCCGCTGAGAAAAGCGCCGCCGTCTTGCCGCGCACGACCTTAAGATAGATGTCTTCCGTCGTGGCCAAATCCCGTGCTGCTGTCAGCTGCAACACCTCACCCTCGGCAATAGTGGCGGCCGCATTTGATAGGATGCGCAGAACCTCAAGCGATCCGGTTTCCGTCATCAACTGGAACGACCGCGCGAACAGGTAATCCCCCACCAGCACCGACGATGTGTTGTCCCACAACAGGTTCGCCGTGGGCCGCCCGCGCCGCTGTTCACTTTCATCGACCACATCGTCATGCAGCAAGGTCGCTGTGTGAATAAACTCCACCGTGGCAGCCAGATGCACGTGATAGGGCCCGTCATAGCCACACAGCTTTGCAGCCGCCAGCGTCAGCATCGGACGCAGACGTTTGCCGCCTGCCTCCACCAGATGCGCCGTCACCTCGGGGATACGCGGCGCATGTTCTGATGCCATCCGGTCGCGGATCAGGGCGTTCACATCCGCCATTTCACCGGTCAGGGCAGCGGCCAGCCGTTCGTGCGGCTTCGTTGCGGCATGGTCGAGGCTCATCACGGCTCCGTCAGTTGCTCGACAAAGGTGCGCATTCCACCTTATGTCAGGATCATGAAAGAGCTTTTGCGCACCAATGACATCACCATCATCGCCTTCGCCAAGGCCCTTCTTCAAGGCGAGGATATAGAGGTGTTCGAGTTGGACGTAAACATGAGCATCCTCGACGGGTCCTTGGGCATATTGCCACGCAGGCTGATGGTCCGGCGTGAGGATCACTTCGTGGCGACCTCCGTGATGAAAGCCAACAACATTGACCTTGGATTCTGACACCACGCTGGACGCTTTCCTTGGCGGACGCCTGACGCTGGAACAACCCCGCAAGGGATACCGCGCAGGCGTTGATCCTGTGTTGCTCGCCGCGGCGGTGCCTGCACAGACGGGCGACACGGTGCTGGAACTGGGGTGTGGCACGGGGGCCGCCCTGTTGTGTCTGGGGGCACGGGTGCGTGAACTGGTGCTTCACGGGGTGGAAGTTCAGGCGCGCTACGCCGACCTGTGCCGCGCCAATGTGGCGCGCAACGGGATAGACGCGTCCATTCACACCACCGACCTGCGGCAGTTGCCCGACAACCTGCGCGCCCTGTCGTTTGACCACGTCATCGCCAATCCACCCTATTTCGACCGCACCCAAGGCAACCCCAGCACCGCGCCAGACAAGGACGTGGCCTTTGGCGGGGACACCAAGCTGGCCGATTGGGTCGATCAGGCGACACGGCGGCTGAAACCGCGCGGGCGGCTGACCATGATCCAGAAGGCGCACCGTCTGGCCGATCTTTTGACCGCAATCGACAGCCGTCTGGGATCGGTCGTTGTGACGCCCATCACAGGGCGTGAAGGGCGCGATGCCGACCGTGTTTTGGTGCGTGCCAAAAAAGGCGGCCGTGCGGCGTTTCGCCTGACAGCGCCGGTTTATTTGCACGAAGGCCCCGCCCATGTGCGGGACGGCGAAGACTATCGCCCCGAAATTGTTAAGATTTTGCGCAACGGCGCATCTTTCCCCACGCGCGATTAATCTTTTCGCAACACTTTCTGCGCGATCATCGAGCTATGTCATATGCTGCCCTGCGGCGTGACTCGGACCGCAGAGTGTGATCCGATGACATATACATCAACATTACGGAGGATACCCATGAGCTTGACGTCCCACCTTCAGGAACTCAAGAAGAAGCACGAATCCCTCTCCAATGCCGTCGAAGTGGCCCAACGAAGCCCCGGCGTTGATGACCTTGAGATTTCGCGTCTCAAGAAACAAAAACTCCACATCAAAGAAGAAATCACGCGCCTGTCCGCAGGCTAAGCGTTTGGCGTTGGCGTTTTGCGCCAGCGCCGTCAGCCCGCCTCGGCGGCCACCAGATCGCGCCCCTCTTCGAATACGCGCGACGCCTGAATTTCACTGAAAATCCAGTTTTTGAAAGCCGCCACATGGGGCCGCGTTTGCGTGCCCTCAGGGCAGATGAACCGGAACTGCGCTTGCGTCAAAAGTCCGGTTTTGAACGGGGCCACCAACCGCCCCTGTTCCAACGCACGTGTGGCCAGCGACACCCGCCCCAACACCACCCCCGCGCCCGAAATCGCCGTATCCAGCGCGTGATCGGCCTGACTGAACCGCAATCCAGACGTTGTATCAATGGAGATACCCGCCGCACGGCACCAAGCGGGCCAGTCGGTGGGCTGTTTGAAGAAGGTGATCGATTCGTCATGGATCAGCGGCGCCCCATCAAGTTTTTCTGGCGTATCGTACTTGGCCGCCAATTCTGGCGTCATCATCGGCGTCATCCATTCACGGATCAACGGTTCTGAAAAGACGCCTTCGTCATTGCCAAGCCCGAACCGGATCGCGACGTCCACCTCATCGCGGTCAAAGTCGATCAACCGCAAGCTGGCCGAAAAGCGCAGTTCAATCTCAGGGTGGGCCTGTGCGAATTCAAAAAGGCGCGGGGCCAGCCATTTTGACGTGAACGCAGGGCCAGCGGTGACAGTCAATGTCTTGTTATCGCTCAACCTTTGCGTATTTCGCCATGCCGCCGACAGGGCCGCGAACCCGTCCGTCACACCGGGCGCCAAGGCGCGCCCTGCCTCCGTCAGTTCCACCGCACGGTTTAGACGGTGAAACACGGGATGGCCCAAATGGTCCTCCAACGACTTGATCTGGAACGACAAGGCGGCAGGTGTGACGTTCAATTCTGCCGCAGCCTTCGCAAACGACAGGTGGCGGGCAGCGGCCTCAAAGGCGCGCAGGGCGGTCAGCGGGGGCAAACGGTCAGACATCTCACATAAGTATATCTTAACTGAACCGCTGGAAAGTCTCGTTTGTCAGATCGCCCGATGAACGCCATTTTAGGGTCAGACACCAAAACACCTTTTAGAGGATCACGATATGTTCGAAGCAACCACAAACGCCCGCACCCGCGACGCCATCCGCACAGCCCACGCCCAGCGCGGCGCGGTTCTGCGCGGCCTGTTCCGCCGCAAATAACGCTCCGGCAGGCTTAGGTCTCCGACCCGTCCAGCCGAACGCAAACGGGCCGATCCAGCAAGGGGGTCGGCCCGTCTGTCATCCAGACTTGCAGAATCCGCAACGCAGGCTTGCGACCTCGGCGGTTTTCGCACGACGTGCATCCGCGTATTCAATCCCCATGGGAGGAGACCACGCCACGCATAGGATGGACCCATGTACGACCAACTGACACCTGCCCAAGTCGACCGCATCATCGCCCAAGCCCGCAGCCAGCGCGCAGGCGCATTCGGCCGGATGATGGCAAACCTGTTCCGCCGCTAATTCGGTCGGACAACGCAAAAAGGGCGGGGTTAATCCCCGCCCTTTTGTCATTCTGGCGTCTGAATATCAGACGAAGAACTGCGCACCGTTGGCCGAAATGGTCGACCCGTTGATGAACCCGCTTTCGTCGGAGGCAAGGAACGCCACACAACGTGCGATTTCCTCAGGCTCCCCCAAACGACCGGCAGGGATCTGGCTGATGATGCTTTCACGTACCTTTTCAGGCACCGCCATCACCATTTCCGTGGCGATGTAGCCAGGGCAGATCGCGTTTGCGGTGATCCCCGCACGCGCGCCTTCCTGCGCCAAGGACTTCACGATCCCCAGATCACCGGCCTTCGTCGCGGCATAGTTCACCTGCGCGAACTGGCCTTTTTGACCGTTGATCGACGAAATGACGATGACGCGGCCGAACTTGCGTTCGCGCATGCCGGGCCAGATCGGGTGCACGGTGTTGAACACGCCGGTCAGGTTCGTGTCGATCACTTGGTGCCACTGGTCCGGCGTCATTTTGTGGAAAGGCGCATCGCGGGTGATGCCTGCGTTGGCGACCACAACCTCAATCGGGCCCAAATCGGCCTCAACCTGTTCCAGCCCCGCTTTGGAACTGTCGTAGTCCGCGACGTTCCACTTGTAGGTCTTGATGCCGGTTTCTTCGGTAAACTTCGCGGCGGCTTCGTCGTTGCCCGCGTAGGTCGCCGCAACGGTGTACCCGTCCGCCTTGAGCTTTTTCGAAATGGCCTCACCGATACCGCGGCTACCGCCGGTGACGAGTGCTACACGTCCCATGGTCTTCTCCTTCAAACAGTCTGTTTGGTAATTTCATTATACCCGAATAAACCCGTGCGCAACTTTATTGCGCACGGGACGTGACGTTATCAGGGGCGCTCAACACACAGCGCAACGCCCATGCCGCCGCCGATGCACAACGTCGCGAGGCCCTTTTTGGCATCCCGGCGCTTCATTTCAAACAGCAGCGTGTTGAGCACGCGGCAGCCGGAGGCGCCAATCGGGTGGCCAATGGCAATGGCTCCGCCGTTCACGTTCACGATGGCCGGATCCCAGCCCATGTCCTTGTTCACAGCACAGGCCTGTGCGGCGAAGGCTTCGTTGGCTTCGACCAGATCAAGGTCATCCACAGACCAGCCCGCCTTATCCAGCGCCTTGCGGGACGCATAGATCGGGCCCACGCCCATGATCGACGGGTCCAGACCGGCGGTCGCGTAAGACGCGATGCGCGCCAGCGGCTCGATCCCGCGCTTTTCCGCCTCATCCGCAGACATCAACAAGGTCGCCGCCGCGCCGTCATTGAGGCCCGAGGCATTCGCCGCCGTGACAGTGCCGTCTTTGGTGAACGCAGGGCGCATCTTGGCCATCGCGTCAAGGTTGGCACCGTGGCGGATGTATTCGTCCTGATCCACAACGATATCGCCTTTGCGGGTCTTTACGGTGAAGGCCGCGATTTCATCGGCGAACTTACCTGCCTTTTGTGCGGCCTCGGCCTTGTTTTGGGAGGCCACAGCAAATTCGTCCTGCATGTCGCGGGAAATCTGCCATTTTTCGGCAACGTTTTCAGCTGTCTGACCCATGTGGTACTGGTTGAACGCATCCCACAGGCCGTCCTTGATCATGGTGTCGATCAGCTTCATGTCGCCCATCTTCTGACCTGCGCGCATGGATTGCGCATGGGGGGACAATGTCATGTTTTCCTGACCGCCAGCCGCCACAATCGACGCATCGCCCAGCATGATGTGCTGTGCGCCCAGTGCCACAGCGCGCAGGCCGGACCCGCACACCTGATTGATGGACCAGGCCGCAGCCTCCTGCGGGAGGCCCGCGTTCACATGGGCCTGACGGGCGGGGTTCTGGCCTTGGGCTGCGGTCAGCACCTGCCCCAGAATGGTTTCCGACACTTCTGATTTATCGACACCGGCACGCGCGACGACCTCTTCAAGTACAGCAGCGCCCAGATCGTGGGCAGGGGTGTTGGCGAATGCGCCACCAAAGCTGCCGACGGCGGTGCGCGCAGCAGATGCAATTACAACGTTGGTCATGGAATGAGTCCTCTTATTGGTCCGACCGATCGGCGACACAAGAGAGCCCCAGTTGCCGTGACTTCGCACGACACGTGGCTGCGGGCCCCCTACCCGCCGTTGGTCCGTGCATATGAGATTGCGTGCCCATAAGCAACGCCCTGCCCCCGCGTCAGCTGACCGCCCCGCGAATGTCCGCCATGCAGCCGGTTACTTGACCGAAAATTTCGGCACCCCGAAATGATAGCCCTGCACACAATCCACCCCGACCGAGATGAGGAAATCGGCCTCCTGCTGGGATTCGACACCTTCGCCCACGGCAAACATCTCGAACTGATGGGCGACGGTAATCAGTGCCTCAGCCAGAACCTGATTGTCCGGGTCGCGGTGAATGTTGCGGGTGAAATGGCTGTCGACCTTCACCAAGTCGAAAAAGAAATCCTTGAGGTAGCGAAATGCGGTCAGCCCTGCGCCAAAGTCGTCCAGCGCAAACGCAAGCCCGTAGGGCTGCATTTCTTCCATGAACCGGATGACAACTTCGGGCAGTTGCATCGCGCTTTCTTCGGAAATTTCAAGGATCAACCGGTCCGCATACATCGACCCGCTGTCCAACTCCTTTTCCAGCACCCGCCGCCACGCCGCATCCCCCAGCGACCGCGCCGACACATTGACCGACAAGCGCAGGTCGTCGTGCCGCGCCAACAACCTGAAGGCAAGTTTCAAACTGGCCGCATCAATATCGCGCCCGATGCTCGTATCCTCGATCTGGCCCATGAACTGCGCGGCGGGAATAATGCGCCCCGTCTCATCCATCACACGGATCAGACACTCATGAAACGCCACAGGATACCCGCTTTGGGCGGCACAGACAGGTTGCAACGCCAACTGGCACGAATCCGTCCGCAGGGCCGTGCGCACCATGGACAGGACATCCTTATCGCGCACACTGACCGCGTATTCCAACGGATCACGCGGCGTCTGATCATCCCATGCAGCAGCATTCGGTCCCACTAAATCTATCCCTTACTGACCCGCAGTCCATCTGCCACACAGAGGTTTAAGGGCTGGTAAAGGTTCGCGATTTGTCCCTAATTGTAATGATAAAGGAGACCCCAATGTCAGACCGCTGCGGCTGGGCCGGACCCGATGATATCTACATCGACTACCACGATACCGAATGGGGCGTACCGGAATGGGACAGCCGCGCGCTGTGGGAAAAACTGATCCTCGACGGGTTTCAGGCAGGCCTCAGCTGGATCACAATTCTGAAAAAACGCGATAATTTCCGCGCGGCGTTCGCAGGGTTCGACCCCGCCACAATCGCGACCTGGGGTGAGCCTGAGGTCACGCGCCTTTTGCAAAACCCCGGCATCATCCGCCACCGCGGCAAGATCGAGGCCACGATCACCAACGCCCAAGCCTATCTTGAAATCGACGATTTTTCGGCCCTGTGCTGGTCTTACGTCGGCGGCGCGCCGATCCAGAACCGGTTTGAAACGTTGGCCGATGTGCCCGCCGCCACAGACATCTCCACCCGGTTTTCCAAAGACCTCAAGAAAATGGGGTTCAAATTCTGCGGCCCCACGATCGTCTATGCGTGGATGCAGGCCTGCGGGCTGGTCAACGACCACCTTGTGACATGCCCCAGACGGCCTGTCTGCGCGGCCCTGTCACCAGCGACCTAGCGCCTCCTCGTCCTCATCCCTTGACGCAACCCACGAAGATCCCTCTAAGGTCACTTCCTTCTTCCAGAAGGGCGCGCGGGATTTGAGGTAATCCATCAAAAACTCCGCCGCTTCAAAAGCGTCCTTGCGATGTTTGGATGCGGTCGCGACCATCATGATCACCTCCCCCACATCCAGCCGGCCAAAGCGGTGAATGACCATCGCCTCCGCCAAATCCCAACGCTGCATCGCCTCGCCGCGAATGGCGCCGAGGGCCTTTTCCGTCATGCCGGGGTAATGCTCAATCTCCATACCCGATAGACCACCTGTCACATCACGGACCACGCCGGTGAAACTGACAATGGCGCCCGCCCCCGCCACGCCTTGGGAAAAGGTATTCAATTCACCACCGGGATCAAACGGCATCGCCTGCACACGGATCAACGCCCTATCCCCCCGTCATGGGCGGGAAAAACGCCACTTCCTGGACGCCCTCCAAAGACGCATCAAAATCCGCAAGTTCCTGATCCAGCGCGACGCGCAACGCGGTCACGTCTTCAAATGCGGCCTCATAGCGGGCCTCACGGGCGCGCAGTTCGTCCACCAGCTGCGCCACTGTGCTTGCCGAGGTTTCAACAACCTCACGCGGCAACCCGATACGTTCCCGCACCCAAGCAAAATACATAACCTGC
Organism: Pseudooctadecabacter sp.; assembly: GCF_020627745.1. Classification (GTDB taxonomy): domain Bacteria; phylum Pseudomonadota; class Alphaproteobacteria; order Rhodobacterales; family Rhodobacteraceae; genus Octadecabacter. The sequence continues at coordinate 177,645 of NZ_JAHDGE010000001.1, forward strand.
ATGACGCCCCCGCCTTACTTGTCCTTCAAAAACGGCATCGCCTTGCGCAGATAATCCGCGCCGGTGATGACCGTCAGAACCATGGCCAACCACAACAGGATGATCCCGATCCACCACGAATAATAGGCCCCGTTCAGCTTCCATCCAATGCCGCCCTCATCAGGCAGCTCACCCGACAAAATCGCATCCACCGTAGCGCCATCCATGCCCTCAACCGACATTTCGAAATAGGTCTCGAATGCGCCGGTGGAAAACAAAACAGCGATGGCTGTCATCTGGGCGGCTGTTTTCCACTTGGCCAGCTTGGTGACTTTCAACGTGCCCGCTGTATCGCCCAGAAACTCCCGCAGGCCGGACACGAATGTCTCACGGAACATGATCAAGGTCGCAGGCAGCAAAATCCAAGGGTTCATGCCGGAAAAGCCGCAAATCACCAGCAAGGCGATGACCACCATCGCCTTGTCCGCAATCGGGTCCAGCATCGCACCAAACTTGCTTTCCTGTTTCCAGGCGCGCGCCAGATATCCGTCCACCCAGTCGGTCGTCGCGGCCACCACGAACAGGATCAGCGCGAACCAATCCGCCCAGGGCCGCGCGAAATACAAAAACATGATCGCCACACCGGGGGCCGCCAGCAAACGCAACAGCGTCAGAATATTGGGAATGTTCCACGTCATATCGTCTGTCTATGCCCTTTGCGGCCTTTGCGCCACCGCCCTGCTTCTCTGGTTCACAAATACCTGAAAACCGCACAAGCAGCCGAGCGCCCCATTCATTGTACTACGCACCAAATGGCCGCGTCCGTCGCGCCGCGCAGCGGCGCGGATCGGATGGGCAAAGCCCATTCGAAACCCCGTAAGCGCCATCAGCCCTTTTCGTTGAAATAGCCATAGATCGTCTCGGCCATGTTGTCCGAAATCCCGTCCACCGCCTTGAGGTCCGCCAATGCCGCGCGTCCCACCGCCTTCGCAGATCCGAAATGTTGCAACAAAGCGCGTTTGCGCGCAGCCCCCACCCCCGGCACGTCATCCAAAGGCGTGGCCCCGATGGCCTTGGCGCGTTTGGCGCGGTGGGTGCCAATGGCAAACCGGTGCGCCTCATCCCGCATCCGCTGGATGAAATACAAAACCGGATCATTGCGCGGCAGCGCCATGACAGGCTTGCCCGTGCGGTAGAATTCTTCCTTACCGTGGTCGCGATCCACACCCTTGGCCACACCCACCATGGGCACATCGCTGACGCCCAGTTCGTCCATGATCTCGCGCACCGCGCTGACCTGCCCCGCGCCCCCGTCAATCAGCAACAAACCGGGCCACGTGCCCAGCTGCCTATCCGGGTCTTCCTTCAACAGCCGTTTGAACCGCCGGGTCAGGACCTCTTTCATCATGCCAAAGTCATCGCCGGGGGTGAGCTCCTCGCCGCGAATGTTGAACTTGCGGTACTGGTTTTTATCGAACCCCTCTGGCCCCGCGACGATCATTGCCCCCACAGCAAACGCCCCTTGAATGTGTGAGTTGTCGTAAACCTCAACCCGTTGCGGCACCTGCGGCAGATCGAACGCCTCTTTCAACCCGCGCAACAGCCGCGCCTGCGTGGCGGTCTCCGACATCTTGCGGCCAAGGCTTTCGCGGGCATTGCGCGCAGCACCGCTGACCAGTTCCGCCTTTTCACCCCGTTGCGGCACGATAATCTCAACCTTGCGGCCTGCCTTGTCGGCCAGCAGCTCACAGACCAGGTCCTCGTCATCCACGCCGTGGGACAACAGCAACAGCCTTGGCGGTTCACGGTCGGCATAGAACTGCCCGATGAAGGCCTGCATGACCTCCGCCGGGTCCTCATCCCCACTCACACGGGGGTAATAATCGCGGTTGCCCCAGTTCTGGTTGGCGCGGATGAAAAAGACCTGAACACAGGCCTGCCCGCCATCCCTGTGCAACGCGATCACATCTGCCTCGGTGGTGTTCTGCGGGTTTATGCCTTGCGCCGTCTGCACCTGCGTCAGCGCCTTGATCCGATCGCGCAAAGCGGCGGCGCGCTCAAACTCCATATCCTCGGACGCCTTGGTCATCTGTTTGGCCAGCGCCGCCTGCATGTCCGTGGTCTTGCCGGTCAAAAACCGCTCCGCATCGCGGACCAGTTGCTTGTACTCCGCCACCTCGATCTTGCCGACACAGGGCGCGCTGCAGCGTTTGATCTGGTACTGCAAACAGGGCCGCGTCCGCGTCTCGTAATCACTGTCACTGCAGGTCCGCAGCAGGAACGCCCGTTGCAGCGTATTCAACGTCCGGTTCACCGCCCCCGCACTGGCGAAGGGGCCAAAATAGGTCCCCTTCTTTTTCTTCGCCCCACGATGTTTGTCGATCCGCGGATAATCATGATCCTTTGAAATCAGGATGTTCGGAAAGGATTTATCGTCGCGCAGCAGCACGTTGTACTTGGGTTTGAGTTGCTTGATGAGGTTCTGTTCCAGCAACAGTGCCTCGGTTTCTGTCTGCGTCGTCAGAAACATCATCGACGCAGTATGCGAAATCATCGTGGCAATGCGCGCCGAATGGCCGGTGGGCCGCGCATAATTGCTGACCCGCGCCTTCAGGTTGCGTGCCTTGCCGACATAAAGAACGCGGCTTTCACTATCCAGCATCCGGTATACACCGGGCGACGAATCAAGGGTCCGGAGATACCCCTGAATCACCTTGTATCCGGTTCGCGCTGGAGGGGATTCGCTGCTCATGCCCCTAACCTATGATTCTATGCTGTCGCTGCAATGGCATCTGCAATGCTGCAAGTGAAAACATCCCCACAGAATCTGTGGATAACGGTGGGGGTAGATACCGGCGAATGGCAAAATATCGTTGTTTCCTGAGGGGTTCATCGGTTTGCCTAATTTTTAGGCACGTTCGCAAGGCATTGAAAGCAAACGATAATATTATTAACAATTCCTAAATATCTGAAATCATTAATGAAAAGTAAACGTTTTGTGACCCGACCTTGGACCGGTGCACAAGTTGACGCTGCGTTCTATTCTACGCCCAAAACGTCCGGTGTTTCCCATCCAAGATGCTGCCCGCCATCGACGCACAGAAGTTGCCCCGTCACCGCTGGCGAATCGAGGAAATAACCGAGGGCTGCGGTGATGTCGTCTTGATTCGCGCCACGCCCCAGAACGGTGCTTTCACGCTGGCGTTTGAAATGGTCTTCGGACTGTCGGGCACCCTGCAATGTTGGACCGGGTCCAATGCCGTTGACGCGAATATCGGGTGCCAGCCCCTGTGCTGCGGTCTGTGTAAACGCCCACAACCCCATCTTGGCGATGGTGTAGGTCATGAATTCCGGCGTCAGCTTTCGGACCCGCTGGTCAATCATGTTTACCACCAGCCCGCGCGCCACGGGTTCGCCCATCCTGTCCGTCGCGGCCTTCGGGCATTGTGAAGCAAAGGCTTGGGTCAAAACGAAGGGCGCACGCAGATTGGACCCGATGTGCCGGTCCCAGCTGTCGCGCGTGGCGGTCTGAACGGTGTCGTATTCAAAGATGGAGGCGTTGTTGACCAGCACCGTCAGGGGCTGCCCCAGCAGTCGGGTGGCCTCGGGCACGAGGGCCGTCGCCTGCGCCTCATCCAGAAGGTCGGCCTGTAGCGCCACGGCTGCGCGACCCATGCCCCTGATCTCGGCCACGACGGCCTCGGCCGCATCGGCACTGGCGTTGTAGTGAATTGCTACATCAAAGCCCCGCCCCGCCAGATAAAGCGCCATGGCCTTGCCAAGGCGCGCGGACCCACCGGTGACCAGCGCGGCCCCCACTACAGGACAACCCAGAGATAGGCGATATAGGCCACAGACAGCGCCACACCCCACACGCGCGTCAAATCCTGACGCAGGTAGACGAAGGGGATCAGCAGCAAGGACGCCGCCAACATGACCCAGAAATCAAAGGCGAAGAAGTTCGGGCTGACGGGGATATTGCCCACCAAGGACGCCACACCGATGATGCCCAACAGGTTGAACATGTTGGACCCGATCACATTGCCCAACGCCACATCCGCCTGACGGCGCAATGCTGCCATGACGGTTGTGGCCAGTTCCGGCAGCGATGTGCCAATGGCCACCAGCGTCAGACCGATCACCGCATCCGATACGCCGTAATCGCGGGCAATGTTGGACGCGCCGTCCACCAGCAGGCTGGCCCCCAGCGGCAGGCCAATCAGACCAAGGATCAAGAACAGAATGATTTTGGACCACGGCAGGTCAGGGTCCGCGCCTTCAAGGTCTTCGTCGTCATCCCCGGCGTCAGATTTACGGTGCGTCCGCGCCGCCAGTGCCGCATGGATCAGCATTGCCGCCAGTGCGGCCAGCAAGATCAGACCCGCGATCCAGTCATAGACGCCACGATAGGCCAGCGCGATAAACAGCACCGTGGCGCCGATCATCTGCAGGTAAGACGCGCGCGTGTCGCACTGGCTGGTGTGCATCACCGCCAGCAAGGCCGGCACGCCCAGCACCAGCAACACGTTGGCAGTGTTCGACCCGACGACATTGCCAAGCGCCAGATCGGGGACATCATCCCAAATGGCCTGAATGGAAATCAACAGCTCCGGCGCGGAGGTCCCGAAGGCCACAATCGTCAACGACACGATCAACGCAGGCACGCCCAGCCGCAGCGACAGGTTCACGGCCCCCTTCACAAGGCTGTCGCCTGCCAGCAACAACAACACCAGCCCCACAATCGTATAGATCCAGTCGGTCAACGGACCGGGGGGCAAAGACATCCACTCAGGCATCAGGTGCGATCCTTACACGAACACGGCTTGCCAAAGGTGAACCGTCCACATTGGCGGCATTTGGCATCCGTCAGCCGTTTCATCCCCGGCACGGTAAGTTTTCCGAACATCGCCAGAACGCCCATACCGATCAGGAAGAGGGAGACAATTTTGAAAATCATTTACAGGCCAAACCTTGCATACGCCGCACGTTCCTCGATGCCTTGAACAGCATCATCGACAATCTGCGCGCCGAAACGGGCAAGGAACGGCTTTTTCGCGCCGAACCGGCGAAAGGTCACTTTGTCGCCAAAGCGGTCCTTCATCATCGGCACCAGATGGCCAATGCCATCGGCCAGCCCCACATCAACACCCTTCTGACCCACCCAGATATCGCCTGTAAACAGGTCCCGGCTGTCATCAAGTTTGGCACCCCGCCGCGTGCGGATGTGGTCCTTGAACACCTCATGGAGGTCATCCAGCAAGGTCTTGAGCCGTTTCACGTCCGCCGGTTTTTCCGGCTGGAACGGATCCAACATGCTTTTGGACTTGCCCGCTGTATAAACCCGCCGCTCCGCGCCGACCTTATCCAGCGTTCCGGTCAGACCGAAGCCTGCGGAAATCACCCCGATGGACCCGACGATGGACCCCGGATCGACGTAAATCTCATCCGCCGCCACGGCGAGCCAATATCCCCCCGATGCCGCCACGTCCTCGACGAAGGCAAAGACCGGTACGTCCTTTTCATCGGCCAAACGGCGGATACGGGCGGCAATCAGGGACGATTGCACGGGCGATCCACCGGGGCTGGAAATTTCCAGCGCCACAGCCTTTGGTTTGGATTTAAAGGCTTTTTCAATCGCCTCCGCCAGTCCACGATCGGACAGCGCGCGGCCAGAGGTGGCGATGGCACCTTGCAGGCGGACAATGGCCACATGCGGGTCATTCTTGAGAAAGGGGATCCAGCGTTTCATCTGTTTGCATGTAGGCCGCAGGCGGGGGCGAAACAAGGCAGCATCACTGCCTGATCCGCCAGCCGGTTTTGAATATCCAGGCGATGACCGCCACACAGGCCGCCGTGAACAGGGCGATGGCAAAAAGGCTCAGCGCGATGGGCACGTCCGCGGTGCCAAAGAACGACCAGCGGAACCCTGAAATCAGGTAGACCACCGGATTGAACATGGTGATCGTCTGCCAGATCGGCGGCAACATGGAGACGGAATAGAACGACCCGCCCAGAAACACCAAGGGCGTGATGATCAACAGCGGGATCAGCTGCAACTGTTCGAAATTTCCCGCCCAGATGCCGATGATGAAGCCCAGCAACGAAAACGACAGACACGTCAGCGTCAGGAATGCCAGCATCGCGACAGGGTGGGCGATGGTGATATCGACAAACAGGAACGACGTGGCGAGGATGACCAGTCCAATGAACATGGCCTTGGTCGCCGCCGCGCCCACATAGCCCAAGGTGATTTCCAGAAAGTTCACGGGGGCCGACAGCAATTCATAAATCGTGCCGATGAATTTGGGGAAATATATCCCGAAACTGGCGTTGCTGGTGGCCTGCGTCATCACACTGAGCATAATGAGGCCGGGCACGATGAACGCACCATAGCCCACGCCTTCGACCTCTTCGATCCGCGATCCGATGGCGGTGCCAAACACCACGAAATACAGAGAGGTAGAGATGACGGGGCTGATGAAGCTTTGCGTCAGTGTGCGAAAGAAACGTGCCATTTCAAAGAAATAGATCGACTTGATCGCCTGATAGTTCATGCGTCGGCCCCTTTTGTGTTGTCTGCCACAAGGGACACGAAAATTTCTTCAAGTGAAGATTGCTGCGTCTGAAGGTCGGTCATTTTCAGACCTGCGGACGGCAGGGCCGCAAGAAGGCCGGTGATGCCTGTCCTGTCTGTCCGCGTGTCGTAGGTGTAGACAAGGTGCCCGTCCTTCACCGTCAGATCGTAGGTCGCCAAAGCCTCCGGCACCTCGGCCACAGGGTCGGCCAGCATGATGGTCATGCTTTTCTGCCCCATGCGGGCCATCAGCGCGTCCTTGTTCTCAACCAGCAGGATTTCCCCTTTGGCGATGACGCCGATCCGGTCGGCGATTGCCTCGGCCTCTTCGATATAATGGGTCGTAAGGATGATTGTGACGCCGTCTTCTTTCAGCTTGGCGACCACATCCCACATGTCCTTGCGCAGTTCCACATCAACACCGGCTGTGGGTTCATCCAGAAACAGAACGCGCGGTTCATGGGCCAGTGCCTTGGCGATCAACACCCGCCGTTTCATACCGCCCGACAGCATCATGATCTTGGCGTCTTTCTTATCCCACAGCGACAGCGACCTGAGGACCTTTTCAAGATAGGCGGCGTCCGGCTTTTTGCCGAACAACCCGCGCGAAAACCGCACGGTGTTCATCACAGTTTCAAACGGCTCAAGGTTAATTTCCTGCGGGACCAATCCCACCAAAGACCGAGCGGCGCGGTAGTCTGTGATGCTGTCATGCCCACCAATCAAGATCTGCCCCTCGGTCGCCCGCGTGATCCCGCAGATGGTCGAAATAAGCGTCGTCTTGCCCGCGCCATTGGGCCCCAACAGCGCGATGATCTCTCCTTCCTGAATGGAAAGGGTCACCGATTTGAGGGCTTCGAACCCGCCGTCGTAGCGTTTTGTCAGGTCGGAGACCTCGACGATATGTGTCATGCTGAATGTCCTTTGACGCCAACCTAGTTCGGCTGACCGGCCAAGGAAAGGGGCCGTGCTTCGGCGCCGGTTTCATGCTTTTCAAAAAAATTTGGCTGCCAGATCGGCGGTATTCCGTCAGCGCGAAAACCGCGCAATTTTAATCAAAACAACTGGAAATCGCGACATTTCAACGCGGTGCGTCCTGCGCCACAAACCGCGCTGTTTACTTTTCTTAACAAAAAAGAGGGGAACCGATCATCCACCCTCTGGTTGTCAGGGTGATGAAATGTCCCCGGTCCAGGCCGTGTGGGCCGATGAAAACCTTATACAATGTTGGAGAGTTATATGCAGTTTATCGTGGTTGATGCCGCCGACGGAACGCAGATCAATGAATTCGGGCCGGGCAGCACATTGTCCTACGGGGATCTTGGCAATTTTACCATTCAGCTTGATACATCCGATGTGTCCGCACCCATCGGAAGCATCGAATACACTGTCGGGGGTGAAACATTCATCTCGAACTCCGCACCATTCACCGCAAGCGAGGCGCTTGAGACCAGCAACGGTTTCGCGCCTTTGTCTTTGTCTGAGGGTGCCCAGCCGATCACAGCGACGGTTTATTCCGGCCCGAACGGTTCAGGTTCCGTCATCGACAACATCTCAACCACCTTTACGGTCGTCGGTGTCCCGCCGGAATCCGTGACGGCGGAAAACCCCCAGACCGAGGAACGGTCCGAATTCAACACCGAAGCCGAAAGCGAGGCTGAGGCCGAAACCGAAGTCGAAACCGAAGTATCCGACATTTCATCCGGTGCTGCCGTGGCCACAAGCGCCATTGCCTCCGCCGTTGGTACAAACGCCGTGACGCAGACATTGTCGTCCGGTTCCGTGGCTGTCGATATGGGCGGCGAGAACGACACGATCCTGCAGGATTCCATTTCGAGCGAAGGCCCGTCCGGTGACGGCGGACGTCCCGTCGGCGGTGATGATACAATCGCAGGCGGCCCCACAGAGGCAACCGTTTCCATCGTCAGCGCAGAAGCCGAGGCCGAGGTCGAGGTCGAGGCGGAAGCCGAAACAGAGGTTGGTGACGGCGCCGCAGTCGCAGCCGCAGGTGTGTCCGGCGCGGCAGCCGCCGTGGGTACAAGCATCTTCATCAACACCGACGGCGACCCGGAGGTCGCGGCGCTTGAAACCGTGACATCGCTGGACGGTGCAACCGGCACCAGCACCTCGGTGTCCGACATCTTTGCCGAAGACGGTGAAACAGTCGCCCCCGATTCCGGCGACAACGGCGTGCCAGCCGATGAATCCGGCACACCCGCCGACGAAACCCAGTCCGGCCCGACCGCAGAAGAGGTTCAGGCAGGCATCACGGACAGCGAATCCACCCAGATCAACACCGAGGCAGAGGTCGAGATCGAAAGCGAAGCCGAAGCAGAAGCCGAAGTCGGCGACGGTGTCGCCGCCGCAGCTGTTGCCGGTGCATCCGGTGTGGCTGTGGCCGGTGACTTTGCAGTTGCCGACACCGAGACGTCTTTGGGCACATCGACATCTACGAGTGACGTTGTCACGGAAACCCCTGACATTTTTGCCGATTTCGCCACAGCACCCGGCACGGGCACTGTTGCGGGCACCGGTCCGGTTCAGACCGGCGCCGTGATCGTTTCCGAAAACGGAACCGACCGCGAAGCAGGCGACAGCACGATGCCAGCCACCACACCCGGTGGGTCGACACAAAGCGGTGCCTTGACCGGCACCGGCCTGTTCGAGGTTGAAGCGGAAGCAGAGGCCGAGGCGGAAGCCGAAGTCGAGGTTGGCAACAACTCCGCCGCGGTGGCTGTTGTGGCCACAGGTGGCGCAGGTGCCAACGGCATCGGGTCCTCCGCTCTGGTCAGCGCGTCCACCTCAGCCGTGACAGCAACAGCCAATGACAGCAGCGGCATCACAGGCGCAAACGACGTCGTCGAAAGCGCCACCTTCCGCAGCGATCTGGACCCTGACCTGTCCGTTGAAGATCTGGCCCGTGGCCCAGACGACATCGCCGCCGAAGCCGAGGGCGAAGCCTCCGCAGAGGCCGAAATTGATCTTGGCACAGCGACTGTAAATGTGGTCGCCGACGGCGACGGTCTGGGCAATGCGGTGTCCGGGTCCGGTGTGGCCATCGGCGGTGTCATCACCGAAGACGCAGGCTTGGTCTCGACCGGCATCACGCAGGTCGAAGAGCGCGCCGAGACCATTGATGCGGCACCCGCCCCCCGCGAGGATGTCAGCGACGATGAGAATTCGATCCTGATCGAAAGCACCGGCAACTTCGAAGTGGAAATTGAGGCGGAGGCCGAAGCAGAGGCAGAGGCCGAAGTGGGCTTTAACTCGGCTGGCGCCGGTGCGGCAGCGGTCGGTGTGGCAGCTGGCAACAGCACAATCGGTGTGACATCTGACGCTGTCACCGCAACGGCGACCTCCGTGTCGGTGCACGACAATGCATCGCAGGATCATTCGGATGTCGACAACCCCGGCCCGGCCCCCTTGGGCGAAACCGGTGGCGTCGAAACCCAGTCCATTGATCTTGCCCTTCTTGATCTCGAAGTCGAAGTCGAGGCCGAGGCCGAAGCCGAGGTGGGCTATAACGCCGGTGCCGCAGCAGGTGCTGCCGGTGCTGCAGGCTTCGAAGGGATCAACGCAGAGATCATGGCCGACGCATCGACCAATGCGGCCGCGACTGCATCGGCTGCAGGGGCCTATACCTTTGTGGAAATCACGGTTCCCGAAGAAGGCATGGCCGGTTTCGTGACCGCAACCGCACGGGCGTGGGATCCGGACGGACGGGGTGTGGCAGTTGCCGTCGCCGTCGCCGGTCTGCCCCAAATTGGTGGTCTTGAGAACGAATCCGAGGTCGAAGCCGAAGGTCTGTTCGAAGCCTACGTCACCGTGTCGATCTACACAGAGGCCTATGACCCCGAAGACGTGGCCTTCCTCTTTGACTACGCCGGCAGCGCGGTGGCCGACGAGGACGGAGAGCCGGAGGCCGCAAGCATCGGCAATTCCGAGACAGAGGTCGAAGCCGAAGCAGAGGCAGAGGCCGGTTATGGCGTCGCTGCTGCAGCGGCATCCACTGCTGTGTCCGGGTTCGGCGGTGTGGCAGATGCGGAAACAGTGACATCCACCGACGTCCTTGACACGCCGATTGAAGACCTGCTGGGCGAAAGCCTCAGCGGCACCCAGTTTGCAGACGAATTGACGGGTGGTGACCTCATCGACGTGATCGCAGGCGGTGGCGGGGCAGACATTCTGTCCGGCGGCGGGTCTGGCGACCAGTTGAGCGGTGAAGCCGGTGAAGACGTTCTTGACGGCGGCGCAGGCAACGATGCCCTGTTCGGCGGCAACAACGATGACACCCTGACAGGTGGTGCAGGCGAAGACGTCATCGACGGCGGCGCAGGCACAGACACGGCGGTCTATACACAGGCAGAGGCCGATGTCGTCATCTTCTCCGACCGTGCGGGCACAACCTATGTGCGTGACACGGCAACGGGTGACACCGATATCCTGACCGGGGTTGAGGAAATCCGTTTGTCGGATGCTGTCATTGACACCACCGAAACGGACACCTTCAACGGTCTCGCATTCATCGCCAGCAACGCCAACCTGATCGAACTTTACGCAAATCAGGGCCTCGACGCTGATCAGCTGATCAATGCGGCTGCACAGCTTTATGCCACGGTCGATATGGGCACCTTCAACGAGCCGACCTTCAGCGCGGAAAACTATCTGGCCGCTGCCGGTAACGAAGATCTGGCCATCGCCTTTGGCGACGACCTTATCGCGGCGACGTTGCAGTACATCAACGAAGGGTTCGATGAAGGCCGCAATCCTGGTGCCCCCGGTGAGGTGATGATCACCATGGACAGCGACGGTCTGCCCGAACCGGCGACACCGGTTCAGGAACAGCCCGGCGTCACCATTACCGGTGAAAACGGTGGCGACGTCTTGGTCGGCACAGCCGGTGAAGACGTTCTGACCGGCGGCGACGGCAATGATGACATTTCAGGCCTGTCCGGCCGCGATGAAATCAACGGCGGCGCTGGAAACGACCTTATCGACGGTGGCCGTTATGGCGACACGATCTTTGGTGGCAGCGGCGATGACATCATCGAAGGCGGCCTGGGTCAGGACATCATCAGCGGCGACGACGGCGACGATCAGTTGTTCGGCGGCGATGGTCAGGACGAAATCTATGGCGGCGCCGGGGCCGACCTTATTGAAGGTGGGTCTTTCAACGACCAACTGTTCGGTGGGTCCGGCAATGATGTGCTGAATGGCGGTTCCTTCGCCGACAACATCGACGGCGGTGCAGGTGACGATGACCTGTCCGGTGGCAACGGTTTCGATACCCTTTCGGGTGATGAAGGGGCCGATGTTCTCAATGGCGGCGGTCGTGCTGACATCCTCTTCGGGGGCGCCGACAATGACGAATTGATCGGTGGTGCCGGCGAAGACAGCCTCTTCGGTGAGGAAGGCAACGACATCTTGCGTGGTGGCGTTGGCGGAGACGATCTGTTCGGCAACGACGGAAACGACTTCATTGCCGGTGGTCGCGGGTTCGACAACCTCTTCGGCGGGGCCGGTGACGACAACCTTGTCGGGGGTGACGGCGATGACGCGATCGAAGGCGGTGCAGGCATGGACGAGCTGACAGGCGGGTCCGGTGCGGACACCTTCGTCTTCGACGCGGCGTTCGGTCTGGATGTCATTACTGACTTTGCCGCAGGCGAAGACATGATCCAGCTGTCCGTTGACGCGGCAGGTGGCCTTACAGCGGCCGAACTGGCCGATCGTGCGACCACCAACGATGCGGGCGATCTGATCCTTGCGGTGTCGGACTTCGACACCATTACATTGACGGGGATCACAGATCGTCAGGTTCTCGAGGATGCTATCGAAATCGCCTGATCATAAGAGACAAACAGGAAAACGGCGCCCCACGGGGCGCCGTTTTTCGTTGGAGGGTCGTTCCGGAAGATCATTCAGTGCCCGTGCGGAAGATCTCTGCAGCCTGAGCGCCTCACTTGCGCGTCGCATCCCTCACCCACGTCTCAATGTGTTGGACGTAGGACGCGGCATCAGATCGGTTCTATTCTGACTGCATGATATTCGTTTAAGGCAACACGCCCATCCCCGAGGGTTGCCGGACAGGCGGGCCTGTTGGATCACCGAATGTCCTGCGCTTACGGTCGGGGGCGTATCCACAAATACGATCTGCGGATCGGGGGGATCGTCTCTTGGGTAGAGATTAGTGCCCACAGCAAGACGGCGCAAAGCCCGCTATAGCGAAAATCACCCAACAAAAGCGCCAGCGGCATTCGCTGGGAGGCTAAGGTGCGGAATATATGTCATCTGTGTTGATTTGGTTGCGGGAGTAGGATTTGAACCTACGACCTTCAGGTTATGAGCCTGACGAG
>NZ_JAHDGE010000049.1 GCF_020627745.1 Pseudooctadecabacter sp.
TCGCCGCGCAGGAACAGGGCCAGAATGGCCGCCGCGATGGCAGGAATGAATGTCGTGATCGACAGAAGGTTGTCCATCTTAGTAGCCCCCGAAGATCGTGAAGTAGGTCAGGATCACCGCGATCCCGATCACCATGGCGAATGCGTAGGTGAAGACGTAGCCAGACTGCGCGCGCCCGGCCAGACGGGTCAGCATCGGGATAATGCCCATGGCGACCCCGTTGATACCACCGTCGATGACATCGCCATCCCCGCGCTTCCACAAGAAACGTCCAATGGATTTGGCAGGCTGCACGAAGACCGCGTTGTACAGTTCATCAAAGTACCACTTGTTCAGCAGGAAATTGTACAGCGGTGCCTGTTGCTGGGCCAACTGCTTGGGCAGCTCCGGCTTGCGGATGTAGAAGATATAGGCGGTCACAAAGCCCAGCAGCATCGCAAAGAACGGGGCGAGTTTCACCCAGGTCGGCACGGAGTGCGCGTCGTCCAATGTGGTGTTGTCGGGCGACACATAGATCGCGCCCTGCCCCGGCTCACCCGCAAAGGCATAGTGCGTGTCATAGGATTTTTCCGCCGCGTCGTAGCCGTTGGCTTCGTCGTTGTGATCTTCGTCGCCGTGGTTTTCCGCACCCTCGGCCTGCGGCTCTTCGGCGTGATCATCGAGGGCTGCGTATTCCGTGCCGAAATATGTGGCCACGTATTTCGCGTTCCCGAAGAAGGGCTTGTAAAAGACCATTCCGGCAAAGATCGCACCCACCGCCAAAATCGCCAGCGGTGCCAGCATGACTTTGGGGGATTCATGGGCATGTTCATGTGTGTGCTTGTCGCCCCGTGGTTCGCCAAAGAACGTCAGGAACATCAGGCGCCAGCTGTAGAAGCTGGTGAACAGTGCAGAGATCACAAGCAGCCAGAAGGCATAGCCCTGACCCGCCGCAAAGGCGCTTTCAATGATCGCATCTTTGGACACGAAACCTGCGAAGCCCACAGGGAAACCAAGGTACAAAAGCGGAATACCCACGCCGGTGATCGCCAAAGTGCCGATCATCATCGCCCAATAGGTATAGGGCAGCTTATGACGCAACCCGCCATAGTTCCGCATGTCCTGTTCGTGGTGCATCCCGTGGATCACGGACCCCGCGCCCAAGAACAACATCGCCTTGAAGAACGCGTGTGTCAGCAGGTGGAACATGGCCACGGAATAGACACCGATGCCAGCGGCCACGAACATATAACCCAGCTGCGAACAGGTCGAATAAGCGATGACACGTTTGATGTCGTTCTGCACAAGGCCCACGGTCGCTGCGAAGAACGCGGTCGTGGCCCCCAAGAAGACGACAAAACCGGTGGCCGACGGCGCAAATTCCATGATGGGCGACATGCGGCAGACAAGGAAGACACCCGCCGTCACCATGGTCGCCGCGTGGATCAGGGCGGACACAGGCGTCGGGCCCTCCATCGCGTCGGGCAGCCATGTGTGCAACATCAACTGTGCGGATTTACCCATGGCACCGATGAACAGCAGCACGGCAATCACCTCAGCCGCATTCCAGTCGCGCCACAGGAAGGTGAGCGTGGAATTGGCGATGGTTTCAGCCTCACCGAAGATCACATCGAAATTGATCGATCCGGTCATGTAGAAGATCGCGAAGATACCAAGCGCAAAGCCGAAATCACCGACACGGTTGACCACAAATGCCTTGATCGCGGCGGCATTGGCAGAGGGTTTTTTGTAGTAAAACCCGATCAGCAAATAAGACGCGACGCCCACGCCTTCCCAGCCAAAGAACATCTGCACAAGGTTGTCCGCCGTCACCAGCATCAGCATCGCGAAGGTGAAGAAGGACAGATAGGCAAAGAACCGTGCCTTATAGGCGGTGTTCGGAAAGTTTTCGTCGTGCGCCATGTAGCCAAAGGAATACAGGTGCACCAAGGCCGACACCGTGTTGATCACCACCAACATGATCGCCGTCAGACGGTCCATCCGGATGGCCCAGGATGTGTCCAGCGTGCCGGACTGGATCCAGCGCATGATCTCGACCGTGTAGTACCCGTTTGCATGGGCCGACGGATCGAAGGTCAGGAAAATGACCCAAGACAGGATCGCGGCGAGAAACAACAGCGATGTCGTCAGCCACTGCGCCGCCGTCTCGCCCATGATTTTCCAGCCAAAGCCGCCCAGAAGGGCACCGACCAGCGGGGCAAAGAGGATGATCTGTTCCATGGGTCTTAGCCTTTCATGACGTTGACATCTTCAACGTCGATCGTGCCGCGGTTGCGGAAGAAACAAACAAGAATGGCAAGGCCGATGGCGGCCTCGGCGGCGGCAACTGTCAGCACAAAAAGGGTAAACACCTGCCCAACAAGATCGCCCAAGAAGCTGGAGAACGCGACCAGATTGATGTTGACCGCCAGCAGCATCAATTCGATGCTCATCAACAGGATGATCACGTTCTTGCGGTTCAGAAACAGCCCGAAAATGCCGATGACAAACAGGGCCGCCGCGACGGTCAGGTAATGTTCAAGTCCAATAACCATTTTTACAGTCCCTGCCCCGGTTTCACGTCTTTGAGTTCCATGGCCTTCGCCGGATCGCGCATCATCTGTTCCATCACGTTTTGGCGTTTCACATCTGTGCGGTGACGCAATGTCAGAACAATCGCACCGATCATGGCGACCAGCAGGATCAGGCCCGCCAACTGAAACAACAGGAAGTACTGGTCATAAAGCACCAGCCCCAGCGCCTTGGTGTTTTCCACATCCTCAATCGGCTGGGCGATGCGTGTATCCACACCTTCCGAAAAGCCCCAGACCCCAAAGGCCAGCGCCAGCTGCATCAACAAGATCACGCCGATCATCAACGCCAGTGGCATGTATTTCGCCATCTCCGCCTTCAGTTCGGCGAAATCCACGTCCAGCATCATCACGACGAACAGGAACAACACCGCGACGGCGCCTACGTAGACGATCATCAACAGCATCGCGAGCAGTTCCGCCCCCAGCATCACGAACAAACCCGCAGAGCTGAGGAACGCCAAGATCAACCACAGCACCGAATGCACGGGGTTGCGGCTGACAACGGTCATCAGGCCGCCCAAAAGGGTTGTTGTCGCGAATATGTAGAAAGCAATGACAACTGGGGTCATGTGTCTTGGTCCTTCTTGAAAACCTCTGACGCGAGTTCCAGCGCCTTGGGCATTCCCGCCGCACCGCCGAACATGCCGGCCAATGCGATGGTTTCGGTGATTTCGATTTGCGTGGCCCCGGCCTCAAGCGCGTGACGGATCGTCAGCTTGATCTGCGGTTCGGCCAGTCCGCCTTGAAAAACAAGGCCCTGCAAGGTCAGCAAAAGCCGCGTCTTGGCGTCCAGCCCTTCGGGGTTCATCGTCTTGCCCATGAACGCCTCCATCAAGTCGGCGGGCATCGTGGGCATCAGGTCTTCGAACCCCTTCATGGATTTTGCCATCACGTCGGCAAATTCGGGGCTGAGGCCCTTGGCCCAGTCCTGTCCGGCCTTCATCCAGGCGTCGAAAGGGTTGTTTTGATCGCTCATCGGTAAGGCGCGTCGATTTCGAGGTTGCGGGCAATCTCGGCTTCCCAGCGGTCGCCATTGTCGAGGAGTTTTTCCTTGTCGTAGAACAATTCTTCCCGTGTCTCGGTGGAGAATTCGAAGTTCGGGCCTTCGACGATGGCATCGACGGGGCACGCCTCTTGGCAGAAGCCGCAGTAGATGCATTTCGTCATGTCGATGTCATAACGCGTTGTCCGGCGGGATCCGTCAATGCGCGGTTCGGCGTCAATCGTGATCGCCTGTGCGGGGCAAACAGCCTCGCACAATTTGCACGCAATGCAGCGTTCTTCGCCGTTGGGATAGCGCCGCAGGGCGTGTTCGCCGCGAAAACGCGGGCTCAGCGGCCCCTTTTCATGCGGGTAGTTCACCGTGGCTTTGGGGCTGAAGAAATATTTGAACCCCAGCTTGAAGCCCTTGAAGATGTCTTGCAGCAGAAAATACTTCGCCGCGCGGGTGTAGTCGATCTGTGTCATATCAGCCTCCAATCGCCCAGCGGGCCCAGAAGCCGCCAGCGACTTCGAATTTTGCAAGGAATGCCACCAGCACGACCCAGAACAGGGACAGCGGCAGGAACACTTTCCAACCGATCCGCATCAGTTGGTCGTAGCGGAAACGGGGCACGATGGCTTTGACCATGGCGAAGACGAAGAAACACAGCGCCATCTTCAGGACGAACCAGCCGATGCCATCGGGCAAGAAGCCCACCGGCGACAACCAGCCGCCCAAGAACAGCAGCGACACCAGCGCACACATCAGCACCACGGCCATCAACTCGCCGATCATGAACAACAGGAACGGGGTGGAGGAGTATTCAACCTGATAACCTGCAACCAGTTCGGATTCAGCCTCAGGCAGGTCGAACGGCGGACGGTTGGTTTCTGCCAAGGCGGAGATGAAGAACAGGAACAGCATCGGGAAGTGCGGGATGAAGTACCAGTGCAACAGGCCATAGTCGCCATCCTGTGCGGCCACGATATCCCCGAAGTTCATCGACCCGGTTGAGATGATCACACCGATGATGATCAGACCCAGCGAGACTTCATAAGAAATCATCTGCGCGGCGGACCGCAAAGACCCAAGGAACGGGTATTTGGAGTTCGACGCCCAGCCGCCCATGATCACGCCGTAAACCTCCAATGAGGACACCGCGAAGACATACAAAATGGCCACGTTGATGTCGGACATCACCCAGCCTTCGTTGAACGGGATCACCGCCCATGCGATGACCGCCAGAACGAAGGAAATAAGGGGGGCGAGGAAGAAAACCCCCTTGTCGGCACCAGCCGGAACAACGACTTCCTTAACGATATATTTGATGAAATCCGCAAAGGACTGCAGCAGGCCGAAGGCGCCGACCACGTTGGGGCCTTTACGCATCTGCACCGCCGCCCAGACCTTACGGTCGGCGTACATCAAGAAGGCCAAAGCGACCAACAGCGGGATCAAGATCAACAGGCATTGCCCGAGGATCGTCAATACAATCCCAAGATTGGTGTTGGTGAAGAATTCAACCATATCTGTTCCCTCAGCCCTACGGCCCTAGACGGTCGGAATGTCACGCGCGGCGCAATCGGCCACCGTGACTTCGGCGTCTATCGTTCTTAGCCCACGTGGCAAGGCAGGCGAGATGGTGTAAACAGCATCCCCCGTCCAAATGCCACCCTCTTCGTTCACAATCGTCCGCACATTTCGCGCAAATCCATACCCCCGGATCAGCGCATATTGTGCAGCCGCACATTTCGCGTAGTCAGCCACCGCATCCTCGTCCGCCGCATTGGCGACCGTGACGCGGAAGTTGACCAAATCACCCTCAAGCAGGCGGGTCTCAACCCCGTCATACCGGACGGCCCCCTCCGCCACCGGTGGCGCGTCACAGGCGGCAAGCGCCGCAAGACCTATGAGGGCGCAGTGCCGCATTTTTACTCCGCAGCAATCGGCGCTTCGGCGCGCTTTTTCGCATTCGCGCTGAGTTCGGCCATCAGCTGGCTGGCGCGTGCAATCGGGTTCGTCAGGTAGAAATCCTTGATCGCTGTCTTGAACGTCGCTTTGCCCAGCTTGCCGGGCTTCACGGGCGTCCAAGCATTGTCCGCAACCTCATCAATCTGTGCCAGATGCGGGTGGGCGGCAACCATGGCCTGACGCAGGCCAGCCAAGCTGTCCCAATCCTGTTTGGCGTCCAGTTCAGCGGACAGCGCGCGCAGGATGGCCCAGTTTTCCTTGGCCTCACCGGGCGCAAAGCTGGCGCGCATGGCCAGCTGTGGGCGGCCTTCGGTGTTCACGAACAGCGCGTTTTCTTCGGTGTAGGCCGCACCGGGCAGGATGATGTCGGCGCGGTGCGCCCCCCGATCCCCGTGGGAGCCCTGGTAGATCACAAACGGACCATCGGCGATTTCGACTTCGTCGGCACCAAGGTTGTAGATGACCTCGGCGTCCTCGACAGCCTTCATGCCGGCCTCATTCGTGGCATCCACATCCATCGCGCCCACACGGCCAGCGGCGGTGTGCAGAACCATGAACTTGGACGATCCGGCCTCAGCCGTGGCCATGGCGGTGCCAAGAACGGCGTCGCCATCGGCCTCCGTCAGGGCCCCCATGCCGAGGATCATCACACCACGGACACCGTCCTTGTCGGAATGGTCCATCTTGGCCAGTGCGGCCAGCGCCTCACGATCTGTGCCAAGGTGCATATAGTCGTAAGACAGATCAATCGCCTCACCGATCACGGCAACCTTCGCACCCTTGAGCCACGCTTTACGGATGCGCGCGTTGAGAACGGGGGCCTCAACCTCGGGATTGGTGCCGATCAGCAGGATCATCTGCGCATCGTCGATTTCCTCGACCGTCGCATTGCCCACATAGCCAGAACGATTACCGGCTGGCAGTTTGGCATTGTCCACACGGCATTCGACGACACCGCCCTGCCCTTCAATCAAGGACTTGAGGGAGAACGCAGCCTCGGTCGAGGCCAGATCACCGACCAGACCGACAGTCTTCTTGCCCTTCATGGCAGCGGCAGCGGCGGTCAGGGCTTCGTCCCAGCCCGCTTTGCGCAGCTTGCCGTTTTCACGGATGTAAGGTGTGTCCAGACGCTGACGGCGCAGACCATCCCAGACAAAGCGCGTCTTGTCGGAAATCCATTCCTCGTTCACGCCGTCATGGTTGCGCGGCAAGAACCGCATCACTTCGCGGCCCTTGGTGTCAACGCGGATGTTGGACCCCAACGCATCCATCACGTCGATGGATTCGGTTTTGGTCAACTCCCATGGACGGGCGGTGAAGGCATAGGGTTTGGACACCAGCGCGCCCACGGGGCACAGGTCAATGATGTTGCCCTGCATATTCGAATCGAGTGTTTCACCCAGATAGCTGGTGATCTCGCTGTCTTCCCCACGGCCCGTCTGGCCCATCTGGGAAATACCGGCGACCTCGGTCGTGAAGCGCACACAACGGGTGCACGAAATGCAGCGCGTCATGTGGGTTTCGACCAGAGGGCCAAGATCGAGGTCGGTGGCCGCACGTTTGGGTTCGCGGTAGCGCGAGAAATCGACGCCGTAGGCCATGGCCTGATCCTGCAGATCACATTCGCCCCCCTGATCGCAGATCGGGCAATCCAGCGGGTGGTTGATCAGCAGGAATTCCATCACGCCCTCACGGGCCTTCTTGACCATGGGGCTGTTGGTTTTCACCACCGGCGGCTGGCCTTCGGGGCCGGGGCGCAGATCGCGCACCTGCATCGCACAGGAGGCTGCGGGCTTGGGCGGGCCGCCCACGACCTCAACCAGACACATCCGGCAGTTGCCCGCGATGGACAGACGTTCATGGTAACAGAACCGGGGGATTTCGATGCCGGCCTCTTCGCAGGCCTGAATGAGCGTCATCGCGCCCGGCACTTCAACTTCGTTGTCGTCGATGATGATCTTTCGCAGATCAGCCTGTGCGTCTGACATGGGTCGCGTCCCTGTTCCCGTATGGCTCTTTATCCATAAGCCCTTGGCAAGGGCCGAAGATGAGCGCGTTCTAACGTGGGACGCGGGGCAATGCCAGCGCGAATGCCAATTTTCTAGTGTCGAAAAAGCCGCAGCCGGAACGCGGATTTCCTCCGCGGTCCGGCTGCGTGTCTGCAGGGCGTGGTACGGCCCGAAGGCGCTAGCGCAACAGCTGGCCCACCTGCGTGTCCTGCGCGATCTGTCCACGGGCGACCGTGCAATAGGTTGCAGCATCCGACGTTACGACACCAAGGTCCGCCAGACGTCCGCGCGCGATGGCTTCAAGCCGGTCCTTTTCGGCGTCATTGTCGATGTAGGCGTCGATCTGTGCGTTCGAAAATCCTTCGTCCTGCAAAATCCCCTTGAGGCTTTGCAGAAAGTTAATGCCACGAATGTAGCGCACGCGAACATCGTCGCATTTGTCGCCAAGTTCGATTGCCATGCCTGCGGCGATCAATCCTTCGGTCACTCGGGTGACATCACCCGGAAACCCTTGCGCCTGAGCACCGGTCGCCGTCAGCGCGGCACTCAATACGAGGGGGGTCAAAAACTTCATCTGCTCACTCCAAATTCTGGCCACGGACCGGGCCGCAGCGTTCGGGTTAGATGTGTTCCATGTCAGGGTGCTATTCAATAGCAGGCGGCTGATAGGCGTTTCCATCGGCGGAAATTTTCACACCCGCCCCGCGCGGATGTCATCCCAGCCGAAGGCACGATCGGACGGGCCGTTCCGGCGCAAATCCTCCAGACGGGCCAGGGCCTCTTCACGGCTGGGCCGGTGCCCCTCGTCGATCCACCACATGACGAAATGCTGCTGGTCCAGAACCTCAAACCATTCGGTTTTACGGTCCATAAATTTGGCGTGCAGGGTCTTGTAGACAAAGGTCTCAAGCGAAGCCAAATCCTCCCAGACGGTCAGATTGAACACAAGTTGCGGGTCATCCCCGATGTGGTTTTCTGTGTTACCCGCGCTTGGATCATCGCCTTCGGACATCCAGACAAATCCGGGCATGCGTTTGCCCATGCCGTTGATCCGGTCGAGATTGGCCATGAATTCCGCGACACGCGGATCGTCCGTGGGGGCCAGAAGGCGCCCGATATTGAGTTCGGCCAGATGCATCAACTGCCCCCAAGATAAAGGGATGCCACGACGAACAGGACCACGCCAAGACCCATCAACAATCCTACGATGATCGCAAACGAGAATGCTGCCCCGAAGAACCCGCCCAGCAGGGTGCCGATCACGCCCCATGCAACCGAAGACGCCTCAAGCAGTACAGCGCTGCCCCACCCCACAGCACCACCGGCCACAGCGCCCAGCAAACCGGTCGCGATCCGCATCCCGCGCGTGCCCTCGGTTCCGGTGGGGCCGAAAAAATCATTGAAATCCATGCCTGCCCTTTCGTCGTCGGCAAAACCGTAGACCGACGCTGGCACGCTGTCTATCTGCGTCTGCGCTCCCGGGACGGGGCGATGCCGTTGACGGCTTTGCCCAAAAAGGCGACCGCCATCAACAGCCCGACACCCGCAAGAGCCACAATGGCCGCCCAGGCCCACGTCGGTGCGGCCCCGACCTCGATCGCGCGGTAGGTGAAATAGGACGGCAGGCCGCAAATAATGACAGTCGCCAAGGCCGCCAGAAACGATGCGATACCATCCAGAACGTGTTTCATCTTCGCCTTCCTGCGCGACTACGGAGCCTAATTTTCAGACCGCCCGACAAAATTCGCGAATTTTGTCACTCCGCCGCGATGCGCGCCGTTTTAATCCGGTCTTCGATTTCGTCGCGGAAGTTCTTGATCAGGCCCTGGATCGGCCAAGCCGCCGCATCGCCCAACGCACAGATGGTGTGGCCCTCGACCTGTTTGGTCACATCCAAAAGCATGTCGATTTCCTCGACCGACGCATTGCCCTTCACCAGACGGTCCATCACGCGCATCATCCAGCCCGTGCCTTCGCGACAAGGCGTGCACTGGCCGCAGGATTCGTGCTTGTAGAACTTGGACAGCCGCCAGATCGCTTTGATGATGTCGGTGGACTGGTCCATCACGATGACCGCTGCGGTGCCAAGGGACGACCCCTTTTCCTTCAGCGCATCAAAATCCATCACCGCATCGCGCATGTTCTCACCGCGCACACACGGAACGGATGACCCGCCGGGGATTACAGCCTTGAGGTTGTCCCACCCGCCGCGAATACCGCCACAGTGTTTTTCGATCAACTCTTCGAACGAAATCGACATGGCCTCTTCGACCACGCAGGGGTTGTTCACATGACCGGAAATCGCAAAAAGTTTTGTCCCTGCGTTGTTCGGACGCCCGAAAGAGCTGAACCATTCAGGCCCGCGCCGCAGGATTGTCGGGACCACGGCAATGGATTCCACATTGTTCACCGTCGTTGGGCAGCCATAAAGCCCCGCACCGGCCGGAAACGGCGGCTTCATGCGCGGCATGCCTTTTTTGCCCTCAAGGGATTCGATCAATGCGGTTTCTTCGCCGCAGATGTACGCCCCTGCCCCGTGGTGCAGATAAATCTCGAAATCCCAACCGGATTTGCAGGCGTTCTTGCCGACCAGACCGGCCTCATACGCCTCGTCAATCGCCGCCTGCAGCGCCTCTTTTTCGCGGATGTATTCGCCACGGATGTAGATATAGCAGGCGTTGGCGTTCATGGCGAAAGACGCAATCAGGCAGCCTTCGATCAGCGTATGCGGATCATGGCGCATGATCTCGCGGTCCTTACAGGTGCCCGGTTCAGATTCGTCTGCGTTCACAACCAGATAGGCAGGCCGTCCGTCGCTTTCCTTGGGCATGAAGGACCACTTCAGACCGGTCGGGAAACCCGCACCACCGCGCCCGCGCAGACCGGACGCCTTCATCTGGTCGACGATCCAATCACGCCCGTTCTTGATGATCTTGGCGGTTCCGTCCCAGTGGCCGCGCTTTTTCGCGCCTGCCAGCGTACGGTCGTGCATCCCGTAAAGGTTGGTGAAAATGCGGTCCTGATCAGCAAGCATCGCGCGTGTTCCCTTTTCTCTGCCCAGCCCTGGCAACGGGCGGCGGCAACGTCTTATTTATCTTTGGTCTTTTGCCACAGGTTCCAGGTCACGACCAGTGACCAAATGAACGCAGCAAGCGAGATGAGATAGAAGAGCATTTCCAACCGCACACCACCGCCAAACGCCCGCGCGAGCTGTGGCGCAAAGATGGCCAGGATGCCCCCGGCTGCAATCACAAGGGCGGCGGTCCGGCCCTGGCGGGCTGTGTCAGTGTTACGGTTGTCGCTCATGACGGTCTTTTGCAGCGCGAGCGCGCAAAAGAAAAGGGCCGCGATGTCATGTCGCGGCCCTTTTTGTCGGCAATGGCGGGGCAGTGTTATTCGTAAACGCCGCCCTTCTTGACCTTGTTCGAGAATTCGGTTGTGCCGCCTTTGGCGAGAACTTTGGCCTGTTTGACCCATTCGTCGCGGCTGACACGTCCCTTGAACCCTTCAAGGTTCTGGTCCACCCATTCGACTTCCTTTTTGCGCCAGCTGGCGACCTGATCAAAATGCCACACGCCCATCGTGTTGAGCATGTTTTCAAGCTTCGGCCCCACACCTTTGATCTGTTTGAGGTCATCGCCTGCTCCGCCACGGGGTTTGGTCAACATTTCAGGCTTGCCGTCGGCGGCGACGGGTTTGCGTGCCGGTGCGGCCTTGGTGGCGGGCTTGGCTGCGGGTGTCGCAGGCGCCGCGGCCTTGGCTGGCGCTGCTGCTTTCGCGGCGGGCGCGGCTTTAGGTGTTGCAGCCGGTTTGGGCGCCGGTTTTGCAACGGGGGCTGCTGCAGGGGCGGTCGCGACTGCTGCAGGGGTTGCAGTGGCCGGGGCTGCTGTCGTCATCGACGGGGTCGCCGATGCGGCCGCCGCCGGTGCAGTCCCGCTTGCCGAGGGAGAGGGAGACGCGGACGTCACAGACGACCCGGACGTCGAGGCACGATCCGCTGACAGATCACGCGGACCGGTTGGCCCGCCCGCAGGTTCACGCCAGCCAAGCCAGAGGACAATCGCCGTGATGATCGCCACAATCGCCCCGATCAGAAATGCGGCAAACCCGGCAAAATCCAGAACGAGGTAGGATACAGCGAAGGCAACAATGCCGAACAAGGCTGCAACAGCGAGGACGCCATAGCTTTTCGGTGCAGTATCTTTCATTTCAAAACCCTTCTTTTCTCTCCATAGCGCAGGTGCACCTGCGACAGAATTACGCAAAGCTTAGCCAGCACAATCGCACTTGATAAGGGGGAGAAACGACAAAAGCCGCCCAAATGTGGCGTTTGGGCGGCGATTGGCACCTAAATGGCGCATCATGGTCAGGTTTTACCCTTTGGAGGCAAGTTCGGTTGCTTGCGCGATCCAGTTGTCTCGTGCGATCCGGCCCTTGAATTTCAAGCGGCTGTCGACCCATGCGACCTCGGCATCGGTCCATTTGGCAATCTGGTCAAAATGCCAGAAGCCCAGGTCGTTCAGCACGCCTTCCAGTTTCGGGCCGACCCCGCTGATCAGTTTCAGATCATCGGCCCCTGCTTTGCGCGGGGCTGTCATGGTGCGCGGCTTCTTCTCAGCACCGGCTGTCGGGGTCGCAGTTGCAGGCGGGTTGGATTTGCCACGCGGCTTGGCCGCGCTGTCGGCGTTCGCCTGCTGTTTGGTGATTCCGTCCTTGCTGGCAGGTTTGTTGGCCGCCGGTTTCGGCCCAGGCGTCTTATCGCCCACGGCCTTTTTGACGGCGGGGCGTTTCGCCACCGGTTTTTGCTGATTGGCAGGCGCGCCTGTGACCTGCACGGGGGCATTCGTCGTCGGTGCCGCCTGTCCCCACGGGGCCAACAACGGCACTTCCGTGCCGTCAATCCGTTTCACAGTGTCGCCAATTTCATGGGCCAACTGCACGGAGGCGTTGTATTGGTTCTTGCCGCTGTCAAAATCGGTGAGCGTGGTCAGACCCTTCAAGGGTTCCGACGCATAGCGGCCATTCTGCGGTCCCGGCAGCGGCACATTGCCTGCGGCCAATTCGTCGATGATTTCGCCCATGCGGGCCGCGGTCAGGTCTTCGTAATAATCCTTGCCGATCTGGGCCATGGGCGCGTTGGCGCAAGACCCGAGGCATTCGACCTCTTCCCACGACATCTTGCCATCGGCGGACAGCTCATGCGGGTTGGGGGCAATCTTTTCCTGACAGACGGCAACCAGATCTTCGGCGCCACAGATCATGCAGGACGTCGTGCCGCAAACCTGAATATGCGCGACAGACCCCACGGGCTGCAGCTGGAACATGAAATAAAACGACGCCACTTCCAGCGCGCGCATATAGGCCAGGCCCAACATCTCCGCGACCGTTTCAATCGCCGGGCGGGTCAACCAGCCTTCTTGTTCCTGCGCCCGCCACAAAAGCGGGATAATCGCGGAGGCCTGACGCCCCTCGGGGTATTTTGTCATCTGCTTTTCAGCCCATGCCTGATTGTCAGGCGTGAAGGCAAAGCTGTCAGGCTGTTCGAGGTGGAGGCGTCTGAGCATTGGGTCGGTGTCCTGTCGTCGATCGGACGGTTTGCGCTACCCGCAAACCTCGTTGGTCAATTTCATGGTCCCGTCCGCCTGAAGCGCGACAAGCCCATCGTTATACATCTGCGCGATGACGGCCATGGTCTGGTCCGCATCAAGGCCGGAGGCGGCCTGCACCGCATCGCCGTTATCGGCCGTCACAACACACCCCGCCTCTTCAACGGCGCGGGTCATGGCGGCGACCTCATCCTCGGTCTGGGCAACCACAGGTGCGGCCATCAGGGCAAAAACGCACGCAAAGCGGATCATGATAGTCCTCCCGCGACAGCCAACCCCGTCAGGCCGATGAACATCGACATGGGCAAGCTATGAAGCCCCAATCCCGACGCCAGAAGGAGAGCGGGCGCAATCCCGACCACGGTAATCAACGGTCAATCTCCCCGAACACAACATCAAGGGACCCGATGATCGCGGCCACATCGGCCAGCTGGTGCTTGGTCGCCACATGGTCCATCGCCTGCAAGTGCAGATACCCCGGCGCGCGCAGCTTGGCGCGGTAGGGTTTGTTGGTGCCATCGGCGACAAGGTACACGCCGAATTCGCCCTTGGGGGCTTCGACGCAGGCGTAAACCTCACCAGCGGGGACGTGGAACCCTTCGGTATAGAGTTTGAAGTGATGGATCAGAGCCTCCATCGAGGTCTTCATCTCACCACGGGTCGGCGGGGACATCTTGCCCCGCGCCATCACATCACCCTTTTCATGGCGCAGCTTTTCGCAGGCCTGACGGATGATCGACGTGGACTGACGCATTTCTTCCATCCGGCACAGGTAACGGTCATAGCAATCGCCGTTCTTGCCCACAGGGATCTGGAAATCGAATTCGTCGTAGCATTCATAGGGCTGGCTGCGGCGCAAATCCCAAGCAAGGCCAGACCCGCGCACCATCACGCCGGAAAACCCCCACTCCTGAATTTCTTCTTCAGACACGATGCCGATATCGACGTTGCGCTGTTTGAAAATGCGGTTTTCGGTCAGCAACCCGTCAAGGTCATCGACCACCGGCAGGAATTCCTGCGCCCATGTGTCGATGTCTTCGATCAGCTGGTCGGGCAGGTCCTGATGGACCCCGCCGGGACGGAAATAGGCGGCGTGCAAACGCGCACCACAGGCGCGTTCGTAAAACACCATCAGCTTTTCGCGTTCCTCAAAGCCCCAGGAAATCGGCGTCAACGCGCCCACGTCCATGGCTTGGGTACAGATGTTCATGAGGTGGTTGAGAACGCGGCCAATCTCGGAATACAGCACGCGGATCAGGGACGCACGACGGGGCACTTCGGTGCCGGTCAGCTTTTCAATCGCCAGACACCAAGCGTGTTCCTGGTTCATGGGCGACACGTAATCGAGGCGGTCGAAATACGGCAGGTTCTGCAGATAGGTCCGCGATTCCATCAGCTTTTCGGTGCCACGGTGCAAAAGACCGATGTGCGGGTCGCAACGTTCGACAATCTCGCCGTCCAGTTCGAGGACAAGACGCAAAACCCCGTGCGCCGCAGGGTGCTGGGGCCCGAAGTTAATGTTAAAATTGCGGATCTGCTGTTCGCCTGTGAGAGCGTCGTCGAAGTTTTTGGTGCCGTCCA
>NZ_JAHDGE010000009.1:0-3333 GCF_020627745.1 Pseudooctadecabacter sp.
TGAAAGTGGGCGGCCAGATCGTCGACACGCAGGAAATCGAATTCAACTAAGTCCCGACATCCTCCCTGTCGGACGGGTCGCCCATCGGGCGGCCCGTTTGCGTTTTAGAACCGTTCCAAACCTTGACACAGCGGGTCCGCACCCGCATATGTAAATCCTGACAAAAAAGGTTTCTGCGCCATGTTCATTCAGACCGAATCCACCCCGAACCCTGCCACATTGAAATTCCTGCCCGGCCAGTCCGTGCTGGAGGTCGGGACAGCTGACTTCCCATCTGTTGAGGCGGCGGCGAAAAGCCCGCTGGCCAACCGCATTTTTGCGGTGGACGGCGTGACGGGCGTGTTCTTCGGGCTCGATTTCGTGACCGTGACCAAGGGCGACGCGGTGGAATGGGACCACATCAAACCCGCCATTCTGGGCGCGATCATGGAACATTACCAATCCGGCGCGCCGGTGATTGAGGGTGAACAGGCGGCGTCCGGTCATGCGGAACATGACGGCGAAGACGGCCAGATTGTGGATCAGATCAAGGAACTGCTGGACACGCGCGTGCGCCCTGCGGTGGCGCAGGACGGCGGCGACATCACGTTCCACGGCTTTGACCGCGGCGTTGTCTATCTGCACATGCAAGGCGCCTGTGCAGGATGCCCGTCGTCCACGTTGACCCTGAAAATGGGCATCGAAAACCTGTTGCGCCATTATATTCCCGAAGTGGTCGAGGTCCGCCCTGTTGCGGCCTGACGTGACCCTTTTGGCATTCGACACATCGGCGGCGCATTGCGCCGCCGCTTTGCTTTTGAACGGCACGGTCCACACCCATGTGGAAGACATGGCGCGCGGTCAGGGCGAACGGCTGATGGTGATGCTGGAGGAGGTTCTGGCCGCCCATGGCCAAACATGGGCCAATCTGGATGCCATCGCTGTGGGCGTGGGCCCTGGCAATTTCACCGGTATCCGCATTTCCGTCAGTGCGGCCCGGGGGCTGGCCTTGGGGTTGGGCAAACCGGCGGTGGGGGTGTCGCTTTTTGACAGCACCCAGCATCTGTCGAACTGGGCGCAGGTTGCGGTGCCTGCGCCGCGAGACCAGCTTTATGTGATGGATTTTGACAAGCAAAGCGCGCCCGCGATGACGGACACGGCGCAGGGCTTTGCCCTGTCCAGTGACCACAGCACCACCGATCATATCCGCGCCATGGCACAGATCGCGGCGGCGCGATTGACGGCGGGCGGTGACCTGCCCCGTCCCGCCCCTTTGTACGTCAAAGCCCCCGATGCGGCCCCGTCGCGCGATGTCCCCCCCGTTATTTTGCCATGACACCCGACGGTCTGGCGCGCACCCATCGGGCTGCCTTTGGCGCGGATCGGGGCTGGCCTGCGGCGGACTTTGACCGCTACCTGAAGGACGTCACCGTGTCGATTTTTGGCGATGACAGCTGCTTCGCCGTCATCCGCCGCATGGGACCGGAGGCGGAGATTCTGACCCTTGCCACACATCCCGATGCGCAGGGACAAGGGCGCGCAGGGGCCATGTTGGGGGCTGCACTGACCACGATGAAAGCCGCGCGGATCGAGGAGGTTTTCCTGGAAGTGAGCGAGACCAATATCGCCGCAACCGCGCTCTATCTGGCCCACGGGTTCACCGCCTTTGCGACCCGCGTGGATTACTATGCCGACGGGTCATCTGCGGTTTGCATGAAACTTGTGCTTTCCCCAACGTCCGCTGCCTAAACAGGCAGTCGATCCGGAAAAATCACCAGAATCGGTTGAACTTCCCTTTTCTTCGGGGCCTACTTTGCCCATGATCTAGCCTTCGCGTGGCCGGTAACGGGACGCGCCAACGATCGACAGGGTGCGTAAAAGCGCCGAAACAAGAAACCGGGAGACCTCTTTCATGAGCCTTATGACCAAAATCCTCAGCGCATCCACCGCGATGGCGCTGGCAGCCGGCGCTGCCTTTGCCGACGGCCACTCCGCTGGCCCCGCCATCATTTATGATCTGGGCGGCAAGTTCGACAAATCCTTCAACGAAAGCGCCTACAACGGTGCCCAGCGTTGGGCCGACGAGAACGGCGAGTCCTTCTCCGAATTTGAAATCACATCCGACGCCCAGCGTGAGCAGGCGATCCGCCGCTTCGCCGAAGATGGCAACAGCCCCATCGTCATGGCCGGTTTTTCCTGGGCGACCGCGCTGGAAACAGCCGCACCTGATTACCCTGACACCGATTTCGTCGTGATCGACGTATCGTGGATCGACCTGCCCAACGTCCGCGCCGTGGGCTTCAAGGAACAGGACGGATCCTACCTTGTCGGCCTGATGGCCGGTGCGGCCTCCGAAACCGACACCGTGTCCTTCGTGGGTGGCATGGACATCCCGCTGATCCGTCGCTTCGCCTGCGGCTACGCCCAAGGTGTGACGGCAGCCAACGAAGACGCGACCGTCATCGCAAACATGACAGGCACCACGCCTGCCGCGTGGAACGACCCCGTGAAAGGGTCCGAACTGACGCTCAGCCAGATTTCCCAAGGCTCTGACGTGGTATTTGCCGCCGCTGGCGGCACGGGCGTTGGCGTTCTGCAGACAGCCGCTGACGAGGGCATCCTGTCCATCGGTGTGGACGCGAACCAGAACTACCTGTTCCCCGGTCAGGTCCTGACCTCCATGCTGAAGCGTGTGGACAACGTGGTTTATGACAGCTTCTCCGGCACCACAGACGCAGGCGTTGTGATCCTTGGCGTGGCCGAAGGCGGCGTGGGCGTGGCCCTGGACGAGTTCAATGAGGAACTGGTGACCGAAGACATGCTGGCGATGGTTGAAGAGGCGACAGCCTCCATGGCTGCGGGCGATCTGATGGTCCACGACTACATGGCCGACGAATCCTGCCCTGCGCTTGAATTCTAAGACCGCTTGATTGACAGTGATTGGGCCGCGCCGAGAGATTGGCGCGGCCTTTTCAATCGAATTGCCAGGGGACATCCGACATGGACGACGCTTTGACCACCTTTTTTGCCGCATGGGGGGAGGCCGATGCCGCCGCCCGTCGTGGCATGATTGCGAATGCGATCACAGCCGGGTTCACCTATTCCGACCCCCGCAGCGGCGCACGTCTGACAGGGTTGGACACCGTGGCCGACTATGTCGGCCAGTTCAGCGCGAACGCCCCCGGCTGGACCGCGACGGTCGAAACATCAGCCGAAGTGAACGGTTATCTGCGCGCCACCGTGGCCTTTGGCGGCAAAGGCCCCGACGGGACCGACATGGTGCAACACGGCACCTATTTCGGTGAGGCCGACGCGGACGGCAAGCTGTCGATGCTGGCCGGATTTGTAGGATAA
>NZ_JAHDGE010000009.1:3433-7324 GCF_020627745.1 Pseudooctadecabacter sp.
ATGACCACTCCCCCCCCCGCCATCGAACTCAAGGGTATTTCCAAGGCCTTTGGCCCTGTGCAGGCCAACAAGGACATTTCTATCAGCGTCATGCCCGGCACGATCCACGGGATCATCGGGGAGAACGGGGCGGGGAAATCGACGCTGATGTCGATCCTGTACGGCTTTTACAAAGCCGATAAGGGTGAGATTTATATCAACGGTCAACGGACCGAAATTCCCGACAGTCAGGCGGCGATTGCGGCAGGCATCGGGATGGTGTTCCAGCACTTCAAACTGGTGCAGAACTTCTCCGTCCTCGAAAACGTGGTGCTGGGGGCCGAAGACGGCGCGATGTTGAAACCGTCGCTGGCCAAGGCGCGCAAGCAGTTGAAATCGCTGGCGGAAGAATATGAACTGAACGTCGATCCCGACGCGATCATTCAGGACATCGGCGTGGGGATGCAGCAGCGGGTTGAAATCCTCAAGGCGCTGTACCGTGAGGCGGATATCCTGATCCTCGACGAGCCCACGGGCGTGTTGACGCCTGCGGAGGCCGATCAGTTGTTCCGCATTCTGGGGCGGCTGAAGGACGAGGGGAAGACCATCATCCTGATCACCCACAAGCTGCGTGAAATTATGGACATCACCGACACCGTCAGCGTCATGCGGCGCGGTGAGATGGTCGGGTCTGTCAAAACGTCCGACACCAATCCCGCCGATCTGGCGGAACGTATGGTGGGCCGTAAGGTATTGTTGCGCGTGGATAAAACGCCGGCACAGCCAAAAGACACCGTGTTGGAAGTCCGCGATCTGAACGTGACCGACGACAGCGGGGTGCACCGTCTGAAGGGCGTGTCGTTCAACATCCGTGCGGGGGAAATCCTTGGCATCGCGGGCGTCAGCGGTAACGGCCAGTCCGAGTTGCTGGAGGTACTGGGCGGCTATGAAAAGGCCACGGGTGAGGTGTTGCTGAACGGCGAACCCATCGACCTGACCGGTGCGAAATCCGACGGCCAAAGCCGCCGCAACCGTGGCATTGCCCATGTGCCCGAAGACCGCCAGCACGAAGGCCTGATCATGGATTTCAGCGCGTGGGAAAACACCGCTTTTGGCTATCACCACGACGCGAAATACCAGCGGTCAAAGATGCTGATGGACAACAAGGCCATTCTGGCCGACGCGCAGGAAAAGATGGACCGCTTTGACGTGCGCCCGCCCAATCCGCAGCTTGCGGCCAAGAATTTCTCCGGCGGGAACCAGCAAAAGATCGTCGTCGCCCGTGAGATTGAACGCGACCCTGATCTGCTGCTGGTGGGCCAGCCCACACGCGGTGTGGACATCGGCGCGATTGAATTCATCCACCAACAGATCGTGGCGCTGCGTGACAAGGGCAAGGCGATCCTGCTGGTCAGTGTCGAACTGGATGAGATTATGGGCCTTTCCGACCGGATCGCCGTGATGTTTGACGGCCAGATCATGGGTGAACGCCTGCCGGCCGAGACAAATGAAAAGGAACTGGGGCTGTTGATGGCCGGTGTCACGGACACCGACAACCCGCCCCCCGTTGAAACAATTGCAGAAAATCTGGCCCATGCGGGCGCAGGCAAGGAGGTCTGAGCCATGGACAAGATGCCAAAGTGGGCGGATGTGGTTCTGGTGCCGGTGGTGTCGCTTTTGCTGGCGGCGATCATTTCGGTCATCGTGTTCTGGTCCGTGGGCCAAAACCCGTGGGAG
Source organism: Pseudooctadecabacter sp. (assembly GCF_020627745.1). Lineage (GTDB taxonomy): Bacteria > Pseudomonadota > Alphaproteobacteria > Rhodobacterales > Rhodobacteraceae > Octadecabacter. The sequence continues at coordinate 5,150 of NZ_JAHDGE010000009.1, forward strand.
GCCATCAAGCTGATGGCCTTTGGCGCGGTCGGCACGTCTGATTTTCTGGGCTACACGTTGTTTTATGCCACGAACTTTATCTTCACCGGCTTGGCCGTGGCGGTGGCGTTTCACGCGTCGCTGTTCAACATCGGCGGTGAGGGTCAGGTGCTGGTGGGCGGCCTTGGGGCGGCGATTGTATGCCTGTTCATTCCATGGCCCCACTGGACGCTGGCCCTGCTTGCAGGCGGTATGGCGGCGGCTGTGTTCGGTGCGCTTTGGGTCGCGATACCAGCCTATTTGCAGGCACGGCGCGGCAGCCACATCGTGATTACGACGATCATGTTCAACTTCATGGCGTCGGGCCTTTTGGTTTATATGCTGTCGGACGCCTTGCGCCCTGCGGGTCAGATGCAGACGGCCACGGCGATCTTCCCCGAAGCCGCGCATCTGCCATCGCTTAATGACATTGCGGGTCTGTTCGGGTCCGAATTGTTCGGGCGGTCGCCGGTCAATATCTCAATCTTCATTGCATTGCTGGCCTGTGTGGGCGTGTGGCTTTTGATCTGGCACACGCGGCTGGGCTATCAGATCCGCGCCTTCGGGCAGTCTGAAAGTGCCGCGAAATATGCGGGGATTTCGGCGGTGAACATCACCATGATCGCGCTGCTGATTTCCGGCGCATTGGCGGGGATGATGGCGGTGAACAACACCATGGGCATCAACACGCCACAGCTGGTGGATAATGCTGCAGGCGGCGCCGGTTTCATCGGGATCGCCGTGGCGTTGATGGGGCGCAACCATCCCGTGGGCATCATCATCGCGGCGCTGTTGTTCGGCGCGCTCTATCAGGGCGGGGCGGAGCTTTCGGCGGCCACGTCGATCCCCGTGCAGATCGTTGTGGTCATTCAGGCGCTGGTCATCATGTTCACCGGCGCGCTGGATCAAATGGTCCGCTCCCCCATTGAGGGGCTGTTTCTGCGGTTTGGTGGCAAAGGTGTCGGCGCACCGGCGGCGGTGAAGGAGTAACGCACATGGATTTCTTCACACTTGTCCAGCTTGGTGATGCGTCTATCCGTATGGCGATTCCGCTGTTGCTGGCCTGTCTGGCCGGTCTGTTTTCCGAACGCGCAGGCATTTTCGACATCGGGCTTGAGGGTAAGATGCTGGCGGCGGCGTTCTTGTCGGCGGCGGTGTCCTATACGTCCGGCAACGTCTGGGTCGGCCTGTTTGCCGGCATCGGCATTTCGATCGCACTGTCGATCGTGCATGGTCTGGCGTCGATCACGTTCCGCGGGAACCAGTTGATTTCCGGCGTGGCGATCAACTTTTTCGCCGCCGGTCTGACGGTCGTCATCGCGCAGGGCTGGTTCGCCCAAGGCGGGCGCACGCCGTCCCTGTCGGGGGCGGCACGGTTTGACGGGCTGGATCTTCCCGGCGCGTTCACACGGATGCGCGACAAGATGCAGGCGAGCCCGGGGATGCAGTTTTATTCAGAGTTCGTGTCAGGCCATTCGATCCTCGTTTATATCGGGCTGCTGATGGTCCCGCTCAGCTGGTTTATCCTCTACCGCACGCGGTTCGGCCTGCGCCTGCGCGCGGTGGGCGAAGCCCCCGAGGCTGTGGACACGGCGGGGATTTCGGTCGTCGGCCTGCGCTATTCCGCCGTTATCATTTGCGGGATTTTGTGTGGCATCGCAGGGGCCTATCTGTCCACGGCGGTGCAGGCGGGGTTCACCAAGGACATGACCGCGAACCGGGGCTTTATCGCGCTGGCCGCGCTGATCTTTGCCAAGTGGCGGCCGTGGTATGCGTTGGGCGCGTGTCTGTTGTTCGGGCTGTTCTTTGCGATTGATAACCGGTTCCAGAATATCCAGTTGCAGGTGGTGTGGATCATCGTGCTGCTGGTCGGGGCGTCCGTTGCGATGGTGCTGTATGCGGTGAAACGCGAAAGGATCGACGTCATTGTGTTGGGCGGATTGTCCGCCGTTTTGACCGCCATCGCGCTGGCCACATGGATGGGATCGGCGGGTGAGGTTGGCCTCGCGGGTGCGCTGTTTGAAACCGTCAAAGTGCCCAGTCAGTTGATCCAGTCCCTGCCCTATCTGTTCGTGGTCATCGTGCTGGCGGGCTTTGTGGGCAAGGCCATTCCACCGCGCGCAGGGGGTGAGCCTTATGTCAAGGAACGCTGAGGAA
>NZ_JAHDGE010000009.1:7424-22924 GCF_020627745.1 Pseudooctadecabacter sp.
ATGTCAAGGAACGCTGAGGAACTGGCGGATAAAATCCGCGAAATTGCGGGCGATGCGCCGGTGCGCGTGGGTCTGATCCTTGGGTCCGGTCTGGGGCATCTGGCGGGTGCGGTTGAAGGCGTGGCCATACCTTATGATGAGCTTGAGGGCTTCCCCCATGCCGGTGTCAGCGGCCATGTGCCCCAACTGGTCATCGGCCAGTTGGAAGGCGTGCGTGTGGCCGTGTTCGGGGGCCGTGCGCATTATTATGAAAGCGGTCGGGGTGATGCCATGCGTCTGCCGCTTGAGGTGCTGAAGGCGCTTGGCGCAGACACGATGATCGCCACCAATGCCGCCGGATCCATGGTGCCCGACATGCCCACGGGTGAGATCATGGCCCTGTCCGATCACATCAATTTCAGCGGCTTGAACCCGCTCATCGGGGAACAAACAGACGCGCGTTTTGTGCCTATGAAGGATTGCTACGACCCCGCCCTGCGGGAGGTCTTCGTGGCGGCGGCCAAGGCGGCTGAGGTGACGCTGCACCAAGGCGTCTATGCGTGGTATTCCGGCCCGTCGTTTGAGACCGTCGCGGAAATCCGCGCCATTCGCACGCTGGGCGCGGACGCGGTTGGCATGTCCACGGTGCCCGAGGTGATCCTGGGCCGGTTCCTTGGCCTGCGCTGCGGGGCTATTTCGGCCATCACCAATATGGCCGCCGGGATGAGCGACGAATCAATCAGCCACAGCCACACCAAGGCCATGGCGCCCTTGGGGGCGGCGAAGCTGGAAAAGGTTCTTCGTGCTGCACTGCCGCATATTTAACCGCAATTAACCCCTTACTGAGACATCTGGTCTTATTGTCGGGCAGAATTGGGCGTTGATCTTAGGTCCACCACAGGCGTAAGGACACGCCATGCAAGTCTATCTTCCCATTGCCGAAGTGTCCGTAAACGCCTTCCTGCTGCTTGGATTGGGCGGGATCGTGGGCATTTTGTCGGGGATGTTCGGCGTGGGCGGCGGGTTTTTGATGACGCCGCTGCTGTTTTTCATCGGCATTCCGCCTGCCGTGGCGGTGGCGACGGAGGCGAACCAGATCGTGGCGTCCTCATTCTCCGGCGTTCTGGCACATCTGAGGCGGAAGACCGTGGACCTCAGGATGGGCACGGTGCTGCTGATTGGCGGCCTGATCGGGGCCGCTTTGGGTGTGATGCTGTTCAATCAGCTGAAATCCATGGGGCAAGTCGATCTGCTGGTTAAGCTGTGTTACGTCGTCTTCCTTGGGATCATCGGCGGGCTGATGTTCATCGAAAGCCTCAACGCCATTCGCCGGTCCCGCGGGGCCGAAGGGGCCGTACCGCAACGGCGCAAACACGGGCTGGTCCACGCGCTGCCGTTCAAGATGAAATTCCGGGTGTCGGGGCTTTATATTTCAGTCATCCCGCCGCTTTTGGTGGGGCTGTGCGTGGGCATTCTGGCCGCGATCATGGGGGTCGGTGGCGGGTTCATCATGGTGCCTGCGATGATCTACCTGTTGGGCATGCCCACGAAGGTTGTGATCGGCACATCGCTGTTTCAGATCATCTTTGTCACCGGGTTTACCACGTTGCTCCATGCCACGACGAACTTCACCGTCGACATCGTGCTGGCGGTTTTGCTGCTGGTCGGCGGTGTGATCGGCGCGCAGATCGGCACGCGGATCGGGGTCAAGATGAAGGCGGAACAACTGCGCATCCTGCTTGCGATCATGGTGCTGGCGGTCTGCGGGAAACTGGCGCTTGATCTGCTGCTCACCCCTGCGGAATTGTATTCCATCGGCACGGCGGGGGGGCATTGATGCGACGTTTGTTTGTCCTTCTGGCACTGGTCCTCGCCCCCTATATGACCGCCGCCCAGTCTGAGGAAATTGTCCTTGGCCTGAGCCGCAACGAAGTCGCCATCACCGCCACCTTTGATGGGTCGGACGTGTTGATCTTCGGCGCGATCAAACGCAATGCCCCTGCCCCCGCAGGTGGCCCGTTGGAGGTCATCATTACGCTGGCCGGGCCCGACCAACCCGTCACCGTGCGGCGCAAGGAACGGGTGCTGGGCATCTGGGCCAACACCGACGCGGTTGAGGTGGATAGCGCGCCGTCGTTCTATGCGGTCGCGACCTCCGCCCCCTTGGCCGACAGCCTGTCGGCGGTTGAGGATTTGCGCCACTCTATATCCATCCCTCGCGTGATCCGGTCTGTGGGCGCGCCGGACAGCGTCACCGACGCGGAGAGTTTTTCGGACGCGATCATCCGCATCCGTGCGGGATCGGGGCTGTATCAACGGCTGGAAGGTCAGGTTGATGTGGAGGAAGAGACGCTCTTTCGTGGCCAGATCACCCTGCCTGCGGCCCTGACCGAAGGGGCCTACAGCGCCCGTATTTTCATCACCCGTGATAGAACTGTGATCGACACCTATGAAACCGAAATCGCTGTGTTCAAGGCGGGGCTGGAACGGTTCCTGTTTGAAATGTCACGAAATCAGCCGTTGCTCTACGGGTTGATGTCGCTGGCGATTGCCATTGCCGCCGGTTGGCTGGCCTCCGCCGTGTTCCGCATTTTTCAACGGTAGCAGAGTTTCAAATGAAACTCTGAGGACACATCCTCAGATGAGGATGTGCTACCCCCGCCCGACGAAGGGCATTTTCGTCGCCATGATCGTCTGGAACAGCGTCGTGGCATGCAAGGGCAGGCCCGCCATATGCCACACCGCATCGGCCACCAGATCAACCTCCATCACCGGTGGGGGCGTGTCGCCGGCGGCCACGGCGCGGTCAATGATGCCTTGCAGCAATTCGGTCTGGGCGTTGCCAATGTCGATCTGGCTGGCGGCGATATCAAAGGGTCGCCCATCCAGGGCGAGGGTCTTGGTCAGCCCTGTGACGCCGTGTTTGGTGGATGTGTAGGGGGCCGACCCCTCACGCGGGGTCTGGGCGGAGATCGAGCCGTTGTTGATGATCCGCCCGCCTTGGGGCGACTGGTGGCGCATGATGCCAAAAGCCGCCCGCGCGCACAGGAACATGCCCGTCAGGTTGACGTTCACCGCTTGCAGCCAGTCGTCCACCGGGATTTCGTCGATGGGGGCGGCGGGGGTGAAAACGCCTGCGTTGTTGAACAGGCAATCCAGCCTGCCGGTCTGGGACTGGACCTGTTTGAACGTGGCCTCAACCGCCTGTGGGTCGGTGACATCGCAGGGCAGGACAAGTGCGGTGTCATGGCCTGCGGCGACCGTTTCAAGCGCCTCTGCGCGGCGCGCAACAAGGCCCACGGTCCAGCCTTCGGTGAGGAATTTTTCGGCCACGGCGCGGCCAATGCCGCTGCTGGCGCCGGTGACGATGAGGGTTTTCATGTCTCCTCCACCGTGAGTTCAAGCGGCACCGAGGGCGCGCGCAGATCGTCGGTGCTCAGCAGCCCGCTGGGGCGGGCCAGACGGTTGCGCACCACCCAGCACAGCCGGTTTTCCGCCCGTGTGATCGCCACATAGGCCAGCCGTTTCCACAGCGGCTGCCCCGCTTCCACCCGCCCCATGCGCGAGGCGGCGTAGATGTCCGGTGCAAAGACCTGCACCGTGTCCCATTGCGACCCTTGCGCCTTGTGGATCGTCACGGCGGCCCCGTGCAGGAACGTGGCCCCCATGCGGGCGGCGAAGGGGATGAAGGGTTCTTCGTCGCCTTCCAGTTCGATTTTCACAATGCTGGCCGCGCTGACCTGCGGGTCCTCGGCCCCCATGACGTGCAGGCGGCTGAAGCCCGGTTTGCGGCCTGGCCCAAGGTAGATGACCTGCGCCCCTTTGATGAGGCCACGCGCCTCAAGATCGAGGCGCTTTTTGCGGTGTTTCATGGGCAGTTCAATGCCGTCGCAGATCAGCGGCTCGCCCTCCAACAATTCATCAGGTGGCGCGCCAAAGGCGTTGCGGAAGGCGTGAATCAGTTTGATGCGGGTGGCGTTGCGCCAGACAAGGCAGGGCGAACGCGCCATCAGGTCGCTTTCCACCCGCTGGGCCATGACGACGCGGTCGTCTTTCTCGGCGGCCTCGGCCACCAGTTTTTCAAAGGCATAGAAATCGACAGCAGGATCCGCCAACGCATGGGCCAGATCAAGGATCGGGTTGTCGGCGGTCTGTCGGTGGACGCGACTAAGCACCCGCTGGCGGCTTTCGGGGAGCGTGTCGAAGACCATTTTGCCGCCCTCGGCCTTGACGGGGGGCAGCTGGGCGGGGTCCCCGAACAACACAAGGGTCGGGAAAATATCCTGCAAATCCTCGAACTGTTTGGCATCGAGCATTGAGGATTCATCCACAAACCCGATGTCCAGCGGGTCTTCGCGACGTTTCCAGCCGGTGATGAAATCGGACCCGCGCAGGCCAGCAGCGGCAAGGGCTGCGGGCACGGAGGTGTTTTTCTGAAAGCTGTCGTAGGCGCGATCAAGGGCCACGTCGGTCAGGCCCTCGATTTCGGGTTTGTCGCCCTGCCCCGCCAGCCATTCCGCGATCTTTTCATATTCGGGGTCATAGACGGGCGTATAAAGGATACGGTGGATCGTCGTCGCAGGCACGCCCCGCGTGCGCAGCACGGAGGCGGCTTTGTTGGTCGGTGCAAGGATCGCCAGCGTGCGCCGGTCACGGCGTTTGCGCCCCTCCCAATCGCCCGAGACCACATCGACGCCTGCGTTTTGCAAGGCGCGGTAAAGTTCGGCCAGCAGCAGGGTTTTACCGCTGCCCGCCTTGCCAAGGATGGCGAGGGTCGAACTGTCGGGGTCGTCCTTGGGCGGCAGCGTCGAGCCCTCCAGCAGATCAATGCCCGCAGCGCCCAAAAGGTCGGACACCGCGTCCCATGCATCGGCCTGATCGTCGGAAAGGGTAAGGGCGGGAAGCGACATGGCGCGACACTATCCGCGCCGCGCCGCAGGTGCCAGCGGTTAGGCCGCGCGGGCCGTCAATTTTGCGGGGCGGTCACCAAAGGCGCGGGCGTACCAGTGTTCGGACAGCGCCGATGAGATACGCGCACGGGTCAGCACGGACACACGGTCGGCGGGGTCGAACGTCCACAGGCCGACACTGATTTTGGCGGCCCCCGTGCCGGAGCTGCCCAGAATATCGGGGCTTGAGCCGATCATGCGGTAGATGCGGACCATGCGTGCATCAAACACGCCCACACATTGAGTGATGCCGAAGCCGCGCCCGATTTCGATGCCACCCAGAACCAAAGCCGCCGCCACACGGCTTGCGCTGCCTTGGGACAGACAGAACCGTGTGGATTCCCAGATATAGGGGCTTTGGACGGTGTCGCCGTCCATCAATCCGCTGAAGTGATCGTTGACCATGGTCGGCCCCATGGTGGGCAGGAACCGCATGGATCCGCCGTGGCTGCCATCGGGCCCCTGCCAGATCACGTAAAGCGGGTCTTGGGCGTCATATTCATCGCGCTCGTACCCTTGGGCATCGACAGCGACGTCCCATTTCAGGCGGTCGCGGAACTGGGCCGCGCGGTCGCGAAACATGGTATCCGCCAGTTTCGGGTAATCATCGAGCTGTGATCCGTAAAGGTAACGTAGCATTGCAGGGCCTCCATCCGTGTGATGAAGACCCTAGAGGTGCTGATTTAACGCGGTGTTTGACCACCGCGCGGTGGGTGTTGCGTGGCCTGCGTTATTCCGCCGCTTGCACAGGGTCGCGGCCGGGCCAGTTTCCGGTGGCCGCACGGGCCGCCCCGCCCATAATGATGTGCCCTTCGGACACGGCGCGGGCGATGGCATGCATGGTGTTGGTGGCGGACAATTTGAACCGCGCGCTTTCGATATAGGCACGCAGGGTGTGTTCGGACAGCGCCAGCGTTTGTGCCACCTGCCCGCGCGAATAGCCCATGGCCAGATAGGTCAGCACATCGACCTCGCGCCCCGACAGGGGTTTGACGGGATCGGGACGGCGTTTGTCCTCAATCTCCAGCGCTTTTTGGTTGAACGAATGGGCGCACAGGATCAGATCGCGGCGGTGTTTTTCGGTGAAGGCGGCCCAGTCGTCGTCGCGCGCGTTGTGGGACAGGGAAAACAACGCGAACTGGCCGGACGGGCCGCGGATGGGGATGGAATAGCCTTGGTTGCCCACGCCGGCCTCAATCGCTTTGGTGCGAAAGGCGATGGCGGGTTTGCTGGACCAGTCGAGTTCTTTCCAGTCCACGGGGTGAAACCGTTGGAAACAGCCGATGATGACGGGGTCGATACGGACATAATCGTTGGTCACATATTCGGTGATCCATTCGATGGAATAAGTGCCACAGCCGTATTGTTCGCCATCGGCAGAGACCCAGTGATATCCAAGATGGGCGACCTGATAATGATCGCGCAGCGCTTCGGTTGTGGCCTGAAGCGCGCTAAGTTCCGTGGCCTGTTCGAGTGTCGCCAAGTGTTGACGCAGATTGCCTTGCATTCGCATTCGCCGCACGCGGCGCCCCCTCAAGCATCGAGGCAATCTCGGCCTGCGCAACAGTCGAGGTCACATCCAGCTGGTGCGCCAGCAGAGGCAACCCGTTCTGGTCAGCAAATGCGCGTAGGTCGGCGAGTACGTCGATGATCCATTTCTGTCCCATGAAAGAGTCTCCTTGTGAGGGGTTAACGAAAGGTTAACGTGAGTGGTGACCGGGGGGCTTTTCAGGGCCAATACCTCACTTTCACACGAATTAGGGGGTCCCCATACCCGCTGAAACCACCCCGCTATAAATGGGGAGGGGCGTTTGGGCTAACTCCCTCAAAACAAAAGGGCCGCCTGCGGGGATGCAGACGGCCCTTCGGATAAAGTGATTCGGGATCAGCCCTTTGCGGCGATCACGTCCTCAAGGGTGCGCAGGCCGGTCGTCGGGGCCTGAACCAGCACGGACATATTGCCCGGCTTGTGTTCGTTGCGCAGCATTTTGGTGTGCGCGTCGGGCAGTTGATCCCACGGGAAGACCTCGGACATGCAGGGGTCCAGACGGCGTTCGACCATCAGGTTGTTGGCCGCAGACGCCTGTTTGAGGTGGGCAAAGTGACTGCCCTGCAGGCGTTTCTGGTGCATCCACATATAGCGGACGTCAAAGGTGCAGTTGAAGCCTGTGGTGCCCGCACAGATCACGACCATGCCGCCCTTTTTGCACACCAGCGTGGAGACGGGGAAGGTCGACTCACCGGGGTGTTCGAACACCATGTCGACGTTGTTGCCTTTGCCGGTGATGTCCCAGATGGCTTTGCCGAACTTGCGCGCCTCGGTGAACCATTCCTTATATTCAGGGGTGTTGACCGTGGGCAGCTGGCCCCAGCAGTTGAAATCCTTGCGGTTGATGACGCCCTTGGCGCCCAGCCCCATGACGAAGTCGCGTTTGTCTTCGTCCGAGATCACGCCAATCGCGTTGGCGCCTGCGGTGTTGATCAACTGGATCGCGTAGGACCCAAGGCCGCCGGAGGCCCCCCAGACCAGCACGTTTTGACCAGGCTTGAGGTCGTGGGGTTCATGACCGAAGAGCATCCGGTAGGCGGTGGCGAGTGTCAGCGTGTAGCAGGCACTTTCTTCCCACGTGAGATGCGTGGGCCGCGGCATGAGTTGCTGGGCCTGCACGTTGGTGAACTGCGCAAACGACCCGTCGGGGGTTTCGTAGCCCCAGATCCGCTGGGAGGTGGAGAACATCGGATCGCCGCCGTTGCATTCCTCATCATCGCCGTCGTCCTGATTGCAATGCACCACGACTTCGTCGCCCACTTTCCACCGTTTCACCTTATCGCCCACGGCCCAGACGATGCCGGAGGCGTCGGATCCCGCGATGTGATAGGGCGCGCCGTGGCCGTCAAAGGGGCTGATCGGCTGGCCCAGACCGGCCCAGACGCCGTTATAGTTCACGCCTGCGGCCATGACCAAAACCAGCACTTCGTTGCTGTCGAGGGTGGGCGTGTCGACGACTTCGACTTCAAACGCCTTGTCAGGCTCCCCGTGGCGTTCGCGGCGGATGGTCCAGGCGTACATCTGCGCTGGCACGTGACCCATCGGGGGAATTTCACCCATCTCATAGAGGTCTTTCACAGGCGCATTCGCAGTCGCGGCATGTTTCTGGGTGTCGAGGGCCATATCGCTCATCTCCGTTCAAAGCTCCGGTTGCCGCACCGCAGAATCGGCGCGTTGAAGCAAGAATTAGAGGTGAGAGAGAAATAATGCAACCTTGCGGCGGACATTTTTGTAATTTTATGTCCGCCGCGTTGCAGCGCGTTTAGGGGAAAGACACCACGGACACCGCGCAGACGTTGATGTTGTTCTTCACGATTGAGGTCCCATCCTGAAATTCCGCCTTCATGTCATAGCTGCACACGCTGCGGCCGTCGGCGAAGTTGACATTCACGCGCTGGCCTGCGGGCAGGATGTCCGACCCGAGGATATCTTCTTCCCAGCTGTTCACATTGGTAGGCGATCCGTAGAACCGCCAGATCGTGCGTCCTGTGTTGTTGACGATCAGGACGTTTTTGTTGGCGCTGACAACGGTGGTTGTTGTGGTCGTCGTGGGCTGACATGCGGCCAGTGCTGTGGCGGCGGCGGCGATGATTGCGAATGATTTGAATTGAAATGACATGTGGTATCCCCTCTGTTTCTGTTGTGGGATGACCTTAGGTCACGCATCCGTGACCGGCCAAGTCAGACTTTCCGGACTTTTACCAAAAGGTCAGGAAAAATGATGGGCGATGGTGTTGGCGTAATAGGTGATGACGTCGTCCTGACCTGTCGCGATGGCAAGCCCCCCCTGCCCCGTGACCAGCCCCCGCCGACGCAGGATTGTCAGCCCGTCATCGGCCAGTTGCGCGCCGTCACGTTGGGGTTTGCGCAGCCCGGCGGGCATGGCGTCAAGGTCACGGGTGATGGCGGCGGCGATGTCGTCCTCGGTCACAGCGCCGCCCAGCAAGGCGCGGCAGACCAGCGGCACCGGCACCACGGGGATGACCGCAGCAATGCGCGTCATCAGCTCCTCACCCAGCGCTTTGGTGTCGCCATCATGACGGATGGCAAAGTCGCGCAGGGACAAAGGCGCGCCAAAGCTGACGTTGGCCGTGCCAAAGGTCGTCATCTTGCGGCGCAGACGCGCCCAGAGGTAGCCCACGACGCCGCCCAATACCGTGAACAGCGGAGGGCGGAACCGGCGGACGCCGGCCTTGTCGGCCTGAATAAGAAACCGGTCCTCCAGCACGCGGTCGTAATTCAGGGCTACCGGCACAAAGACCACATCGCGGCCTTCGGGGTCGAAATCGTCGATGATATAGCTGAGGATGCCGAGGCGGGGCCGCGCCAGTTTGCCGTTCAGTGACAGCCCGCCTTCGGGGAAAACGGCCTGTGTGACCCCGCCTGCGGTGGCCATCTGGACGTAGCGGGCAAGCACCTTGCGGTACAGTTCCCCGCTTTCTTCCTGACGGCGGGATTTGCGGCGGATGAAGTAGCCGCCCATCATCTTGATGACCGACGACAGCGGCCAGACCCGTGCCCATTCGCCCACCGCATAGGACAGCGCGGACGCGCGGCTGACCAGATAGGTGACCAACACGTAATCCATGTTGCTGCGGTGGTTCATTACGAAGATGACCGTCGCATCAGGGTCGATCGCGTCATATTCAGCGCGGTCGAACTGGCCCACGCGCAGGCGGTACAAAAACCGCGACAGCCACTTGGCCGCCCGCATCCCGAACGAAAAATAGGCCGTGGCGCTGAAGGACGGGACAATTTCGCGCGCGTAATGGCGCGCCTTTTCGAAGGCCACGTCTTCGCGCATCCCGGTGGCCTGGGCATAATCGTTGATGGCCTGACTGACCTCGGGGTCATAAACCAGCCGCTGGATCGTGTCGTAGCGGCGGGCCAGCTTGAACGGCTCGATCGGTTTTTGCAGCCGTTCGTTGACACGGGCCACCACCCGTTCGGCGCGGCGGCGGAAAAACCACCGCACAGACGGAAACAGGAAATGCGACGCAAACGTCACCGCCGCGAAAAGGACCATCAAGATGAGAAGCCAAAGGGGAATGGCGATGGGCGTCGTCATGGGGGGACCGTGGCAGGGAAAGACGCAGGCGTAAATGGGGTCATGCCGCAGTGCGGCACGTTGACAAGGGTATAATCTTTCGGATACCTCATCATTCAAGTAATAAAATTGCGCCACCCGATTCACGAGGCCCGCCATGACCCAAACGCAGACAGACCGCAAAGCCGACCGTCCATGGCTTTTCCGCACCTATGCCGGTCATTCGACTGCCAAGGCATCCAATGCTTTGTATCGGGGCAATCTGGCCAAGGGGCAGACGGGTCTGTCCGTGGCCTTCGATCTGCCGACGCAAACGGGATATGACAGTGACCACGTTCTGGCGCGTGGTGAGGTCGGCAAGGTCGGCGTGCCGGTCTGCCATCTGGGCGATATGCGCGCCTTGTTCGACGATATCCCGTTGGAGCAGATGAACACATCCATGACGATCAACGCCACGGCACCTTGGTTGCTGGCGCTGTATATCGCCGTGGCCGAGGAACAGGGCGCGGATGTGTCTGCGCTGCAAGGCACGGTCCAGAACGACATCATCAAGGAATACCTCAGCCGGGGGACGTATATCTGCCCGCCCGAGCCGTCCTTGCGGATGATCACGGATGTGGCCGCCTACACCCGCGAACACCTGCCCAAATGGAACCCGATGAACGTGTGCAGTTATCACCTGCAAGAGGCTGGTGCCACGCCGGAGGAGGAGCTGTCTTTCGCCCTGGCCACGGCCATCGCCGTGCTGGACGATCTAAAAGGCAAGGTGCCCGCCGAACATTTCCCCGCCATGGTCGGACGCATTTCGTTTTTCGTAAACGCCGGAATCCGGTTTGTAACCGAGATGTGTAAAATGCGCGCCTTTGTCGAATTGTGGGATGAGATTTGTCAGGACCGGTATGGCGTCGACAATCCCAAATTCCGCCGTTTCCGCTATGGGGTTCAGGTCAATTCATTGGGGCTGACCGAACAGCAGCCCGAAAACAATGTCTACCGTATTTTAATTGAAATGCTGGCCGTGACGCTGTCCAAAGACGCGCGCGCCCGTGCGGTGCAACTACCTGCCTGGAATGAGGCACTGGGATTGCCGCGCCCGTGGGATCAGCAATGGTCTTTGCGGATGCAGCAAATTCTGGCGTTTGAAACGGACCTTCTGGAATACGACGATTTGTTCGAAGGCAATCCTGCCGTGGAACGCAAAGTCGCGGAATTGAAGGACGGCGCGCGGGCGGAATTGGCGCAATTGGACGCAATGGCCAATGCGCAGGAAAAGATCGAATATATGAAGGCGCGTTTGGTTGAAAGCAACGCCGCCCGTATTGGCGGAATCGAGGCCGGGGAGACGACCGTTGTCGGCGTGAACAAATATCAAAACGGCGAACCCTCCCCCCTGACAGCAGGCGATGACGCGATCATGGTCAGCGACCCGGAGGCCGAGGCCGATCAGCTGGACCGGCTGGACGCTTGGAAAGACGCGCGCGACGGGCAAGCGGTGGCGGAGGCTTTGGCCGCGCTGAAGGCTGCCGCACTGGAGGGCACGAACATCATGGGGCCGTCCATTCAGGCCGCAAAGGCGGGTGTCACCACGGGCGAATGGGCCGAGGTCATCCGGCAGGCCTTTGGCCAATACCGCGCCCCCACAGGCGTGTCCCACAACCCGTCCAACCGCACCGAAGGACTGGATGATATCCGCGACCGCGTGGCGGCTGTGTCGTCAAAACTTGGGCGGAAACTGAAATTCCTCATGGGCAAGCCCGGCCTTGATGGCCATTCCAATGGCGCCGAACAAATCGCGGCGCGCGCCCGCGATTGCGGTATGGATATCACCTACGAAGGCATCCGCCTGACGCCCGACGAAATCATCGAGGCCGTGCGCCGCGATGACGCCCATGTGGTCGGTCTGTCGATTTTGTCAGGCTCTCACATTCCGCTGGTGACCGACATGATGGACAAAATGCGCGCCATGGGGCTGTCACACGTGCCGGTGGTCGTGGGCGGCATTATCCCCGATGATGACGCCGACAGATTGCGCGCCATGGGCGTGGCACGGGTCTATACGCCCAAAGATTTCGAATTGAACCGTATCATGAATGATATTGTCGATCTGGCTGATCCTTCCGCGGTCGCTGCGGAATAAATCCGCCGAAAGACGCGAGTTGCCCACAGGGTTAACACATTAACGCAACGTCTTCGTACATTTTAGTACAGGATCGCGGGATCGCGGTCTTGCAAATCCCCGTGTTTGTTTGAACAGGGGGTCAGGACAGAAATTAAACAAGGCACACACCATGGCGATTGATTTAAAAGCGATGTCGAAAAAGGATCTCGAAAAGCTGGCGAAAGACGTGGAGAAAGCGTTGGCCCGTATTCAGAAACAAGAGGTCAAGAAACTCCGTCAGGAAATGGAAAAACTCGCCGCCGCGCACGGAATGACCGTCGAAGACGTGATGGCAGCAAAAGGCACATCCGCTGCGCCGAAATTGAAATCATCCAAACCGAAATCAGCGCCGAAATATGCAAACCCGGCGGACAAGACCCAGACCTGGACCGGCAAGGGCCGCAAACCCGATTGGTTCAAAGCCGCCGTGGACGCAGGTGCCACACCGGACAGCATGGCCGTCTGATCAATCCAGCCGTTCCACCAATGCATCGTAGGAGTACTCTTCGGCGATAAAGCCGTCGTCTCCTGCGATGAAATCGGGATCCTGTGCAAGGCAGCCGATGCCACACACCTGAAAGGTCACCATGTCGGTGGTATCAATATACCAAAGCCGCCCACCCGGCGTGCTGACCCAGCCGTCGATCCCTTCCTCCTCGTCACCTTCCATATCCGTACCGCTGGGCGTCTCTGAACTGTACTCGGTCGAGAAATCCCCGTGCGTGTGGTATGACGCGACAATCAAATCCAGATTGGCCGGATCGTCGGCCAGACAGCTGCTTTCGTCGCCTGCAGTCGGGGGTGAAACAGCCAGTTCGCCATCGGTGGTGAATCCGACATAGCCGCAAAATTCTATCCCTTCAGCGAAAGACCGCAGGTTCAGATCGCCCAAGGTGGCCCGCATGAGGGCTTCCTCATCACTGCTTTGCGCCGCGGCCAGACATGGCACACCCAAAAACAAAACAGCCCATTTCATTGCACATCCTCCAAGTACCGGTCGGCACCCTGCCAGTCACCGCCCCCCGCCTCAAGTGGTAAAGCCAGCACATTGAACCTCGGCGTGGCTGGCTTTAGGAAAGGAAATCGCTTCAGGACAAGGACCCCAGATCATGACCATTCACATCGGCGCGGCCAAAGACGACATTGCAGACACCGTTTTGATGCCGGGCGATCCCTACCGCGCCAAATGGGCGGCAGAGACCTTTTTGACGGACGCGCGGTGTATCAACGAAGTGCGTGGGATGTTGGGGTTTACGGGGCTCTGGAACGGCCACCGCGTCACTATCCAAGGCTCCGGCATGGGGATGCCGTCCATGTCGATCTACGCCAATGAACTGATCCGTGACTTCGACGTCCAGACCCTGATCCGCATTGGATCGTGCGGGGCGATGCAGCCGCAGATCAAACTGCGCGATATCGTCATTGCCATGACTGCCACGACCTATGGCACGCCGTCCTCCAGCATTTTCCGCGACCTCAACTTTGCCCCCTGCGCCGATTACGACCTGCTGGAAGCCGCCGTCGCCGCCTCCAAAACCCTTGATGTGGCGACCCATGTGGGGGGCATCTATTCCTCCGATACGTTCTATGACGAACGCCCCGATCTGAACGAAGCGATGCAACGTCACGGCATCCTCGGCGTCGAAATGGAGGCCGCCGAACTCTACACCCTCGCGGCACGCTACGGCCGCCGCGCGCTGGCCGTCATGACCGTCTCCGACCATCTGCTGACGTCCGAAGACCTGCCCTCAGACCAACGCGAACGCAGCTTTGGCGATATGGTCGAGGTCGCCCTCAAGGCCGCCTTCCCGGGCTGACCTGTCTTTCTCTGGTTCAAAAATACCTAAACTCCCCAAAAGCCAAAGGCGACGCCCCCCTTGGGAAGCGTCGCCTTTCAACATTCAATCACCAAAAACGCGCGGAAGCGCACCTTTGGATCAGACCGGCGATCAGACGGTGCGTTCGACCATCATTTTCTTGATGTGCGCAATGGCTGCTGCCGGGTTCAGGCCCTTGGGGCAGGTCTTGGCGCAGTTCATGATCGTGTGGCAGCGGTAGAGTTTGAACGGATCTTCCAGATCATCCAGACGCTCCCCCGTGGCCTCATCACGGCTGTCGATGATCCAGCGGTAGGCGTGCAGCAAGGCGGCTGGTCCAAGGTAGCGGTCGCCGTTCCACCAGTAGGACGGGCAGGACGTCGAACAGGACGCGCACATGACGCATTCATACAGACCGTCCAGCTTTTTGCGGTCCGCAATCGACTGTTTCCACTCTTTCGCGGGGCGGTTCGTTTTGGTTTCCAGCCACGGCATGATGGACGCGTGCTGGGCGTAGAAGTGTGTCAGGTCGGGGATCAAATCCTTGACCACCGGCATGTGTGGCAGCGGATAGATTTTGATGTCGCCCTTGATCTCATCCATGCCGTAGATGCAGGCCAGCGTGTTGATGCCGTCGATGTTCATGGCACAGGACCCGCAGATGCCTTCGCGGCAGGACCGGCGGAAGGTCAGCGTGGGGTCAATCTCGTTCTTGATCTTGATCAGCGCGTCCAGAACCATCGGGCCGCAGCTGTCCATATCCACGAAATATGTGTCCAGACGCGGGTTCTGCCCGTCATCGGGGTTCCAGCGATAAATCTGCACCTTGCGCAGATTGTTTGCCCCCTCAGGACGCGGCCATGTTTTGCCGGTCGTCATGCGGGAATTCTTGGGCAGTGTCAGTTGAACCATGGCTGGTGGCTCCTTTTCTGGGTCAGGTCAGGCCCGTCGTGGCACAGGCCACGGTTTCGGGACGGGCAAGAATATTGGACACAAGCGTGATGTTGTTGGGTGTCGCCCCTTGGGCGGCCAGCACGAGCAATTCATCCCCCGAAGCATTGTCGATGATGCAGTTTGTCAGCACGACCCCCGCCGGTCCGGGCACGGTGTCGGCCACAATCGGGGTCACGACGGCCCGCGCGGCCTCGCGTCCGGTGTCAACGGCGATCACTTCTGCCACCTCACAGGCGGACAGGGTCAGGGCGGCGGCGGTCATCAGGGCGAAGGATTTTGTCATCGGTGTCTCCAGTTCAATTCAGCGCAGCACGGGCGGACGGATGGGTTCGGCCCCGGTGCGATCACGTACGCACTCAGTGTAGACCTCCAGCGGGTCGCGGCCAGTGAGGAAATCTGACGACACCCCCACCTGCACGCCGCCAAAGGCGCCCGTTCTGCTATTGGTGCCCACTGTAACACGGCCCGTAGGCGCTTGCGCGGCCCGCGCGCGGTCTTCGCAGATTTCCGCCGCCCGCACCGGATCAATGGGCTGGGGCGTGCAGGC
>NZ_JAHDGE010000009.1:23024-37576 GCF_020627745.1 Pseudooctadecabacter sp.
GCGATGCGCTTCATCTCGATCCCGCCTTCGGCCTCGGACGTCAGCGGGTCGGTGACCACGGGGCGGTAGCTGAGTTTGACATCCGCGCCGTCTACGTGCGCGATTGAGTGGACACGCCAGTTTTCATCGTCGCGGGTGGTGTAATCCTCGTGGGCGTGGGCACCACGGCTTTCCTTGCGGGCCTCGGCCCCGGCCACGGTGGCCAGCGCGTTGGGCAGCAGGTTCGTAAGTTCCAGCGTTTCCATCAGGTCGGAATTCCAAACCAAGCTGCGGTCGGTGACTTTCAGATCACTTTCCTTAGCCGCGATGGCGGTCATCTTTTCGACGCCCTCTTTGAGGGTCTTGTCCGTGCGGAAAACGGCGGCGTCTTCCTGCATGGCCTTTTGCATCTCGAGCCGCAGATCGGCGGTGGTTGTGCCGCCGTCGGCGTGACGCAGCCCGTCGAAACGGTCGAAGGCCTTATCGACGGACGCCTTGTGCGTGGACGGGATCGCCGCGTTGCGGTCCACCACGTCACCGGCGCGGATCGCGGCGGCGCGGCCAAAGACCACGAGGTCAATCAGGGAGTTTGACCCCAGTCGGTTCGCGCCATGTACCGACGCACATCCCGCCTCACCCACGGCCATCAGGCCGGGGACCACGCGGTTGGGGTCGTCTTTGGTGGGGCTGAGGACCTCACCATAATAATTCGTGGGGATACCGCCCATGTTGTAGTGCACGGTGGGCAGTACGGGGATCGGTTCTTTGGTGACATCCACACCGGCAAAAATCTTGGCCGATTCGGAGATGCCCGGCAGACGTTCGGCCAGTGCTTCTTTTGGCAGGTGGTTGAGGTTCAGGTGGATGTGATCGCCATTCGCGCCCACACCGCGCCCTTCGCGGATTTCCATGGTCATGCAGCGGCTGACGTAGTCACGCGGGGCGAGGTCTTTGTAGTTGGGCGCATAGCGTTCCATGAACCGTTCGCCTTCGGAGTTGGTGAGGTATCCGCCCTCACCCCGTGCGCCTTCGGTGATCAAACAGCCCGACCCGTAGATGCCCGTGGGGTGGAATTGCACGAATTCCATGTCCTGCAGCGGCAGCCCAGCGCGGGCCACCATGCCGCCGCCGTCGCCCGTACAGGTGTGCGCGGATGTGGCGGAGAAATAGGCGCGGCCATAGCCGCCCGTGGCCAGCACAACCATTTTGGCGTTGAAGACATGCATCGTGCCATCGTCGAGTTTCCAGCAGACGACACCGGTACAGACGCCATCATCGGACATGATCAGGTCGATGGCGAAATATTCGATGTAGAATTCGGCCTGCTGTTTCAGCGACTGACCATAAAGCGTGTGCAGGATCGCGTGGCCGGTGCGGTCGGCGGCGGCACAGGTGCGCTGCACGGCGGGGCCTTCGCCAAATTCGGTCGTGTGACCACCAAAGGGGCGTTGGTAAATCTTGCCTTCTTCGGTGCGCGAAAACGGCACGCCGTAATGTTCCAGCTCGTACACCGCCTTGGGCGCTTCGCGGGCGAGGTATTCCATCGCGTCCGTATCGCCCAACCAGTCCGACCCTTTCACGGTGTCGTACATGTGCCACTGCCAGCTGTCGGGTCCCATGTTGCCCAGGGACGCCGCGATGCCGCCTTGTGCTGCGACCGTGTGGGACCGTGTCGGGAACACTTTGGAGATACATGCCGTGCGCAGGCCCTGTTCGGCCATGCCCAGCGTGGCCCGCAGACCGGCGCCACCAGCACCCACAACCACGACATCATATTCGTGGGTTTCATATTCGTATTCAGCCATTGTTCAGACCTCGAAATTCTTAAAGTGCAATCCGCACGATTGCGAAAACGCCAGCAGCCGCCGCAGCGTAGCTGAGGCAGATGGACCCGATGATCAGCGCCTTGCGGGCGAAACCATGGACGTAGTCCTCGATCAGTGTTTGCACGCCGCCTTTGAAGTGCAGAAAGCCCACCAGCAGCGTCAGGATGCCGACAATGGCCGGGAACGGCCGCTGGTAGTAGGCGGCGGCGTCTTCATAAGACATGCCCAGCGCGTAGCCGAAGGTGAAGACAAACAAAGGGATCAGCCCCACGAGGGCCACCGACGACACCATCATCTGCCAGTGGTGTTCGGTCCCGGATTTGGCGGAGCCAAGGCCGGCTGCGCGTTTGCGGTCGGTCAGAAATGCCATTGCCCTGCCCCCTTAAAGTACGATGACGGTGAAGATCGTCAGCAGCACCGTGCCAACAACCATCGCCTGGGCGAAAAGTTCGGACTTTTCAACGTCCAGCATATGGCCGCTGTCCCAGATCAAATGCCGGATGCCGCCCAGCGTGTGATACCAGATGCAGGCCACCGAGCCGAGCATGACAAGATCGCCAAACCAGCTGGTGATGAACCCGTTGGCGCGGGCATAGGCCTCAGGCCCTGACGCCAGCGCCGCGAACCACCACACGGCCAGAAGCGCGCCGACAATCAGCGCGTTGCCCGTGATGCGCACGAAGATCGACGAAATCGACGTCCACTGCGGGCGATAAATCATCAAGTGAGGAGACAGGGGGCGGTTGCCCCGATTAACATCGGCCATATCGGTTCCCTTAGGCTTGGTCACATGCGGCTATGCCGTGACAGGTCTTACGGTTCTTTTAACGCAATCTGCGGTCTTGTCACGGCGCGTGAGCGGTAACGGGTGCGGAATCTTGACGCGGTTGGGCGGTTTTCTCGGCTTTGTGATCACACGCTATTCTCTAGTGATCACAAAAGGTGCGCTTTCGGCCACCGCCTGCGTCAGTTCGCGGTACAGCTTGCGGATGATCTGTTCGGGGTAGTCTTCGAACCCGTTTGCCGTCACCGCAAAGGCCCCCGGTCCGGTGATGACGCTGTCCTCGAACCATGTGGTCAGATCGAAGCCGGCGGTTTCGATGACCAAGGCGTTGACGGTCACGCCTGCAGCCTCAAGCGCGGGCCAATGGTCAGAGGGAAAGCTGCCTTCGTTGCTGATCCCGTCACCGGAAATGTCGATCACATGGCGTTTGCAATCGTCCACGATGGCGAAATAGGGCAGTGCCAGTTGCATGGCTTCCCCGATCGCGGTGGAGAAATCACGCCAGAGGCGCGGCACGGTGGCGACCTGAAAGGCAAAGGCGGCCACATCATCGGGGCTGTTCATCTGCGTCCAGTTGATCACCACCGTCTGGCGGCCCGTGCCGGTCCATTGCATCAAGGCCACCTGCGCCTTGCCCTCAACCAGTGCAGCCATGACGCTGCGGTCGGTCAGGGCGGCGGCAAGGCCGTCCATCTGGATGCGGTATTCCTGACCATCCACCGACCCGGAGACGTCGACCGCCAGCATCAACGCCACCTCGCAGGCGTGGGCGGCGGGGGCGGCGGTGGCAATCAATCCGGCAAGCAACAGGGGTTTCATGGGCCAACCCTAGCCGCAACCGTCCGATCTGCAAAATCACGGGTCTGTTGGCGGCTTAGACCGGCATCAGCGCCCAATAATCAAGATCAAGCAGCACATCGGGGTGATATTTGCCATCCTCGCCCTTCAACACCCCCGCTTCGCTGCCCTTTGTCGCCACGAGCCGCAACCGGATGGCACCGACGCCGGGCGCGGGGGTGCTTGCTGTCTCCAACACTTCGGACCACGCGCGAACGGTGTCGCCTGCAAAGGCGGGGTTGGCATGGGCGCCGCCGTTGATGGCGGCCATAAACTCCGCCCCTTCAAGCCCGTTGAACGACAGCGCGCGCGCCATCGAGATGATGTGCCCGCCGTAGATCAGCCGTTGGGCTTGGGGCCGTGCGGTGATGTCAAAATGGACCTTGGCGGTGTTCTGCCACAGCCGCGTGGCCATCATGTGTTCGGCCTCCGACAGGGTGACGCCATCCACGTGGTCGATGATTTCGCCCACCTTATAGTCACCCAACCGGTGCGGGGCGCGCACGCCGCTTTCGGCGTAGCCGGTGAAATCAAGACCTGCGGGTACGGCCAGATCGGTGGCGGCCACATGGGACGGCAGATCGGGCACGACCGGATCAGGGGCCGGTCCCGCCGCGTCCCGTTTGCGGACCATGACCCAGCGCACGAAGGTCAGCACGTCCTCCCCGGCGGCATTCATGCCGGTCGTGCGGACCCAGACAATACCCGTTTTGCCGTTGGAGTTTTCCTTGAGACCAATGATTTCCGTCACAGCGCCGAGGCTGTCACCCGGATAGACAGGCCGCAGCCAGCGCAGATCGGCGTAGCCCAAATTCGCCACCGCATTCAGGGAAATGTCCGGTACAGTCGCGCCAAAGACCTTGTGAAACACGATCATATCATCCAGCGGCGCGCGCGGCAGGCCCACGGATTGCGCCACGGGGTCGGACACGTTCACCGCAAAGCGCGTGGGGTAAAGCGCTTGATAAAGCGCGCGTTCACCCTCGCCCACGGTGCGCAGGGGGCCGTGACGGAACGTCTGGCCGATGCGGTAGTCTTCGAAGAAATGCCCTGCGTTCGTCTTGGTCATTGTTGGCCCAGTTTCATGTCGGGGGAATAGTCCGCTTCGATTTCTTTGGTGACGGCCTGCCCGCAGCGCAGCACGCCGTTGGCCTGATCAAAGGTGTATTGGGGATCGCCGTGCAGCACCCAGCCTTTGGACAGCGCGTCGGAGACTTTGTGACAAAAGGCGGATGTGTCGTCCTCCGTCAGAAACCGGTAAATTACCCCCATGGTGTGACCCCCAGCCAGTGATGAATAAGCATGACGATGACGGTGACGACCAAAGTGGCCACGACCGCGATGATTTCGGATTTGACGGGCGGTGCGTGATAGGCCCCGCGCGGGCCTTGTGCGCGGTTGATGACGACCATTTCGGCCAACGCCCAAAGGCCCAAGCCGCCGAACAGAACGAAAGATGCGACATCGCCGTTGACCAACAGATGTGCCACCGCCCAGACCACCACAGCGGTCAGTTGCGGATGCCTGATGGCGCGGGTCACGCGGGTGCCTTTTCCGGACGCCGCAAAGAGGTAAAACGCCAACACCATCAACAGGTTGTTGAGCCAGACCAGCCCGTTGCCCCGCCCCCAATAGACAGCCCCGTCCGCCCAGCGGTAGCCCAGCACCATCAGGACAATCGCCAGCACCGATGCGCCTGCGACGATGCCTTTGCCTGTGTCGCCAAAGGACGCGCGGTGATCGGGGGCGACCCGTTTCCAGAAATGGGCACCCGCCCAGATCAGCAATCCCAGAATGATAAGTGTCATGATGCGTCCTGCTCCGCGATGGCCTGTGCTTTGGCCAGCGTGGCGCGGGCGGTGACGATGTGCAAGTTTTCGACGATCTTGCCGTCAACGACGGCGACACCCTGCCCTGCCGCTTCAGCCTCGGCGAAGGCGGCGATTTGACGTTGGGCGAGGTCGATTTCGGCCTCTGTCGGCGCGAAGGCGGCGTTGGCGATGGCCACTTGCGCGGGGTGGATCAGCGTCTTGCCGTCAAAGCCCATGTCGCGGCCCTGTTCGCATTCCACCTTGAACCCCTCTTCGTCTTTGAAGGCGTTATAGACCCCGTCGACGGCGACAACCCCGTGGGCACGGGCGGCCAGCAGACACATCTGCAGTGAGGCCAGCAGCGGCTCACGATCCGCACGGTGGCGCGTGCCGAGGTCCTTGGCCAGATCGTTGGTGCCCAGAACGAAGCCTTCGATCTGGGGGTGCGCCGCGATCTGGGCGGCGTTCAGCACGCCCAGTGGTGTTTCCATCATCGCCCAGATGGGTTTGTCGGTCAGTGCGGCCAGCGCATCCACATCGGCGGCGGAATTGACCTTGGGCAGCAACACCGCATCGCACTCCATGGTGTGGGCGGCCTTTGCATCGTCGCGTCCCCACTGGGTGTCGAGCCCGTTGATCCGCACCACGCGCAGCCGGTTGCCATAGCCGCCCTGGCCCAGTTCAGCGGCCAGTGTGGCCCGTGCCGTGACCTTTTCATCGGGCGACACCGCGTCCTCAAGATCAAACAGGATCACATCCACAGGCAGGCCACGGGCCTTGTCCAGCGCGCGCGATTTTGAACCGGGGATATAAAGGGCGGACCGGTAGGGGCGGGACATGGGGCGACTCCGTTGCGAAATAATCTTGCGCCAAAACGCGCAGAAATTGCCGCATCTTGCAACCCCAAAATGCCGCGATGCAGCGCAAATCGGGCCGCGCAACACCACCGTGCGGTGGCGTTAACCATATTTGCACCAGTGCGGCGGCATTCTTGATCCCAACGTAACCCGAAAGGAGAGACCCATGAACGCCAAGATCATCGCCCTCACCTGTGCCGCCACCCTGATGGCCAGCGCTGTCAGCGCCCAGACCCGCAACTGTGGCCCCCACGCATTGGTCGTGGAACGGCTCGCCTCCGGCTACGGCGAAAGCCGCCAGTCCATCGGGATGGCGTCGGACAACACGGTGGTCGAGGTTTTCGCCTCTACCGAAACAGGCACATGGACCATCACCGTCACGCAACCGGGCGGGCCGACCTGCCTTGTGGCCAGCGGTGAGGCCTATCAGAACCTGAACGAGGATCTGCCCAACACCGACGAAGGGGCCTAACCGGTCAGGCCGTCCCAGATCAGTTTGATCGACACGGCCAGCAACATCCATGTCACGACCGCGTAAAACACCCGGTCGGGCAACACCTTGATGAAACGGTAGGCCACGAAGACACCGAACAAGGCAGGCGCGCACAGGATCACCGTCACCCCGAGGCTTTGCGGCTGCAACTGGCCCAGATGCCAATAGGGCACGATTTTCAAGGCGTTCATGGTGGCGAAGGCCGCCGTCGATGTGCCCGCAAAGACCATTTTTGGCAGCTTCAACGGCAGCGCCCACACCTGCCAGGGCGGCGCGCCGGAGTGGCTGACGAAACTGGTGAAACCGGCCACGGTGGTCCAGAACACGCCTGCACCGCGCCGCACCGGTCTGGCTGCGTCCGCCGCCTTTGCGCGAAACAGAAAATTCAGCGAAAACACCAGCCCGATGGCGCCGATAAGCACGCGGACCTGATTGTCCGACACCATGCTGGCGGTGGTCCAGCCGATGATCGTGCCGATCACAATGCCCACAACGGCGATTTTCCAAATGCGCCAGTCGATGTGTGTGCGGTAGGTCCAGACCCCGAAAATATCGGAAAATATGAAGACCGGCAAAAGCAGACCGGCCGCCGTCAGGGGCGAAATCGACAGCGCCATGATCGGCACCGCCAAGGCACCAAAGGCCGGTGCACCCCCTTTGGACAGGCCCACACAAAAGGCCGCCAAAACCGCCAAAGACCAGAATGCCATGCCGTCCAAAATCCTGCCCCTTCGTGTCGGGAATCACGCCACATTCGCGATAGCACGCCGCAGCCCGTGTGTAATCCATGACACAGTTGGCGCAAACAACGCCCTAGAAACAATGTTCTGACAGGCCCCGTATTGCGCCGCAGCGCAGCACACTTGCGCGAGGCACAGCAAAAGACTACCCCTTGCGGCGATCTAACATGAACGGACACGAAGGACCCATTCAATATGGCCAGACCCAAGATCGCCCTGATCGGCGCCGGTAACATCGGCGGCACGCTCGCCCACCTTGCAGCAGTCAAAGAACTGGGCGACGTGGTGCTTTTCGACATTTCCGAAGGCCTGCCCGAAGGCAAGGCCCTCGACATCGCTGAATCCGGCCCCTCCGAAGGGTTCGATGCCGCCATGTCCGGCACCCAGTCCTACGAGGACATCGCAGGTGCCGACGTCTGCATCGTCACCGCCGGTGTCGCGCGCAAGCCGGGCATGTCCCGCGACGACCTGCTGGGCATCAACCTCAAGGTCATGAAATCCGTGGGCGAAGGCATTGCGGCCCATGCGCCGAACGCCTTTGTCATCTGCATCACCAACCCGCTGGATGCGATGGTCTGGGCGCTGCGCGAATTTTCCGGCCTGCCCCACAACATGGTCTGCGGTATGGCAGGTGTTTTGGACAGCGCACGTTTCCGCCACTTCCTGGCTGAGGAATTCAACGTCTCCATGCGCGACGTGACGGCCTTTGTTCTGGGCGGCCATGGTGACACGATGGTGCCATCGGTGCGCTATTCCACCGTCGCAGGCATCCCCCTGCCCGACCTGATCGACATGGGCTGGACCACGCAGGAGAAACTCGACGCGATGGTGCAGCGCACACGTGACGGCGGTGCTGAAATCGTCGGCCTGCTGAAAACAGGGTCTGCGTATTACGCGCCTGCAACCTCCGCCATCGAGATGGCCGAGGCGTTCCTGAAGGACCAGAAGCGCGTTCTGCCCTGTGCCGCCTATTGTGACGGCGACCTTGGCGTCAAGGACATGTACGTGGGCGTGCCCACTGTGATCGGCGCGGGCGGTGTGGAACGCATCGTCAACATCAAACTGACCAAGGAAGAGCAGGAGATGTTCGACACATCCGTTGCCGCCGTTAAGGGTCTTGTCGACGCCTGCAAGGGCATTGACGACAGCCTTGCCTGATACGCCAGCCGGTGGCCCCGATATGACCTCCCCGCGCGGGATCGTCTTCGGGGCCACCGGCGCCTCCTACGTCGCGCTGGCCCGCCGGGCCGCGCGGACGGTGCGCCGCGTGATGCCCGACACACCGATTGACCTGTTCACCGATGCGCCGCTGGCCGATGCCGTCTTCGATCGGGTCCATATCCTCGACCAGACGACGACGCGCCCGAAAATGGCCGCCCTGCGACGCAGCCGGTTCGACCGCACCATCTGGCTGGACTGCGACGTCATTGTGCTGGCCGATCTGGCCGAGGTTTTCGACCTGCTGGGGCGGGTCGACATTGCGGGCGCGCATGAACATTACGGCAGCTCCCCCGTGGCCATGATGCAGACAGGGCCGGACGACATTCCACCGGCCTTCCGGCAGATCAATTCCGGCGTGCTGGGGGTCCGCTCCGGCCCTGCGACCCACGATTTTCTGGATCGCTGGGCATCGGAATTTGCGCGGCGGGGCTTACGATACGACCAGCCGTTGCTGCGGGAATTGCTGTGGGACAGTGATCTGCGGCTGGGTGTGCTGCCCCATGAATACAATCTGATGCACATGCCCTATCTGATGGCCGGAAACGACCGGATGATGGCCCCGCGGGTGCTGCATCTGCCACATCTGCATGTGTACGACAAATTCATCGCCGACCCGTCGTCCCCCCTTACTGCGGGTGAGATTTTGTCGCCGGACGAGTTGATGGAACTGGAACGGCGCATGGCGTCCGACAGGACATTGGGCGCGCGCCGCGCGGCACGGGATGTGCTGGCCGATCTGTTGCGACACGCCCCCGCGCTGGAACGGCCCGTGCGGCGGTTGTGGCATCGCTGGCGGCGGTAGAACGCGCGATTCGCCTGTTGCGGGACGGACCGGATTGGGGCGAATTTGTGTCCAAAGACCGTATGAAATCCCTGCCTTTGGCCTGATATTGTTTCGAATTTCGACGCATCTTGCCGTTTTGGTCAACCCAAGATTGTAAATTGCGGCAAAAGTTGGACAGCACGTGCGGGTCGTTTAGATTTGGACCAAGCCCGCCCATATGGCGCGTGATTTTGTAACCTTGGGGGTTCTTATGAAAATTGTTTTCGGCCTTGCCGCTCTCGCTTTGACTGTGTCGGCCTGTGCGCCGACAGGCAACAACACCGTTTTTCTGGACAACGGCAACGACGTGTCCTTCCTGCGCCAAGGCGCATCGGCCTGCCCGAATATCGGCACGCAAGTGGGCACGCAATACCCGCTGCGGTGCGGCCCGCAGCAGCAGATTATTCCGCGCTGAACCGCCGCCCGATCACGTATCATTTCAAATGGCGCGTCCCTCTTTCACGGGGGCGCGTTTGCCCTTAAACGACCCTTGCCGTCACAGGACGGACAGCCTCGGCGCGAGGCATTCCATTTCCGCCCGTGCGCACCTCCGGCGGCTTTCGGATTTCCCGATGAAACTGTTTTTTCTGTCCGCTCTGGCCGCTGTTGCGCTGTCGGCCTGTTCTGCTGCCTTTACCACAGGTCACGACACGTCGTTTGAACGTCAGGGGTCGGCCAAATGTCTGAACGCTCCGCAACAGGATCAGGCGCTGCTACGGGGCACCGCCTACAACCCGCTGCGCTGCGGACCACAGGCCCAGCCGATTCCACGCTAAATTACTGTTAACCCTAACATCCGTTAGGCGTCCGCATTTTGTGATCACACTTTTCAGACGTGTGATCACAAATGTCGCTTTTTCGGGGTTGTTGCCGAAAAAGTCATTTAGGCACCGCACCGGACGGGTCTATAGCGGGACCAACGCTTATCAGACCGAAGGACGGCTTCATGAATATCCACGAATATCAGGCCAAGGCCCTGCTCGCCCAGTTTGGCGCCCCTGTCAGCGACGGGCGCGCGGTGTTGAAGGCGGAAGACGCCAAGACAGCCGCCGGTGAACTGGACGGTCCGCTGTGGGTCGTCAAGGCGCAGATCCACGCAGGCGGTCGCGGCAAAGGAAAATTCAAGGAGGCCGACGCGGGCGATGCCGGCGGTGTGCGCCTGACCAAATCCGTGGAAGAGGCCGCAGAAGAAGCCAAGAAGATGCTGGGCCGCACGCTGGTCACGCACCAGACCGGCCCTGCGGGCAAGCAGGTCAACCGCATCTACATCGAAGACGGGTCCGGCATCGAGACCGAGATGTATCTGGCCCTTCTGGTCGACCGCGCCACATCGCGGATCGGATTCGTGTGTTCCACCGAAGGCGGCATGGACATCGAAGAAGTGGCCGAGGCCACGCCGGAAAAGATCCTCAACTTCACGGTTGATCCCGCCACCGGCTATCAGGCCTACCATGGCCGCCGCGTGGCCTTTGCGCTGGGCCTTGAGGGCCAGCAGGTCAAGCAGTGCGTCAAACTGATGGGGCAGCTTTACAAGGCGTTCACCGAAAAAGACATGGAGATGCTTGAGATCAACCCCCTGATCGTCACCGACAAGGGCGATCTGAAGGTTCTCGATGCGAAAGTGGCCTTTGATGGCAACGCCGTCTACCGCCACTCCGATATCGCCGCCTTGCGTGACGAGACGGAAGAGGACCCCAAAGAACTTGCCGCCTCCAAATACGACCTGAACTATATCGCGCTGGATGGCGAAATTGGCTGCATGGTCAACGGCGCGGGTCTGGCCATGGCGACGATGGACATCATCAAGCTTTACGGGGCCGAGCCTGCGAACTTCCTCGATGTGGGCGGTGGTGCGACCAAGGAAAAGGTGACCGAGGCGTTCAAGATCATCACCTCCGACCCGCAGGTCAAAGGCATTCTGGTCAACATCTTTGGCGGCATCATGCGCTGTGACGTCATCGCCGAGGGTGTCGTGTCTGCCGTCAAGGAAGTGGGCCTGAAGGTGCCGCTGGTCGTCCGTCTTGAAGGCACGAATGTCGAAGAGGGCAAACGCATCATCAATGAAAGCGATGTGGATGTCATCGCCGCCGACGACCTCAAGGACGGTGCCAAGAAAATCGTCGAGGCTGTCAAAGGCTGACGGTGTGGCGGGGATAACCCGCCGGACCTGTCCCGCCCTGCTTTGACCACAGGAGACCTGTTTCGTGACCACGCGCAGCACCCTCATGATCCCGACCGCCCCGTCCGGCGGCCTGACGGTGTGCGCGTGCGCCTGCGCGGAGGGGTCTTCATGAAGGCCCTTGTCCACATCGGCTCCCCCAAAACGGGGACCAGTTCCATCCAGCGCTATCTGCAACACAACCGCGCGGCCCTTGCCCAGCAGGGCATCCGGTATCAGCGCAGTTCCGTGCGCCGCGGCAGCCAGTGGGAATTGCCGATGATCGCCCTGATGGCGGAAGACAAACTTTTGCCGAATGAGGTCCAGCGGGCGCGGTACAAGGCCATCGACAGCGCCATGCAGAAACGGACCTTCGGGCACATCCCCGACTGGCTTCGGAAATTTCCCGGTCAGTACGACGAACCTTTGGCCCTGTTTTCGTCCGAACATATGTTGCCGTGGCTGCGCACACCGGATCTGGTGGCGCGCATGGATGCCATTTTTCGCGAAAGTTTCGATGAGGTGCAGTATCTTGTCTACATCCGCGAACAGGGCGATCTTGTCACGTCCGAGTATTCGGAACGGGTCAAGCGGGGCACGGATGTGACCTTTGATGACTTCTTCGACAACCGTTTGAACGGCCTGAACCATTTTCGTGTTCTCAGCCGCTGGACAGATGTTGTCGGACAGGACCGTCTGACAGTGCGCCGGATGGACCGCGAAGTTCTGAAGGACGGTGATCTGCTCAAGGATTTCTGCGCGGTCTGCGGGATCGACTTCGACAAGACAGAGGTGCCCGGTCGGGTCAACGAAGCCCTCAGCGCGGTCGGCTGTGAAGTCATGCGCGCGCTGAACACGCGCATCCCCGAACTGCTGCCCGACGGCCGCGCGAACCCGCTGCGGCGCGGGCTTTTGCACCGTGTGATTACCATGACCGACGGCATGGGAAAGCTGCGGCTGACGTCCGATCAGGCTGCGCGGCTGGCCCAAAAGGTCAAACACAGCAACAGCCGCGTGCTGGACACGTTTTTCCCCGATGATGCCGCCCTGTTTTCGAAACCCTCAGCGGTGGCTGCCGCGCAGGACCGCCAACAGGCGCGGGAACAGGCGCTGGAGATCATGGCCGAACTTATCGTCAAACACCGGCTGGGCGAAATCCCCCGCCTGAACCCTATCACCCGTTTACGTGCGCTGCGGAATACCCCGCATGCGCCCGCCCCCAAAGACCGCATGAAAAACACTGCAGGAGAATCGTAATGGCAGTCCTTATCGACGAAAACACCAAAGTCATCTGTCAGGGCCTTACCGGTTCTCAGGGCACGTTCCATTCGGAACAGGCCATCGCCTATGGCACCAAAATGGTCGGCGGTGTGACGCCCGGAAAAGGCGGGCAGACCCATCTGGACCTGCCGATTTTCAATTCCGTCCATGAGGCGAAACACGTGACCGAGGCCAATGCCTCCGTCATCTATGTGCCGCCCCCCTTTGCCGCCGATTCCATTCTTGAGGCGATCGACGCGGAGATGGAGTTGATCATCTGCATCACCGAAGGCATTCCGGTTCTCGATATGATGCGCGTCAAGCGCGCGTTGGAGGGCTCTGCCTCCCGTCTGATCGGGCCGAACTGCCCCGGCGTCATCACGCCTGACGCCTGCAAGATCGGCATCATGCCCGGCCACATCCACAAACGCGGCTCCGTGGGCGTGGTCTCGCGGTCCGGCACGCTGACCTATGAGGCCGTCAAACAGACCTCCGACAGCGGCCTTGGCCAGTCCACCGCCGTGGGCATCGGTGGCGACCCGATCAAGGGCACCGAACACATCGACGTGCTGGACATGTTCCTTGATGACGACGAGACCCATTCGATCATCATGATCGGTGAGATCGGCGGCTCCGCCGAGGAAGAAGCCGCCGAGTTCCTGACCGAGCAGAAGAAGAAAGGCCGCTGGAAACCCACCGCTGGCTTCATCGCGGGCCGCACGGCACCCCCCGGACGTCGCATGGGCCATGCCGGTGCAATTGTGGCCGGCGGCAAGGGCGACGCGGAAAGCAAGATCGAAGCGATGAAATCCGCTGGCATCATCGTGGCCGACAGCCCCGCGACGCTGGGTGAAGCTGTGTTGGAGGCGATCGACAAAGGATGACCCTGCGCGCCACTGTCACCTTCGCTGTGCTGACGATCCTGTCAGTTGCAACCGCCGGGTCAGCCTTGGCCGATCCGGTGGCAGGTGACGCCGTCTCTGTGTGCGCCGATCCGCAGATGGATGTCGCCGCCCGCAAGGCGGCACTGTCCGATGCGGGGTGGAGCGTTGTGGATGACGCGGACCAGACGGTCGCGATTGCCCGAACACTCGTCTTGCACGACGGGGTTACCATGTTGCAGCAACGTGGTGACGAACTGACCGCCTTCGTCGACAGGCTGGCCCCCTCGCTGGTTGCCGGAATTGATGCCGGGTCAATCACCATGCTGTCACACACGGGGACCGATGCAATTTTGGTCACGACCTCAATCGACATCCCCACCGCGCATTTCGACTGTTCGTTTCTGATGTCCGACCCCGCCTTGGCCCGTGCCATATTGGTGGACGACGGCCCTGCCGCAGAATTCTTTGCGGCTGGAACCACCGATCCGTTTGGAAATGCGTCCTTTTTTGCCCTCGAACGGGACATCGAAGCCATGGGGTGGGAAGGCGACTGGGCACCGCAATCGGGTCAGTTGTCCGTGCTCAATCCATTCCCCGCCGTCCCTGACGCAGATATCCTGCCCCGCCCCGCCTTGTTCAAATTAAGAACCGCCCTGCGGTTCGACCCAAGCTGATGATCTGTGACCGAAAGGAGCCTGTGTTGATGTCCCACCAGTCCAACCATGACGCGGTCCCCGAAGGCGTCTTTCCGTCTGTCGCAATGGCTCACGATCTGGCCCCTAGAATTGCAAAACGCGCGGCTTTGGCCCTGACCTGCCCGCTTGCCCTTGCGGCCTGTGACACTGACACAGGGGCTGGACTGGACAGCATGATCGACGC
>NZ_JAHDGE010000009.1:37676-42565 GCF_020627745.1 Pseudooctadecabacter sp.
CGACGCCACACCATCGGCGCAGAACGACGCGATTGATGAGATGGCGGTGGCGTTTCAAGCCTCCCTCAATGATCCTGATTTCGGTCAGATGTATGTCCGCGAGGGTGCAGTCGCTGTGATCCTGTCACAGGGTGACAACCTGTCGTGCCTCTGGGCCGGACCTGAGGCTGCGGACTTTGTTGCCCGTGCCGAGGCCGCAGGCGGCTTTCCCGACGTCGCAGACATGTCGTTTTTGTCTGTGGGCACAAACGATATCGTCACTGAAAACGACCGCTCGTGGCGGCGCAACACCGATTTTGCCAAGCTTGGCGACAATGGCGCCTTTGGAACCTACCCCGCTGCTGCGCGTCTTGATCGTTCACCCAATGAATAACGCCTTCCCCTTCGTACCGCTCATTCTGAGGTTTTCCCAATGACCGACCAACCATCCAACGACGACTTCCACGCACAGTCCTTTATGCAGGGGCATAACGCGGAATATATCGAACAGCTTTATGCGCGATATGCGGACAATCCCGGTGCCGTCGATGAACAATGGCAGGCGTTTTTCCGGTCGCTGGGCGATGCGCCCGCAGACGCCAAAGCAGAGGCCGCAGGCCCTTCTTGGGCGCGCAATGACTGGCCACCGCAACCTAACGACGACCTGACCGCAGCGCTTGACGGCCAGTGGGCGGCTGAACCGGAGGCTGCGGGCAAGAAGATCAAGGACAAGGCCACCAAGGCGGGCGTGGCGATTACCGAGGAACAGGTGCGCAGCGCTGTGCTGGACAGCATCCGCGCGCTGATGATCATTCGCGCCTACCGCATCCGTGGCCATCTGGTGGCTGATCTGGACCCGTTGGGCATGCGCGACCAGACCCCGCACCCCGAACTGGACCCCGCGTCCTACGGGTTCACCAAAGACGACATGGACCGCCCGATCTTCATCGACAACGTCCTTGGACTTGAAATGGCGACGATGAACGAAATCCTCGCCATTGTGCAGCGCACATATTGCGGCACCTTTGCGCTGCAATACATGCACATCTCCAACCCCGAGGAGGCCGCTTGGCTGAAGGAACGGATCGAAGGCAAGGCCAAGGAAATCGCCTTTACCCAGAACGGGCGCAAGGCGATCCTGAACAGCCTTGTGCAGGCCGAGGGCTTTGAGAAGTTCCTCCATGTCAAATACATGGGCACCAAACGCTTTGGTCTGGACGGGGGGGAGGCGCTGATCCCCGCCATGGAACAGATCATCAAACGCGGTGGCCAACTGGGCCTGCAAGACATCGTCATCGGGATGCCCCACCGGGGCCGTCTGTCCGTTTTGGCCAACGTCATGCAAAAGCCCTACAAGGCGATCTTTAACGAATTCCAAGGCGGCAGCTTCAAACCAGAGGACGTCGATGGCTCCGGTGATGTGAAGTACCACCTTGGTGCGTCATCCGACCGTGAATTCGACGGCAACAATGTGCACCTGTCGCTGACGGCGAACCCGTCCCACCTTGAGGCGGTGAACCCTGTGGTGCTGGGCAAAGTCCGCGCCAAGCAGGACCAGACCCATGACGAAGACCGCACCAAGGCCATGGCGATCCTGCTCCATGGCGATGCGGCCTTTGCGGGCCAAGGCGTTGTGGCCGAGGGCTTTGGCCTGTCAGGTCTGCGCGGCCACAAAACCGGCGGCACCATGCATATCGTGGTGAACAACCAGATCGGGTTTACCACCGCGCCACACTTCTCACGATCGTCCCCCTACCCCACGGACATCGCGCTGATGGTCGAGGCGCCGATTTTCCACGTGAACGGCGACGATCCGGAGGCTGTGGTCCACGCCGCGCGGGTCGCGACGGAGTTCCGCCAGAAGTTCCACAAGGACGTGGTCCTCGACATCATTTGTTACCGCCGGTTTGGGCACAACGAGGGCGATGAGCCCATGTTCACCAACCCGGTCATGTACAAAAAGATCAAACAGCAAAAGACAACGCTGACGCTGTATACCGAACGTCTGGTCCGCGACGGTCTGATCCCCGAGGGTGAGATCGAGGACATGAAGGCCGCCTTCCAGGCCCATCTGAACGAAGAATTCGAGGCCGGAAAGGATTACAAACCCAACAAGGCCGACTGGCTGGATGGCAAGTGGTCCCATTTGGACAAGCGCGAACAGGGCAAGTACCAGCGCGGCAAAACCGGCATCAAGAAAGAGACGTTTGAGGAAGTTGGACGCGCCCTGACATCGGTGCCGGACGGCTACCCCATGCACAAAACCGTGGGCCGTATTCTGGACGCCAAGGCCAAGATGTTTGAAACCGGCGAAGGGTTCGATTGGGCCACCGGTGAGGCGCTGGCGTTTGGTTCGCTCCTGACCGAAGGCTATCCGGTACGTCTGTCCGGTCAGGATTCCACTCGTGGAACCTTTTCACAGCGCCATTCGGGCATCGTGAACCAAGAGACCGAGGACCGCTACTACCCCCTGAACAACATCCGTGAGGGGCAGTCGCGGTATGAGGTCATCGACTCGATGCTGTCTGAATACGCAGTGCTGGGTTTTGAGTATGGCTATTCGCTGGCCGAACCCAACGCGCTGACCCTGTGGGAAGCGCAGTTTGGTGATTTCGCCAATGGCGCGCAGATCATGTTTGACCAGTTCATCAGTTCCGGTGAAAGCAAATGGCTGCGGATGTCGGGCCTCGTGTGCTTGCTCCCCCACGGCTACGAAGGCCAGGGGCCGGAGCATTCCAGCGCGCGTCTGGAACGGTTCCTGACCATGTGTGGCGGGGACAACTGGATCGTGGCCAACTGCACGACGCCTGCCAATTACTTCCACATCCTGCGCCGCCAGCTGCACCGCAGCTACCGCAAACCGCTGATCATGATGACGCCCAAATCCCTGTTGCGCCACAAGATGGCCGTCAGCAAGGCCGAGGAATTCCAGACCGGATCGTCCTTCCACCGCGTGCTGTGGGACGATGCGCAATACGGCAATTCGGACACCACACTGGTGGCCGATGACAAGATCAAACGGGTCGTGATGTGTTCCGGTAAGGTCTATTACGATCTGCTGGAAGAACGCGACGCCCGTGGGATCGACGACGTCTATCTGATGCGGTTCGAACAGTTCTATCCGTTCCCCGCGCAATCGGCGGTCAAGGAACTTGAACGGTTCAAAAACGCCGAAATGGTCTGGTGTCAGGAAGAACCCAAAAACCAAGGCGCGTGGTCGTTCATTGAACCCAACATCGAATGGGTCTTGACCCGCATCGGCGCCACACACACCCGCCCTGTCTATGCCGGACGGGCTGCCGCTGCGTCGCCCGCCACGGGTCTGGCCTCACAGCACAAAGCACAACAAACGGCGCTCGTTGATGACGCGCTGACCATCGAAGGATCGAAATAATGACCGAAGTCCGCGTCCCCACCCTTGGTGAAAGCGTCACCGAAGCCACCGTCGCCACTTGGTTCAAAAAGCCCGGCGATACTGTCGCGCAAGACGAAATGCTGTGTGAACTTGAAACCGACAAAGTCACGGTTGAGGTTCCGGCCCCCGCCGCCGGCACGTTGTCCGAAATCGTCGCTGGCGAAGGCGACACTGTGGGCGTTGACGCCCTGCTGGCACAGATCAGCGAAGGCGGCGAAGCCTCCGACGACGCGCCCAAAGAGGCCCCCAAGGCCATCGACGCCGGTGCCGAGGACGTGAAGCCCCGCGAAGACGACAGCGCAGGCGGTGGCGATGAGATCGACGTCATGGTCCCCACCTTGGGCGAAAGCGTGACCGAGGCGACAGTCTCCACCTGGTTCAAAAAACCCGGTGAGGCGTTCGAAGCCGATGAGATGCTGTGCGAATTGGAGACCGACAAGGTATCCGTCGAGGTTCCGGCCCCCGCTGCCGGTGTCATGACCAAACTGTTGGCCGAAGAGGGCAGCACGGTTGAGGCCGGTGGCAAGCTGGCGATCATGTCCACCGACGCCAAGGCCCCCGCCACAGCACTGGCCAACAATGCGCCCGAAACCACCACTGCCCCTGCCGCCCAAGGCGGCGACACTGGCAAGGACGTGGAAGACGCCCCATCGGCCAAGAAAATGATGGCGGAAAACAATCTGTCATCGGGCGATGTCACGGGGTCCGGCAAGGATGGTCGCGTCATGAAAGAGGACGTGTTGAAGGCCCTTGAAGGCGGCGCAAAACCTGCCCCCGCAGCCGCCGCCCCGCGCGCGCCTGTGGCCGCCGATCAGGCCGCCCGCGAAGAACGGGTCAAAATGACCCGTCTGCGCCAGACCATCGCCAAGCGCCTCAAGGACAGCCAGAACACCGCCGCCATGCTGACCACCTACAACGAGGTCGACATGACCGAGGTGATGGCCCTGCGCAACGAATACAAAGACCTGTTCCTCAAGAAGCACGGCGTGAAACTGGGCTTCATGTCCTTCTTTACAAAGGCCTGCGTGCACGCCCTGAACGAAGTGCCCGAGGTCAACGCAGAGATTGACGGCACCGACATCGTTTACAAGAACTACGTCAACATGGGCATCGCCGCAGGCACGCCCACGGGTCTTGTGGTGCCGGTGATCAACGACGCCGACGCCATGTCCTTTGCCGCCATCGAAAAGGCGATTGCCGAAAAGGGTGCGAAGGCGCGTGACGGCAAGCTGAGCATGGCGGAAATGCAGGGCGGGACGTTCACGATCTCCAACGGGGGTGTTTACGGCTCGCTCATGTCCTCGCCCATCCTGAACCCGCCGCAGTCGGGCATTCTGGGGATGCATAAAATCCAGGACCGCCCCATGGCGATCAATGGTGAGGTCGTGATCCGCCCGATGATGTATCTGGCGCTGTCCTATGACCACCGGATCGTGGACGGCAAAGGGGCTGTGACGTTCCTCGTGCGGGTCAAAGAAGCGCTTGAGGATCCACG
>NZ_JAHDGE010000009.1:42665-66759 GCF_020627745.1 Pseudooctadecabacter sp.
TCCGACCTGTCCAAGGGCCTCGGCTGGGCGCTTGGGCCGCAGGACGAGGACCGCGATCAGAATGTCATTGCGGCGCGCATCGAACGCAGCTTGCGCAACTATCTTGAAACCCTGCCCGCCTTTATCATTCTCGCCGTGATCATCGCCTTGACGGACGCCAGCACGTCGACCACCGCCACAGGTGCTGCGGTCTACTTCTGGGCGCGTATCGCCTACATCCCCGCCTATGCCTCGGGTATCCCGCTGGTGCGGTCGGTGGCGTGGTTTGCGTCCCTCGCTGGCCTCGCGATGATGGCGCTGCCGCTGCTGTGACCTATGCCGCCGCCATAGCGGCCCGTCGGGCCTTTGCCCTGCCGGGCTATCCGACCTTGGCGGATGAGGGGTTTGACGGCGACTATGTCTGCCCCATTCAGATGACATCGGGCAACCTGTCGGGGCCGATGTTTATCTCCAAAGACTGGCTGGATGCGCCCTCCGTGCGTCAGCACCGCAGGGTCCTGACCGAACAGGGCTACCTGCCCGACAATCCCTACAACCGCGTCATGGACATTGTTCTGGGCCTGCTGAATTTGACCCGTGCGGATATCTACATCACGCCCGTTTTTCACCTGCTCACCCCCCAACGCAGCAGCACCATCCCCCCCGCCCACGCACGCGCGTCCTTTGATGCGGTCGGACGTCATGAACTGATGGGCCGCCGCCCCGTGGCCCTTGGTCACGACAGCGCCCGCGTGCTGCGCCACTTCGACGTGCCGCATGTGCAGGCCCCCCACCCGTCAGCCCGCACCGGCACCTTTGCTGCCAAAGCCGAACAAATCGCAGCTGCCGCAAGGATCGCCGCATGACCATTGAACTCACGATCCTCGCCCTCTCGGGGCTGCTGCAAGCGGTGCAATTCGTCCTGATGGCCGTGCCTGCGAACATCGAACTTGGGGTTGGCAAAACCGCCTCACCCCGTGATCCCGACAGGATGGGCGGCAAAACCATGCTGGAACAGCTGTCCACCAAAACCGGTCGTCTGGCGCGCGCCATGAACAACCATTTCGAGGCGCTGATCCTGTTCACGCTAGCCGTCGCTGTGGTCGAATTAAGCGGACAGAACACCGTGCTGACGGCTGCCTGCGCCTGCGCCTATCTGGCGGCGCGCGTTCTTTATATTCCGGCCTATTACTTCGGCTGGGCCCCGTGGCGGTCCTACATCTGGTTCGTGGGGTTTCTTGCGACCGTCATCATGCTTATCTCAACCTTGATCTAACTTCATCTGGCCCGGAAAACTCCGGGGGTCCGGGGGCTGGCCCCCGGCGCGACCAACAAAGGAACACGACCCATGGCAAACTACGACGTTATCATCATCGGCTCCGGCCCCGGCGGCTATGTCTGCGCCATCCGCTGCGCGCAGCTGGGTTTGAAAACGGCCGTTGTCGAAGGCCGGGACACGTTGGGCGGCACCTGTCTGAATGTGGGCTGTATTCCGTCCAAGGCACTGTTGCACGCCACCCACATGTTGCATGAGGCAGAACATAATTTCGCGGCCATGGGCCTGAAGGGCAAATCGCCATCGGTCGACTGGAAACAGATGTTGTCCTACAAGGAAGAGACGATCGGCACCAACACCAAGGGCATCGAATTCTTGTTCAAGAAGAACAAGATTGACTGGCTGAAAGGCTGGGGGTCCATCCCCGCTGCGGGTCAGGTCAAGGTCGGCGACGACGTGCATGAGGCCAAGACCATCATCATCGCGTCAGGGTCCGATGTGGCACAGCTCAAGGGTGTCGACATTGACGAAAAAACCGTCGTCAGTTCCACCGGCGCGCTGGAACTGGGCAAAGTCCCCAAGAAGATGGTCGTGATCGGCGCGGGCGTGATCGGGCTGGAACTCGGGTCTGTGTACAAACGTCTGGGTGCCGAGGTGACGGTTGTCGAATTCCTTGACGTCATCACCCCCGGCATGGATGGTGAGGTGCAGAAAACTTTCCAGAAGTTGTTGAAAAAACAAGGGCTTGAATTTGTCATGGGGGCCGCCGTGCAGGGCGTGGATGTGAAGGGGGGCAAGGCCACCGTCACCTACAAGATGCGCAGTGACGACAGCGAACACACCCTTGATGCGGACACGGTGCTGGTGGCAACCGGCCGCCGTCCTTACACCGACGGGCTTGGTCTGGATGCCTTGGGCGTCGAGATGTCAGAGCGTGGCCAGATCAAAACCGATGGTCACTACAAAACCTCCGTGGATGGGATTTATGCCATCGGGGACTGCATCGACGGCCCCATGTTGGCCCACAAGGCCGAGGACGAAGGCATGGCCTGCGCCGAAGGCATCGCCGGTCAGAAACCCCATGTGAACTACGACGTGATCCCCGGTGTGATCTACACCCACCCTGAGGTCGCGAATGTCGGCAAAACGGAAGAACAGCTCAAGGATGAGGGCCGCGCCTACAAGGTCGGCAAATTCAGTTTCATGGGGAATGGCCGCGCCAAGGCGAACTTTGCCGGCGATGGCTTTGTCAAAATTCTGGCCGACAAAGCGACGGACCGGATTTTGGGGGCGCATATCATCGGGCCAATGGCGGGTGATCTGATCCATGAAATTTGCGTCGCCATGGAATTCGGGGCTGCCGCCGAAGATCTGGCGCGCACATGCCACGCGCATCCGACCTATTCGGAAGCTGTGCGCGAGGCTGCTTTGGCCTGCGGGGACGGTCCGATCCACTCCTGACCCTTTGGGGAACCAGACTGCCGCCCGCCCCTCCTGAACAGGATGCGGCGGGCGTGTTCGCAACGGCGCAGAGTTGACGCCCCCGCGCCACATCTTCGCCCAAAGCCGTCTTTACAACCTGAACGCGTTAACCGTGATTTCAGGTGATCCATGCGTCAGATTTTTCTTAAGACCCTTCCCGCCCTTGTCCTTGCCGTTGCTGCATTCACGGCCAGCCCTGTTGCAGCAGGCGCCGGTAAATACGGGACCGATCTTCGTTTTGTAGCCGAGACAACGATCCCCAGCCCGGGCGATGGTCAGGCCATCGCTCTCTGCCATCTTGTTGATTACATGCATGTTTTGTTTGTGCCGGTCTATACGATCGTTGAAGGATATGCGCTGGCGACGGATCGCTGCGCGTCTGACAGCTACCGCGATCTGACGGCAGAGAACCTTGCCGATTTACAAGCGGCCGGCTTTATTGACCCGTCTGTCCCCGCCACGCCCCGCGTGTCTTTGGCAGATCTGGCGTGGGGTCATGCGTGGTTAATCGCCGGTGGGATCGGCCTGCTGCTTCGCGCGATGTCCATGCTGCCGCGCGGGCGCCGCGTGCGGGGGGTGGCACCGGATAATCTGGCCATTCATTCCCTCGTAGCGATGTCGCAGGTGGCCGTTGCGGACGGACAAATTCATGATCGTGAAATTTATCAGATTTCCAGCATCCTGACACGGCTGACGGGTCAGGGGTACTCCATCGAACAGGTGTCTACGCTTTTGCAGCAGCTTGATCCATCGCCTGACGATCTGGCGCAGGTGGGACAGGATTTATCGCAAGCGGACCGGCAGATCGTGCTGGAGGCTGCGTTAAATATCGCGGTCGCCGATGGTGAGATTCATCCCGGCGAATACGCTGTGGTGTCTGATCTGGCACAGCGCATGATGATCGGGGCGGAGGCGTTTCGCGGCGCGCTGAACCGGATTTCCGCCCATTTGCAAACGGTCTAGACCTTCAGCATCCGAAGGCCCTGCGTGGCGTCGGACCGCACCGCCAATTTCAGGCTTGCTTCGTCACCTGCCTTCAGCGCGGCCAGGATCAGCTTGTGATTTCGCGGGGTTTCGGTGCGGCGCAAACGTCCGTAAAGTTTGGACATGGTCGGGCCCAGTTGCAGCCAGACCGTTTCCGCCATGGCCAACATCGCAGGGGCCTGCGCGCGCAGATACAGCGTGCGGTGAAATTCGAGGTTCAGACGAATGTATCCCGGCGCGTCCTGCCGCGCGATGACAGGCGCGATGCGGTTGTTGATCTCCTCAAGCCGGTCAATCAGCGCAAGGTGCGCCCGTGGCAGCGCCCGCGCGGCCAGTTCCGGTTCCAGAAGCGCGCGCAAGGTGGCGAGTTCCTCAATGCGTTCGTTGCTGAGTTCGGGCGTCGATACGCGCCCGGAAGACGACAGAAACAACGCGCCTTCGGCCACCAGACGGCGCACGGCTTCACGGGCGGGGGTCATGGACACCCCGAAATCCTTGCCGATGCCACGCAGGGTCAGGGCGTGGCCGGGGTGGACCTCTCCGTGCATGATGCGCAGGCGCAGGGCGCGATAGACGCGATCATGGGCGGCCCCTGTGGGTTCGGTCGCTTTGGACTGGATCAACATGGGACCGTTGTGATCACAACCACGCGCGCGGTCAATCGAAACGGACGCGGTGCAGGCTGCCACCGTGGTCTTTCAACCACGCACGGCAGGCTTTGTGATTTGGGAACAGGCGTTCCACAGTGGCCCAGAAACGCGGTGAATGATCCATATGTTGCAGGTGCGCGACCTCATGTGCGGCGACGTAGTCCAGGACTTGCGGCGGAGCCATCACCAGCCGCCATGAATACATCAGATCGCCCACAGATGAACACGACCCCCAGCGGGACCGCGTATCGCGCAAGGCTATCCGGCCGTAAGGTTTACCCAAGGCGGCGGCATACCTGTCAGAGGCCGCGGCCAGCGCATCGCGCGCCTGAAGTTTCAGGAACGCCGCGACCCGCGTGCCGACCTTTTCGGCCTCCGGGGGCACGATCAGCCCTTGTGGGCCAAACCGCGCCCGTTTGACATCCCCCGCCACAATCGCCAGCGGTTCACCGCGAAACGGTACGCTGCCGCCGATCCGCACCGGGGTTTCCGGCGCGATATCGGCGAGGTGTCTGCGCAGCCATGTTTCGCGGTCACGCAGAAAGGCCATTCCTTCGCGTTCGGGCACCCGTGGGGGCAGTGTCAGCGTCGCGCGCCCGTCCAGCCGCGAGATCCGCAAGCTGAGCCTGCGCGCCCGCGCAGAGCGGCGCAGCAGGACTTCCACAGGGGGGTTGCCATCAAGGATCAAACAGCCCATATCCGCCTTTCAGTATTCACGTGCCAAACCCTTTGACACCCTCAAGGTGTTATGGCAGTTGGCGACGATCCGGCCAAGTGGCCGCACGGCTCAAAGGAAGAACATATGCCTAAGGAAGAGTGGGGAACCAAGCGCGTTTGCCCGACCACCGGAAAGCGGTTTTATGACCTGAACGCTGACCCCATCGTCAGCCCCTACACCGGCGAAGTCGTCACGGTCGAGACCGGCAAGACCCGCACCATGGTCGCCGACGCGGAAGATGCGCAGACCAAAAAGATGAAAGAAGAGGCGGCGGACGAGGACGATCTGGTTCTGGATGACGACGACGACGAAGACGTCGATCTGGGTGATGATGTTCTGGAAGATGATGACGACGATGATGTGTCTTTGGACGAAATTGCCGACGTTGCCGCACCGGACGACGATTCTTAAGAAATCGGGTTTCAGGGCGAGAATCCCTCTTGATCTCGCCCGCCCTGCTGCGTAATCAGCACCTCGTTGCCATTGCCGCCTATCAGCGGATACCAGACCGGCAACACCCTATGGTTTGGGGCATTAGCTCAGCTGGGAGAGCGCCTGCATGGCATGCAGGAGGTCAGCGGTTCGATCCCGCTATGCTCCACCAAACCTTTCTTAATTTAAATGTTCGCCGGATCTGACCCTGATGGGTGCGGACGAAAAAGCCGCCCACGAGGGACGGCTTTGCAGGCGCAGGATAGATATCGAGTTAGCGAAGGATCGAGCGGGAGCTTTCGATCAGGGACTGGGCAAGACGTGTGCCGTCTTTCATTTTGCGCGAGGCCGCCTGCATCCGGAACGCATTGATGCGCATGATTTCACAATCTAAGATCAGCGCTTCGGCTTCACGCCGTTGCTGCTCCAAACGCAAGCCGGCATCACAATGCCAACGCATCATATCAATCTCGTACGTCATGCCCACAAACGCATGGGACACGAAAAGGTTCCGGATTTTGCGAGTTTTTTATCTATGTTAAATCAGTTACTTATGTCTTTAACGCATCGAAATCTTTTGCATCGTGACGTTCGCGAAGCTGCTCGTGCGGTTCCCCCCATGCGCGGTTCACCATTCGGCCCCGCTGGAATGCGGGGCGGGACATGACATCGTCCGCCCAACGGTTGACGTGTTCATAGCTGGCCACATCGAGGAATTCAGCAGCGTCGTAAACAAGCCCCTTCACCAGCGCGCCGTACCATGGGGCCGTCGCCATGTCCGCAATCGTGTAGGTGTCACCGGCCAGATAGCGGCGGTCTTCAAGGTTCTGGTTCAGCACGTCCAACTGGCGCTTGGCCTCCATCGCGAAGCGGTTGATGGGGTATTCGAATTTCTCGGGCGCATAGGCGTAAAAGTGGCCAAAACCGCCGCCCAGATAGGGTGCGGAGCCTTGCAGCCAGAACAGCCAGTTCAAGGTTTCGGTCCGGCCTTCGATATCGCGTGGCAGGAAGGCGCGATATTTTTCCGCCAGATACAGCAGGATCGCGCCGGATTCGAAGACCCGCACGCCGGTGGACTTGTCGAACAGGGCGGGGATTTTGGAATTGGGGTTCACATCCACAAAACCGCTGGAAAACTGATCGCCCTCGTTGATGTCGACAAACCATGCGTCGTATTCGGCGGCGTGGCCGTCGGCCAGAAGTTCCTCCAACATAACAGTCACTTTGACGCCGTTGGGGGTGGCGAGGGAGTGGAGTTGCAGCGGGTGTTTGCCCGTTGGCAGGTCCTTGTCATGGGTGGCGCCCGCGATGGGTCGGTTGATGCTGGCAAACTTGCCGCCGCTTTCACTGTCCCAAGTCCAGACCTTTGGTGGCGTGTATGTCATGGTAAGCTCCCTATTGTCTTAGGACATAGCTAACGGGCCGCAGCCCGAGAGCAATGGGAACAGGCAAAAGAATCACTGAGATTTTCGTGAAGCCGATCAGGCCACCGTCACGGCATCCTCAAGAACCAGATCGCTGCATTTTTCGCCGATCATGATGGCCGGAGCGTTGGTATTGCCGGACACGATT
Source organism: Pseudooctadecabacter sp. (assembly GCF_020627745.1). GTDB lineage: Bacteria > Pseudomonadota > Alphaproteobacteria > Rhodobacterales > Rhodobacteraceae > Octadecabacter. Next base: position 49,759 of record NZ_JAHDGE010000009.1, read on the forward strand.
TCGGGCATGATCGAACAATCAGCCACCCGCAGCCCTGCAATGCCGTGCACGCGCAGCCGGTCGTCCACAACTGTATCCTTGCCCTGCCCCATCTTGCAGGTTCCCGTGGGGTGATAGATGGACGCGGTGTTGTTGCGTGCCCAATCCAGCGTGGCACCGTAGTCGTCCATATCGAGACTGCTATGTGGCCGGAATTCTTCGGAAATTTTTGTGGTCAACGGGGCGTGTCGCGCGATCTTGCGGGCGATGTTCACGCCCGCAACCACGGTGTCGCAGTCGGTCTTGGTGGACAGATAATTGGGGACAATCGCCGGATATTCGCGTGGGTTGCTCGATTTCAGGCGAATTTCACCGCGCGATTCGGGGCGCAACTGGCAGACCGACATGGTGAAGGCCGAGAATTTGTCGGCCCCTTTGCCGGGATTTTCGGCCGACAGGGGCTGGACGTGAAACTGGATGTCGGGCGTATCCAGATCGTCGCGGGTTTTCAGGAAACCGGTGGCCAGACTGGCGGCCATAGTCATGGGACCCGCACGGAACATCAGGTACTTCAGGCCAATCTTGGCCTGTCCCATCAAGCTGGACACTTCGTCATTCAGCGTCGGTTCGTTGCATTTATAGACCAGCCGCGCCTGCAGGTGGTCTTGCATGTTTTTGCCCACTGCGGGCAAATCCGCCACCACGTCAATGCCATGTTCGGCCAGTTCATCGGGCGCGCCGATGCCGGACAGCATCAGCAACTGGGGGGAGTTGATGGCCCCGCCCGAGACGATGATTTCGCGCCGCGCGGTGACCTTTACCTGATTGCCCTTACGGTCGGTGTACAAAACGCCCGTGGCGCGTTTACCGTCGAGGATGATCTTGTCGGCCTGTGCGTGGGTGATAATCCGCAAATTTTCACGAGATTTCACAGGGTTGAGGTAGGCGACAGCCGCCGAGCAGCGCCGGCCATTGCGGGTCGTCAGCTGGAAGAAACCCACCCCTTCCTGATCCTTTCCATTGTAGTCAGGATTGAATTTATACCCCGCCGCCTGCGCCGCCGCGACCCATGCATCCGTGATGGGACGTTGGATGCGCATGTTGCTGACGGACAGTGGCCCTTGGTCGCCATGAAATTCATCCGCGCCGCGTTCGTTGTTTTCGGCCCGTTTGAACAGCGGCAACACATCATCCCAGCCCCAGCCGGAATTGCCCATCTGCCGCCAGCGGTCGTAATCCTGACTTTGTCCGCGCACGTACAAAAGCCCGTTGAGCGAGGACGAGCCGCCCAAAACCTTGCCGCGCGGCCATTCGATGGACCGGTTGTTCAAGCCGGGATCGGGTTCGGTTTTATAACACCAGTCGACAGACGGATTATGAATGGTCTTAAAATACCCCACCGGGATGTGAATCCATGGGTTGAGGTCACGACCACCGGCCTCAAGGAGAATCACCTTGGTCTTTGGATCGGCACTCAGACGGTTGGCCACCACACAGCCAGCAGAGCCTGCGCCCACGACAATATAGTCGGCTTCTAGGTTTTCCATGTTTGAGGTCTCCCGCCTAAATTTTGTGCCAAATGAAAAAATTCCTTGCCACAACGCAATAATGCGCCCCAATATTGAGACTGCAAGTATCAATCTTGCCTTAGGGAGGAAAATTTAATGAAAGTATCAAAGGTGCTCAGCACCATTTCACGCCGTGATCTGTTCAAGTTAACAGGCCGTTACGGCATTTCGTCTGTCGTGATGGGGGCCGCTGGCCTGACCGGTGCGATCACGCTGCCGAACATCGCGAAGGCTGCCGAATCAACATACGAGAAGCGATTCGCCAAAGAGCCGAAGCATATGCTCAAGCTGGGTGCGGCTGGTTTCAACGCACAAAACCTGCTGATCGAACGTGCTGGCGTGATCCAGTTCGCCCTTGATCTTGAAGAGCGGACAGACGGCGAAATCCGTGTTGAGTTCATCGGCGACAACCAGATCTGTGGTCAGCTGTCCTGCGCTGAGAAAGCCCAGCTGGGTGTGATCGACATGTATTCTGCGTCCACGCAGAACTCTGCCGGGTCCACACCTTACCTGAACGTTCTCGACTACGCGTATATGTTCCGTAACCGGGCTGACCAGTATCACTTCCTGTACTCGCCTGAGTCCATGGACCTGCTGCGCAACCCGCTGGAAGAGCGTCACGGCCTGAAGTTCCTCTTCAGCCACTGCGAACTGCGCGGCCTGCAGATGGGTAACTCCTTTGCGGATAAGCCTCTCGTGTCTTCGATCACCGAGCTGGCTGGCACCAAGAACCGCGTGACCGGCACACAGCTGGGTCGCATCGCGATGGAGTTGATGGACCTGAACCCAGTGCCAGTGGCCTGGGAAGAGACCCTCGACGCACTGCGCACCGGTCTGATCGACGGCGCCGAGACATGGGCATCCGCCGTGGCCTACGCCAACATGTCGCCTGCTGTGACACAGTCCGTTGACCTGCGTTTCTTCTGCGGCACAGAGCACACCGGCATGAACGCCTCTGTCTTTGATGCGATGGAAGGTTATCTGCAGGACGCCATCATGGAATCTGCCTATCTGGCACAGGTTCACGTGCAGGCGGCCAACGAAGCAGCCCTGGTCAACACGGTTGGTTTCTCTGATCCGGTCATGCCTGGCACGATCTTTGACGAAAACGACGTGAAGCCTGCCTTCCTGACCGACGAAGCCCGTCGCGAAGCGGAAGAGATGTGCTCCCCTGAATTCCAGCCTGCGGCTTGGGAAGAATGGCGCGAGCGGATCAACGGCTGGGCCGGTGGTCGCGACACGTATCAGGAAATCTATGACCTGGTCCGTAACGGCAACGACCACACACTGGCTGAGAACGTGGAACCACGTCGCTGGTGGAAGTCCGCATAAGCGGTCCTTCGATAAGCCAAACAATCGGGGCGGAGGGCATCAGCCCGCCGCCCCTTTTCTTATCAATCTATTTATAGACGCCGGACCGCGAAACGGCGCACAGTGGTGCTACGGGAACAGCACCAACCTTGGGAGGGGCACTGATGCTAGAGGCAATCAATGGCACCGTCACGATCTACGCCGAACTGGGCAAGATCATCGGCGATGTCTTCACGTTCAATGAGCCGGATTTCTTCCGGTTAAGGTCCGCCTTGCGCGGCGATGGTGTCTGGTTGTGGGGGACCCTAACGACCTTGATCGGGGGCTTTTTGATCGCCCTGTTGTACCGCGCTGTGCCGCGGGTGGAGCGTAATCTGGAACCCACATTGATGGTGGTGTCCTACCTTCTGATCGGCGCGATCATTTTTGTCGAAGTCATCCGCCGCTTTGTCTTTTCCGAACAATTCCCGTGGTCCACGACGATCCCCGGTTATCTGTTCCTGATCATGACCTGGACCGGATGCAGCTATAACGTGCGGCTGCGCACGCACCTGTCATTCTCGGAATTCCGGTCAAAAATGCCACGTCTGCCGCAGTTTGCGCTGCTGATGCTGGATGCTGTGTTGTGGTGGGGCATTTGCCTGCTGGTGATTGTCACAGCAACGGGCGTGATGGCCAATGCGGGCAACAACTTTATGATCGTGACAGGCACAGATGATGTGTTCGTCTGGTGGTTCATGGCGACCCTGCCCTTGGCCTTCGTGCTGCTGTCAGCACGGGTGTTTCAGAACCTTTTTGATGACATCAGCAACTACCGAAACGGTCGTCCGCTGATCGAGCAAGCCGTGTTGGGAGGTCAGTAAAATGGATACGTCAACCGCTGTTACACTGATTTCCATTGGCGTGACCGTCATGTTCATGCTGGGCATGCCTGTCTTTCTGGTCATCGCCTATTGGGTGCTGGGCACGTCGCTGGCACTGGGCCAGCCGCTGGTCAACATCGGCACGGCTTTGTCGGATGTGTTCACCGACGGCTTTGCCCTGTTGGCGATGCCGCTGTTTATCCTGACCGGGGACCTTATCAACCGTGCGGGCATCGCGCGACGATTGTCGGACTTTGCCTATGCCTGCCTTGGCTGGCTGCGCGGCGGTCTGGCGATGGCGGCCATCGGCGCGTCGGGTCTGTTTGCGGCCATCTCGGGGTCGAACTCGGCCACCACGGCGACCATCGGGTCTATGTTGCACCCTGAGATGGTGAAGGGCGGCTACGACCCGCGCTTTTCGGCCGCCACAGCGGCGGCTGGTGGTACGGTCGGGATCATTATCCCGCCGTCGATCATCTTTATCGTCTACGGCTTCATCATGAATCTCAGCATCAATGACCTTTTCATCGCGGGCATTCTGCCCGGTGCGCTGATGGTGTTGGCGATGATCATCACGGCCTTTATCGTCTCGACGATGAACAAATGGGGCGTGCTGATCGGGCTGGACCCGGTGCGCGTGATGAAAACCGCGCTTGGCGGCTGGCTGGGGTTCTTTGCCATCGGTCTGGTGCTTTGGGGCATCTACACCGGCAAATTCTCCCCCACTGAAGCGGCGGGCGTGACCGTGGGCTTTTGTGTGCTGGTCGGATTTATCTGCCTGCCGATCTACAAGGCGATGAAAATCGACGAGGAACGCGATATCAACGAACGCGGGTTCAGGGAGATGGTGGTCGTGCGCGGCTTTGGCCCGCTTGAGCTGCCGTCGATCACAATGCGGTCGGCGCAGATCACCGGCATTCTGGCCCCGCTGATCGCCATTTCGGTGGTCATGCAGCAGAACCTGTCGTCCTTGGGCGCAAAGGAGCTGATTGAAGGGTTCCTGACGTCGATGGGCGGCTACTACCCCGTTCTGTTCACGGCCATGGCCATCGTGTTCGTGTCCGGCATGGTTCTGGAATCGCTGCCGGTGACGATCATTCTGGCACCGATCCTGGCCCCGATTGCGCACTCTGTCGGCGTTGATCCGATCCAGTTTGCGGTCGTCTTCCTTGTGGGGGCGTCCATCGGGTTCATCACGCCGCCCTATGGTCTGAACCTTTATGTGGCGTCGGGGGTGACAGGGGTGCCATATTTCAGGCTTCTGAGATATTCGACCATGTATCTGTTTGCTCTGATTTCGGTCTGGTTCCTCGTGGCACTTGTGCCCAGTATCTCAAAAACCTTGCTGCCAGGCGGCTGGTTCTATGAAACACTGCAAGCACTGTTTGGCGGAGGAGCATCAGCCTAATGGACGGACAGACCTCGGATACGATCCCGACCAACCTGCGCCTGTTGTTGGTGCTGGAAGAGATTGCGCGCGTGGGGGTGCCCGTCACCCCCACCGAGGTCAACGCCCAGTTGGGGCTGCCCAAGCCCACGATCCACCGGCTGTTTGCCACGCTGGAGGACGAAGGGTTTCTGCAAAGAGACATCGACGGGCGGGCCTATTCGCCTGGCCGTCGGTTGCGCGGAATGGCGACGGGCGTTCTGTCGTCGTTGCGCATCCGTGCGGCCCGTCTGGCGGTGCTGCGCAAGCTAAGTGCGCAAATCGGGGAGACGTGCAACATCGCCCTGCCCGACCGCGACAGCATGATCTATCTGGAACGGGTTGAGACGGAATGGCCGCTGCGCATCCAGTTGCCCGTGGGGACGACTGTCCCGTTTTATTGCACCGCATCCGGCAAGATGTATCTGTCGACCCTGCCCAAATCGCATCTGGCGCGCTATGCCGCCGCAGAGGATTTCGAGGCGCGCACGTCGAACACCATCACGGACGCCGATGCGCTTATCAAGGCGGTCAATCAGGTGCGGTCCGATGGATTTGCCACGGACAGTGAAGAATTTATGGATGGAATGATCGCCTTGGCCGTGCCGATTATGGATGGCAACAACAGGCTTGTGGCAACACTGTCGTTTCACGCACCCACAGTGCGTTTCGATCGCAAAAAGTCCCTGCAGTATCTGGACGATATGCACAGCGCGGCCAAACATCTGGCCAGCTTGCTGCAAGATTAGTGATCTGCGGGCTGCGCGACCTGATCTTCTTCGCGCTGCACCAACGTCGACCATTCCTCACTATCGGGCACGACCGGTGGGGCGTCGCAGCTGCGGCGATGGATATTCACCTTGCTGATGAAATTTGCGGAAATGGGCGCGGTCACAAACAGAAACGCCATGATCAGCAGTTCATGGAACGACCCCTGCCCCTGAACAAACGAATACACCATCGAGGCCAGCAGCAGCATTCCGATCCCCATGGTGCCGACCTTGGTCGGCGCATGAAGACGCGTCATGCTGTCATTCAGTTTCAGAAGGCCAAAGGACCCGACCAGTGCGAAGAACGCACCGACAAACAGGCAAATGGCGGCGAAATAGGTTCCGATCTCTTCCCAGTTCATTCGATGATGTCCCCCCGCAACACAAACCGCGCATAGGCCACTGTCGACACAAACCCGAGCATCGCGATGATCAAGGCGGCTTCGAAAAACAACTGCGTGCCCTGCCAGATGCCGATGAGGACGATCAGGCCGATGGCGTTCACGACCATGGTGTCCAGCGCCAGAATCCGGTCACCGGTTCCGGGCCCGATCACCAGCCGCAGCATGGCAAGTACTTGCGAAATGGCGATGGCGGCAAAGGCCACCAGAACGCCCCACGACATGAGGTCCTCGGCGGGCATCATACGAAAATCTCCTTCAAGCGGGCCTCATAACGGGTTTTGATCTCGTCCCGGACGGCGTCGGGGTCAGGTGCATCAAGGGCGTGCACCAAAAGGTGCCGCCCCGTGTTGGACATGTCCGCCGACACGGTGCCGGGGGTCAGGGTAATCGTACCGGCGAGAACGGTGATCGCCTCGGGGTCGCGTAAATCGAGCGGAATGACGATCCATGCCGGACGCAGGTTTTTGTTGCGACGGGTCAGGATGATCCAGGCAACTTCGATGTTGGCAATAATGATGTCCCACAACACCAACAGCACATATCCGATCATGCGGCCCACGCGGAACCCTGCGGGGCGGTCCGGCCACCAGCGCGCGGTCAGGCGCGGGATGATCACACCAAGGATCACGCCAAAGACAGCCATTCCCCAAGAGAACTGGTTTTGCAGCAAGATCCAGACCACGGCCATCAGCAGGGTCAGGAACGGATGGGGAAACAGCCAGTTGAAAGCGCGGGTCATGTCAGTAGCCCTCCGTCGGGGAGCTGAGCTTGCCGGGCGTGTCCACCACGGTTGAGATATAGGGCTCGGGGTTGAACAGCTGGGCGGCGGTCGCGGTGGTGAAGTCGTGGACAAAACCGCCAAAGACCGTTAGCGCCACGGACATCGCCAACAGGCCAAAGACCGCAGCATAAGCCATGGCACCGGGCGGCATGGCAAGCTCCGCGTCATCATCCACGGGGATCGACTTGGCCTTCCAGAAGACTGTGCTGCCTGCGCGTCCAAACCCCACGACAGCGATCAGGGACGAGGCAAGGATGACCGTCCAGATCAGCGGCTGCATATCGGATGCAAAGGCCGCATCAAGGATCAAAAGCTTGCCGATGAAGCCCGACAGGGGCGGCAAGCCTGCCATGGCGATGGCGGCTGCGAAAAACAGGGCCGATGTCACCGTGGCCCCCGCCACTGGTGGCATAGCGCGCAGAACAAGGGACCCGCGGCTGTCTTTGACAAGATCGACGATCAGAAACAGTGCGGCCCCCGCCAAGGTCGAATGGATAATGTAATACAGGGCTGCAGCAATGCTTTCGGGTGTGAACATCGAAATCGCAATTAGCACCATACCCATGGACCCGATCACCGAAAACGCCACCAGACGGTCCAGCTTTTTCGCGGCAAGCACACCGATCATGCCCAAAGCCACCGACAGCAAAGCGGCCGGTTGCAACCAGACATCGTGCAGGCCCTGCGTGACTTCTAGGTCGGGGGGGAAGATGATCGTGTAGACACGGATGATCGCATAGGCGCCGACCTTGGTCATGATCGCAAAGAGGGCCGCCACCGGGCCCGGGGCCTCGGCATAGCTGCTGGGCAGCCAGAAGTGCAGCGGCACAAGCGCCGCTTTGATGGCAAAGACCAACAGTAGCAAAACCGCCGCCACGCGAATGCCGACGGATGCATCTGCGCTGATCAGGTCTGCCCTTGCCGCCAGATCGGCCATGTTGAGCGTTCCGGTCTCGGCATAAATAGCGCCCAGCGCGAACAGGAACAACGTGGACCCCAGCAGGTTGAACAGCACATATTGCACGCCCGCCCGCAGGCGGTCGTTGCCACCCGCGTGGATCATCAACCCGTAGGATGCGATCAACAGAACCTCAAAGAACACAAAGAGGTTGAACAGGTCGCCTGTCAAAAACGCGCCCATGATGCCCATGATCTGGAACTGGAACAGCGCATGGAAATGTCGCCCACGGTCATCCCAGCCTGACCCGATGGCGTAAAGCAGAACCATCAGCGACAGCACAGCTGTCAGCAGCACCATCATGGTCGACAGACGGTCGCCCACCAGCACGATGCCGAAAGGCGCCGCCCAATCGCCCAGTTGATACAGCATGATCGTCCCGTCGGACGCAGCCCACAAAAGACCGATGGCAATGGCGATCTGCGCCAGAACACCGACCACAGAAAACACCCGCTGGATGCTCAGATGATAGCGCGCGGCCAGCACGATGAAGGGGGCCAGCATGGCAGGCAGGATGACAGGTGCAATGAGCCAATGGGTCATGTCACGTCCTCCTCAGCCACGGACTCTGGGTCGTTCACGCGGTCGTCGTTGGACCCCAGATAAGACCCGAGCGCGATCATCACGACCACGGCGGTCATCCCGAAGGAAATCACGATGGCGGTCAGAACCAGCGCCTGTGGCAGCGGGTCTGAATAGACCTCGGCCTCGGTCAGGATGGGCGGTGCGCCGATGGTCAGACGACCGGAGGCAAACAGGAACACGTTGACCGCATAGGTCAGCAGCGAAATGCCAAGGATCACGGGGAACGTCCGCAGGCGCATGACCAGATAAAGGCCAGCGGCGGTCATGATCCCGATGGCGGAGGCGACGAGGACTTCCATATCACACCCCCTCCTTTGTGGTCTCTGCCTCAAGAAAATCTTCATGCATCGAAGGGTCAACATCCATCGGTTGTTCGTTGTCCTTCACATGCGCACGCCGTGCGAGGCGTGAGAAGCTTTCCAGCGACAACATCACCGCGCCAACGACGGCCAAGAAGACGCCCACATCAAACAGGGCAGCAGTGGCCAGTTCGAATTCCTGAAACGGCGGGATGCGGACATAGGTGAAATCGGAGGTCAGGAACGGCTTGCCGAAGAACCATGACCCGATGCCCGTCAGGCCCGCGATCAGGACACCGGCACCGATGACCCCGTGATAGGGGAAGCGCTGCCGGTCCTCGGCCCAGGCAAAGCCCGACGCCATGTATTGCATCACCACACCGATCGACACGACCAGACCCGCGATGAACCCGCCGCCCGGTTCGTTGTGACCACGCAGGAAGATGTAGAAGCCGACCATAAGGACTACGGGCATCATCACGCGGGTCAGCACGACCATCATCATCGGGTGCTGCGTGCCCGACAGGGGTTTATCCGGCACACGGTTCAGCAGACGCGCCCGCACGGGGCCGCTCAACAGGGTTTCCGTCAGCGCGTAGATCAGCAGGGCCGCGATGCCCAGCACGATGATTTCGCCGAAGGTGTCGAAGCCACGGAAATCCACGAGGATCACGTTGACGACATTGGTGCCGCCCCCGCCCTTGTAGGAATTGGCAAGGTGGAATTCGGAAATGGGCGACGAGACCGCGTCGCGCAGCAAATAATGATAGGCCAGCGCCATCGTGGCGAGGCCCCCGACACCTGCAATCACCATATCCCGCGCGCGCATGTACCATGGGCTTTCTTCGGGCGTGGTGTTGGGCAGGAAGTTCAGCGCCAGCAGCAACAGGATGATCGTCACCACCTCAACCGTGATCTGCGTCATGGCCAGATCAGGTGCCGACAGGAAGACAAACCCGATGGACACCATCAGGCCCACGATCCCGATCAGGATCAGCGCCAGCAGGCGGTTGTGGTGCATGGCCGCAAGGCCGACGGTCGCGGCGACCAGCATGGCCCAGCCTGCGACTTCGACCCAGCCCACAGGCTGCACGGCGCGGGTGGCGTCAGCCACGGTGCCGGTTGTCCACGCATGATAGCCGGCGGCGACGATGACCACGGTGGCGATCATGGCATAGCGGGTGAAGGCGCCGTTGTGCAGCGGGTGGATCGCCCAGCGTGCCCACATGACCACCGCTGCGACGATGTCGTCGAAGATGGTCTTGGCCTCGGGCCTTGGGGTGGCTTCCCACAGGGCGGACAGGGGTTTGAACAGCGCAAGCACGATCAGGCCGCCGACGATGGCCGTGATCGACAAATAGAGCGGCACGTTGACGCCGTGCCAGATTGCGATGTGATAGTCGGGCACTTCAGCCACGCCGCCAAGGACCGCTGCTGTGACCAGTTTCACGAAGGGTTCCACCAGGAACGGGGCAACGCCGATGCCGACCACCAAAACGATCAGGATCGCGGGGGGCAGCCACAGACCGGGGCCGGGATCATGGGGTTTGGCCGGATAGCTTTCGGGATCCCGCTTTTTGCCCAGAAACGTATGGCCGATCAGACGGAAGCAATAGGCCGCCGACATGAGCGACCCAAAGGTCACAAGTGCTGGCACCAGCCATTCGGGACCAAAAAGGTAGGTCTTCTCCATCTCTTTGAGCATCATTTCCTTGCTGAGGAACCCGTTGAGAAGCGGGATGCCCGCCATGGACAGCGCGCCAAGCGTGGCGATGACAAACGTAATCGGCATCAAGTGGCGAAGCCCGCCAAGGATGCGGATATCGCGGGTTTTGGTTTCATGATCCACGATCCCGGCGGACATGAACAAAGCCGCTTTGAACGTCGCGTGGTTGAGGATGTGGAACACCGCGACCATCGCACCAAAGGCCGTGCCGGTGCCCAGCAGCATCGTGATCAGTCCCAAATGGGACACGGTCGAAAACGCCAAAAGCGCCTTCAGGTCATGTTTGAACAACGCGATCACAGCGCCCAGCACCATGGTGATCAGCCCGGCGGTGGTGACGATGTAGAACCATTCGGGCGTGCCCGACAGCACCGGCCACATGCGCGCCATCAGGAAAATGCCCGCCTTCACCATTGTGGCAGAGTGCAGGTAGGCCGACACCGGCGTGGGGGCCGCCATGGCGTGGGGCAGCCAGAAATGGAACGGGAATTGCGCGGATTTGGTGAAACAGCCCGTCAAGATCAACAACAGCGCGGGGACATACATTGGGTCCGCCTGAATGGCCTCGCGATTTTGCAAAATCACCGACAGGTCATAGGAGCCCACGATATTGCCCAGCAACAACATGCCACCGATCATGGCCAGACCGCCCATACCCGTCACGGTCAGCGCCATGCGCGCGCCTTGGCGTCCGGCCTCAAGATGTTTCCAGTAGCCGATAAGCAGGAAGGACGACAGCGATGTCAGTTCCCAGAAAATAAGCAACAGCAGTATGTTATCTGACAACACGATGCCGACCATCGCGCCTTGGAACAACAACAGGTAGGTGAAGAATTCGCCCATGTTGTCTTCGCGCGCCAGATAGTGGCGACCGTAGACAATGATCAGCAATCCGATGCCAAGGATCAGCGTGGCGAAAAAGAACCCCAGCCCGTCCAACATCAAGGTTACATTCAGACCCAGCTGCGGGAACCAGTCGAACCCGGTTTGAACAACCTCACCGGCCAGAATGGCAGGCAGATTGGTCATCAGCCCGATAAAGGCGGCCAAAGTGACTGTGAATGTGACACCCCCGACAGCTTGCCGTCCGGCAGAGTTCATCAGGCCGGGAAGAAGTGCGCCCAGAAAGGGCAAGGCAACGATAAGGAAGAGGGACACGCGAACTCCTGATCTGTGGGGCCTGAAGGTTGCCCCTATCTGGGCAAGAATTAGAGCAGCCTCAAGAGATTCCGACCAAAATCGTCATGATTTACGACGAAATTCGCGTCATCTCCCCAGAAACGGGTATGTCACAGGCTATAGCCCCTCGACGAATTTATAGTCGCGGTCCGAAACAGGCAGCGCAAAACCCAGCGCCTTTTGGTATTCGGGTCCGTGATAGAACGCCTTCGCGGTGGCCATGTCGGGGAAACGGATGATGACGCAGCGGGCGCGGGTTGTGCCCTCCATCACCTCGACCGCGCCCCCACGGGCGAGGAATTCACCACCGTATTGGGCCACTGCAGGGCCTGCCAGTTCGGCGTATTTGGCGTATTCATCGGCGTCTTTGACGTCGACTTGGACAACGGCGTAGGTGGGCATCTGGGGGCCTCCGGCTGGGAATGGTGCAAAAACTGCCGCCAGTTTAGGCAAAAGCGGCGCGGGGTCTATCGAAACATGGGCAACGGCGGGTGGGTTGATTGGTTCATAATTTTACCGTTTGATAAAAAAATAAACTGTGCCAAGGTGAATCCGTTATCAACCGACGGGAGCCACGATGAATTCGCCCTATACCCCCGGAATTGCCGCCGCGCGCCTGGACGCAGAGGCCTTGGCCGAGAATTTCACAGACCTGCATGCGCCGCTGGATGGTCATGAAGCCGCCGTTGCCGCAGACCGCTGTTATTTCTGCCATGACGCGCCCTGCATCACGGCCTGCCCCACGGACATCGACATTCCGCTTTTTATCCGCCAGATCGCCACGGGCACGCCTGAGGCTGCGGCCAAGACGATCTTTGACCAGAATATCCTGGGCGGCATGTGTGCCCGCGTGTGTCCGACCGAAGACCTGTGTGAACAGGCCTGCGTGCGCGAACTGGCCGAGGGCAAACCCGTCGAAATCGGCCGCCTGCAACGCTACGCCACCGACACCGTGATGGCGGCGGGTGTGATGCCGTTTGAAAGGGCCGCGCCCACAGGCAAAAAGGTCGCCGTCATTGGCGCGGGGCCTGCGGGCCTGTCGTGTGCGCACCGTCTGGCGATGCTGGGCCATGACGTCACTGTCTATGATGCCATGCCAAAACCCGGCGGGCTGAACGAATACGGGATCGCCGCCTATAAATCGACCGATGACTTCGCCGCGCGCGAAGTCGAATGGCTGTGCTCCATCGGCGGGATTGAGATCAAGACCGGCATGGCGCTGGGTGAGGCGTTGAAACTGGACGATGTGGTTGGTTGCTTTGCGGCGACGTTTCTGGCGGTGGGTCTGGGCGGTGTGAATGCGCTGTCTGTGGACGGGGCCGACAAGGATGGCGTCGAAGACGCCGTGTCGTTCATCGAAACGCTACGCCAGACGGACGATCTGTCCTCCCTCCCTGTCGGTCGCAACGTTGTTGTGATTGGCGGCGGGATGACGGCGGTGGATGCTGCCGTGCAATCCAAATTGCTGGGCGCAGACAATGTGACCATCGCCTATCGTCGGGGCCGCGACGCCATGGGGGCCAGCCGCTATGAACAGGATCTGGCCGCATCCCACGGGGTAAAGCTGATGTTCAACGCCCAACCCAAAGCGATCCATGGCAACGGATCCGCCGCCGAGATTGAGTTGGAATTGACCGAAACCGTGGACGGCACCCTGCGCGGCACCGGAGAGACCGTTCGCCTGCCCGCCGACCAGATTTTCCGCGCCATTGGCCAAACGCTGACCTCGGACGGGGGTTTGGAACTCGACGGGCGCAAGATCGCCGTGACCGGCGCAGGCCGCACCTCCCGTGCGGGCGTCTGGGCGGGCGGCGATTGTGCCGCCGGGGGCGATGACCTGACGGTGACGGCGGTGGCCGAGGGCCGCGATGCGGCGATGGATATTCATGCGACATTGATGGGAGGTTCATAAATGGCCGATCTGACAACCGACTTTCTGGGCATCAAAAGCCCCAACCCCTTCTGGCTGGCCTCTGCCCCGCCAACGGACAAGGAATACAACGTCCGCCGCGCGTTCGAGGCCGGATGGGGCGGCGTGGTGTGGAAAACGCTGGGGTCCGAAGGGCCACCTGTCGTCAACGTCAACGGGCCGCGCTATGGCGTAATCTATGGCAAGGACCGCACGGTGTTGGGGATCAACAATATCGAATTGATCACCGACCGCGACCTGTACACCAACCTTGAAGAAATCAAGCGCGTAAAGGCCGACTACCCCGACCGTGCCATGATCGTGTCGATCATGGTCCCGTGTGAGGAACAGGCGTGGAAGGACATCCTGCCGCTGGTCGAAGACACGGGCGCCGACGGGATTGAGCTGAACTTCGGCTGCCCCCACGGGATGTCTGAGCGCGGCATGGGTGCCGCCGTGGGCCAAGTGCCCGAATATATCGAAATGGTGACGCGGTGGTGCAAACAATATTACAGCAAACCCGTGATCGTGAAGCTGACGCCCAACATCACCGACATCCGCAAACCCGCTGCGGCGGCCAAGCGCGGCGGGGCGGATGCGGTCAGCCTGATCAATACGATCAACTCGATCACCTCAGTGAACCTCGACACCATGTCGCCAGAGCCAAGCATCGACGGCAAAGGCACCCATGGGGGCTATTGCGGCCCTGCGGTCAAACCCATCGCCATGTCCATGGTCAGCGAAATCGCCCGTGATCCTGAAACCGCTGGACTGCCTATTTCGGGCATCGGCGGGGTGACCACGTGGCGCGATGCGGCGGAATTCATCACGCTGGGCTGCGGCAATGTGCAGGTCTGCACGGCGGCCATGACCTATGGCTTCAAGATCGTGCAGGAGATGATCAGCGGGTTGTCCCAGTGGATGGACGAAAAGGGCCACACCAGCATCGCGGATTTCTGCGGGGCGGCGGTGCCCAACACGACCGACTGGCAGTACCTGAACCTCAACTACATTGCCAAGGCGAAGATCGACCAAGACGCCTGCATTTCCTGCGGACGATGCTATGCGGCCTGCGAAGACACCTCACACCAAGCGATTTCCATGAGCGCGGATCGTGTGTTTGAGGTCATCGACGCCGAATGCGTGGCCTGTAACCTGTGCGTGGATGTCTGTCCGGTGGAAAACTGCATCTCGATGGTCGCGATGGAACCCGGCAGCGTTGATCCGCGCACGGGCAAGACCGTCGAAAAGGACTACGCCAACTGGACGACCCATCCGAACAATCCGGCGGCTACGGCCGCGGAATGATGTCTCCCTGAGTGACTGGGGCCGGTGCACCGCTGTATCGGCCCCATTTTTATGTAGGCTGCAAAAGTCCGCGCAGGGTCATATCCAGATGGCTTTGTGCGCCTTCAAACGGGTCAACACCGCCCAAGATCGCCCGCACCTGAACGTCGAAATCCGCATAGTGTTGGGTCAGGGACCAGATGGTGAAGATCAGGTGATAGGGATCGACCGGTTTGATCCGACCTGCCGCCGCCCAGCCGTTGATGACGACGGCAATCTCATCCACCAAATCTTTGAGTTCGCCCTTCAAAACGTCCCCGATCCGCGGCGCGCCTTGGATGATTTCATTGGCGAACAGGCGGCTTTCGCGGGGGAAATTTCGGGACATATCAAGCTTGCGATTGGCATAGCCCAACAGCTGTTCGACAGGATCACCATCGCGGTCGATTGCCTTGAGCGGTTCCAGCCAGTTTTCCAAAAGCCGCGCCAGAAGGGCCGTGTAAACGGCCTCTTTCGATTTGAAATAATAGAGCAAATTGGGTTTCGACATGCCCGCCGCTTTGGCGATCTGGTCCAAGGTCGATCCGCGAAACCCGAACTGTGAAAACACCTCAAGCCCCGCTTGCATGATCGTGGCCTGGTTCTTTTTCTGAATGCGTGTGTCAGTCTTGGCCATGGCTGTTTTCACTCTGATCATCTTTTGGGCAAACACACCCGCCTTAGCAGGGTTTAACGGCAAGCTGCCCAAGGGTTAAGCAAAATCCTTGACGGATGCCGGGCCTCTGGTAGCGTGGGTTTGACCGATTGGTCAAATAATGCAGCCAGCCTTGGGGACGTCATGCCAGCAGCAGGTGAGAATTTACGCATCAACGGGACCCGCTTGTGGGACAGCCTGATGGAGATGGCCAAGATCGGCCCCGGTGTCGCCGGTGGCAACAACCGCCAGACCCTGACCGACGCAGACAGCGAGGGCCGCCATCTGTTCCAACGCTGGTGCGAGGACGCAGGCTGCACCATGGGCGTGGATGAGATCGGCAATATGTTTGCACGCCGTGAGGGCACGGACCCCGACGCCCTGCCCGTTTACGTGGGATCGCACTTGGACACCCAGCCGACGGGCGGCAAATACGACGGGGTACTGGGCGTTTTGGGCGGGCTTGAGATTATCCGCACGATGAATGACCTCGACATCAAGACCAAGCACCCGATTGTGGTCACCAACTGGACCAACGAAGAGGGCACGCGCTTTGCCCCCGCAATGCTGGCCTCCGGCGTGTTTGCGGGCAAGCATGACCTTGACTGGGCGCGCGACCGGACAGATGCGGACGGCAAAAAGTTTGGCGATGAGTTGGACCGGATCGGCTGGAAAGGCGACGAAAAAGTCGGCGCGCGCAAGATGCATGCCTTCTTCGAGTTGCACATCGAACAGGGCCCTATTCTGGAGGCCGAGGGGAAGGATATCGGCGTCGTCACCCACGGTCAGGGCCTGCGCTGGATCGAATGCACGGTGACCGGCAAGGAAAGCCACACGGGGTCTACCCCCATGCATATGCGCAGAAATGCAGGGCGCGGGCTGGCGCTGGTGACCGAGCTGGTGCACGAGATCGCGATGAAAAACCAGCCCAACGCCGTGGGTGCCATCGGCCACATCGACGTCTACCCCAACAGTCGCAACGTGATCCCCGGTAAGGTGGTCTTCACCGTCGATATGCGCACGCATCTGCTGGATAAGCTGAACGCGATGGTGGCGGAATTCAACGACCGCGCACCAGAGCTGTGCGCAGACATCGGGCTGGAGTTTTCGTGCGAGATCGTCGGCCAGTTCGACCCGCCCGCCTTCGATGAGGCCTGCGTCAGCGCCGTGCGCGATGCAGCTGAGCGGTTGGGCTACAGCCATATGGACATCGTGTCCGGTGCGGGCCACGACGCCTGCTGGATCAACGATTTGTACCCCAC
>NZ_JAHDGE010000009.1:66859-72423 GCF_020627745.1 Pseudooctadecabacter sp.
ACATCGTGTCCGGTGCGGGCCACGACGCCTGCTGGATCAACGATTTGTACCCCACAGCGATGGTCATGTGCCCCTGTGTGGATGGCCTGTCGCACCACGAAGCGGAAGAGATCAGCCCCGAATGGGCCGCAGCGGGCGCGGATGTGCTGATGCATGCGGTGCTGGAGACGGCGGAGATTGTGTCTTAGCGCCGGACTGGGGGCCAGCCCCCAGACCCCCGGAGTTTGCGGATCAGAAGAATGAAGGACCTACCATGAGCAAAGTCATCAAGAACGGCACGATCGTGACCCATGATCTGACCTATGAAGCGGATGTGTTGATTGAGGGCGGCGTGATCGTTGAGATCGGCAAGGGCCTCAAAGGTGATGAAGACCTCGACGCCACGGGTTGCTATGTCATGCCCGGCGGGATTGATCCCCATGTGCATCTGGAAATGCCGTTCATGGGGACCTATTCGACGGACGATTTCGAAAGCGGGACGCGCGCGGGTCTGGCAGGCGGCACCACGATGGTCGTGGATTTCTGCCTGCCCAATCAGGGCGAAAGCCTGATGGACGCGATCAAACGCTGGGACAATAAATCGACCCGCGCCAACTGCGATTATTCCTTCCACATGGCGGTCACATGGTGGGGGGAGCAGGTGTTCAATGACATGAAGACCGTGATTGAAGACCGCGGGATCAACACGTTCAAACACTTCCTCGCCTACAAGGGCGCGTTGATGGTGAATGACGACGAATTGTTCAGCTCTTTCAACCGTTTGGCGGAACTCGGCGGGATCGCCATGGTGCATGCGGAGAACGGCGATGTGGTGGCTGAACTCAGCGCCAAACTGCTGGCGGAGGGCAATACGGGACCCGAGGCGCACGCCTATTCGCGCCCCTCACAGGTTGAGGGTGAGGCCACCAATCGTGCGATCATGATTGCCGATATGGCGGGCGTGCCTTTGTACGTTGTTCATACGTCCTGCGAAGAAGCCCATGAGGCGATCCGGCGCGCGCGTCAGCAAGGCAAACGCGTGTGGGGGGAACCGTTGATCCAGCACCTGACCTTGGACGAGTCTGAATATTTCAACGCCGATTGGGACCACGCCGCGCGGCGGGTGATGTCCCCGCCGTTCCGCAACAAGATGCATCAGGACAGCCTGTGGGCGGGCCTGCAATCGGGGTCGCTGTCGGTCGTGGCCACGGATCACTGCGCGTTTACCACCGATCAAAAACGCACCGGTGTGGGCGATTTCACCAAGATCCCCAATGGCACCGGCGGGCTTGAAGACAGGATGCCGATGCTCTGGACCCACGGGGTTGCGACGGGCCGTCTGACGCCCAATGAATTTGTGGCCGTGACATCCACCAACATCGCGAAAATCCTGAACTGCTATCCCCGTAAGGGCGCCGTGGCGGTGGGGGCCGACGCCGATCTGGTGGTGTGGGACCCGCAGAAGGAGAAAACAATCACGGCCAGCGCCCAGCAATCTGCCATTGATTACAACGTGTTCGAGGGCCAGCAGGTCAAAGGTCTGCCACGGTTTACGCTGACCCGCGGCCATGTAGCGGTGCATGACGGAGACATCCGCACGCAAGAAGGCCACGGCAAATTCGTCAAACGTGAGGGCAACGGCGTGACCAACCGCGCGCTGAGCACGTGGAAGGAATTGACCGCGCCGCGCCCCGTTCAGCGGACGGGTATTCCGGCGACGGGGGTGTGACGGCACCATGACTGCACCGTCAGGCTGTCCGAACAAAGGCTGTCAGGCCAGGCATACGGCGCAGGTTCCGTTCGACCTGGCGCAGGTTCCACAGGACGTTTCGGTCGTGGTCCCGCCCGAATACAAGGTTCTGCGTTGCGGAAATTGCGGGCTTGTGTTCGAGCGGCTGCCGTCCGGGCTGGACGGGGTCTGGCTGGCTTGGCACGACAGCGTTTTGCAAAAGCCGGGCTGGGTCTCACCGGAGGACACTGAATGAGCGTGATTTCCGCGACCGCCCTCGACCTGACCTTTCAAACGGGCGACGGCCCTGTCCATGCGCTCAAAGACGTGTCGTTGGACATCGAGAAGGGGGATTTCGTTTCCTTCATCGGCCCATCCGGCTGCGGCAAGACCACCTTTTTGCGCTGCATTGCGGGGCTTGAGACGCCCACGGGGGGCGATATCTCCGTCAACGGGATGACCCCGGATGAGGCGCGGCGCGCGCGCGCCTATGGCTATGTATTTCAGGCGGCGGGGCTTTATCCATGGCGCACGATTGGCGGCAACATTCGTCTGCCGTTGGAGATTATGGGCTTTTCCAAATCCGAACAGGCCGAACGGGTCGCCCGTGTGTTGGACCTTGTCGATCTTGCGGGGTTTGAGAAGAAGTTTCCTTGGCAGCTGTCCGGCGGGATGCAGCAACGGGCCTCCATTGCGCGGGCCTTGGCCTTTGATGCGGATATCTTGTTGATGGATGAACCCTTCGGCGCGCTGGATGAGATCGTGCGCGACCATTTGAACGAACAACTCCTCCACCTTTGGGCGCGCACCGAGAAGACCATTGGTTTTGTCACCCATTCCATCCCCGAGGCCGTCTATCTGTCCACCAAGATCGTCGTCATGTCGCCGCGTCCGGGCCGGATCACCGATGTGATCGACAGCCCCCTGCCCCGCGAGCGCCCCTTGGATATCCGCGACACGCCGGAGTTCATCGAGATCGCCCACCGCGTCCGCGACGGGTTGCGTGCGGGTCATCAGGATGACGTGTGAATGAAATCACTGTGGCCCCCCTTGGCGATTGTTTTGGTGATCCTCGGTATTTGGATCGCCGCCGTGGTGCCGATGAACATTCACCTGACGGCGGATCAGGCTGCACGGCAGGATATTGTCGTGACGCCGGACACGCCAGCCGAGCGCAAAGAGCTTTCCGGACTCTCCCTCGCGGTTAAAAACCCCGACATCTGGGGGATGACCTATACGTTGGACCGGCCCAACCTGCCGTCGCCCCACCAGGTGGGGGCGGAGCTGTATAAGACCGTCTTCACCGTCGCGCCCACATCGCGGCGGTCGTTGTTGCATCATGCGTGGGTGACCTTGTCGGCCACCTTGCTGGGGTTTGTGATTGGCACAACCTTGGGCATCCTGTTGGCCGTTGGCATCGTCTACAACCGGACGATGGACAAGTCGGTTATGCCTTGGGCGATCACGTCACAGACCATTCCCATTCTGGCGCTGGCGCCGATGGTGATTGTGATGCTGGGGTCGATTGGCATTCAGGGGCTTTTGCCGAAATCCATTATCTCGGCCTACTTATCCTTCTTCCCCGTGGTCGTGGGCATGGTGAAGGGGCTGCGCAGTCCGGATGCGATGCAGTTGGACCTGCTGCGAACCTACAACGCAAGCCCCAACCAAGGCTTCTGGAAACTGCGCCTGCCGGCGTCGATGCCTTATCTGTTCGCATCGCTCAAAATCGGGATTTCTGCGTCTTTGGTGGGGGCCATTGTGGGTGAACTGCCCACAGGTGCGCGGGCCGGATTTGGCGCGCGGATGCTGGTGGGGGATCAATACGGGCAGCCGATAGTCACTTGGGCTGCGCTCTTTGGGGCGGCGATTACGGCAGCACTTTTGGTGGCGACCCTGAGCCTGATTGAACGGCGCACGCTGCGGCGTATGGGCATGGTGGGGGCTGCGGCATGATGGCGTTCGCGATTGCCGGTCTGATCTGGGCTGCAGGATGGTTCATCAACAGCCGTCTGGCAAACAGCGCGGCGTCAGACAGCCGCGCGGTCAGCCTGCTGATCCCTGCGATTTTTGGCATCACGCTGATCGCTATGTGGCAGGTCTTGGTGACGATGCTGGGCGTCAGCCCGATCATCCTGCCCGCCCCGTCGGCCATTGCGGCGACCTTTGCGTCATCCATCCCGACGTTGATTGCGGATTTCAACCAGACGATCATCAAGGGCGCGTTGACCGGTTACATCGCCGGAATGATCGCGGCCTTCGCGGTGGCGCTGCTGGCGGACAGGTCCGATTTTCTGACAAAAGGTATCTTGCCGGTCGGGGCCTTTATGGCGGCACTGCCGATCGTCGGCACGGCCCCCATTTTTGTCAAATGGCTGGGCAGCGGTTGGGAAAGCAAGGCGGCCGTCGTGGGCGTCATGGTGTTTTTCCCCATTCTGGTGAACACGGTCGCGGGGCTGAAAGATACATCCGCCATGCAGCGCGATTTGATGCGGACCTACGGGGCGGGCTACTGGCCCAGCCTGTTCAAACTGCGGCTGCCAGCGGCGATGCCGTTCATCTTCAACGGACTTAAGATTGCGACGACACTTGCCTTAATCGGCGCCATCGTCGCTGAATTTTTCGGCTCCCCCACGGTGGGCATGGGTTTTCGGATTTCAACATCCGTGGGCCAGCTTGCCATGGATATGGTCTGGGCTGAAATTGTGGTCGCGGCCCTTGCGGGTTCGGCCTTTTATGGGGCGATGGCCCTGATCGAAAAGCGGGTGACATTCTGGCACCCGTCACAACGGTGAGACCACGGGGATACATCCGTGCGGCCGTCCAACATGACACTGGAGGTCAACAATGAAGACACTGACAACAACCGCTCTGATCGCGGGCCTGATGGGCACCAGCGCGCTGGCCGATGGCCATGCCAACGACGTCACCTTGCAGCTGCAGTGGGTCACGCAAGCGCAGTTTGCGGGCTACTACGTGGCGCTGGAAAAAGGGTTTTATGAGGACGAGGGGCTGAACGTCACGATCCTGCCCGGCGGGCCGGATATCGCACCCCCACAGGTGCTGGCAGGCGGCGGCGCTGACATCATGCTGAACTGGATGCCGTCCGCACTGGCGGCCCGTGAAAAGGGCCTGCCAGTGGTGAACATCGCGCAGCCTTTCGTATCCTCCGGCCTGATGCTGACCTGCTGGAAAGACACCGGCATCGAAAGCGTTGAGGATTTTCGCGGCAAGACCATCGGCGTGTGGTTCTTTGGCAATGAATACCCGTTCCTGAGCTGGATGAGCCAGGAAGGCATCCCCACGGACGGCGGCGAGGACGGTGTGACGGTCCTCAAGCAAGGGTTCAATGTGGACCCGCTGCTGAACCGTGAAGCCGACTGCATTTCGACCATGACCTATAACGAATACGGTCAGGTGCTGGATGCGGGTGTCGACCCCGATGAATTGGTGACATTCAAATACGAAGAACAGGGCGTGGCCACGCTCGAGGACGGCATCTACGCGCTGGAAGAGAACCTTGAGGATCCGGTGTTCGTGGACAAAATGGTCCGCTTCGTGCGCGCCTCCATGGAAGGGTGGCGCTATGCAGAAGAGAACGTCGAAGAGGCCGCCGCCATCATCATCGAATACGATGAAACCGGTGCCCAGTCCGAGGCCGCACAGGCCCGCATGATGGGTGAGATCGCCAAGCTGACCCAAGGCAGCACCGGTGCGCTGGATGTGGATGCCTATCAGCGGACGGTGGACACCCTGCTGGCCGGTGGGTCCGATCCGGTCATCACGGCGGAGCCTGAGGGTGCCTATACGACCGAGATCACGGACGCCGCACTGAACTGAGCGCTCCCGTTTCGAA
>NZ_JAHDGE010000050.1 GCF_020627745.1 Pseudooctadecabacter sp.
TTCGACACCATCTACCTCCATGGCCTCGTGCGCGACGCCAAGGGCAAGAAGATGTCGAAATCTACCGGCAACGTCATCGACCCGCTGGATATCATCGACGAATACGGCGCGGACGCGCTGCGGTTCACCAATGCGGCGATGGCCTCCCTTGGCGGGGCGCTGAAACTCGACACCTCGCGCATCGCGGGCTACCGCAATTTCGGCACCAAACTGTGGAATGCCGCCCGTTTTGCCGAAATGAACGAAGGCTTCGGCCTGCGCGGTGACCGCCCCACCCCCACCAAATCCGTCAACAGCTGGATCATCGGGGAAACCGCCAAAACGCTGGCAGAGGTGAACGCCGCCCTCGCCGCCTACCGCTTCAACGACGCCGCCGATGCGCTTTATAAATTCGTCTGGGGTAAGGTCTGCGACTGGTATCTGGAACTCAGCAAGCCGCTCTTGATGGATGGCACGGATGCGGAAAAAGCAGAAACGCGCGCGACCTTGTCGTGGGTCCTGGATCAATGCCTGATCCTGCTGCATCCGATCATGCCCTTCATCACCGAAGAACTCTGGGCGCTGGCGGGTCACACGACCCTGCTGGCCCACGAAGACTGGCCTGATTATGGCACCGATCTGGTAAATGACGCCGCCGATCAGGAAATGTCTTGGGTGATCCAGATCATCGAAAACATCCGCTCCACCCGCGCCCAAATGAACGTGCCTGCGGGTCTTTATGTGCCGCTTGTTCAGGTAGAGGCTGACGCCGCCGCCCAAACCGCGTGGACAGGCAGTGAAGCGCTGATCAAACGGTTGGCTCGTGTGGACAGCCTCACAGTGGGTGAGGCCCCCAAGGGGTCGATGATGGTCGGCACTCGTGGCGCAACCTTTGCGCTGCCCTTGGCCGATATTATCGACGTGGACGCGGAAAAAGCCCGCATTTCCAAATCATTGGCTAAGGTCGAAAAAGAAGCAGGCGGGTTGCGCGGACGGTTGGGCAACCCCAAATTCGCGGCCAACGCCTCCGAAGAGGTGGTCGAAGAGGCCAAATCCAATCTCGCCCTGCGGGAAGAGGAAATCGCGCAGTTGAGCGCCGCTTTGGCCCAGCTGAACGAGATCTGATTTAACCCTTCATCAAGGTTAACGCGCGTCCTCCGACCAGAAGGGCGCGCGTTTGCACAAAACTCTTGCGGAACGCGGTCCCCCAGCTTCATCTGGCCCGAAAAACTCCCCCCGGAGGGCCGGTCAGTCCCAAACCGCTCAAGTCTTACGGCACGATCCGCTCAACCGCGCGCATCATGCCCAGCGACTTGTCATAAACCAAGGTCAGCACCCGTCGCCCCCCGCCTGTTCGCGCCAAAGGACCCGCCAGCCGCGCACCCGCAGCTGCTCCGGTTGTCGCCAAAAACCCACGTCGCGTAAATTTCATCGCAAAATCCTCCTCTAAAGGACATGGTAAACACCTTGCCTCTTTTCAAAGGGGAAGGCGCACCGCAAAGTCCCCTCCATGAGCCAAACACCCAAAACGTCACCGCACCTGACGCCCCTTGCCGCGTCCCTTCCCGCAACTGTGCCCTTTGTCGGCCCCGAAGCACAGGAACGCGCAAACGGGCAGCCGTTCAAGGCGCGTCTTGGCGCCAATGAAAGCGTTTTCGGCCCCTCCCCCAAGGCGATCAAAGCCATGAAAGCCGCCGCCGGGGATGTCTGGAAATACGGTGATCCGGAAAGCCACGACCTGCGACACGCCCTTGCGGCCAAACATGACGTTCCGACTGAAAACATCGTCGTGGGCGCGGGCATCGACGGGCTTTTGGACAGCATCGTTCGCCTGACGGTCACGACAGGCGATCACGTGGTGACCAGCGCGGGGGCCTACCCGACCTTCAACTACCACGTGACAGGCTATGGCGGCACAATCCACACAGTCCCCTACACCGCCGATCACGAAGACCCCGACCGGCTGATCGCGAAAGCGCGTGAGGTCGGCGCGAAGCTGATTTATCTGTCCAATCCCGACAATCCCATGGGCACCTGCCACTCCGCGCAGACCATCCAGCTGATGATCCAGAACCTGCCCGAAGGCTGCCTTTTGGTTCTGGACGAAGCTTATGTCGAACTGGCACCCGAGGGCACAGCGCCCGCCTTCAACATCTTCGACGCCCGCGTCATCCGCACGCGCACATTTTCCAAAGCCTACGGCATGGCCGGTGCGCGGGTGGGCTATGCTGTCGGGCACGTGGATTTCATCACCGCCTTCAACCGCGTGCGCAACCATTTCGGGATGAGCCGGATTTCGCAGGCCGGCGCCTTGGCCGCCTTGGCGGACGACGCTTATATCGACGACATCCGCAGCCAGATCGAGGCCTCCCGCCAGGCCCTTTACCAGATTGCTGAAGACAACGGATTGCGTGCCATTCCGTCCGCTACAAATTTCGTGGCGATGGATTGCGGGCAGGACGGTGATTTCGCCCGTGCGGTTCTGGCCGACCTGACGGCGCAGGGGATTTTCGTGCGGATGCCCTTTGTTGCCCCGCAAGACCGCTGCATCCGGATTTCATGCGGCACCGCCGCCGATATGGCCCTTGTGGCCG
Organism: Pseudooctadecabacter sp.; assembly: GCF_020627745.1. GTDB lineage: Bacteria > Pseudomonadota > Alphaproteobacteria > Rhodobacterales > Rhodobacteraceae > Octadecabacter. Next base: position 2,574 of record NZ_JAHDGE010000050.1, read on the forward strand.
AAGCCCTGCCAAAAGCGCTCAAGTCCGCACAAAAGGTTTAGGTGATTTTTCACGAAACCGCGTTAGGATTGATGCGTTGAGCGGGAAAGGAGCCCCTGATGAGACGATATCCCGGACGTGTCGAAAATTACACAAACGCCTTTCTGGCAACAGCCTTCGGGATTCTGTTCATGGCGTTTTTCACGATCGCAGCGGTGTGGGGCATTGTCTGGGTCATGCTGTCGGCGGCCTTCATTGACGGGTTGATCCGACTGCGCGCGGCCCGTCTAGCCCCGACTGAGGTCGGCCAGGACATTTGACGCCGCCTCCATCGCACCGCGTCCGTGGGGGATATCCAAGGCCTTGAGGCCCGTATCAATCGTGCCCAGAAACCCCAACACCATGTGCCCGTTCACGTGTCCCATATGGCCCAACCGGAAATAGGCGCTGGCCGGTGTGCGGCCCAGACCGATCCCCAACGTCACGCCCATCTTGTCTTCGCACCACGCCCGCAGGGCATCGCCCTGCCCTTCGTCCAGTTTCAGCGACGTGACGGCCCGCGACCGCGCGGCCTCATCTGCCACGTTGATCTCCATTGGACCGTCCGATGACCAGACATCAATGGCGGCCCAAATGGCCCGCGCCAGCCCAGCGTGACGGGCCCAAATGGCCTCAAGCCCCTCTTCGGCGATCATGTCCAGTGCCTCGCGGAGCCCGTAGATGTGGTGCGTGGGGGCAGTGCCGTCGAAAAACTTCCAGTATTCATCGGCATTCACACGGGGCCGCCAATCCCAATAGCGCGACACCTGCGAGATGGTCCCGCGCACGGCGTCGGCCTTGTCGTTGAACCAGACAAACCCGATCCCCGGCGGCGTCATCAGCCCCTTCTGGCTGGCCGCAACGGTGATATCGACGCCCCAGTCGTCCATCCGGTATTCATCGCACCCCAAGGACGCGATGCAATCACACATCAGCAGCGCGTCATGCCCTGCCGCATCCATCGCTGCACGCACGCCTTTGATGTCGTTCAGAACGCCCGTGGATGTGTCGACCAAGACCGTCAACACGGCTTTGATGCGCCCTTCGGTATCGGCACGCAAGGCGGCCTCAACCTGTGCCAGATCCACGGCATCGCTGTCACCGAAATCAAGTGTTTCAACCGTGGCGCCAAGGCCCTCGGCCATCTCACCCCAGCCCACACAGAACCGGCCCGTGGCCAGAACAAGCACGGTGTCGCCTGCACCGATCACGTTGGACAGCGCAGCCTCCCAGACCCCGTGTCCGTTGGCAATGTAGATGGCCACATTGTGGGCGGTGCCTGCGACGGATTTCAGATCAGGGATCAGGCTGCGCGTCACATCATGCAACTCACCGGTATAAATATTGGGTGCGGCGCGGTGCATGGCGCGCAAGACACGCTCTGGCATGACCGACGGGCCGGGAATAGCAAGGTACGACAGACCATTGGCAAACATGCGCAGGTTCCTATGTTGGGGTAACGTTGCGCTGAACGTAACCGCCCTGTGCGGCGCGTCAACCAACACCGCCTTTCCACCGCGACCATTCAGGCGTAGACGGAAAACGACACTAAAGGACGCCCCCCGCATGACGGACCAAACCACAGGCGCTGAACGATCCTCCCGCCAGATGCTGGGATGGTTGTGGCGCGCATATCTCAGCCGTCACAAACTGCTGCTGGGTGCGGCCCTGTTCCTGATGATCCTCGAAGGCTCCACCTTTGGCGTTCTCAGCTATATGATGAAACCGATGTTCGACAACGTCTTCATTGGCGGGCAAAGCGGCGCCATCTGGATCGTGGGTGCGATCATGTTCGGCCTCTTTGTCACCCGCGCGGTGACGTCTGTGGCCCAGCGCGTGATCCTCAAACGGGTGGCCGAACAATCCGCCGCTGATCTGCGCACTGACCTTTTGCGCCACCTGATGCAGCTCGACACCGCCTTTCACCAGCACCACTCACCCGGCACCCTGATCGAACGGGTGCAGGGTGACGTGCAGGCGCTGGGGCAGGTCTGGACCGGTATTATTACCGGTCTTGGCCGTGACCTGATCGCCGCCATATCCCTCTTTGCCGTGGCACTTTATATCGACTGGCTGTGGACGGTCATCGCCCTGATCGGCATTCCGGTGATGATCCTGCCTTCGCTGTTGATCCAGACCTTCGTGCGCCGCAAAGCCCGCGCCGCACGTGAGGTCGCCGCGCAGATGTCCACCCGTCTGGATGAGGTGTTTCACGGCATCAACCCGATCAAACTCAACCGTCTCGAAAACTATCAGGCCCAGCGGTATGAGGCCCTGACGGGCCGCCGCGTCCGCACGGAGACCGAGGCCGCCTTCGGCCAAGCCCTGATCCCCAGCTTTGTCGATATTATGGCCGGTCTGGGCTTCCTCGCCGTGCTGACCTATGGCGGCAGCCAGATCATTGACGGCGAAAAGACCGTGGGCGAATTCATGGCCTTTTTCACCGCCATGGCCATCGCCTTTGACCCTTTGCGCCGCCTTGGCAACTTGTCGGGCCTGTGGCAAGCCGCCGCCGCTGCCGTGGACCGCCTGCTGGATCTTTTCGAGGCGCAGCCCACCTTGCTGTCCCCCCCCACAGCCGCACCCGTTCCCACCGCAGCACCCGATATCCGGTTCCAAGATGTGCACCTCAGCTACGATGACCTGCCGGTCCTCAACGGCACCACCTTCACGGCGCAAGCCGGCAAAACCACAGCCCTCGTCGGGGCCTCCGGTGCAGGCAAAAGCACCCTATTCAACGTGCTGACCCGCTTGGTTGAACCGCAGGACGGCGAAGTCGCGTTGAACGACACAGCGATCACCGATCTGGACATCGCGGACCTGCGGGGCCTGATCTCAACCGTGTCGCAGGATGCCGCGCTGTTCGATGAAACCCTGCGCGACAACATCCTGCTGGGCACGTCGGACATTGACGATGCGGCACTTGAGCAAACGCTACAGAATGCACATGTCACCGATTTTCTGGACAAACTGCCTGCGGGTCTCGACAGCCCTGCGGGCCCGCGCGGGTCCAACCTGTCGGGCGGCCAGCGCCAGCGCGTGGCCATCGCCCGCGCCCTGATCCGCGACACACCCATTTTGCTGCTGGATGAAGCCACGAGCGCGCTGGACACCAAGTCCGAGGCCATCGTGCAAAGCGCGCTGGACCGCCTTGCCAAGGGACGCACCACGCTGGTCATTGCCCACCGTCTGTCGACTATCCAGAACGCCCACAAGATCGTCGTCATGGACAAAGGCCGCGTCGTGGACGAAGGCACCCACGATGACCTGCTGGACCGTGGCGGGCTCTATGCCGATCTTTACCGGCTGCAATTTCGCGACGGCAAGCAGGTGGTCGACGCCAGCAACCGGCGCGCGCGGCGCGACAGGTTCATTCCCAAAGACACAGCGCCTGTCAGCTGGCTCAGCCGCCTGTTCAGACGCCAGCGACGCTCTTGAGGTGACATCGTGACCAACCGCACCCTCCTCCGCCTCACCGGCACCGACGCCCGCAGCTTTCTGCAAGGGCTGGTGACCAATGACATCACCAGACCCGACCAGACCCTCGTCTATGCGGCGCTTCTGACCCCGCAGGGCAAATTCATCGCGGATTTCTTTGTGGTCCTGCAGGACAGCGGTCTGCTGATCGACGTCGCAACCTCCCACGCACCCGCCTTGGCCCAAAGGCTGGCCATGTACCGTCTGCGCGCGGATGTGCAGATCGACGAAAGCCCCCTCACCGTCTCACGCGGCACGGGCACCGCACCGGAGGGCGCGCTGCAAGATCCCCGTCACCCGGCGATGGGGTGGCGTCTTTATGGGGACACAGACCGGTCCGATGACACCGATTGGGATGCCCTGCGCGTGGCCCACGTCATCCCCGAAACCGGGATTGAGCTGACCCCCGACACCTATATCCTGGAGGCCGGATTTGAACGGCTGAACGGTATCGACTTTCGCAAAGGCTGCTACGTCGGTCAGGAAATCGCGGCGCGAATGAAACACAAGACCGAATTGAAAAAGGGCCTCGTGCAGGTCGCAATCAGCGGCACCGCCCCCGTGGGTACGGACATCACGGCCAGCGGCAAACCTGCCGGCACGCTTTACACCCAATCGGGCAACCACGCGTTGGCACACCTGCGCTTTGATCGCGCAACGGGCGACATGCAGGCAGGCCCCGCAGTCCTGCGCCGGTCCTGACTTCATCTGGCCCAAAAACTCCCGCCAGAGGCGCATCTCTCAGCCAAGACCAAACGCCTGCCGCGAAGGGCTCGCACCCGCCACACATACCCACAAAAACAACAAACGCCGCCCCGTCAGGGGGCGGCGTTTTCAATCAGATCAGCGCATGTGATCAGGCGCGTTCGGAGTATTCCATCGTTTCGGTATTCACGATGATGTCTTCGTCCTGCCCCACGAACGGCGGCACCATGACGCGCACGCCGTTGTCCAAAATCGCAGGTTTGAAAGAATTGGCCGCTGTCTGGCCTTTGACCACCGGCTCGGTCTCGACAATTTTGCAAGTGACCTTTTGTGGCAAGGACGCGTTCAGTGCCTCGCTTTCGTGATATTCGATCACTGCGATCATGCCGTCTTGCAGGAACGGGCGACGTTCGCCCAACAATTCTGCAGGCAGTTCGATCTGCTCATAGGTTTCGGTGTCCATAAACACCAACATTCCGTCGCTCTCGTAAAGGAATTGTTGATCTTTTTGCTCCAAACGGACCTTCTCGACCTTGTCAGCGGACCGGAAACGTTCGTTCAGTTTGGATCCGTTGCGCAGGTTGCGCATTTCAACTTGGGCAAATGCGCCCCCCTTGCCGGGTTTCACATGATCGACCTTTACCGCAGCCCACAGGCCACCATTGTGTTCCAACACGTTGCCAATTCTGATCTCGTTGCCGTTGATTTTCGCCATGGGTCAAATGTGTCCAAATTTTGTCGAAAGGTTGAAGATTTGTTAACGGTGCCTATATCCGGTGGTGATACCCCGTGCAAGCCAACCAGAACGTGTTGGTCGAATCGGGAAGGTATGCCATACACACATGGCTGCCATTCCAAATGAAGACCCCCGAATCGGGCGAATGCGTGCATATTGCACCGCACGCCAGGTACAAGACTAAAAACAACAACGACCCAAACTAAGGACCGAATATGCGAGATTTCGTCGACGGCACAGCGTTTAACAATGAACAAGGCAACCGCGCCCGCAAGCTTTTTGCAGCCGTGGTTCTGGCCGCTTTGGATGACGCCATTGCTGATGACAAGAAGTATGGCAACGGGCCTGAGCAGATCGCTCGCTGGGCACGTTCGCGCGACGGCCGTGAGGTTCTGTCTTGCGCGGGCATCGACCCGAACGAACGCGTTGTTCAGGGCCTTATGGACTTCGTGGGCAAAGGTGTTCGCACCTCCGTGGCCCTCTCCCGCGAGGAGAGCGAGCGCCGCGCTGTGGCAGAAGCTGCAGAACTCGAAGCCCGCGCAGCTTAAGCGCCACTTTATCATCAAGACTGCCAAAAAAGAAAAACGCGGCCCTCTGCTCGGGGCCGCGTTTTTTAGTTGGAAACGTCTGAGGGCGCCTATTGGCCCCCATTGAACATGAACATCCACACAAAAACCGGCGCGGCCTCCGCCACCGCCAAAAGCGCGATCAGCGCACGCATGATCCAGCCCTTGAACCGACGCCAAAGAACCACGCTCAAAATCAGGGTCAGACCGATCTCAATCGGGCCCACAATGCCCGCATAATGATCGCGGTCCCAATAGCTGACGGGGCTTTCGAACACCCAATTTGTGATTGGCCAGAAATGTGCCCGCCCGTCGTCGTGATGGAGCGGGAAATCCAGACCGATGTGCAACAAGGCCGCCCCGCACAGCGCAATCGCCCAAGCCGAACGGCAGGCCAGCGCCAACCCCAGACCGATCCCCCAGATAATGAACGAATTGTCGATGCGGAAAATTGCCTGCCACAGATCGGAATAATACAATTCCCCGAAGACGATCTGGGGGTCCGTTCCCAATACGAAAAGGTGCACCCCCGCCAGCAGGTACAGCGATAGATCCGGCAACAACGCCCCCGCAATCGCCGCAGCCGTGACCTTGGCCGCGTCCGGTTTGGCGAAAGCCGCCATGCCGAAAATCAGATGGGCTGGTGTGTTCATGACTTTCCTCGGGCCTCCGGACTGCTAGACATGCAGGGTGGAGGACGGCCATGACAAAGGCAATCATGATTCAGGGCGCAGGGTCCAATGTGGGTAAGTCCATGTTGGTCGCGGGCCTGTGTCGCGCCGCCGTGAAACGCGGACTGTCGGTGGCCCCCTTCAAGCCGCAGAACATGTCCAACAACGCGGCCGTCACCGCCGACGGCGGGGAAATCGGACGTGCACAGGCCCTGCAGGCCCGCGCCTGTGGGCTTGCTCCGCATACGGATATGAACCCTGTCCTGCTCAAACCCGAAACCGATGTCGGCGCGCAGGTCATCGTGCAGGGCCAGCGGTTCGCCACCATGAAGGCGCGCGAATACGGCACCCGCAAGGCCGAACTGATCCCGCGCGTTCTGGACAGCTACCACCGTCTGGCCTCGGGCCATGATCTGGTCATCATCGAAGGTGCAGGCTCCCCGGCCGAGGTGAACCTGCGCGCCGGTGACATCGCCAACATGGGCTTTGCCGAGGCCGCCGATTGCCCTGTCATTCTCGTCGGCGATATTGACCGTGGCGGTGTGATCGCACAGTTGGTGGGCACGGACGTGATCTTGCCCCCTGACGATCGTGCGCGGATCAAGGGTTTCGCCATTAACAAATTCCGCGGCGACCCGACGTTGTTTGCAGACGGCATGACCGCCATCACCGACCATACCGGCTGGGTGCCTCTGGGCATTGTGCCGTGGTTTGCCGACGCATGGAAACTGCCTGCCGAGGACGTGATGGATGTGGCCAGTCGCACCGGGGGTGCCATCAAAGTTGTTGTGCCACGTCTGAACCGTATCGCTAATTTTGATGACCTTGATCCACTGACCGCCCAGCCTGATGTGACCGTTGAAATCATAGAGGCCGGCCGCCCCCTGCCCGGCGATGCTGATCTGGTGCTGATACCGGGGTCAAAATCCACCATTGCCGATCTGGCGCATTTTCGCGCGCAAGGCTGGGATACGGACCTCTTCGCTCACGTGCGGCGCGGGGGGCACGTTTTGGGCATCTGCGGGGGATACCAGATGCTGGGCCGCGAGATTGCGGACCCTGACGGCATCGAGGGGCCCGCCACCCGCGTGCGCGGCCTTGGTCTGCTGGACGTCACAACCGTCATGGCCACGCAAAAACGGCTCGCCCTGACCGAGGCGGTGTTCAACGCGACGGGCGATCCCGTGTCGGGGTATGAAATTCACATCGGTGAAACCAACGGCCCCGACCGACAGAACGGTTGGCTTACGATCGGGCGTCGGAGTGAAGGCGCGGCATCAGCCGACGGACGGATCAAGGGGTGTTATCTGCACGGCCTTTTTGCCGCCGACGCCTTCCGGCAATCCTACATGGCGCAGATTGGTGTGCCGGTGCAGGCTGTGGCCTATGATGCGGGGGTGGAGGATACCCTTGATGCGCTGGCCGACCATCTGGAAAGTTGCCTCGACATCGACGCTGTTTTGAGGCTGGCCCAGCCGGTCAACCGTCAGTCGAATTCCTGACTGGACAGGATACGGTAGATTTCCCGCCGGACCAGTTTGCGCACGTTGCGTGTGATCCGTTCGCCCAAGGGGCCGGTGAGTTCTTCGCGCACCACCTGTGAAACCAATGCGCGCAGCGCCTCTTCGTCCACCGTTGCACTACCAGACATCAGATCGTCAAGATTTTCGTCCAGATCATCGTCGTCAAAGTCGTCATCGCCGACCTCAGGGTTGGTCCGATGCAAAAATGCGATGCTGTCTGCCACATCGTCAGCTGGCGCATTGTCAGGGGCCACATCGTCGGGTGCCACATCATTGAGGGCGACATCGTCGGATGCCATATCTTCGGCGGTTTCGACCGATGCCGTATCCCTCGCGTCAAATTGCGCGTGCTCATTGCGGTGCAGGCTGTCTTCGGCTTGCAGACCATCCTCTGCATCCCCGCTGCCTTCGGGCAGTGTCTCTGCGTCATCCGCATCCGTGAACTGGCGCGCAATCGCGCCTGGCCATGCAATCGTCTCTGCGGCGGTTTCGCTGCCGTCGGGTTCGAAATCATGGGCGTCCCTGCTGACCGCCGCTTCAAGTTCGGCAATCGTGGCGACAAGCTCGGACCGGTCGGTGCCTTCAGGAGGCGCCGCCGCGGGTTCATCCTCGGCCTCGTCGAACACCATATTGGTCAACGTCAAGGGCGCGTCATCAGACGCCTCGTCCTTTTGTGCCCCCTCAGGCGTAGCTACCGCGTCTTCGTCAACCTGCCACTGATCCTCATCCTCATCGGGATGGTCGTCCCCCCGATTGGCCAAACCGGCCCATGGAGCGTCCGCCTCACTGTCGCTAGAACTGTCCACTTCTGGATCACGTGTCTCGTCAGGCCACGCCGTGGGTGCGCCCCGATCATTGGCCGCGCTGTGCTGGGGGGCCTCTGCCTCCGCAGCACCGCTGTTGTCCTCCGCAAGGGAGGCATCATCGCTCACCAGAAAGGCCGGTGTCAGCACAAAGCGGTCGGCGGGCGCGGGTGCCTCGTCTGCGTCCGGCGCGGTCTGCGTCGGTTCGGCGGCCTCTTCGGCGCGGGTATCGACAAACCAATCGGCGGTCGACGTCTGACCTTCCGCAGATGTCGGCTTGTCCCTGTCCTGCTGCTTATCATCCTGTGCCGCATCCTCGACACGGGCCTTGTCACCATTGCTGACAAGCCGCCTGATAGAGGACAGAACATCCTCAATTTCTACATTCGTAACCGGATCGGACATTATTTATCCTGCTTTCGCCTCAGACCGACAGCATAACCGCCTGTCCGATTCCAAACAACCGATACTCGGCATTTGAACTACTATTGCAGGGATTCCAGCACCCGGTCCAAAGCCTGCCCCTGTTCGGACACGGCCGACGGCGCCTCGCGCACCAGATTGTAGTAGGCCGCCGGATCATAGGACTGTACGCCAAGGTTCAGATGCTCCGCCGTCAACAACCCCATAGCCGCCAGCACGCGGTAACTGGCCACAACTTCATCCGCCTGAGCAGAGATCATGTTGGCCTGGGCATCCAGCAGTTCCTGTTCCGCGTTCAGAACGTCGAGGGTCGTGCGTGCGCCCAGTGTCGCCTCCTCCCGGACCCCCCGAAAGGCCGTGCGCGCGGCACGGATTTGCAAATCAGATGCCTGACGGCTCGCGCGTGCGACTGCCAGAATGGCATAGGCGTTGCCGACCTGCTGGCTGATGGATTGCGTGGTGACAAGCAGCCCGGCACGGGCCGCATCGCGGTTCGCCTGCGCCTGACGGATGACCGATTGCAACTGCCCGCCCTGATAAATCGTGCCGCCATAGGTCAGGCCCAACTGTTGGGTGCTGTTGCCTTCGTCATTGAACCCCAAGGTTCCCTGAAGGCTCAACCGCGGGTTCAGGGCGGCTTCGGCACGACGAATGTTAAGTTCCGCCGCGGTCACACCGTGTTGTGCCGCGCGCACGTTGGGATGATTGCGTACCGCAAAGGCACGGGCCGCTTCGACATCGTGTTGCAGGCGGGCGGGATTCACCACCGCCAGATGACCGGGGGCGCGACCGACGGCGGCACGGTATTCCTCGTTTGCCTGAACCAGCTGGCCTTCGGCCGCCGCCAGAAGACTGCGGGCAGAGGCAAGCCGCGCCTCGGCCAGTGACACATCCGTGCGCGTCACCTCCCCCACTTCGAAGCGGTCGCGCGCGGCGCGCAACTCCTGCTGGATCAGCGCGACATTGCTGCGGCGCAGGGCCAGAAACTCGGACGAACGGCGTACATTCAGATACGCATCAACCGCACGGAACAGCACCTGCTGCTCCACGTCGATCAGGCCCTGTCGCGTCTGCAGAACAAGTTCTTTCTGGGTTTCCGTGGCCAGCGCGCTTGCCCCGCCATCTGCCAGAAGAAGACTGGCCGTGACAGACACCGTGGCCGACAAATTGTCCGACAGATTGCCGGTGTCCGGCGCACCAGATGAATTTTGGTACAGCGCCTGCGCCTGCCACGTCACCACAGGCCGCAACGCCGCCAGCGATTGCGCGACGTCTTCGTCGGCTGCGCGCAAAACAGCGCGGTTCTGATCCAGAAGACCGGAAGCATGATAGGCATCGCGCAGCGCCGAGGCCAGATTGTCCGCCTTGACCGGCACGGCAAAGGCCGCAGTCCCCGCAAACGCCAGTGCAAAGATATGTCTCAGTTTCATGGGGCTATCCTTTGCATGTGGTCGTGATACGGGCGCTTGGTCGTCACGGATGTCATCAGAACGAAAAAGCCGCCTCTTTGGCAAATCCGGGCAACACCGGCGCACCTGCGTTGAATGCCATACGCCAGTTGACGACACCGTCGATCTTGCGCCCGATCCGGACTTCGCCCAAGGCACCTTGCGCAAAAATCGCGATGATGCGGCCGCCTTCCTTGATCTGGTCCAGAAGGGCAGCGGGGATGTCCTCCACAGCGCCCTGCAGTATGATTACATCGTAAGGCCCGCTTTTGGCGGCCCCGTCGGCCAGCGCGCCTTCGAACACGGCCGCATTGTCCACGCCCTGCGCGGTCAGGATCGCCTGTGCGTCGGCCACGCGGGCGGCGTCATCTTCGACGGCCACAACAAAATCGGCCATATGCGCCAGCACGGCGGTCGAATAGCCCAGCCCGCACCCCAGATCGAGGACAACATCCGTCGGCTGCACATCCACCGCATCCAGCATCTTGGCAAAGGTCCGCGCCTCAAGCATCACACGGTCCGTGTCCAGCTGGAGGTTTTCGCCCACATAGGCCGCGTCACGCAGCCGGTCGGGCACATATTCCTCGCGCGGGATATCCAGCAACGCATCAATAATGGGAAATTTCGTGACATCGGACGGACGCACTTGCGTATCGACCATCAAAGTACGGCGGGAGGTGTAGTCAACCACGAGCTAAACTCTTTCGTTCAGAATCTGTTGGTTATACATGCCACACCCCCTGCCCTGTCGCAACGTCCAATGGACCCGGCCGCGTCGTCTTGGCCCCCCAAAACACACAGGACCGGCGACGAAGGGGTTTTGGGCTATTGAACCACCCGACATTCACCGCTAAACGAACCCTCGCACCATAGGCGGCGAGTTGGCGGAGTGGTGACGCAGCGGATTGCAAATCCGTGTACACCGGTTCG
>NZ_JAHDGE010000051.1 GCF_020627745.1 Pseudooctadecabacter sp.
GGCGCAGACCGGTTTGAACGGGTGGGCAAGGTCATGTCGCGCAGCGACGTGACAGCCCACTCAGAACTTACGGCGCGCTGACGGCATTCCGTTACGCGGATCGGGACGACGGGCGGGCAGGGGCGCAGCACACCACACGAAGGGGCCGCTTAGTCCGCCGCATTGACCCGATCATTGTGGGGGTGCACCTCTCCCGTGCCGCTGTCGGGATCCGGTGCCTCTTTCGGCAGAACAAAGTTGGCGGCAAATCCGTGCACAAGCATGGACATCAGGATTGTGACCGCCGAAATGCGCCAGATGGCATCAATGAACTGAAAATCCGCGTGGTTTTGCGCATAGGCGATGTAGAAGACGGTGCCCATGCCGCGAATGCCGAAAAACGCGACCTTGAATCGGGACATGTCGCCGCAATCCATTCCGACCATGGACAGCAGCCCGCCAGCGGGACGGACCACAAACAAAATTGCAGCCGCGATGGCGATGTCTGTCCAGACGACATCCGCCAGCAACCCGTTGGTCAGAAACATGCCGAACCAGACCAGCAACACCACCAGAAGCACGCTTTCCAACTGGTCCGCGTCGCGGTGCACGAACCGCGCATAAAGCCCGTCCTGCTTGTCGCCATGATACCGCCCGGCGCGGGCTGCGGCGAAGACTGCCAGAAAACCGTAGCCCGAAACCGCCTCGGACGCGCCATAGGCCGTAAAGGTGGAGGCAAGGACCACAATCAGCGCATTCCACGCCCCCAGATTGGCATCCCCGTATCGGCTGTGCAGCAGCCTGGATATGACTATCCCGCAGACCCAGCCCACCGCATAGCCCGCAATCACGCGGTACAGGAAATCGTAGCCCAGCCACGACCAGCCCCAGTCCGACCAGCCCGCGCCCGATGCGGCGATGAGGGCAAGGGCAAGGTAGACGAAGGGAAAGGCCAGCCCGTCGTTCAGCCCTGCTTCGGCTGTCAGGGATACCTCAAGCGGGTCTTCGTCCTGTCCCGGCGGGCTGACCTGCACCGATCGCGCCAGCACCGGATCGGTGGGTGCCAGAACCGCCGCCAGCAGCACAGCAGAGGCAAGGGGCAGCCCTGCCACCCAGATGCCCAGCAGCGCCACACCAAGGATCGTCAGCGGCATTGCGATGACCAGCAGCCGGATCGTGGCCTGCCAGTTGCGCCAGCTTTCGCGGGTGTCGATGGCAAGACCGGCACCGGCCAGCGAAATAAGGACGATCAGTTCCGCGATATGTTCAACGATTTTGGCGGACAGGGTGTTGGTCAGCGGGTCCAGAACAGGCAGGCCGACGCCCCCCAGAACAGCCCCGAGCCCCACAAACAACAGAGGTACATTGAGGATGCGGTAGCGGTTCCACAAAGGTTGCAACGTCAACGCCATAAGGGCGAGCCCGAGGACCAAATAAAAGATCGACCGGGTGGACAGCCCGAAGTATTCCGAAAGGATAGACATCCCCTGCCATATGGGTCGGACGGGTCAACCGGCAAGGTCCGGGGGCGGGATGCGAAAAGCCCATTTCGGCGGTTGACTCGCGGCTCAAACCCCGTAGAAGGCGGACTTCATATGATTTCACACGCGCGCGCCAAGGCGTCCGCGACACCGGAGAGATGACATGGCGAAGCCAACCACGATCAAAATCCGCCTGAACTCCACCGCAGGCACCGGCCACTTCTATGTGACCAAGAAAAACGCACGCACCATGACCGAAAAGATGGTTGTCCGGAAATACGACCCGGTTGTGCGCAAGCACGTGGAATACAAGGAAGGCAAGATCAAGTAGGATCGCCTGACAGATTGTTTTCAAACGGGTCACCCATCGCGGTGGCCCGTTTTCGTTCAGGGGGAGGGGCATGTTCCATATCAGACCTGCGACACCGGCCGACATCACGTCGGTGGACGCGCTTCTGGCGCGGTCTTTCCCGCGGCTGTTGCAGGGCGATTATGCCCCGTCGATGCTTGTCCTTGCCCTGCCAAAGATCAGCCGCGCCCAACCCGATCTGGTCAGTTGCGGAACCTATTATCTGGTTCATGACAGCGCGGGTACGCTGATGGGGGCAGGCGGCTGGACGGCTGAGGCACCGGGCTCCGGCGCAGTCACGCGCGGGGAAGGCCACATCCGTCATGTGGCCACGGACCCTGAGGCCATACGGCGCGGAGTGGGGCGGGCGCTTGTGGATCACATCATTGCGACCACCCGCGATCACGGCCTGCGCCGCCTGCACTGCCTTTCAACCCGAACCGCCGTGCCTTTTTACCGCGCCATGGGGTTTGAACCCCTCAAGGACGTTACTGTCCCTCTTGGCCACGGCATCGACTTTCCCGCCGTCACCATGGAACGCTCCCTCTAGGCTTCTCTGGTTCAAAAATACCTAAAAGGGCGCGCGCGCATCGCGCGCGCCCGGATCGGATGGGCGCAGCCCATTCGATATTCTCATCCCCGAAGGCTGCGGCCAAAGAAAAGGGCCGCCCGAAGGCGACCCTGATCCGGTTCGATCGTGATGTCCGCTATTCGCGGCTGCCCAGGAATTGCAGCAGGAACATGAACATGTTGATGAAGTTGATGTAGAGGCTCAACGACCCCATGATCGCCGATTTGTCCAACCACTCCTGATCGCCATGGGCCGCGTGGGCCACATATTCATTCTTGATGCGCTGGGTGTCGTAGGCGGTCAGACCGGCAAAGATCAGCAGGCCGATGACGGACACGGCCCAGCCCAGGGCATCCGATTGCAGCCAGATGTTCACCACAGAGGCCACGATGAGGCCGATAACACCCATGATCAGGAAGCTGCCCCAACCCGAGATGTCACGCTTCGTGGTGTAGCCCCACAGGGACAGACCGGCAAAAGCGATGGATGTGATCAGGAACACCTGCGCGATGGATGTGCCGGTGAAGGCCACAAAAATCCACGAGATCGACACACCCATTGCGGCGGCGAACACGTAGAAGAACAGGTTGGCACCCGCCGCAGAGATGCGGTTGATCATCGCGCCGAAGGCAAAGACCATCACCAGCGGCAGGAACATGATCACCCATTTCAGCGGGCTCAGATACAACGTCGCCCCCAGATCGGTCAGGTAACGACCGGCGCCCAAGGCATATTCCGTGGGCGTGGCCGAAACGGTCAGCGACCCGATGGCCCATGCGGCGAGGAACGTCAGGAACAAACCGCCCGACATCAGGCCATAGACCTTGTTCATATGGGCGCGCAGCCCCTCGTCAATTTGCGCAGTGCGCGCGCCGACAGCGGCGGTCATCTGCGGATTTCTGTAGTCAGCCATGAATTCCCTCCAAGGTTGAACGTGAATTACGTCGGGTCCGGTGGCTGCCGGATCACCCTTGGCACTGATATTGGCATGACAGCCCTGCAATTCAAGGAAAACCGGACAGGGGGTGCCCGGTTTTCCGTGTCAAATTGTCAGGATTGTCGTGAATGGTGTAAAAATGCCCGATCGGCGGGCAGATCCCAGATCGGGCGACGGGCCTCAGCCTCCGCCTGTGCTGGGGTCAGACCCAGATCTGCAAGGTGATGGGCGCTCAGCCTGCGCAGGGTGCGGCGCTCTTTCCAGACTGTGAGATGAAGCGCAAGACGGCGGCGCCAGGCCGCGCGTGGGACGGGACGTGATCCCGTGTGCAAAAAGGCGGTTGAAAAGGCGGTCATATCATTTCCTTTCGTGATGTAGTCATCATTTATCATTCCATGTGTTGATATATTCGATATCCGGTGGCATAAGGGAAATGAATGTTTGACGTCCTCATTATCAGGATCTGTGATATGGCAAGAAATCTGGACATAACCGCATTGCGGTCCTTTGTGGCGGTTGCCGATGCCGGCGGCGTGACGCGGGCGGCGGGGGTGCTGAACCTGACGCAATCTGCGGTGTCGATGCAGCTGAAACGGCTGGAGGAGGCACTGGGCCTGCCTCTTCTGGACCGGTCCAGCCGCCAGATCGGGGTCACGCCGCAGGGCGAACAACTGCTGAGTTACGCGCGGCGGATGCTGGCGCTGAATGACGAGGCGTTGCAGCGGTTGACGTCGCAGGAGTACGAGGGCGAGATTACCCTGGGTGTGCCTCACGACATTATCTACCCTTACATCCCCGCAGTGCTGCGGCAGTTTGCATCCGACTTTCCGCGTATGCAGATCAAGCTTGTCTCCCAGCCGACAAAAACACTGCGCGAGATGTTTGCCCGTGGCGGGCTGGATGCGATCCTGACCACCGAAAGCAGCCCCGGCGAAGGGGGGGAACCGCTGGTGACGCTGCCGCTGGTCTGGGTCGGCGCACGGGGCGGGGTGGCTTACAAACAGCGTCCCCTTCCGGTGGCGTTCTGTTCCAAATGCATTTTCCGGCCCGGTGTTCTGAAACGGCTGGATGAAGCGAATTTCGACTGGTCGATGATCATTGAATCCGAGGCCGACAGCGCGGTCGAAGCGGTGGTGAGTGCCGATCTGGCGGTCAATGCGATCATCAAAGGGTCTTTGCCCGAACAGACCGACCTGCTGCCCGCAGATGCGGGCCTGCCCGATCCCGGCACCACGCAGATTGTCCTTTACATGCAAGCCAAGGATGACCCTGTCCAGGCCGCCCTGCACGACATGATCCGCCAGTGCTATCTGTCCGAATGGAAGGCCAGCGTGCCGCGCCGGTTGTCGGCCTGACGTCCGCCACCTCAGGGTGTGACGACGACCTTGCCGGTGCTTTTTCGGCTGCGCAAAAGTTCGAGCGCGTCAGAGGCCGCATCAAGGGGCAGGACATGGCTGACGTGGGGGCGCAGGCGGCCTTGGGCATACCAGTCCAGCAATTCCCCCATGCTGTCGGTCAGGGCGGTGGGATTGAATTTCAGGTAACCGCCCCAATAAAAGCCGATGATGCTGATGTTCTTGACCAGAATGTGATTGGCGCGGATGTCGGGCAGGTCGCCGCTGGCAAAGCCGATCACCAGAATGCGACCTTCGCGGTTGGTGGCCTTGACAGCGGCCTTGAAGGCGTCGCCGCCCACGGGGTCATAGACCACATCGGCCCCGCCCAGATCCTTGACCCGCGCGGTGATGTCTTCGGCCGCGTCGATGGTGTGATCGGCGCCGGCCGCACGGGCGATGGCGCATTTTTCGGCCCCGCGTGCCACGGCGATGACCGTGGCCCCCATGGCCTTGCCGATTTCCACCGCCGTCAGCCCGACACCGCCCGCAGCCCCCAGCACAAGAAGGGTTTCCCCGTGTTGCAGATGCGCGCGCCGCGTCAGCGCCAAATGGGATGTGCCGTAGGCCACCTGAAAACCAGCCGCCTGTGGCGCGGTCATGCCTTCGGGCACCGCGCGACACAAAGCGGCGGGAAAGACTCCCTGTTCGGCCAGACCGCCCTGACCGCCAAAAACCGCCACGCGGGTGCCAATGGCAGGCGTGGTGACGCCTTCGCCGGTCGCCAGCACCGTGCCGCAGACTTCCATCCCGAGGGTGAAGGGCGGGGGTGGCGTGTCCTGATAGGTGCCTTTGGCCATCAGCAGATCCGCAAAGTTCAGACCGCAAGCCTCGATCTGCAGCAGCACATCGCCGGGCTTGGGGGTGGGAGTGTCCACCTCGGTCAGGTGCGGATCGGCGGTGTAGTCGGACACTTGATAGGCGCGCATCGGGGGGCTTTCGTTTGGGGGGCCTGCGGAACTTTGGCGGGCCGCGACTCGCTTGCCCGTTCTAAAGATCACAAAAGAGCGCGGATGTGGAACCACCTTTGTGAAAGGGCTGTTGACAGGCCGTATCGTCAAAATACCTGCACTTTAGGACAGGAAACGGAGCGCAACCGTTGCGTGTCTTGGGGCAACAGGCGACACGCCAAGAACGCACGACGTGAATGTTAAAACAAAAAAGGGGCGCACGCCCGATGGGTCAACGCCCCAGAGCAAGAATTGGAACGGATCAAATGAAGCACCCTGTAGATGTCCATGTTGGTAAACGTATCCGCCAGCGCCGGTGGGTCAGCGGGACCACGCAACAGCAACTCGCCGATCAGGTGGGGATCAAGTTCCAGCAAATCCAGAAGTATGAAACCGGCATGAACCGCGTCAGCGCATCGCGTCTTTGGGACATTGCCCATGCGCTGAATGTGGATGTGTCGTTCTTTTTCGAAGGGCTGGCCGATGATGAGATGCCTGCCGATCTGAGCGGGATGCCAAGCGATATCCTGTCCGACAAGGAAGCGTTGGAGCTGTTGCGCAGCTACTATGCGATCCCCGAAAACCAGCGCCGTCGCCTCTTTGATCTGGCGCGGGTTCTCAGCGAAGTCAGCTAACGGCCGCCTCTGACCCTTGACGCACTATATGTCCCCCCGCTACCGCAGGGGGACCATGGCAAAAGGGCAGGGCGATGACATTACTCCATGTGCAACCAGATGATGGCCTGCAGGCGACCCTGCGGGCCTGTGCGCATGAGATGGCCGATGCGGCGCGTGCCGCGATCCTGCCGCTGTTTCGCACCGATCTGACGTCCGACAACAAAGATGCCGGCGGGTTTGACCCCGTGACCGAAGCGGACCGCGCCGCAGAACGCGCCATGCGCGAGGTGCTGGGGCGGCTGCGTCCGCAAGACGGCATATTGGGCGAGGAATACGGCACGGATAACGGCACCAGCGGGCTGCAATGGGTGCTGGACCCGATTGACGGCACACGCGGATTTATCAGTGGCACGCCTACATGGGGCGTGCTGATCAGTCTGCGGGATGCGGGCGGGCCGGTTTACGGGCTGATCGACCAACCCTATATTGGCGAACGTTTCGAGGGCGGGTTTGGCCTGTCCGAGATGACAGGCCCGTTGGGCGCGCGGGGGCTTGGCACCTCCGGCGTGGACACACTGGCCGCGGCCACGATCCTGACCACGTTCCCCGAGGTGGGCACCGCACGCGAGGGGGCTGCGTTCAAGGAGGTCGCGTCGCGCTGTCAGCTGACACGATACGGGATGGATTGTTACGCCTACGCGCTGCTTGCAGCGGGGCAGGTCGAATTGGTCGTGGAAGCGGGATTGAGCGCCTATGACATTCAGGCCCCCATCGCCGTCATTCAGGCGGCGGGTGGCATCGTGACCGACTGGACCGGAGCACCGGCCCATGAGGGCGGACGGGTGCTGGCGGCGGCCAATGCAGATCTGCATGCGGCGGCCCTTGAAATTCTAGCGAAATATTAAAGGGATCGGAGGGGTGTCGAATGGGCTGCGCCCATCCGATCCGGCGCGGCTGCGCCGCGCTTTCGAGAGTGAAAGGGGGTCGCGATGGACCGTGAAATTCTGATCAAGGGCGCGGTGTCCGTTGTCACCATGGATGACGACCGGCGCGAACTGGCCGGTGCGGATGTGTTGATCCGCGGCGGTGTAATTGCTGAGGTGGGCCAAGCCATCCATGCGCCAAAGGCGGAGGTTGTGGACGCGGCGGGTTGCGTGGTGACACCCGGTTTGGTCAACACCCATCACCATCTGTACCAGACCCTGACCCGCGCCGTGCCCGGCGGGCAGGACGCGCTGTTGTTCGGCTGGCTGCAAACGCTTTATCCGATCTGGGCGCGGTTCGGACCGGAGGAGATGTATGTCTCCGCCCAGATCGGGCTGGCCGAACTGGCGCTGTCGGGCTGCACGATGACGTCCGACCATCTGTATTTGTACCCCAACGGATCGCGTCTGGACGACACGATTGCCGCCGCCCGTGACGTGGGCCTGCGGTTTCACCCCACACGCGGTGCGATGAGTATTGGCGAAAGCGACGGTGGCCTGCCGCCGGACAGTCTGGTCGAGCGTGAGGCGGATATTCTGGAGGACTGCATCCGCGTCATCGACGCCCATCATGACGCAAGCGAGGGCGCCATGGTGCGCGTGGGCGTGGCGCCCTGTTCGCCGTTCTCGGTCAGCCGTGATCTGATGCGCGATGCAGCCGTGCTGGCGCGCGACAAGGGCGTGATGTTGCACACCCATCTGGCGGAAAACGACGAGGACATCGCCTATTCCCTGGAAAAATTCGGCTGTCGTCCGGGGCAATATGCCGAAGACCTCGGCTGGACGGGGCCGGATGTCTGGCACGCCCATTGTGTGAAACTCGACGGACAGGAAATTGATCTGTTTGCGCGCACCAGAACGGGCGTGGCCCATTGCCCCTGTTCCAACTGCCGCCTCGGGTCGGGCATCGCGCCCGTGCGCGCCATGCGCGATGCGGGGGTGCCCGTGGGGTTGGGGGTGGACGGATCAGCCTCCAACGATGCGGGATCGCTGATCGGCGAAGCGCGCCAGACCATGCTTTTGCAACGGGTGGCGCTGGGCGCGGATGCCATGTCCGCCCGCGAAGCGCTCGAGATTGCCACGCGGGGCGGGGCAGAGGTTCTGGGCCGGAACGATTGCGGCCAGATCAGCGTTGGCAAACGAGCTGACATCGCCGTGTGGGATGTGTCCGGTATCGAGGCTGCAGGATCGTGGGATCCGGTGGCTTTGGTGTTGGCCGGGCCGACGCGGGTGCGCGATTTATGGGTGGAAGGCCGCCCAGTGGTGGCGGACACCCGCGTGGTCAGCTTTGATTTGAACCGCGCGATTGCGCGGCAGGGCCAGTTGGTACAGGCCTTGCAAAGCTGAGAGAGAGGAAAAGCCGATGAAATATCTGATTGCTGCCGCATGTGTGGCCCTGTCCGCCTGCGGATCGACCACATCGACGTCAACATCCACGGCCGGAACCGGATCGGCCCCGGTCACCGCCAGCGTGCCTTCGGGGTCTTTCATGTCGTTTCTGAACGATGCCCGCGCGCAAAACGGATTGCCGCCAGTGTCCGAAGACCGCCGCCTGTCGCAGGCCGCATTGCGCCATGCGCAGGACATGGAAGCGAACGGATTTTTCTCGCATACGGGGTCGAACGGCAGTTCCTTTTCGGACAGGGCCAAGGCTGCGGGATACAGCTGCGCACGTAACGAAAACCTCGCCAGTGGGAACAGGACGCCGCAAGGCGTGGTCACCGCATGGATGAACTCACCCGGTCACCGTGCGAACATGCTGGCGCGCAACGTGTCTGAATACGGGATCGGCCGGACGGACAACCATTGGGTGCTGGTCATGGGTGCGGGCTGCTAGGCTGGGATGTACGGGATCGGGCGCAACAAGCAGGCCCTTGCCGGTGCGTATGCCATCGAAGGGCGCGCCCTGATCTTTCCCAAACAGGGGATCGCAATGGGATGCGATCTGGTCCGGCAGGCTGTAGTGGCCGATGCCGGCGCGTTGGGGGCCGCTGTTTTCGAAGCCCTTGAGGGATCGACCCCGCTGCGCAAGAAAACCCTGACCTTGGGGCAACAGACCCGCGTTTTTGCCAACACGATGGACGCGTTCCGACGGGAGCAAAAGGCCGGTCTACGCCGGTTTTCCGATGGACTGACCCATGTGGCGATCCGTCAGACGCCCGCCGGGATTGCATTGACGCCCATGGGCCCCGCGCGCGGGCGGTATGCGTTCGAACGCAGCGGCGAGGATCAGGTGATCGAGGTGCCCGCATCCCTTGACGCTGCCGTAGTCGGGCGGGCGCTGTCCCTCATGCTGAACCGTTAGACGCGCTGTCCTGCCACGTAAGTCGCTGCAATCGCGCGGTCGTCACCCATCATGATGGTCGGAAACAGCGCCTCCCACAGATCATTCGCACGGGATGTGCGCTGGGCAATCGCGGGGGTGGAGGCCAGATCAAGAACGGTGATGTCTGCCATGGCACCTACATTCAGCGACCCGATGTGCCCGCCCATGCGCAAGGCCTGCGCGGATCCTTCGGTGGCCAGCCACATCAGGTGCGCGGGATGCAGCGCTGTGCCGCGCAGCTGTGCGACCTCGTAGGCGGCGGCCATGGTGCGCAACATGGAAAACGACGACCCGCCACCGGTGTCTGTGGCAAGCCCCGTGCGAATACCCCGCGCCTTGATCCCCGCCATGTCGAACAGCCCCGACCCGATAAACGTGTTAGACGTGGGGCAATGGACCACCGCCGCGCCGACCTCTGCCAGACGGTCAACCTCGCGCGGTTCAAGGTGGATCGCATGGCCGTATAGGCCGTTTGCGCCCAACAGGCCGAATTGTTCATAGGTGTCCAGATAGTCGCGGGCCGATGGAAACAGATCGCGGACCCATGCGATTTCGTCGGTCTGTTCGCTTAGGTGCGTTTGCATCAACACATCGGGATGTTCCGCCCAAAGCGCCCCCATCGCTGCCAGCTGATCGGGGGTCGAGGTCGGCGAAAACCGCGGCGTGATGGCGTAGGTGGCACGGGCCTTGCCGTGGTAGGTTTCAAGCAGGGATTTGCTGTCGTCATAGGCCGATTGCGCCGTGTCGCGCAGGCCATCCGGCGCGTTGCGGTCCATGCAGGTCTTGCCCGCGACCACGGCCATCCCGCGTGCGGCGGCCTGATCAAAGAAGGCGCGCACGGACGCGGGGTGAATCGTGCAAAAGCTGGTGAGGGTCGTGGTGCCATGGGCCAACGCCAGATCAAGGGTGCGGCCGGCAATCTCATGCGCATAGCCTTCATCCGCGAACCGCATTTCTTCGGGGAAAGTATAGGTGTTGAGCCAGTCGATCAGCCGCTTGCCCCACGACGCGATCATGGCGGTCTGGGGGTAGTGCATATGCGCGTCCACAAAACCCGCACTGATCAGGTGGTCGCCGTGATCGACCACGCGGGCCTGCGGATGGGCCGCCCTGAGCGCGGCCCCGTCGCCCACCTGCGCAATCCGGCCGTCCTGCACCAAGACGCCGCCGTGGGTCAGCGCCACCGCTGCGTCCTCGACGGGGGTGGCGAAGGGATCGGCCTCAAACCGCAGGGTTTGCCCTAAAAGAAGAAGGTCAGTCATGCCGGGCAAACTATGTCCGCGTCCGGGAATCGTAAATCGCCAAATGTCATTGACCGCTTGAGGGTGACGCTAAGTTCACTAATGTGCAGCCGAAAGGGGACCGCCATGTCAGAGGCCATCGAGATCACCGAAGAGGACGACGAAGGTCTGCCCCGGATGCTGGCCTCTGCGGTCAGGGCCGCGCTGGCGGATGGCAATGCGGAAGAACTGGACCGCCTTCTCAACCCGCTGCACCCCGCCGATATTGCCGACCTTCTGGAACAGATCGACGACCGCCAGCGGGCGGAGTTGCTGTACCAGTGGAAGGGCGGGATGGATGGCGACATCCTGTCCGAACTGGGCGATGACCTGCGCGAGGAAATCATCGACGCCCTTGGCCCCAAGGAACTGGCCGATGTGGTGCGTGATCTTGAATCCGATGATGTGGTCGATCTGGTCGAAGACCTTGATGAAGACCAACAGGAACAGGTGTTGGACGCGCTGGATGTCGGTGACCGTGTGGCCGTGGAAAAGGCGCTGGCCTATCCGGAGGAATCCGCAGGCCGCCTGATGCAGATGGAGGTCGTGCGCGCACCGGCCCACTGGACCGTGGGCGAGGCGATTGATTACCTGCGCGCCTCCGACGATCTGCCGGAACAATTCTACCACGTCATTCTGGTCGATCCGCGCATGAAACCCGTGGGCTATGTGACCTTGGGCCGCCTGCTGGGCACGCCACGTCCGATCCATCTGACCGAATTGTTGGAGGACAGTTTCCGCACCTTCCGCGTCGATCAGGACGAAGGCGACGTGGCCTATGCGTTCAACCAGTACCACCTGATTTCCGCCCCTGTGGTGGACGAAGACGACCGGCTTGTGGGCGTGATCACCATCGACGACGCGATGATCGTGCTGGATGAAGAACACGAAGAAGACATCCTGCGTCTGGCCGGTGTGGACGGGGAATCGAGCCTGACAGACAAGGTCATCGCCACAACCAAACGTCGTTTTCCGTGGTTGGCGGTCAATCTGGT
This sequence comes from Pseudooctadecabacter sp., assembly GCF_020627745.1. Lineage (GTDB taxonomy): Bacteria > Pseudomonadota > Alphaproteobacteria > Rhodobacterales > Rhodobacteraceae > Octadecabacter. Next base: position 11,863 of record NZ_JAHDGE010000051.1, read on the forward strand.
GACGGCCATTCTGGCCTCGATGATCATTTCGCTGTTTGAAGAAACCATCGCGGGGCTGGTGGCGCTCGCCGTGCTGATGCCCATTGTCGCTTCCATGGGCGGCAACGCGGGCACGCAAAGTCTGACAGTGGCCGTGCGGTCGATTGCGACCAAGGACCTGACCGGCGCCAACGTCTGGCGCGTGATCCGGCGTGAGGTCTTGGTGGGCCTGATCAACGGCCTCGCCTTTGCGGTGATCATGGGGCTGGTGGGCTATGTGTGGTTCGGCCAGCCCATGTTGGGCGTGGTGATCGCGCTGGCCATGGTGATCAACATGGTGGTGGCCGGTCTGGCGGGCACAGGTATTCCGGTGATTTTGGAAAAAATCGGGATTGATCCGGCACTTGCCTCGGGCGCGTTTGTGACGACGGTGACAGATGTGGTCGGGTTTTTCGCCTTCCTCGGCCTGGCGGCGGTGATGTTGCTGTGACGTTGCAGGACCGCAAGGACGCCGCGCGCAAGGCAGCCTTTGCCGCGCGCAAAACGGCCCATGAAGCAGGCTTTGGCCACGCAGGCCACCTGTCGTCGGTCCTTGCGGGATATCGCGGCGTGCCGCTGGCGGGCTACGCCCAGATGCGCACGGAAATCGACCCGACCCCTGCGATGGAAGAAGCCGCAGCCCATGGCCCCGTCTGCCTGCCAGTGATCGAGGCGGCAGGCCAGCCCCTCAAGTTCCGCACCTGGACGCCCGGCTGCGCCATGACCCCGGGTGCCTTCGGCGCGCACATCCCCGCAACCGGCGATTGGGTCATCCCCGAAATCCTGATCGTCCCGTTGGTGGCCTTTTCCCGCGCGGGCGGGCGTTTGGGCTATGGCGGCGGGTTTTACGACCGCACCCTTGAAGGTCTGCGCGCCCTCAAACCAACTCTGGCCATCGGTTTTGCCTATGCCGCACAGGAACTGCCCGACCTGCCGCTGGAACCCACCGATCAACCGCTGGATCTCATCGTGACCGAAGAGGGCGTGATCGACCCACGTTGATCCCTTTTCTCTGGTTCAAAAATTCCCAGCCTTATGTATCAGAAGATAAGGAACCAAACATGCGTAATAAACTATCGCGCGGGAAATTTAATGCAGCGTTCATGCTGCACTGCATGGCTGCGATAAGTGTGTCTGAGATACGGGTTTAAAATTAAAGGTCAGTTTATACTGTCGCGGTTCACTTCTCTCATCAAAAGATTTAATGACGAGTGATAATAATGTTCGGAAGCATTGGGATCACTGCACGCGCTTTTGTATCTGGAATATGCCTTCTGAAGACCCCGATCAGACTTTAATTGAATCACAATATTCTCACACTTTTTCAGCTGTTCTTCGCAATTCATGCCTTTTCCACCCAGAAACAAAACCGCATGGTCTGAAACAATCTGACAAAGTTCCTTCCGCAGGTTGATTCTGTGCGAAAGCATTGCATCCTTTATCTTTTGAGGCTCGGAGGCCAATTTTTCCGATAAGCCGTTGCCCTTTAACTTTTCGTCCCGCCAAATTCGATATGGTACAAGGATGACTGCCTTTAAAATGGTAAACATTACCAGTGCTGCAACTACATAAATTGCTAAATCCTGCAAGGGCGCATCAGACATTGGAGTGCCCCCAAGCCCATACCAGCCTGTTACAAGAACAGTTGCCGCAGCGTACCACACATCCGTTCGCAGATGCCAATCGAGAAACGCATAGCGGTAAATTAGCCCCAGATATGTAAGGATCATCTATCTAATTTTCCCAAAACCTACAATCAGTCGAAGATGCATCACTGATAAATGAAAGTAGAGTCCTAATCATCGCCAACACGCGCTTGGTCCGTTTAATAGATAAGGCCAGAGATACCTCGGGGGGTCCGAAGGACGGGGCAGAGCCCCCTTTGAGCGCGCACATTTC
>NZ_JAHDGE010000052.1 GCF_020627745.1 Pseudooctadecabacter sp.
TCCGGGCCTACTCCCTTAGCAGGGGAGCGCCTTCGACCACTCGGCCACGTCTCCGCTGACCCGTCTATCCAAGCGGTCGGGGTGGGGCAAGTCGGAAATCGTCCGCTTTATGTATTAAACAAGAAGTGCAGCACGTCCCCGTCCTTGACGGTGTAGCCCTTCCCCTCGGCGCGCATCTTGCCGGCTTCCTTGGCAGGCTGTTCGCCCCCAAGTTCCACAAAATCATCATAGGCAATGGTTTCCGCCCTGATAAATCCCTTCTCGAAATCACCATGGATCACGCCAGCGGCCTGCGGGGCCAATGTGCCCTGCTTGATTGTCCATGCGCGGGCCTCTTTCGGGCCGACGGTAAAATAGGTCTCAAGGTGCAGCAATTCGTAGCCCGCCTTGATCAGGCGATCCAGACCGGCCTCTTTCAGGCCCATTTCTTCCAGAAACATCTCTGCCTCGTCGTCTTCCAACTGGCTGATTTCCTCTTCGATCTGGGCAGAGATGATCACATGGCTGTTGCCCTGTGCGGCGGCCATTTCGGCCACGGCGGCGGAGTGTTGGTTGCCCTCGGACGCTTCGGCTTCCCCCACGTTGCAAACGTACAGCACCGGTTTCGTGGTCAGCAGTTGCAACATCTTCCACGCTTTGCGGTCGTCGGGGTCCACGTCCACCACGCGGGCGGGTTTACCGTCTTCCAATGTCGCCTTGGCAAGTTCCATCAGACGTTGCTGTTGCACAGCGTCCTTGTCGCCACCACGGACCTTGCGGACGATGTTTTGCAGACGTTTCTCGATGCTTTCCAGATCGGCCAGCATCAGTTCCGTTTCGATGGTTTCGGCATCGGCCACAGGATCGACGCGGCCATCCACATGGGTCACGTCACCGTCTTCAAAACAGCGCAGCACATGGGCGATGGCATCGGTTTCGCGGATGTTGGCCAGAAACTGGTTGCCCAGCCCTTCGCCCTTGCTGGCACCTTTCACAAGGCCCGCGATATCCACAAAGGTCATCCGCGTGGGGATGATGGATTTGGAGTTCGCGATGCCGGCCAAGGTGTCCAGACGCGCATCCGGCACGGCGACCTCACCCACATTGGGTTCAATCGTGCAAAACGGGAAATTCGCGGCCTGCGCTGCCGCCGTGCGGGTCAATGCGTTGAAAAGTGTGGACTTTCCGACATTCGGCAGCCCGACAATACCCATTTTGAAACCCATGACGACGCTCCTTTGATGTGTCAGCCGCGCTTCTAATTGGCACGGGGGCGACCCGCAAGCGCCCCAATGAAATAAGGGGCATTGATTTTCCCGCGCCCCTGCGCCAAACCGCATGGGGTTTTCGCTGAAGGATCGCAGGACATGACACGTATCGACGCCAAATTCGCCGAACTGGCCGCACAGGACAAAAAGGCATTTGTGGCCTATGTGATGGCGGGCGATCCCGATTACGACACCTCGCTTGAGATCGTCAAAGGCCTACCCGGCGCTGGTGTTGATGTGATCGAACTGGGCCTGCCCTTTACCGACCCTATGGCCGACGGATCGACGATCCAGCTGGCGGGCCAACGGGCGCTGGACGGCGGCATGACTCTTGACCAGACCCTCAACATCGCCCGTGAACTGCGCAAAACCGACGACACGACCCCTGTCGTCATGATGGGCTACTACAACCCGATCTATTCGCGCGGGGTGGAAACATTCCTCACCCAAGCCAAAGAGGCGGGTATCGACGGTCTGATCATCGTCGATCTGCCACCCGAAGAAGATGATGAGCTGTGTATTCCCGCGCAGAAGGCCGGGTTGAACTTCATCCGTCTGGCCACGCCCACGACCGATGCAAAACGTCTGCCCAAAGTGCTGCAGAACACCTCCGGCTTTGTCTACTACGTCTCCGTCACCGGCACGACAGGCGCTGCTGCGGCCCAAGCCGCCGATGTGGCACCAGAGGTTGCACGGATCAAAGCCTCGACCGATCTGCCGGTGATCGTGGGCTTTGGCGTGCGCACACCCGAAACCGCGCAAGACATCGCAGGTGTGGCCGACGGCACTGTCGTGGGATCGGCGATTGTCGAAAAAATCGGCGCGGGTGAACCGGTGGCCGATGTGCTGGCCTTTGTAAAATCCCTGGCGGATGGCGCCCACCGCGCCTGAACGCGGCAAATTCCTGAAAAGAATCTGAGGACACTTTCTCAATCGGAAAATGCGCCCACCGCAGACTTGCGCCGAATTGCCTGAATTGGTAAGTCATTCATACCAATTCAGCGAAAAGGCCGTGTCATGCCCGTGATCACCTCCATCGACGATCTGAAACGTCTTCACAAACGGCGCACGCCCAAAATGTTCTATGATTACTGCGAAAGCGGGTCATGGACCGAACAAACCTTCCGCGACAACGAAAGCGATTTTGACAAAATCCGCCTGCGCCAGCGTATCGCGGTCGACATGACGAACCGCACGACCGCCAGCACCCTGATCGGGCAGGATGTGACCATGCCGCTGGCCCTCGCCCCTGTGGGGCTGACGGGGATGCAGCGCGCTGATGGGGAGATCAAGGCCGCCCGCGCGGCTGAGAAATTCGGCGTTCCCTTCACCCTGTCCACCATGTCCATCTGTTCGATCGAGGACGTGGCCGAACACACCGAAAAACCGTTCTGGTTCCAACTTTATGTGATGCGCGATGAGGAGTATGTCGACAACATCATCGAACGGGCCAAACGGGCGGGCTGTTCGGCGCTGGTGCTGACGCTTGATCTGCAAATTCTCGGCCAGCGGCACAAGGACCTCAAGAACGGGCTGACCGCGCCGCCCAAAATGACACCCCCCGTCATTGCCGATCTGGCGACCAAATGGCGTTGGGGGATTGAAATGTTGCAGACGAAACGGCGCAGTTTCGGCAACATCGTGGGGCACGCAAAAGGCGTGGACAACATGAACTCGCTCAGCTCATGGACCGCCGAACAGTTTGATCCGCGTCTGGATTGGGACACCGTGCGCAAGCTGAAGGAAAAGTGGGGCGGCAAACTGATCCTGAAGGGGATTTTGGACGTGGAAGACGCCAAAATGGCCGCCGAAGTGGGGGCAGACGCCATCATCGTGTCCAATCACGGTGGCCGCCAGTTGGACGGCGCTCTGTCGTCCATCCGCATGTTGCCCAGCATCGTCCGCGCAGTGGGCGACAAGGTTGAAATCCACCTCGACAGCGGCATCCGGTCCGGTCAGGACATGCTCAAGGCGCTGGCGATGGGGGCCAAGGGGGTCATGATCGGGCGCGCCTATATCCACGGTCTGGGTGCCATGGGCGAGGAGGGTGTGACAAAAGCGTTGGAGGTGATCCACCGCGAACTCGACATCACCATGGCCCTGTGCGGGCGCCGCGACGTGAACACCTTTGATCGCGATATGGTGCTGGTGCCCGAGGATTTTGAAGGCCGCTGGGCCTGACGCCCCCACGCCGTCCACAAAGGGCTTTTCAAACAGGGGAATCCGTCCTATAGGCACGGCTTCACTGGGGCCACGTGTGGTCCTGACATGGCAAAGTGGGTCGCCCCGAGACTACGGCGACGCGCGAATTGAAAGGACTATAAAATGGCTGGTCAAGTTCCAGATTTCGAAGCAACCCTGCGCACCGACACCGGTAAGGGCGCTGCCCGTCAGGCACGCCGCAACGGCCTTGTGCCCGGCGTTGTCTATGGTGGTGGTGAAGACCCCATCGCGATCAACGTGCCCTTCAACGTCTTGTTCAAAAAGCTGAAAGCGGGCCGTTTCCTGTCCACGCTGTTCAACCTCAAGGTTGACGGCCACGACGACGTCCGCGTCATCTGCCGCAACGTACAGCGCGATGTGGTCAAGGATCTGCCGACGCACCTCGACTTTATGCGTCTCAAGCGCACGTCCAAGATCAACCTGTTCATCGGTGTCGAATTCACCGGCGAAGAAGAATGCCCCGGCCTGAAAAAGGGCGGCATCCTGACAGTGGTCCGTCCCGAGGTTGAACTGGTCGTGACGGCTGGTGACATTCCTGAAAACATCACCGTCGATCTCTCCGGTCTTGAGGTGGGCGACACGATCACGATCAATTCCGTTGATCTGCCATCGGGTGCAAAACCGACCATCGACCGCGACTTCGTGATCGCAAACATTCAGGCACCGTCCACTCTGGCCTCCGAAGATGAGGACGAGGGCGAAGAGGTTCCCGCAGACGAGGTTCCCGCCGAGAACGTGGAAGAGTAAGCCTCTTTCACACGATCCATTCTTTCAAAGGGCGTGCCGCAGGGCGCGCCCTTTGTCGTTGTCTGGCCTGCGGCATCATTCGATGACCTCAGGCTGATTTGAGGGTTTTCAAAACCTCGCGGGCCGGCGTCGGCCGCCCCAGATGATAGCCCTGCCCCAATTCCACACCGATGCGGCGCAATGTCTGTCGTTCCGCCTCGGTTTCGATCCCTTCGGCCACAACCTTGGCCTTTGTATCAGCCGCAAACTTCACCATGGCCGAGGCAAGGGATCTGCGGGCAACGTCCTGATCCACATTCTGCGTCAGGGACATGTCGAGTTTGATGACATCCGGCCGAAGGCGGATGATCTGTTGCAGCCCCGAATACCCCGCGCCCGCATCGTCAATCGCGATCCGCACGCCCATATCCCGCAGCCGGTCAATTTCCATAAGCAGGACATCAAGATCCTCAATCGCCGCGTGTTCCGTGATTTCCATGATGATATTCCGCCCGTCCCGGTCCGGAACAAGCGATGCGATCCGGCCCGACGCAAGCGTCCCGGCGGAGGTGTTGACCGATAGGTAACAGTCGCCGGGCAAATCGGGCAGCAGGGCAAAGGCCCTTTCGATCACATCAAGTTCCAGTTGAAGTTGCAGCCCCACATCTGCGGCATCCTGAAACCAGACATTGGGGGGCCGATAGGGAACGGGATTAAACCGGCAAAGCGCCTCATACCCTGCAATCGTCTGGTCCCTGAGGCATTGAATGGGCTGCAGCGATATATCAAATCCGCCGGTTTCCAGGATCTGGGTGATGGTGCGCCGTTTCGCGATCGTCTGTTCTTCGCCATCGAGTGTGACGTTGACGTCGTCGGCCACCAGTGCGGCAAAGGCCTTCACCACCTCAAGGTCACGGTTGTTAAGCGACAGGCGCGGCGCGCGGCCCAAGATACAGAACATCCCGAAGACAGATTGATCGGTGCGCCAGATGGGCACGCTGACATGGGCGCGCACATTGACGCGCGATGTAATCGCGATTGTCTGACACAGCGGAATGTCATTGGTGTCGCGGATCAGTTCCGGCAAGCGGCCTTCAAGAATGTGCAGACAATAGACATCATCAAGGTCAAGAAGGTCGCCGACCGACGCCAGATGTTCAAACCCGGGTGCATCTACCGCCCGCAACTCCATCTGGTGGCCTTTGATTTCCGACAGAAAGGCCATGTCCATATCAAGATGGTTGCGCAAAAACGCGAGGGCATTCGTCGTCAGGTCGCCTGTTTCGGGAACCATCCGAGGTACAAGGGCGATTGCAGCGGGGGCAACACCGGTCATGAATTGTCTCTCCAGAAGTCTGCGCCTGTTGTGCCGCAAGAAACTCAACAAGTGGTTACCATGTCGCCGTCAAGACCGTGAAAATTTACCTAAATGTTTTCGCAACCGTCCGGGGCTAGGCGCTCCTCGTCAGAGCCGCTATAGAACAGCCCATGAAACTCTTTGTTGGCCTTGGAAATCCCGGCGCGAAATATGCAGCCAACCGTCATAATATCGGATTTATGGCGCTCGACCGGATCGCGGATGATCACGGTTTTGCCCCGTGGCGGGCCAAATTTCAGGGCCAGGTGAGCGAAGGCAAACTGGGGACCGAAAAAATCGTCCTCCTGAAACCTGCGACGTTTATGAACCTATCCGGCCAGTCCGTCGGTGAGGCGATGCGGTTCTTCAAACTCGACAGCACGGACGTCACCGTTTTTCACGACGAAATTGATCTGGCCCCCGCCAAGGTCAAGGTCAAGGCGGGTGGCGGCCATGCAGGCCACAACGGTTTACGCTCCATTCACCAGCATATCGGTCCCCATTATGACCGTGTGCGTTTGGGCGTGGGGCATCCGGGCCATAAGGACCGCGTGCCCGGCTATGTCCTGTCAGATTTTGCCAAAGCCGAAGCCGACTGGCTGGATGATGTGATGCGCGGCCTGTCCGACGGCGCGCACAAACTGGCCGAAGGCGACGGCCCCGGATTTCTGAACGCCGTGGCCCTGCGCGTGACCCCGCCGCGGTCCTCGACCACCACGCCAAAGCCGAAAACCACAGCGAAGGCGCCCCCCGCCCCGCAGGAAGACACCCGCACCCCGCTGCAAAAACTGGCGGACCGTTTCCGCTAGACGGGAAGGCTTGCGGCCCTGTCATGCCCGTGCGACCCTTCCCAAAAAGGGACAGGACAATGACGAGAATTCTAAAAATACTGGCCGTGGCGATCGGCGCGCTGGTTCTTTTCGCCCTTGTGATCGCAGCATGGCAACGCGACAGGGTCACACGCCTTCTGGCCGTCAATTCCCTGTTCTCCGAAGACCGGATCGTGGGCAATTTCATCGCGATGGACGATCTGTTTCTGACAACTGAAATGACCCCCGACACCGATGTGGTGAACACCCTGTCCACCGGTGCACCCATGGAGATGCCCGCAGGCTTCGACACATGGGTAAAGGACCGTGCCGTCACCGCCATTATCGTCGCCCGCAACGGCGTTATCCGGCACGAAAGCTACCCTCTGACCGCCCAGGGGGAGGACACCCCCGCAGCCTCGCGCCGGATCAGTTGGTCCGTCGCGAAAAGCTTCCTCGCCACCCTCATGGGGGTCCTTCACGAAGACGGCACAATCCCCGATCTCGATGCACCGGTCACCGCATATGTCCCAAATCTCTCCGGCAGCGCCTATGACGGGGCCACCATCCGCGACGTGCTGCAAATGTCGTCGGGCGTGACCTTCGATGAGGATTATCTGGACTTCTGGTCCGACATCAACCGTATGGGCCGCGTGCTGGCCTTGGGGCGGTCGATGGACGGATTTGCCGAAGGGCTTGATGAAACCTTCGCCCAGCCCGGCACGGACTGGCAGTATGTGTCCATCGACACCCATGTCATCGGCATGGTGATCCGCGGTGCGACAGGCCGCAGTATCCCCGATCTGATGACCGAAAAGGTGCTGACGCCCCTCAAACCCGGCACGCCGCCCTATTATGTCACCGACGGCCATGGCGTGGCCTTCGTGCTGGGCGGGCTGAACCTGACAACCCGCGATTACGCGCTTTTCGGCCATATGATCGCATCGGGCGGTGTGGCCTTTGGCACCCGTATCGTGTCCGAAGACTGGATCGAGGAATCGACCACCGCATCCGCCAACACAGACCCCGGTGATTTCGGCTACGGCTATCAATGGTGGATACCGCCCGGGGCCACAGACGGGCAGTTCATGGCGCGCGGTATCTACGGCCAATACATCTACATCGACCGGCCCCGCGGCGTGGTCATCGCCGTCAACGGGGCCGACCGCAATTTCCGAACCCCCGGCGCATCCGAAAGCAACATCGCGATGTTCCGCCAGATCGCAGAGGCTTTGACCGAATGAGACCCGACCCCTCCCGCAATGTTCTGGGGGAACCGCTGCACCCCTGCTCCACCGATCCGATGACCGGATATTTCCGCAACGGAGCCTGCGACACCTGTCAGCAGGACAGCGGCAGCCATACGGTCTGCGCCGTGCTGACGGCGGAATTTCTGGCCTATTCGAAATACGTCGGCAATGATCTGAGCACGCCGCGCCCGGAATTCAACTTTCCCGGCCTGAAACCCGGCGACGGCTGGTGTCTGTGCGCCGCGCGGTTCTTGCAAGCCCATGATGAAGGCTGCGCGCCGCAGGTCCGGCTTGCCGCAACCCACGAACGCGCGCTCGATATTGTTCCCCTCGACGTGCTGGAACAACACGCGACGGAATAGGCGGCAGGCCGCCCGAGTGCGGGCGGTGATTACTGGACGCTGCGTCCCTCTGGGCCGTCCATATCAAACCCGAGGTGGCGTGCGACGGTGAAGATGTCCTTGTCGCCACGGCCACACATGTTCATCACCAACAGATGGTCCTTTGGCAATTCCGGTGCGATCTTCATCACATGGGCCAGTGCATGGCTTGGCTCCAGCGCGGGAATGATCCCTTCCAAAGCACAGGACAGCTGGAACGCCTCCAGCGCCTCGACATCCGTGATCGAGACATATTTGGCGCGCCCGATCTCGTGCAGCCATGAATGTTCCGGCCCGATGCCCGGATAATCCAGACCCGCAGAAATGGAATAGCCTTCCAAAATCTGCCCGTCATCGTCCTGCAAAAGATACGTCCGGTTGCCGTGGAGCACGCCGGGGCGGCCCCCTGTCAGCGACGCGCAGTGTTCCATCTTGGCGTTCACGCCCTTACCGCCAGCCTCGACCCCGATGATGTTGACGCTGGTGTCGTCCAGAAACGGGAAAAACAGCCCCATCGCGTTGGACCCGCCGCCAATGGCCGCAATGACCGTGTCCGGCAAACGCCCTTCGGCGGCCTGCATCTGTTCCTTGGTTTCCTTGCCGATGATCGCCTGAAAATCACGGACCATCGCCGGATAGGGGTGCGGCCCTGCGACCGTGCCGATGCAGTAAAACGTATCGCGTACATTGGTCACCCAATCGCGCAACGCGTCATTCATCGCATCTTTCAGCGTGCCACGACCAGACGTCACGGGGATCACCTCGGCCCCCAAAAGCTTCATCCGGAACACGTTTGGCGCCTGACGTTCCACATCATGCGCGCCCATATAGACCACGCACTTCAACCCGAACTTGGCACAGACCGTAGCCGTTGCCACCCCGTGCTGGCCCGCACCGGTTTCGGCAATGATCCGTGTCTTGCCCATACGCCGCGCCAGAATGATCTGCCCCAGCACGTTGTTGATCTTGTGCGCGCCGGTGTGGTTCAGCTCGTCCCGTTTCAGGTAAATCTTCGCCCCGCCCAAATGCTCCGTCAGACGTTCGGCAAAATACAAAGGCGACGGGCGGCCCACGTAATGCGTCCACAGATCGTGCATCTCCGCCCAGAAACTGTCGTCGGTCTTGGCGTGCTCGTACTGCTCCTCCAGCTCAAGGATCAGCGGCATCAACGTTTCGGACACAAAGCGCCCGCCGAAATCACCGAACCGGCCCTTTTCATCTGGGCCATTCATGAAGGAATTAAACAGATCGTCAGGCATAGCGCGTCTCCCTACCAAGCCGGGCATGAATACGACGCCGCGCCGGTTTGGTAAAGCGCAACACTGCCGCAGGCCGGCGACTTTCGTCCAAAGCCGGCCCTTCTATCGCACAAGCAAATGGGGCCGCCCTATCACGACAGATGCAGGGTCAAAGATTTCCGACCGCCTGCCCGAAGGCTGCAATCTTTGCCGCGTCTTTCACACCGGGGGCGGATTCCAGCGAAGACGACAAATCCACCTGACGCGCGCCCGTCAGCCGCACGGCCTCACCCACATTGTCCGGTGTCAGCCCGCCGGCCAGCATCCACGGTTTCGTCCAGTATTTGCGATCCGCCAGCAGCCGCCAGTCAAAGGCCAGACCATTGCCCCCCGGCAAATCGCCGCCCTTCGGGGGCTTGGCATCAATCAACAGCTGGTCGGCCACGTCCGCGTAAACATCAATCTGCGCCAGATCGGCCGCATCCGCGACCCCGATGGCCTTCATCACCGGCAGGCCATACCGCGCGCGAATGTCGGCCACCCGTTGCGGTGTCTCGGATCCGTGCAACTGCACCATGTCGATTGCCACACGGTCCAGCAAACGGTCCAGAAAGGCATCGTCGGGATTGACGACCAAGGCCACTTTGACGACCCCCACCGGCACCTCGACAGCCAGCGCCGCGGCCTCGTCAATCGTCACATGTCGTGGTGATTTTTCGAAAAACACAAAGCCGACGTAGGCCGCCCCAGCCGCGACCGCAGCCGTAACATCGCCTGCGCTCCGCAGACCGCACATCTTGATCCGAATGTCAGACGACATGAACGATCAGCCGGTTTTGTCCAGCAAGGCCACGACATCGTCCTTGCCTTCGTGCTTTTCGTCCTTCAGTGCATCCACCTCACGCTGGAGGGCCGCCACCTCGCGGGCTTTGGCCCGTGCATCGGCGCGCATGTTGTGCTCGCGCACCCATTCCCACAAAAATCCGATCAGCAGGCCAATCGCCACGCCAATAAACAAAGCCATGAACATCGGCATCTGGATATCAGGCGATACCCCCAACGGTCCGGCCAGAACCTCCGGCATGGCGCGCAGTGTCACGATCTCTCGGTTGGCCATCCCCAGGACGACCAGACACAGGGCCACCAGACCCCAGAATGTCAGTTTGATATACTTCATGTCGCCTGTTTACTTTCCGTTCAGCCGGTCCCGCAAGAGCTTCCCCGTCTTGAAGAACGGCACATGTTTCTCGTCTACCTGAACGGCTTCCCCCGTCCGCGGGTTCCGTCCAAGCCGCGCATCGCGCTTTTTAACCGAAAACGCCCCGAAGCCGCGCAATTCCACCCGGTCGCCGCTGGCCATCGCCTCGATGATGCGATCGAAAATAGTGTTCACGATCCGCTCTACGTCACGTTGGTAAAGATGCGGGTTTTCTTCGGCAATCTTATCAATCAACTCGGAACGGATCATAATGTCTTCCTCTTGCGGCAGTCCTGGCAGGACCCGTAATGCAGGTCCATAACGTCGAACTATAGGACGGATTGAGGTTTCACGAAAGAACGACCTGCGGGGAATCTTGAGGGATATCAGTCGTTTTCACGAAAGATTTGCGCCTCACAAGCCTCCGCCCGATGCTGCAGCGCAAAAACAAAGTTCGCATCGGTCCTACTTGAGGTTGCGATTCGCGCACGCGGAACACGCGAAAGCCCCGCCGGTTTTCACCAACGGGGCCCTGCATTTTCAAACCCGAAAGGGGGGTTTAGTCGTCGTCGCCCTTGTTCAGGGCCGCGCCAAGGATATCCCCCAGCGATGCACCGGAATCAGAGGAGCCGAACTGCTCAACCGCTTCCTTCTCTTCGGCAATTTCACGTGCCTTGATCGACAGACCCAGACGGCGCGTCTTGGCGTCGATGTTGGTCACGCGCACGTCGACCTTGTCACCGACCTGGAAACGCTCGGGGCGCTGCTCGGCACGGTCACGGCTCAGGTCGGAACGACGGATGAAGGATTTCGCGCCCTCATAATCGACCTCGATGCCACCGTCTTCGATCTTCGTGACTTCCACCGTGATGATGGACCCACGCTTCACGTCGCCGGTTGCGTCTGCGAACGGATCACCGTCCATGGCTTTGATCGACAAGGAGATACGCTCTTTCTCGACGTCCACTTCGGTGACCTTGGCATTGACCATGTCGCCCTTGCGGTAGTCGCCGATCACGTCTTCGCCACGGCCTTCCCATGTCAGGTCGGACAGGTGAACCATGCCGTCGATGTCGCCGTCGAGGCCAACAAACAGACCGAATTCGGTGATGTTCTTGACTTCGCCTTCGACCTCGGTGCCCTCGGGGTGGGTTTCTGCAAACACTTCCCATGGGTTACGCTGGGTCTGCTTGAGGCCCAGAGAGACGCGGCGCTTGGCTTCGTCGATTTCCAGCACCATGACTTCCACTTCCTGAGAGGTGGAAACGATCTTGCCGGGGTGCACGTTCTTCTTGGTCCAGGACATCTCGGACACGTGAACCAGACCTTCGACACCGGCCTCAAGTTCAACAAACGCACCGTAATCGGTGATGTTGGTCACGCGGCCCGTGTGAACAGAATCCAGCGGGTACTTGGCGGCCACGGCATCCCATGGGTCTGCCTGCAGCTGCTTCATGCCGAGGCTGATGCGGTGCGTGTCTTTGTTGATCTTGATGACCTGAACCTTGATCGTCTCACCGATGGAGAGGATCTCGGACGGGTGGTTCACACGGCGCCATGCCATGTCTGTGACGTGCAACAGGCCGTCTACGCCGCCAAGGTCAACAAACGCACCGTATTCGGTGATGTTCTTGACCACGCCGTCAACTTCCTGACCTTCAGTCAGGTTGCCGATGACTTCAGCGCGCT
>NZ_JAHDGE010000002.1:0-17075 GCF_020627745.1 Pseudooctadecabacter sp.
GTGGTGGGCGACCCTGGAATCGAACCAGGCGTGCGTCTCCGCGAGGGAGTTACAGTCCCCTGCCACACCTTGCGGCCTGTCGCCCACTGGCGGGGTGAATAGCTGTGCCCCTTTTGGGCGTCAACCTCAATTCCGACCCAAAGCTTGCGGTTTTTGCGCGGACCCCCCATGAGGGGGCAAACGGATAGGATAATGCGATGAAAAAGCCAAAATGGGTCGTCGAAAAAGAGCAGGCCAAACGGGCAGCCGCGGCGCAGACGGTGTGGCTTTTCGGGCTGCATGCGGTGCGCGATGCGTTGATGAACCCTGCGCGCGAAAAGTTGCGGCTGGTGGTCACGCGCAATGCGCTGGACCGTTTGGGCGATGCGGTGGCCCATGGGCCTGAACCCGAAATCAGCGACCCGCGCAAGTTTGCAGCCCCCATTGATCCGCAGTCCGTTCACCAAGGCGCTGCGTTAGAGGTCAAACCGCTGGATTGGGGCAAGCTGGAGGAGGCCTGCATGGGCGACGGCACACGGCCCCCCCGCGTCGTGCTGCTGGACCGTGTGACCGACCCCCACAACGTCGGCGCGATTCTGCGATCTGCCGAGGTGTTCGGCGCGCAGGCCGTGGTGGCCATGTCGCGCCATGCGGCCCCAGAAACCGGCGCTTTGGCCAAAACCGCCAGCGGGGCGATGGAACGCCAGCCCTACGTGCGGGTGCGTAATCTGGCCGACGCGATCACAGAATTGCAGGGCATGGGGTATCTGGTGCTGGGACTGGACGGGGAGGCCGATGACACCATTGATGCTGCGGTAGACGGCAAACGGGACCGTGCCATTGCTCTGGTGCTGGGCGCGGAAGGCCCCGGCCTGCGCGACAAAACCAAAGAGACCTGCGACCAATTGGTCAAAATCGACTTTGCGGGCGAATTTGGATCGCTCAACGTCTCAAATGCGGCCGCTGTCGCCCTATATGCAGTAAAACCCTAACGCCGAAGGATTGCCATGCCCGCCCAGAAGATCGCCACTTGTTGTTACTGCGGCACGCGGGCTGCGCTGGTGTTGAAGGGCGATGACCGTCATGAATTGGTTTGCTCAAGCTGCGGCGCCCCTTTGCACGATCTGAAAATGTTACGAAAGGCACCCGAGGCTGCCCCCGTGCGCCTAGCGGCCCCCCGGCGTCTCGCCCCGAAACCAAGCCACCCCAAACAGCCTCATCCAAAGGCTGTGAAGTCCAAAAAACGTAAGAAACGCAAAGGGTTGCTGCGTCACTTCATGGAAGAGGCATGGGACGCTATCGAAGACATTATTGATTGAAACATTTGCGCACGCCGCCCCCACGGCTGGTCACAGAACGGCGAGGTGGGGTATTTTTGCGCAAAAAGCTGGTCCAGATAGGATGCAACGCAACACATATCTAAGGACCACCACATGATTTCTCGTCGTACTTTGCTGGCCGCTGCCACCGCCGCCCCCGCAGCCCTTCTTTTTGCCCGCCCTGCCATGGCAGCCAAGCCGTCTGTCTTTGCTGTGGATGGCGTGGCCATTCGCGGCGCAGACCCGGTGGCCTTTTTCACCGAAGGGGCGCCTGTGATTGGGTCGGCGGACCACGCGCTGGAATGGGAAGGGGCCACATGGCACTTCGCCTCTGCGGACAATATGGAAACCTTCATGGGCAACCCTGAGGCCTATGCCCCGCAGTACGGCGGCTATTGCGCTTTCGCCTTGTCAAAAGGGGCCATCGCCACCTCCGTACCTGAGGCGTGGACGATCCATGAAGACAAGTTGTATCTGAATTATTCCGTCAACGTCCGGCAGGTCTGGTCCGAGGACATCCCCGGCAACATCGCGCTGGCCGATGCCAACTGGCCCGGCGTTCTGGCGTAAACGAAACCCCTGAACGGCGGCGCGGTTTGCTGATACAGACCGCGCCGCCCTTGCCTCAAACCAGCACCCAACATCGGAGGTTTCCATGCTGACCCGTCGTTTCTTTCTGACTGCCACCGTCGCGGCCCCCATGGCCGCGGCCTTTGCCGCGCCTGTCACGGCACAGGAGCCTGCGTTTTATTCCGATGGCACGGCGGCCATTCGCGGCGCGGATCCCGTGGCTTATTTCACCCAAGGGCGTCCTGTGATCGGATCGGAAGAGTTCGCGGCCCGATGGAACGACACCACGTGGCACTTTGCCTCTGCCGAGAATCGCGACACGTTTCTGGCCGACCCTGAGGCCTTTGCGCCGCAATACGGCGGCTATTGTGCCTGGGCCGTATCGCAAGGCTACACCGCGTCGGTGGTGCCCGAGGCGTGGGAGATCGTGGATGGCAAGCTTTACCTGAACTATTCGCCCCGCATCCAGCGGCGTTGGGCCCGTGACATTCCGGGCAATATTGCCGCCGGTGACGCCAACTGGCCGCAGGTCCTGAACTGATCACAAAATGGCGAGGAGGGGTTCAACGGGACCTTTGAAGTCATATTTCATAATCAGACGCAGCGATCGGAACCTTGCTGCGGCGTTTCATTGTCCCTCGTTCCAAGACTTCGCGCCCCGGCCTTTTGGCTGAGGGCGCTTTTTTATGGACGCGTGCTGCGGTAGGAGGGGGCATGTATAGCGATGACCTTTTGAAATCTGTCCTGCAGCGGGCCAAAACGGTGGCGGTGGTCGGGGTGTCCAAGAACCCTGTGCGTCCCAGCTATTTTGTTGCGCGCTATCTGGCGTTGAAGGGGTTTCGGGTGATCCCCGTGAACCCCGGTCTGGCGGGGCAGATGCTGTTCGGGGAGACGGTCTACGGCACGTTGGCGGATATTCCGTTTGATGTGGATATGGTCGACATTTTCCGCCGCCCTGACGCGGTGCCCGCGATTGTCGAGGAGGCGCTGGCGCGCTGGCCCGACCTGCAGACGATCTGGATGCAGATCGGGGTAGAACACGCCGAGGCCGCCGCAAAGGCGGAGGCGCGCGGCGTGACCGTGATCCAGAATCGCTGTCCCAAGATCGAGTACCAGCGCTTGTTCGGGGAATTGCGGATGGGCGGGTTCAACACCGGTGTGGTGTCGTCGAAACTCTGACGTCGAACCGGGGCGCGGCCCCGGACCCCGAGGTATTTCAGAACCAGAGATACGGGCGGCGCGTCAGTCCGGCAGGTGCAGGTCTGCGGCCATGCGCACGTCGCGCAAAGGGCGCACGCGGCGGATTGATTCCGCATAAAGAGGGTGGGCTTTGTAGGCGGCCAGAGCATCCTCATCCTTCAGGTCGGCCATGACGATGAAATCGGGTTGCGGGCCGGAAATTTCATCAAGTGCGAGGTTGCGGTGGACCGCGAAGGCGATCGCATGGGGGTTGTCTTTGAGGATCCAGAGGCCGGCCTCAATCTCGTCAAGGTGGGTCGGGTCGGAGGCGGAAAAGAAAGCGATATGCCGGATCATCGGCTGGCCTTTTCCGCGATGCCGGATTGGGCCGTGCGGCGGGCCAGTTCGCTTTCGATGTCATCCAGTGTAACCCCGTGGGCGGCGCACATCACCAGCAGGTGATAGATCACGTCGGCGGCTTCGGACGTCAGGCGGGCGGTGTCGCCTTTCGTGGCCTCGATAATCGCCTCGACCGCTTCTTCGCCAAACTTTTCGGCCGCCTTGTCGGGCGTGGACAGCAATCGCGCTGTCCAGCTGGTGTCGGGGTCAGCGCCGGTGCGGGCCGCGATGGTTTTTGCCAGATCGTGAAGGGACATATCAGAGCCTTACAGGGACGCCAGCGGCCTGCATATGCGCCTTGGCTTGAGGAATGGTAAATGTGCCGAAGTGAAAAATGGAGGCGGCCAGCACGGCGGATGCGCCGCCTTTCGTCACGCCATCGACCAGATGATCCAACGTGCCGACGCCACCGGAGGCGATGACGGGGATCGTGACCGCATCGGTCACGGCCTTTGTCAGGGCCAGATTGAAACCCGATTTCGTGCCGTCGTTGTCCATGGCCGTCAGCAGGATTTCACCCGCCCCCTTGGCCTGCGCTGTCAGGGCAAATTCCACCGCGTCGATGCCGGTGGGACGGCGGCCGCCGTGGGTAAAAATCTCCCACCGGTTGGGGGCGACGGTTTTGGCGTCAATGGCGCAGACGATACATTGAGACCCGAAGCGCAAGGCGGCTTCGGTCAGCACATCGGGGTTGGCGACGGCGGCGGAGTTGAAGGACACCTTGTCAGCGCCCGCCAAAAGCAGTTTGCGCACATCATCGTGGGTACGCACGCCGCCGCCGATGGTCAGCGGCATGAAACAGGCCTCGGCCGTGCGGGTGGCCAGATCATACATGGTGCCGCGGTTTTCCTCGGTCGCCATGATGTCGAGGAAACACAGCTCATCCGCGCCCATGTCGTTGTAGCGGATCGCGCTTTCCACCGGATCGCCGGCATCGACGATGTCGACAAAGTTGACGCCCTTGACCACACGGCCATTGGCAACATCGAGGCAGGGGATGATCCGGGTCTTGAGCATAGGGGCGGTTTAGGCGGAAACCGGCGCAAGGGGAAGGGGGGAGCGGAACCACGACGCGGCTGGCGGGTTCTGTCTTTGATATCACATAAAAGGACGTTCCCCATGAAACACCTCATTGGCGCCACTGCCCTGATGATCGCAACTGCTGTGCCGGCCGCCGCCGAGGTTGTCAGCAAGATTGCCCCCGCAAGTGTGGCAGAGACGATGGACAAACTGGTCGCGGCTGTGGAAGGGGCAGGTGCCACGGTTTTTGCGCGCGTCGATCATGCGGCGGGTGCGCAAAGCGTTGATATGGAATTGCCACCTGCCCAGCTGCTGATTTTCGGCAACCCTGCCTTGGGCACGCCCGCGATGCAGGACGATCCTCTGGCGGGGCTGGCCCTGCCATTACGTGTTCTGGTTTTTGAGGCCGAAGATGGCCGCGCCGTCGTCGCGTGGGAGCCGCCCACCACGTTTCTTGACGGTCTGACGATCCCGGAGGACGCGGAATACGTCGGCAAGATGACTGCAGCGCTGGACCGTCTGACCGACGCCGCGGTGGCCGAATAACGCGCGGTGAGGGTTTGATGCGGACCGCCCGCGATTTCAGGGAACTTACGGGCGTGTCGCAGGTTCGCCTAGTGAAGAGGAGAAATGCGATGCGTTCATATCTTGTGGCCCTGTCAGGTCTGTGCGGTCTGCTTGCCGGACCGGTGATGTCCGACACCGTTCAGGTGTCTTTGATCACGGACACTGGATTTGACATATCGGCGTTTTCAATGACGTCGCAGGACAGGTCCGACCGGCTGATGTCGCTGTTTGATATCGAAGCGGTCGAGATGCTGGACCTTGAACGGGCGCGGTTTTTGACAACTGCGCCGGTTTTTGAAGCGTCTATGCCAACTTCGTCCTTCGCGGTTCTGGGCAATCCGGTGCCTGCCCTGTTCGACTGACTGTCCGGATCAGTCTTTTAGCGCGTCGAGGGCTGCCCCGAGATCAATCGCGCCGTCGTACAATGCACGTCCTGAAATCGCGCCTGCGATGACGCCCGTCTGTTTCAACGCGATAAGATCGTCCATTGAGGACACGCCACCGGATGCGATCACGGGAATGCTCACGGCGCGGGCGAGGTTTTCTGTGGCCGTGATATTGGGCCCTTTCATCGCGCCGTCCCGCAGGATGTCGGTGTAGATGATGGCGGCGATGCCTGCGTCCTCAAAGGATTTGGCAAGCTCGGTCACCTGCACGTCGGTTTCTTCCGCCCAGCCCTTCGTGGCGACAAACCCGTTGCGCGCATCAAGTCCCACGGCAACCTTGCCGGGGAATTCCCGCGCGGCTTCGCGCACGAGGTCGGGGTTTTCCACAGCGACTGTGCCGAGAATCACACGGGCGAGGCCCTTGTCGATCCACGCCTCGATCGTGGCCATATCGCGGATGCCGCCGCCCAGTTGGGCGGGGACGGGGCAAGCCTTGAGGATCGCCTCCACCGGGGCGGCGTTGACAGGGGTGCCTGCAAACGCGCCATTCAGATCGACCAGATGCAGCCATTCGCACCCTGCCTCGACGAATGTCCGCGCCTGTGCTGCCGGATCGTCGTTAAAGACGGTCGTTTGATCCATATCCCCGTGAACAAGACGCACGGCCTGGCCGTCTTTAAGGTCGATGGCGGGATAGAGGATCATGGCGTTTCCTTTCGTCAGATGCGCGCGGTTTTGCACGGGGGAGGACGGGATGCAACGGGCTGCGGACCCTACGTCACGGTTGATTGGAATCACCGCGCATGGGCAAGGTGGCTGCAATCTCAGGGAGGAGACCAACATGAAGACCTTTACACTTACACTGGCGGCCATCATCGGATTTGCGGGTGCTGCGGCGGCAGAACCCCTTTTGGGAACGTGGCGCACGGCGCAGGATGACAATGGCAACAGCGGCCTTATTCAGGTGGCCCCGTGCGGCAATGCACTGTGCGGCACGCTGATCCGTGCATTTGACGCCAGTGGCAACCAGATCCAGACGGCCAACGTAGGCCGCCAGATCATTTCCGAAACCGTGCCACAGGGCGGCGGTGAGTATCGCGGCAAGGTGTATTCGCCCGACCGCGACCGGACCTATAATTCGCGGCTACAGCTGAACGGCAACACCTTGTCCGTAAACGGCTGTGTGCTGGGCATTTGCCGCGATGGCGGCACATGGACACGTCAATAAGAGGGGACACGTCAGTAAGACCTGTCTGATCGTCTAAAGAATGAACCCGAAGTCTTTGACAGGCTTCGGGTTTTTTCGTTTCCGCTGTGGCGTCAGGGTGCCCAGTTGAGGAAATTGCCGATCAGGCGCAAACCGGCGTCCTGACTTTTCTCGGGGTGAAATTGCGTGCCGATGATTGTGTCGCGCGCCACAATCGCGGTCACGTCACCGGCGTAGTCGCAATGGGCCAGCCGCTGGGCGGGATCTGTCATTTGCATCTGCCATGAGTGGACGAAATAGGCGTGATCGCCCGTTTTCAGACCCGCCAACACCGGATGATCCTGTTCGATGACCAGATCGTTCCAGCCCATATGGGGCACGGGCAATGTGGGATCGGCGGGCGTGATCTTATGGATTTCACCGTCGATCCAGCCGAAGCCTTCGGTTTCCTCATACTCAAAACCGCGACGGGCCAGCATTTGCATGCCCACACAGATGCCCATGAAAGGTTTGGCGTCTTTCTGGACCGCTTCGGTGATCGCCTCGGCCATGCCGGACACGCCATAAAGCTGGTCGCGGCAATGGGGGAAGGCCCCGTCGCCGGGCAGCACGATACGGTCGGCGGTGCGCACCACGTCCGGATCGGAGGTCACGCGCACCGCACCGGCGCCGGTTTCCGCCGCCATCCGTTCAAACGCCTTTTGCGCCGAATGCAGGTTGCCGCTGTCATAGTCGATCAGAACGGTGGTCATGATCTAAAGCGCGCCCTTGGTCGACGGGATCGCATCCGCCTTGCGCGGGTCGGTTTCAACCGCGGTGCGCAGGGCACGGGCCACGGATTTGAACGCGGCCTCGGCGATGTGGTGGCTGTTGAAGCCGTGCAATGTGTCGATGTGCAAGGTGATGCCGCCATGGGTGCTGAGCGCCTGAAAGAATTCGCGCACCAGTTCGGTGTCAAAGCTGCCGATTTTGGCGGTGGGCAGATCGAGATTGCAGATCAGGAATGGGCGGCCCGATAGATCCAGCGCGCAGCGCACCTGGGCGTCGTCCATGGCAAGGTGGCAATCGCCGTAGCGGTTGATGCCACGTTTGTCGCCCAGGGCTTCGACCAAGGCCTGACCCAGCGCGATGCCGGTGTCTTCGACCGTGTGGTGATCGTCGATATGCAGATCGCCCGTGGCGCGGATTGTCATGTCGATCAGGCTGTGGCGGGCCAGTTGGTCCAGCATGTGGTCGAAAAAGCCCACGCCGGTCTGGTTGTCATACGCGCCGGTGCCATCGAGATTGATTTCGACCGTGATGTCGGTTTCGGCGGTTTTGCGGGTGATGGTGCTGCGGCGCATGGGCGGTCGTCCTGTTAAAGGTTCGCGCGTTCTATAGTGCGTGCTGCGGGTCAGGCCAAGCGGCTTGGCCGAAATTGAAGCCCGCCTTTGCGGATCGGCAACAGGCCGTCAGATTGCCTGAAGAAGTCTGTCCCGCCGCCGGGCGGTGTCGCCCCGTGCATGGGACACGATATCAAGGTGGGCGCGCGCGGTCCGGTGTTTGCCAAGCTTGATCAGGTGTTCGGCCAGATCAAGGTGGCTTGTGGTATGTCCGCCGGTGACGGCGATGGCACATTCAAACCAGTCCTGCGCCCTTGGATCGTCCTGTCGGGCGAGGGCACGGGCAAGGGTCCGGTATGGCATCGGCGTGCCGGGCAGATCACAGGCCCAGCGGAATGCGGCACTGACGGCGGCGGTGTAGTCGCCTGACAGGGCGAGCGCCCGCACCTGCAAGCCGAAGAACCGCGCCCGATCAAGCGCCGTGTCCGGCGGATGGCGCAACGCAGCGGCGGCCTGTGCGGCGTCATCACGCGCCAGCCACAGCTGCGCGGCCATACAACCCGATGGATCATCGGCCACTTTCAGAATAGCCTCGGCGACGTCGAACCGGCGGCCCAGCAGGGCACAATCCATCAGCGCCCGCGCGATGCGATCGTCCACGCACAAATGCAGGTGCGGTTCCAGCACTTTGACAGCGCGACGAGGGCGTTCCTTCAGCCGTTCCAGCCGCGCCAAAGCCTCGGCCGA
The DNA here is from genome assembly GCF_020627745.1 of Pseudooctadecabacter sp. GTDB lineage: Bacteria > Pseudomonadota > Alphaproteobacteria > Rhodobacterales > Rhodobacteraceae > Octadecabacter. Next base: position 8,696 of record NZ_JAHDGE010000002.1, read on the forward strand.
TGTCAGGCCGCCGGGCGGATGCCCCTTTACGTTCGGGTGCCTGTCTGATGGTGTCTGCGGGGCAGGGATCACGGGGGGCGTCTCCTCAACAGGATGATGTTTCTTATTCGTGAACAAACCGTTTACCCGTGGCGGAAATCAGGGACCCCCGCGGCCATGTCGGGGAATTAATGCGGCAGAATTGAGAAAGGCCACCCTATGCAGTCAGAGTTTCTGGACGTGCCCGATGGCAAGATCGCGGCTGTGGTCACACATTTGCAGATGTTCGAAAGACCGGCCCCGCGTAATGTGAGGCCGGTGGCCGCACAGCTGGTCGAGCACCCCAAACCCGATCCGGACTGGTACCGCGATCTGTTCATGCGTGTGGGGGGGCGGGACTGGATGTGGTTTTCGCGTCTAGGGCTGAAAGACGGTGACCTTTCGGCGATCCTGCATCGCGATGATGTGCTGGTCTTTTCCGTGCGTGTTGACGGGCGTGACGAAGGGCTGTTGGAACTTGATTTTCGCACCGCGCAGGCGTGCGAGCTTGGCTATTTCGGCCTGACCCGCGCATTGGTGGGCACCGGGACGGGACGGTGGTTGATGGAACAGGCGCTGGACATCGCGTGGGCGCGGCCGATCCGCCGGTTTCATGTCCATACCTGCACCCTCGACAGCCCGCAGGCACTGCCGTTCTACATGCGCAGCGGCTTTACCGCCTACAAACGGCAGATCGAGATTGCGGACGATCCGCGCAAGATCGGGGTTTTGCCCTCCGACTGCGCCCCTCAGGAACCGGTTATCTGAGATCGCCCGACAGGCAGGGCCGGAAACGAAAAAACCACCCCGGAGGGTGGTTTCTTTCGCGGGATGGGTGACCCCGGTCTTCGAAATGGAGCGGGCGAGGCGATTCGAACGCCCGACCCTAACCTTGGCAAGGTTATGCTCTACCCCTGAGCTACGCCCGCATCATTTCGTGAGGCCGATCTATAAAGTCTGGCCGTGCCCCGCAAGAGGAAAAATCACCAAATCGGAGATTTTTCCGGCGCTCGGCCACACGGGTCAACCGCCGACTGTCGCCTGCCAGAGGATCGCCAATACGGACAGCACGATCGAAGCGAAGGTGGCCAACATCCCGTTGACCCGCAGTTTCATTTTGGGAGGCGATGCAGAAAAGCCATAGGCATGTGCCGCACGACCGGCCAGCAGCAAGACACCGATGCCATGGATCACGATTGCAGAGGCACCCTGCCATTCCGCAAGCCCCATCAGCACCAATGCAAAGGGCGCGTATTCTGCAAAGTTGGCATGGGCGCGCATCCGTTTCAGCAGACTTTTGTCGCCGTGATCTCCCAGACCCAGCTTGTGTCCGCGCCGGTAGGTGATCACCCGCGCGGACAGCGCAAGGTAGATGAGGGCGAGCGGGACAGCATAAAGGGATGTGATCATACCCGCGAACGTGACGGGGGCGGCTGCAAAACGCAAGCCGCCCCCGAAAATGATCATGCAAACACAAGATGGGGCGCGGCCCCAGGTGCTTTAGTTGAAGTTATAGACCACGGACACGCCCAGTGCGTTGTCGGTGTCTTCCACGCCGGGGGCGGGATCGGTGTCGTATTCGGTGATAAGCGACGTGCGCAGTGCCAGTGTTTCGGTCATGGACACGTTCAGGCCCAGATCGTTGAACACGCGGGTGCCGGATTCGGACCCGATGATGTCTGTGTCCATGGTGATCGCGACCGCTTCGTTGATGCGGTTGTAGTAGCTTGAAGACAGGCTCAGCGCGCCTTCGTCCAGATCATCCACACCGGTCAAATCCGCAACGCGGTAGCCGACACCGGCCTGCACATCCCACTGGATGTCGCGGGTGTTGTAAACGCGGTAGCCCAGACCAGCGCCAAGGAAGTTGTCGGATGTTTCTGTCGGGAAGCTGTCCACGGTGCCCTGAAGTTTGGCAAACGCATAGTAAGCGGCACCCAGATCACGTGTGTATTCCAGTTCGTAAAGCAGGCTGTCTTCGGACACGCCGCCTTCGTCTTCGTTGTACTGGTAGGACAGCTGCAGCTCATAGCCGTTCATGCCGTCATAATAGCCGAAGTTCGTACCCAGACCCAAGGACGTGGTTTCGGTGTTGCCGGAGGTTGCTGTCGCCTGAAGGGACATGGCACCGGTAAACCCGAGAGCGCGGCCTTCGTTGCCGAAGACGGTTTGATCGCGTTCGAAGTCGTCAGCGATGCTTTCGTTGAGGGCTTCGATGCGGTCTTCCGCAGCGGAGGTGCTCAGAGCGGTCTGTGCGAATGCGGATGTCGCCAGCAAAGTCGCTGCAGTGCCCGCGAGCAGAAGAGTTGTCGTTTTCATATCTGTAACTTTCGTTGTCATCGTTGCCCGACGCGACATGCGCCGGTGATCTGTTACGGACATACGCCCCTTTGCAGGCCGAACTAGGGGGAAAACGGGATGCGGCATAACCCTGCGGGTTTACCGCCGAGGCGCAGCGTCATTTTGGGCGGGTTTTAGCCTATGACGCAGCTGCTCAAGGAAATTTGGAACTTTTTAAGCACTTGGAATGTCAAGATTTTTGCACAGCGTAACACTGTGCGATGCGCCCTGGCGCTTGACCGATCACTGACCGCTGAATTCAATCAAATCCCACCGATTGCCGAAGGGGTCGCGGAAAACGGCGACGGTGCCGTAGGTTTCCGATCTGGGGGCCTCTTCAAATTGCACGCCTGCGTCCAGATAGGCCGCGTGATCGCGTGCGAAATCGTCGGTTTGGAGGATCAGCCAAACCCGCCCGCCACATTGCCTGCCGATGGCCGCCACCTGTTCGGGGGTGCTGGCCTGTGCGAGGATAAAGGCCGTTTCCGCCCCGCGCGGTGCGACCTTGACCCATCGCTTGTGTCCCTCGTCGATGTCGCAGATCAGATCAAAGCCCAAGGTGTCCACGAAAAACCGAAGGCCTTCGGCGTAGCTGGGCACCAGGATCGACACGGACGACAGACGTTGCATGGCACCCCCAAAAGACATCAGGGGCAGCGTTTCGTAAAACGCTGCCCCTGACAATTACTTTTGAGGCCGGGCCAAATTTCGCGAAATTTGGCGGCCCATCAAAATTCGCGAATTTTGATCACTCCAACTCGATCAGCAGGTCCTTGGCATCAATCTGGCCACCAGCGGTGATGTGCACGGCCTTGATCGTTGCATCCCGTTCGGCGTGGATGCCGGTTTCCATCTTCATCGCCTCAATCGTCAGCAACAGATCGCCTTCCTTGACCTTCTGGCCCACCGTCGCCGCCACTGAGGCCACAACCCCGGGCATAGGCGCGCCGATGTGGTTGTCATTGCCCGCTTCGGCCTTGGGCCGCTGCACGGTGTTGGCGGTGACCATACGGTTGGGCACGCGGATGGTGCGGGGCTGGCCGTTGAGTTCGAAAAAGACCTTCACTTCGCCTTCTTCATTGGTCTCTGCCACCGCCTGCATCCGGATTTCCAGCGTCTTGCCGGGGTCGATTTCTGCCGTGATCTCCTCGGACGGCTCCATCCCGTAGAAGAATGTCCGCGTGGGCAGGGTGCGCACGGGGCCATAGGTTTCGTGGCGCTGGGCGTAATCCAGATAGACCTTGGGATACATCAGGTAGGCGTTCAGATCTTCGTCGTCGATCTCGGCACCGCCCAGTTTGGCGGACACCTCTGCGCGGACCTTTTCAAGATCAACGGGCGGCAAGGAGGCACCGGGGCGTTCAAGATTGGGTTTCTCGCCTTTCAGCACCTTTTTGACGATGGTGTCGGGGAAGCCGCCGGGGGGCTGGCCCAGATTGCCGCGCATCATGTCCACGACGCTGTCAGGGAAGGACACATCGGTCTTGGGGTCTTCAACCTCGGCCCGTGTCAGGTTCTGGCTGACCATCATCAGCGCCATGTCGCCCACCACTTTGGAGGACGGCGTGACCTTCACGATATCGCCAAACATCTGGTTCACATCCGCATAGGTCTGGGCGACCTCATGCCAGCGTTCTTCCAGCCCCAAGGACCGCGCTTGCGCCTTAAGGTTGGTGAACTGACCGCCGGGCATTTCGTGCAAGTAAACCTCGGACGCGGGGGCCTGCAGGCCGGACTCAAACGCGGCATAATGGGCGCGGACGGTTTCCCAGTAATTGCTGATCTCACGGATCGCGCCCACGTCCAGCCCCGTGTCGCGGTCCGTGTGCTTCAACGCCTCAACGATCGACCCCAGCGTCGGCTGGGACGTGTTGCCGGACAGCGCATCCATCGCCGCGTCGATCACATCAACGCCAGCCTCGGACGCAGCGAGGACAGTGGCAATCGCAGCGCCAGAGGTGTCGTGGGTGTGGAAGTGGATCGGCAGGCCGACTTCTTCCTTCAGCGCCTTCACAAGCTGGGTTGCCGCCTTGGGTTTCAGCAATCCGGCCATGTCTTTGAGGCCCAGAACGTGGGCGCCTGCGGCCTCAAGATCTTTGGCCATGCCGACGTAGTATTTCAGGTCATACTTGGCGCGGTCCGGATCGTTGATGTCCCCGGTGTAGCAAATCGTGCCTTCGCAGACCTTTTCGGCCTTGATCACCGCATCCATCGCCACGCGCATGTTTTCCACCCAGTTGAGGCTGTCGAACACGCGGAATACATCGACACCGCTGACGGCGGCCTGACGGACAAATTCCTGCACGACATTGTCAGGATAGTTGGTGTAGCCCACACCGTTGGAGGCACGCAGCAACATTTGTGTCATGATGTTCGGCATCTTGGCGCGGATGTCGCGCAGGCGCTGCCACGGGCATTCCTGCAAGAACCGGTAGGCCACATCGAACGTCGCCCCGCCCCAGCATTCCACGGAAAACAGCGACGACATATTTGCCGCATAGGTCGGGGCCACGCGGATCATGTCGATGGACCGCATGCGGGTCGCCAGCAAGGACTGGTGCCCGTCACGCATGGTGGTGTCGGTGATCAGCAGCTGGGATTGGTCGCGCATCCAGTCGGCCACAGCCTCCGGCCCGAATTGGTCGAGGATCTGGCGCGTGCCGGGCTTGGGGTCTTCGACGCGGGGAACGGGCGCTTTGGGCGCGATGGCCTCTGGCCCGGGCAGGGCGCGGCCTTGGGTTTCGGGGTGCCCGTTGACGGTGATGTCCGCGATATAGGTCAGGATTTTGGTGGCGCGGTCGCGGCGCGCCTTGAAGTTGAACAGCTCCGGCGTCTCGTCGATGAACTTGGTGTGGTATTCGTAGTTCAGGAAGGTCGGGTGTTTCAGCAGGTTTTCCACAAAGGCGATGTTGGTGCTGACACCGCGAATACGAAATTCACGCAAGGCGCGGTCCATGCGGCTGATCGCGGCTTCGGGCGTGGGGGCCCAAGCGGTCACTTTGGTCAGCAAGCTGTCGTAATAGCGGGTGATCACAGCGCCCGAATAGGCAGTGCCGCCGTCCAGACGAATGCCCATGCCCGTGGCGCTGCGGTAGGTCTGGATGCGGCCATAATCGGGGATGAAGTTGTTGGAGGGGTCTTCGGTCGTCACACGGGTTTGCAGCGCGTGACCGTCGAGTTTGACGTCATACTGAGACGCGCAGCCCGTGGCCTCAACCAGGGATTTACCCTCGGCGATTTTGATCTGGGCCTGCACAATGTCGATGCCGGTCACCTCTTCGGTCACGGTGTGTTCGACCTGCACGCGGGGGTTCACTTCGATGAAATAGAACTCGCCCGAATCCATATCCATCAGGAATTCGACCGTGCCCGCGCATTCGTAATTCACGTGTTCGCAGATTTTCTTGCCCAGATTGCACAGCTGTTCACGCTGGGTGCCGCTGAGGTAGGGGGCAGGGGCGCGTTCGATGACCTTCTGGTTGCGGCGCTGGACGGAACAATCACGTTCCCAGAGGTGATAGATTTGCCCGTGGCTGTCGCCCAGGATCTGAACCTCGACATGGCGCGCACGCAGGATCATCTTTTCGAGATAGCCTTCGCCATTGCCAAAGGCGGCCTCGGCCTCACGGCGACCTTCGAGGACTTTTTCCTCAAGCTCGTCTTCGGACATGATGGGGCGCATCCCGCGCCCGCCGCCGCCCCATGACGCCTTAAGCATCAGGGGGTAGCCCACCTCTTTGGCCTCTTTCTTGATGGCGGCCATGTCATCGCCCAGCACTTCCGTGGCAGGAATAACAGGCACGCCGGCCTCAATCGCGACGCGCCGCGCGCTGGCCTTATCGCCCAGGGCGCGCATGGTTTCTGCGCGCGGGCCGATGAATTTGATGCCGTTGGCGTGGCAGGCGTCGACGAAATCAGGGTTCTCGGACAGCAGACCATAGCCGGGGTGAATGGCATCGGCGCCGCTGTCCTTGGCCACGCGGATCATCTCGTCGATGCTGAGGTAGGCCGCGACAGGGCCGAGGCCCTCACCGATGCGGTAGGCTTCGTCCGCCTTGAAGCGGTGCAGACCCAATTTGTCCTCTTCAGCGAAGACCGCGACTGTCTTTTTGCCCATCTCGTTGGCGGCCCGCATGATGCGGATGGCGATTTCGCCGCGGTTTGCGATCAGGATTTTTTTGAAGTCAGCCATGTGGACGGGCCCCTTTATTTTGCAGTTGCGGCATTTATGGCGAATTTGGGCGGGGTGTAAACGGGTAGTACTGGGTAGAGCCCCAAGCGCCTGCGGCGGGCGGGGGGCCAAAATTCTGCGAATTTTGGCGGTGCGGGGTGAAGGGCGCGCGCCTAGGAGGGCGGGGCGATGGGGGGCAGCGTTGGCGTTTCAGGTATTTTTGAACCAGAGAAACGCAAGGCGGGGCCTGAACACCGCCGGTTTGTGCAAGATGTGCCGGTGGGGCGAACAGAGCGCGAACATGGGGTTTTCTTGACCGTCCTGCCGCGCTAGATAGAACAGATGAGCAGTTATTCCGATGATGAAGCCTTTGAGGCTGCCTCCGTTCCGCGTGCTGCGGGCGGGTCTTTGTCCGCCCGCGCGATGGCGGGGTTTGCCACGCCCTATCTGGACGGGCTGAACCCCGCACAGCGCGAGGCGGTTGAGGCGCTGGATGGTCCTGTGTTGATGCTGGCAGGGGCCGGGACGGGCAAGACCAAGGCGTTGACGGCGCGGATTGCGCATTTGCTGGCCACAGGATCGGCGCGGCCGAACGAGATTTTGGCGGTCACATTCACCAACAAAGCCGCGCGCGAGATGAAGACGCGGGTGGGGGCGTTGACGGGCCATATCGAGGGGATGCCGTGGCTGGGCACGTTCCATGCGATCTGTGTAAAGCTGCTCCGCCGTCATGCGGAATTGGTCGGGTTGAAGTCGAATTTCACCATTCTGGACACGGATGATCAGCTTCGTCTGCTCAAGCAACTGGTGGCGGCCAGCAATATTGATGACAAACGCTGGCCTGCGCGAATGTTGTCGGGCATCATCGACGGCTGGAAAAACAAGGCATGGACGCCGGGCCAGGTGCCTGTGGCCGAGAGCAGTGCCTACGACGGCAAGGGCATTGATCTTTACGCGGCCTATCAGCAGCGGATGAAGGATCTGAACGCCTGCGATTTTGGCGATTTGTTGCTGCACATGGTGACGATTTTTCAACAGCACGACGATGTCTTGCAGCAGTATCAACGTTGGTTCCGCTACATTCTGGTGGACGAATATCAGGATACGAACGTGGCCCAGTATATGTGGCTGCGGCTGTTGGCGCAGGGGCACAAGAACATCTGTTGCGTCGGCGATGACGACCAGTCGATCTATGGCTGGCGCGGGGCCGAAGTGGGCAACATCCTGCGGTTTGAAAAGGATTTTCCGGGCGCCGTCGTTGTGCGGCTGGAACAGAATTACCGCTCGACCGGGCATATTCTGGGGGCCGCCGCGGGTGTGATCGAGGCCAACAAAGGCCGTCTGGGCAAGACCTTGTTCACGACCGGCGAAGACGGCGAACAGGTGCGTCTGATCGGCCATTGGGACGGGGAGACCGAGGCGCGCTGGATCGGCGAAGAGATCGAGGCGATGCAGCGGGGCACGCGCGGGATTGATCCGATGAACCTCAACGATATGGCGATCTTGGTGCGCGCGTCGCATCAGATGCGTGCCTTTGAGGACCGGTTTTTGACCATCGGGTTGCCGTACCGCGTCATCGGGGGTCCGCGCTTTTACGAACGGATGGAGATCCGCGATGCCATGGCCTATTTCCGGCTCGCTGTCAGCCAGGACGATGATCTGGCGTTCGAGAGGATCGTGAACACCCCCAAACGCGGCCTTGGCGACAAGGCGGTGCAGACGATCCAGACCACGGCGCGCACGAATGGGGTGAACCTGGTCGAAGGCGCGCGGCTGTGCGTCGAGGGCGGGTTGATCAAGGGCAAAGGTGGCGCAGCGCTGCGTGAATTGGTGCAGGGGTTGGACCGGTGG
>NZ_JAHDGE010000002.1:17175-168940 GCF_020627745.1 Pseudooctadecabacter sp.
CAAGGGCAAAGGTGGCGCAGCGCTGCGTGAATTGGTGCAGGGGTTGGACCGGTGGTACAAACAGCTGCGCGACGAGGCGGACACCCACGTCGAAGTGGCCGAAATGATCCTGGACGAGAGCGGCTACACCGGTTTCTGGCAGAACGACAAAACGCCAGAGGCCCCGGGGCGGTTGGAGAACCTCAAGGAACTGGTCAAGGCCCTTGAGAATTTCGAGAACCTTCAAGGGTTCCTCGAACATGTGTCGCTGATTATGGACAATGCGCAGGATGAGGAAGACGACAAGGTCACGATCATGACGCTACATGCGGCCAAGGGGTTGGAGTTTCCGGCGGTGTTTTTGCCCGGCTGGGAGGACGGGTTGTTCCCGTCGCAGCGGTCCATGGATGAAAGCGGTCTTAAGGGTCTCGAAGAGGAACGGCGGCTGGCCTATGTGGGCATCACGCGGGCGGAGCGGCATTGCTGCATCAGCTTTGCGGCCAACCGGCTGGTGTACGGCCAGTGGCAAAGCCAGATGGCGAGCCGGTTTATTGATGAGTTGCCGGAAGAACATGTCGAGGTCCTGACGGCCTCTGGCCTCTATGGTGGCGGCATGGCGGCGGCGGCCAATCCGGCATCGGTGGGCATGGGATCGGACCTGCACCAGAAGGCGGCGGACGCCAATGTCTACAATTCACCCGGCTGGCGCAGGTTGCAGGCGCGCAGCCAGCAGCGCGGCGTATCGCAGCCGCAAGAAAGCCGCAACATGGTGATCGACATGACGGCGTCGTCCTCGTTCACGGTGGGCGACCGCGTGTTTCACCAGAAATTCGGCTATGGCGAGGTGATGGAGATTGAGGGCGACAAGCTGGTGATTGAATTCGACAAGGCCGGTGAAAAGAAGGTGGTGGCGAAATTTGTGGTGGGTGCTGCGCAGGCCAACGATGTGCCGTTTTGAGGCGCGCGTCAGAATTTTAGACCGCCGGTCCAGCCGTCTGGCCACAGGATCGGGTAGAGCGTTGCAACCAACAGTACGGCCATAACCACATTGAATACACGCAGACGTGCAGTCGAAGTAAGAAACCGGCGCATCTGTTGTCCCAATACCGTCCACGACGCCACACAGGGAATGTTGACCGCGCCAAAGACCAACGCAACCAACCCCACTGCCACCATGGACCTTTGCCCGTCCACAGTGGCGTAATTGGTGATTGCATAGACCGCCATGGTCCAGGCCTTCGGGTTGACCCATTGAAAGGCGGCGGCTTGTAGAAAGGTCATGGGCACGCCGCCGGTTTCGGGCGCATCGGGCAGTTTCGGCGCGGCGGTGGCGATTTTCCATGCCAGCCACAGCAGATACAGGACAGACACGATCTTTAGGATGCGATCCGTCACTGGATAGGCATCAAACACCTGCATCAGGCCCAAGCCCACCAGCACGATCATCACCGAAAACCCGATCCCCACGCCCAGCATGTGGGGCAGGGTCCGGATCAGGCCGAAATTGGCACCTGACGCCATCAGCATCGTGTTGTTCGGCCCCGGTGTGATGGAACTGACGAAGGCGAAGGCCACAAGGGCAAGGAAGATGTCATAACTCATGACGCAACCCTATCGCGCAAAGGGCACAATGAAATTGCTTTGTTGCTGCCTTTTCGGGTAATGTCACAATCCATGACCGAGAATGACCCCATCAACGCGCGGATATTGCGTGAATTGCAGGCCGATGGCCGCATGTCGAACCTTGATCTGGCGGACAAGGTGGGCCTCAGCCCCTCGGCCTGTTTGCGGCGCGTGCAGGATCTGGAACGGCGGGGCATCATCACCGGATACCGCGCCCGCCTTGATCCGGCCCAAACGGGGCGGGCCTATGTGGTCTATGTGGCTGTGGGTCTGGCGGAGCATTCCAAGGCGGCGCAAGAGGCGTTCGAGGCGGCGATGGCGCGGTTCGAGGACGTCACCGAATGTCACAATATTGCAGGTGCCTTTGAATATCTGCTGAGGGTCGAGGTCGCGGATTTGGCGGCCTACAAGACCTTTCACACCGACCGGCTTGGCACAGTGGCCCATGTGCGGTCCATTACCAGCTACATGGTCATGGGATCGCCCAAGGACACGCGGGCCTAAATTCCCCCCCACAAACGAAAAGCGCCGGAACCCGGGAGGAGGTGGGTTCCGACGCTTGTCTGTTGCCCCGAGGGAGGACGGGGACTTGGTGTTCCTGGATCAAGTGCGGCGGTGTCAGGGAGGAGGAGAGACACCGCCGCGTCTTGATCACAACGTCCTGGCCCTAGGGAGGAGGTGGGCTTGGACGCTAGTTACGGGGTCCCTAATGGGAGGAGAAAGAACCCCGATCCTGTGAGCCGTTAGCGAATGGATGCTTCCAACGCGATGCGATCAATGTCGCCGGCTGTGATACCGATGTCCGCCAACTCACGACGGGACAAACGGTTCAATTCTTTTTTCGTCTGGGCGTACTTTTCTTTCTGAGCCCGACGAACTGCGGCAGTTTCGCGCCAGTTTGCGATCAGGGCGGTGATGGAAAAGCCACCGGTACGGATATCAGTTACAAACGCCATTTTTGGCCTCTTTCGGTTGCGACCCTTGTCTGCGGGTCTCGGGTTGCGACGCCGTGTTGCGCCTTCGAGATCACATTTAGGCTTTTGCTGCGGTTGCACAATGTTTTCGTTGGCAATGCTGCTATGCAGAAAGCGCATGGTTAATGACTTGAAATGCCTGCCTTTTGTCCAAAGGGTCAAATTGACGCGAGGGAAGTTTAGAGATTGGACACCTGTGTCCCTCTGTTGTCTAAGGATCGGGCGGTTTATGAACGCCGCGACGTATTTGCAGGGAAGTGGACACAATCCATGACACAGACCAATGACAGCATTCAGGCCGCTTTGGGCACAATCGGCCTGCCGGATGGGGGCGATCTGGTGTCGCGTGACATGATCCGCGCCCTGTCTGTGTCCGGTGGGACCGTTCGATTCGTCATCGAAGCCCCCGATGCAGCCACCGCCAGCCGGATGGAGCCTATTCGCCAAGCGGCTGAGGCGATCGTGTCCAAAATGGACGGGGTCGACAGCGTCTCTGTCGTGCTGACGGCCCATGCACCGCAGGGCGGGGCGGCCAAGCAACCGCCGCCGCCTGCGGACAAAACACCGCCGAACCTGACCATCGGTCGCCACCCCACGCCACAAGCAGGGCCAGAGGGCGTGCCGGGTGTGGACCGGATCATCGCCATCGGGTCGGGCAAAGGGGGCGTGGGCAAATCCACCGTATCGTCGAACCTAGCCGTGGCGCTGGCCAAGCAGGGCCGTCGCGTTGGCCTGCTGGATGCGGATATCTACGGGCCAAGCCAGCCGCGCATGATGGGGGTGAACAAACGTCCCGGCTCACCGGATGGCAAAACAATCATTCCGCTCCAGGCCCACGGCGTGACGATGATGTCCATTGGTCTGATGGTCGATCCGGCCAAGGCCGTGGTCTGGCGGGGGCCGATGTTGATGGGTGCGCTGCAACAGATGCTGACGCAGGTCGAATGGGGGGAGCTCGATGTGCTTCTGGTCGATTTGCCGCCCGGCACCGGTGATGTGCAGTTGACGTTGTGCCAGAAAACCCACCTGACCGGCGCGATTGTCGTCAGCACGCCGCAGGATGTGGCTTTGCTGGATGCGCGCAAGGCGCTGGATATGTTCGGGACGCTGAAGACCCCGATCCTTGGTTTGGTTGAGAATATGTCGACATATATCTGTCCCAACTGCGGGCATGAGGCGCATTTGTTCGGCCACGGCGGCGTGGCACAGGAGGCGCAGGACATTGGGGTGCCGTTCCTTGGCCAGTTGCCGATTGATCTGGACACGCGCCTTGCCGGCGACGCAGGCACGCCCATTGCCGCAGGCGACAGCGCCATGGCCGAGGCCTATGCGACGCTGGCCAAGCGTCTGATCGACGGCGGCATGGGATGATCATTCGCCGCGCGACACCGACCGATTGGCCCGCCATCTGGAACATTCTGGAACCCGTGTTCCGCGCAGGCGAAACCTATGCCGTGGCAACAGACATCACCGAGGACGCGGCGCGGGCCAAATGGCTGGACACGCCAGCGGCCTGTTTCGTGGCTGAAAGCGACGGCATTTTGGGCACCTATTATATACGTGCCAATTTTGACGGGCACGCGGATCATATCTGCAACGCAGGATACGTGACCGCGCAGGACGCCGCAGGGCAGGGGGTGGCCACGGCCATGTGCCGCCATTCCCTGACAGCGGCCCGTGATCTGGGCTTTGCCGCGATGCAGTTCAATCTGGTGCTGGCATCCAACACCCGCGCGGTGGCGTTGTGGCACCATCTGGGATTTGTCACTGTGGGCACCTTGCCGGACGCATTCCGCCACCCGACCCATGGGCTGGTGGACGCCCATATCATGCACAAAACTCTGTAACGGGATGTCACGGCACCCATGGGAAACCGTGGGACGGCGGGGGATTTACGAATCAAACCCTTGTGAATCGGCATGATTCTGCCGCGATCAGCAGGGGAATGACCCCGTTCAGGGTCACAAAACGCCCGTTTTGGCCCCCGACAATGGCCCGAAGTTGCGAATTAACGGGAATATCTGGAACTTTTTTCAACTTTCGGCGCTCCACCATATGTTGTGGTCCCGATTGCACAGAACCGCCCCATCTGCTCGAAATCGACCAAAATTCACACAAGATCCAGTGTTGGAAGGTGCCCGAAAACACCATCTAGTACCATGAAGTGCCAAAAAATCCTTGGCGGACCATGAATTCCCGTGCATACAGGATCACAAGAAGACGGGCAGACAACACGGGGCACCAAACGACCCCACCGACCACCCAGGTCAGGTTTCATACAGGCACCCAAGCTTCTTGAACGAAGAGATCCGGCGCGCGAGCGAGCAGACATCCCCCCAGGTGGCGCGCGCAGCTGGACATCCCGGCAACGGGAAGAAGTCGGCGGATCAGGCAGTGGCAGCAGTCTGATCCGCCGTTTTCCGTTTAACGGACCAAATTTCATCGGGGGGCGAACGAGAAGGGGCCGCGGGACAGTGGGTCTGAGTTTCAGAGGCGAATTCCACCAGAAGGTGGACGGCAAGGGACGCATGTCGATCCCGGCTGATTTTCGTGCTGTTCTCTCAGACGGTGATCCGCGTTGCCCTGAAAATCCCCTTCCGCGACTGGTCGTCTTGCATGGCTCCCACCTTGAGGGCTGCCTGCATGTCTACACCATCGAAGCCATGACCGAGATCGAAGAGGGCATCAAAAAGCTGCCCCGCGGGTCTGTGGCACGCAAAAAGGCATCCCGCAAAATCCTTGGCAAATCTTGGGAAACCGAGGTCGACAAAGACGGTCGCATCGTGCTGCCCCAGCGATTGCGCGAACAGATCGGCCTGACGGGGCTGGCGACCATGACCGCCATGGGCGACTATTTCGAGCTTTGGGATGCGGACACCTACGAACGCTTTGAGGCAGAGGAGGACGATGACGACGACATTGATCCGCTTCTCTACCTCGACAGCACGCAGCCACCGGGCGACGACTGACCGATGGGAACCGCTGCCGCCTCTCCCCCCCATATTCCCGTTCTGATCGGGCCGCTGATTGCGGCCTGTTCGCCTGTTCAGGGCACGTGGCTGGATGGGACGTTTGGCGCTGGCGGCTATGCGCACCGCCTGCTTGAGGCGGGCGCAGACCATATTATCGGCGTCGATCGTGATCCGTCGATCTTGCAGATTGCCGGGTGGGCGGTGGACCACCCCCAAGTCACGCTGGTCGAAGATACATTTTCCAACCTTGACGCGGTGGCCACTGATCTGGACGGCGTTGTCCTCGATCTCGGCGTGTCGTCGATGCAGCTTGATCAGGCAGAGCGCGGATTTTCATTCATGAGGGACGGTCCGCTGGACATGCGGATGGGACAGGAGGGGCCAAATGCAGCTGACATTATCAATCACGCGGCGGAAGCCGACATTGCTGACATTCTATTTACGTACGGCGAAGAGCGCGCAAGCCGCCGCATCGCCCGCAAAATCGTGGCCGAGCGCGCCGACAGCCCCATCGAAACTACCCTCCGTCTTGCGAAACTGATCGAAAGTTGCCTGCCGCGTCCCAAGCCGGGCCAGTCGCATCCCGCGACACGCAGCTTTCAGGCGATCCGTATTGCGGTGAACGACGAATACGGGCAGCTGGCCGCAGGGCTTGAGGCCGCCGAACGTGCGCTCAAACCGGGCGGCCATTTGGCGGTGGTGACCTTCCATTCGGTCGAAGACCGCATGGTCAAACGGTTCTTCCAGCAACGCGCGGGCACCACCGGCAACGCCAACCGCTACGCCCCCGCACTGGCCGAAGAAACGCCCGCGTTCAGGATTGTGACCAAAAAGGCCGTGGGCCCCGACGCGGATGAGCTTGAGGCCAACCCCCGCGCGCGGTCGGCGAAACTGCGGGTGGCCACGCGCACAGATGCGCCCGCCGGACCGGTGGACCGGTCAAAACTGGGAATGCCAATGTTGAAGGATAAGCGGTGATGCGGTCACTTCTTTATATCATGTCGGGATTGATGGTGATGGGGCTGGCCTATTGGGCTTATCACGAAAATTACGAAACTCAGGCGTCCTTGCGTGAGGTGCGCGATCTGCACCGTCAGATCGGCGCCTCCCATCAACGCCTGAACGTGCTTGAGGCCGAATGGGCCTACCTCAACCGTCCTGATCGTCTGCGTGATCTGGCGGAGTTGAACTTTGACCGGCTGCGTCTGTTGCCCTTGATGCCCGATGGTTTTGGCCGGATCGACCAGATCGCCTATCCGGGCGGCATCGTGTTTGACCTGACCAATTCGGTTGAGGTGTCCTCCGACAATGCACCTGAGGCCTCCCAATGATCCGCACACCCCTTCGCCCGCTGGCCCGTATCCTCAAAGCCCGCGAACAGGGTCAGAACCCCGACGCGATTGAGGCTGAGAACAAACGCATCCGTCACGAAGACGACCGCGACCGCGCGCGCCTGCAGGCGGAATCGCGGCTGCTGGTCATGGGGGTCGCGTTTTTCTGCGCCTTTTTGGTGGTCGGTGCGCGGATGGGCATGTTGGCGGGATCTGTTCCGCAAGAACCCACAGCACAGGCCACAGGGTCGCCCATCATCGGGCAACGCGCTGATATCGTGGACAGAAATGGCCGCGTTCTTGCGACAAACCTTGATACGCATAGCCTTTATGCGCAAATCCCCGATATGATCGACCCGCCCAAAGCGGCGCGCGAACTGGCGGCGATTTTCCCTGAGCTGGACGAAGAAGAATTGCTGGCCGATTTCACCGGCAGCCGCCGTTTTCTGTGGATCAGACGTGAGATTTCGCCCGAACAGATGCAGGCCGTCCACGACATTGGCGACCCCGGTTTGCTGTTTGGCCCCCGTGAAATGCGGCTTTATCCCAACGGGTCTGTCGCGGCCCACATCCTTGGCGGCGCAAGCTACGGACGTGAAGGCGTGCATTCGGCGGAAGTCATCGGCGTGGCAGGTGTCGAAAAGCATTTCGACGATTTTCTGCGCGATCCGGCCAACGAAGGCGCGCCACTGGAATTGTCGCTTGATTTGACAGTGCAGGCCGCATCCGAGCGTGTTTTGCATGGTGGCATGATGTTGATGCAGGCCAAGGGCGCGTCGTCCGTGCTGATGGATGTGCACACGGGCGAAATCATCTCAATGGTGTCCTTGCCCGATTTTGACCCCAACGACCGTCCCCGCGTGTTGACGGCTGAGGACAACGCGACGGATCAATCCGACAGCCCGCTGTTCAACCGCGCCGTACAGGGCGTGTATGAATTGGGATCGGTGTTCAAAATCTTCACTGTGGCGCAGGCGATTGAACTGGGCTTGATCAACGCAGGCACGATGATCGACACCTCCGGACCGCTGCAATGGGGCCGGTTCCGCATCCGCGATTTTCACAACTACGGGCCGGAACTGACCGCCGAAGACGTGATCGTGAAGTCGTCGAACATCGGCACCGCACGGGTGGCGATGATGATTGGTGGCGAACGTCAGCGTGATTTCCTCGGCCAGTTGGGGCTGTTGGAAGAAACAGAGGTCGAGATGGTCGAGGCCGCGACAGGCGATCCCTTGTTGCCGCCCAACTGGTCGGAAATTTCAACGATGACAATCTCTTACGGACATGGGCTGTCATCCTCGCCGGTGCATTTGGCGGCGGCCTATTCCAGCCTGCTGAATGGCGGCACGCGGGTTTTGCCCACGCTGATCCGCCAGGATGGCCCACAGAACGGACCGCGGATTGTGTCTGAACGGGTGTCTGCCACGGCGCGCGATATGTTGCGCGCTGTGGTGTCGCGCGGCACGGCATCCTTTGGCGATGTTGAGGGCTATGAGGTCGGCGGCAAAACCGGCACCGCCGACAAACCGCGCCCCACAGGCGGCTATTACGACGACCGCACCATCGCGACCTTCGCATCAGTCTTTCCGGCGGATGACCCGCGTTATGTTCTGATCGTGACGCTGGATGAACCCACGGTTGAGGCATTGGGCGAACAGCGCCGCACCGCCGGTTGGACAGCCGTGCCGGTGGCCGCTGAAATGATCCGCCGCGTGGCGCCGTTGTTGGGCATGCGACCGGACGTTGAAACCATCACGCCAACGGGTGTAACACTGACTTCGAATTAAGGAGTCAGGCATGAGCAGCGACGCGGATCACCACACATCGACCCTCGCGGCTTTGGGTCTGACAGCGCAGGGCGGCAAGAACCCGACGATCACGGGGTTGAGTGTGGACAGCCGCACCGTGACCGATGGCACCTTGTTTTTCGCTCTGCCCGGAAGCGCGGTACATGGCGGTGAATTCATTCAATACGCCTTGCGCATGGGGGCCGCCGCGATCCTGACGGACGCCAAAGGCGCGCAGATCGCGGCCAAGGAACTGGCCGCCAGCGATGCCGCCCTGATCGTGGCCGAAGACCCGCGCGGGGCGCTGGCGCAGACGGCGTCCCTGTGGTTCGGGGCGCATCCTGAAACGGTGATTGCGGTGACGGGCACCAACGGGAAGACCTCCGTGTCGACCTTCGCGCGCCAGATCTGGGTCGAGATTGAACAATCTGCCGTCAATCTGGGCACCACCGGCGTCGAAGGCGTCTGGACCCATCCGCTCAAACACACCACGCCCGAACCCATCACGCTGCACCGCACCTTGGCCGCCGCGAAGGCGCAGGGCGTGACCCACGTGGCGATGGAGGCCTCGTCCCACGGGTTGGACCAGCGCCGGTTGGACGGGGTGGTGCTGTCTGCCGCGGGCTTCAGCAATTTCACGCAAGACCATCTGGATTATCACCACACGTTTGAGGCCTATTTTGACGCCAAAATGGGCCTGTTCACGCGGCTGCTGCCCGACGATGGCGTAGCGGTGATCAACATCGACGACCCAAAGGGGCCGGAGGTGGTGGAAATCGCGGAACGCCGTGGTGTCGAAGTCATCACCGTCGGTCGCCACCCGGACGCGCGCCTGCATCTGAATGCCCAACGTTTTGATGCCACGGGCCAGCAGATCCTCTTTGACTGGCAACGGGGGCGGTTTTCCGCGCGCCTGAACCTGATCGGCGGGTTTCAGGCCGACAACGTGTTGCTGGCCGCAGGGCTGTGCATCGCATCCGGGTCCGACCCCGAAGAGGTGTTTGACACGCTGCCCTATCTGACCACCGTGCGGGGCCGGATGGAACATGCCGCCACGCGCAAAAACGGCGGGTCGGTCTTTGTGGATTACGCGCATACGCCCGATGCGGTGGCCACGGCTTTGCAGGCCATGCGCCCCCATGTGATGGGCAAACTCATTGCCATTGTCGGGGCAGGGGGCGACCGCGATGCGGGCAAACGGCCCCTGATGGGGGCCGCTGCGGCAGAACATGCCGATGTGGTCTTTGTCACCGACGACAACCCAAGATCCGAGGATCCGGCGACAATCCGCGCCGCCGTCATGGCCGGCGCGCCCGAGGCCACCGAAGTGGCCGACCGGGCCGAGGCGATCCTGCGCGGCGTTGATGCCCTTGGCCCCGGTGATGCGCTGCTGATTGCAGGCAAGGGACATGAAACCGGCCAGATCATTGGCGACGATGTGCTGCCCTTTGACGATGTGGAACAGGCCAGCGTGGCCGTGTCGGCTCTGGACGGAGACATCATATGACCCTCTGGACAGCCGAAGACGCCGCCGCCGCCACAGGGGGTGAGGCCACGACCGGTTGGGCGGCCACAGGCGTCAGCATCGACACACGCACCATTCAGCCGGGCGATTTGTTTGTGGCGTTGAAAGCCGCGCGCGATGGCCATGACTTTGTGAAAATGGCGCTGGACAAGGGGGCTGCGGCGGCGCTGGTGACCCACCGGCCTGATGATGTGGCCGAGGACGCGCCGCTGTTGATTGTGCCCGATGTTCTGGCAGGGCTTGAAGCGATGGGCCGCGCGGCCCGCGACCGGACCGACGCCCGCGTTCTGGCCATCACCGGCAGCGTGGGCAAAACATCCGCCAAGGAAATGGCACGCGAGGTGTTGTCGCGCCAAGGCAGGACCCACGCGGCAGAGGCGTCCTACAACAACCACTGGGGTGTGCCGTTGACCCTTGCACGGATGCCCGCCGACACGGAATTTGCCGTGATCGAGATTGGCATGTCCAACCCCGGCGAGATTGCCCCGCTGTCCCATATGGCCCGCCCGCATGTGGCTATGATTACGACCGTCGCCGCCGCCCATCTGGAGGCGTTTGACGATATCACCGGCATCGCCATCGAAAAGGCGTCCATTTTCAAGGGGCTGGAACCGGACGGCATTTGCATCTTCAACACCGATATCGACGCGGCGTCCCTTGCAAAGGTGAACGAAGCCGCAAGGGGTACGCCGACGTTGCGCGTGGGCACCGACCCCGAAAACCCCTTCCACCTTGAGGATGTGCAGCTTTCCGAGGGCAGAACGCTCGCCCGCGCGCAGGTCCGTGACCTTGGCCCGCTGATGTTCAAACTGAACACCGCCGGTCGCCATTTTGCGGCCAATGGTCTGGCCATTCTGGCGGCCACACAAGCCCTGGGTGCCGATCCGGTTCAGGCCGCCCTTGATCTGGGCCACTGGCAGCCGCCTGCGGGGCGTGGCACCCTCGAACATGTGTCAACGGATCCCGCGCGCGAAGAAACGGTGGCGTTGCTGGATGATGCGTTCAATGCCAATCCCACGTCGATGACCGCCGCGTTGGAGGTTCTGGCCTCCTACATGCCGACCGACAATGTGGGGCACGTGGTTAAAGGCCGCCGCGTGGCGATTTTGGGCGATATGCTGGAACTGGGCGCGGATGAGATGCAGATGCACGCGGCCATCGCCAGCGATCCGCATATGGCGGACATCCATCTGGTTCACTGCGCAGGTCCGCGCATGAAGGCGCTTTATGATGCGCTGCCCGAAGACAGGCGTGGTCAATGGCATGACACAGCCACGGCACTGGCCGCCCAAACGACCCGTTTGATTGACGCGGGCGATGTGGTGCTGGTCAAGGGGTCCAAAGGGTCGAAAGTCAGCCTTGTCGTTGACGCCATCCGCAAACTGGGGCATCCCGACAGCTAGGTCGGACCCGCGAAAGCGGCCTGAATGTAGTGATAAGACCACAAGGAACAGGCACATGTTGTATTGGCTTACGGCGCTTAGCGATGGCGGCGATTTCTTTAACCTCTTTCGCTACATCACGTTTCGCGCCGGCGGATCGTTTCTGACAGCGCTGATTTTCGGCTTTCTGTTTGGTCCGACCCTGATCCGTGTGCTGCGGGCCAAACAGGGCAAAGGCCAGCCCATCCGCGACGATGGCCCCGAAAGCCATATGGCCAAGGCGGGGACGCCAACCATGGGGGGGCTGTTGATTGTGGGCGCGTTGCTGACATCGACGCTGCTCTGGGCGCGGCTGGACAACCCGTTCATCTGGATGGTGCTGTTTGTAACGCTATCCTTCGCGTTGATCGGGTTTGCCGATGACTACGCCAAGGTGTCCAAACAGACGACCGCCGGTGTCAGCGGCCGTGTGCGCCTGTTGATCGGGTTCGGCATCGCCGGTGCGGCGGCGTTCTGGGCTGCGCAATATCACCCCGAAGACCTGACCTACCAACTGGCCCTGCCTGTCTTCAAGGACACGTTGCTGAACCTTGGTATCCTGTTTGTCCCCTTCGCCATGATCGTGATCGTGGGTGCGGCCAATGCCGTGAACATGACCGACGGTCTGGACGGTCTGGCGATCATGCCGGTGATGATCGCAGCAGGCACCTTTGGCGTGATCGCCTACTTCGTGGGGCGCGTGGATTTCACGACCGAACTGGGCTTGCATTATGTCCCCGGCACCGGTGAACTAGCGATCTTCGCAGCCGGTCTGATCGGCGGGGGCCTTGGGTTTTTGTGGTACAATGCCCCGCCTGCGGCCGTGTTTATGGGCGACACCGGCAGCCTCGCCCTGGGCGGCGCTTTGGGGGCCATCGCGGTGGCCACAAAACACGAAATCGTGCTGGCGATTGTCGGGGGTGTCTTTGTGGTCGAAGCCCTGTCTGTGATCATTCAGGTCCTCTATTTCAAACGCACGGGCAAACGTGTGTTTCTGATGGCGCCGATCCATCACCATTATGAAAAAAAGGGCTGGGCCGAACCGCAGATCGTCATCCGGTTCTGGATCATTTCGCTGATCCTTGCCGTGATCGGTCTGGCCACGCTCAAAGTGCGTTAAGCAAGGGGCAAGACCATGATTCCAGTGCAGGGTGTTACCGGCAAAATCATCGCCGTTCTGGGGCTGGGGCGGTCCGGCCTTGCGACAGTTGCAGCCTTGCAAGCAGGCGGCGCGCAGGTTGTTGTCTGGGATGACAGCCCGACGGCCGACGTTAAAGCCAATGATGCGGGCGCGGACCTGCGCGATCTGACAAAGCAGGGCGCATTTGACGGCATTGATGCGCTGATCACCTCGCCCGGGATTCCGCATCTTTACCCCGAACCCCATCCCGCCATCGCCAACGCCATGGCTGTGGGCGTGCCCGTGGACAACGACATCGGCCTGTTTTTTCGCAGCTTTGCGACCGCCGAGTGGGACAATTTCGACACGATGCCCAAGGTCATCGCGGTCACGGGCAGCAATGGCAAATCCACCACCTCCGCGCTGATCCACCACATTCTGGAAGAGGCGGGCCGCCCCACCCAGCTGGCCGGCAACATCGGGCGCGGCGTTCTGGACATCGACGAGGCGCATGACGGCGAAGTGGTCGTTCTGGAACTCAGCAGCTATCAAACCGAACTGGCCCGCGCGCTGACCCCCGATGTGGCGGTCTTCACCAATATCAGCCCCGATCATCTGGATCGCCACGCAGGTTTCGGCGGCTATGTGGCGGCCAAACGGCGGCTGTTTTCCGAAGGCGGGCCGGACCGTGCCGTAATCGGTGTGGATGAACCCGAAGGCCGCTACATTGCCAATCAACTGACCGAAGGCCCCACCGATGACCGCGTCTTGCGCATCTCATCGGGGCAAAAGCTGGATCGCGCCGCGTGGTCGGTCTTTGCGCGCAAAGGGTTCTTGAGCGAATACCGCAAGGGGCGGCAGGTGGCGTCAGTGGATTTGCGCGACATGCCCGGTTTGCCAGGGGCGCATAACCATCAGAACGCCTGTGCCGCCTTTGCGGCCTGTCGCGCCCTCGGCATCGGTCCGCGCGTCATCGAAGCGGCCTTTCACAGCTTCAAGGGGTTGCCCCACCGCAGCCAGTTGATCGCGGAAAAAGACGGCGTGAAATACGTCAACGACAGCAAAGCCACCAACGTCGACAGTGCGGCCAAAGCGCTGGCGGCCTTCAAAAACATTCGCTGGATTTGTGGCGGGCTTGAAAAGGAGGGCGGGCTTGCGGCGCTTCTGCCCGCTCCAAATGTGACCAAAGCCTATGTCATCGGGCGTGAGGCTGCGGGTTTTGCCATGCAACTGAAGGGGCTTGAGGTTGAGGTCTGCGGCGACATGGCCACCGCCGTCGCCAAAGCCGCCGCCGATGCGCAGCCCGGCGACACTGTCCTGCTGGCCCCCGCCGCCGCGTCCTTTGATCAATACGACAGCTTTGAAAAGCGCGGGGAAGACTTCATCGCCCGCGTCCAGGCGCTCTAGGGCCTGTGGACATTCATATTCCGCCCCCCGCGCGAGACGCATTTTGCTGCTGGCTCTCTGATTTGAGGGCAGCACTGTGATCATTGGAAGCGAAAATCTGAGATGGCAGAGGCAAAATGCGCCGCGCCCCGAAGGGGTTTCGCCAAAATTGCCCATTTCTGCGTTAAGAGAGCTTGAAATAGCCGGCTATTCCTGCGCTCTCCTGCCTTGAACTGAGCAATTTTTGTCTGAAACGGGGTGTGGACTATGAATGCCCACAGGCCCTGACCCTGTTTCGTTTTGCCAAAAATACTCAAAATCTGACGTCAGCCAAGCCGCGCGGCAATCGCGGTTCCTGCGGCATAGCCCGATGACCACGCCCACTGGAAATTGTAGCCGCCCAGCCAGCCGGTCACATCCACGGCTTCGCCAATGAAATAAAGACCCGGCACGGCCTTGGCCTCCATGGTTTTGGACGACAGACCGTCCGTATCAACCCCACCCAACGTGACCTCCGCCGTGCGGTATCCTTCCGTGCCGGACGGTTTTAACGACCAGTTTGCCAAAACCTCACATATCGCGTCTATGCGCCCGTCCGAGATGTCGCCCACATTGCCGGTCAAATCCATTTCGCCGCTGAGGTAGTCCACCAGACGGGGTGGCAGGTGGGCGCCAAGCGCCGTGGTGAGGGCCTTCCGGCCCTGATCGCGGCGCTGGTCTTTCAACAAGGGGGCAAGGTCAAGGTCGGGTGCGACGGCCACGGTCACGTCCTCACCGTCGTGCCAGTAACTTGACGCTTGCAGGATGGCGGGGCCGGACAGGCCGCGGTGCGTGAACAACATCGCCTCGTCAAAAGATGTCCCGTCTTGTGTCGTCACCCGGGCGGGCGTTGCCGTACCCGCCAGCGGTTTGAATTTCTCGTCCGAAAAGGTGAACGGCACAAGGGCAGGGCGGGTGTCGGTGACGGCCAGCCCGAACTGCGTCGCGATCTGGTAGGCCAGCCCTGTCGCGCCCATTTTGGGAATGGATTTGCCCCCCGTCGCCACGACCAGGGCGCGCGCCTGAACCGTGCCGACCTTGCCGTCGCGGCTGAGGCGGACATGGAAAAGATCACCGTCGTGGCTGACCTCCTCGACCGCCGTATTCAGCCATAGCCGGGCCTGGGCGGCCTCCATCTCGGACCGGAGCATGGCAATGATGTCTTTGGCGCTGGTGTCACAGAAAAGTTGGCCCAGCGTTTTTTCATGCCACGGGATGCGATGGCGGTCCACGAGGTCGATAAAATCCCACTGGCTGTAGCGGGCGAGCGCGGATTTCGCGAAATGGGGGTTCCGGCTGATGAAATTTGCAGCCGTCGTCCCAAGGTTGGTAAAGTTGCAGCGCCCCCCGCCTGAGATGCGGATTTTCTCACCCGGCGCTTTGGCGTGATCAATGACGAGCGTCTTGGGGCCTGCGAAGGCCGCAGCCTGTAATCCGGCGGCCCCCGCGCCGAGGATGAGTGTGTTGACCTGCATCCTGTCGAGGTGCATGAGAATGTCGCAATGTGCAAGTGCGGCCATGCCGCAGTCAACTTAACCGGTGACCCCCGTCAGAGAAAGGGACAGCAAAGGTGTCAAATCCCGCAGCCACTCAGGGTGCGATGTCGCACCGTCCGGTTGTCATCACGGGCCCGCCGCGTGTCGGGAAATCCATCGCTGCCGATCGTGTTGCCCGTGCATTGGGATTTATCGTCATGGCGGCTGATGAGCTTCGTCTGTCGTTCTGGGGGCTGGCTGATCGGGACGAACGGCAGGCCAAACGCCGATCTGTTTATGACGACGCGATTTACGGGTCTGATGGCAGGGTCGTGGTGGAGGGCTGGGATTTGATGCTTCATGATATGCTGGAAAAATCCCTGCGGTTCGAACTGGGCGCGTTTGACGGCGGCCGCGTGGATTTGCGTCATGCCGTTGATCTGCGGACACGGTTCGGCGCGCGTGTCTTTGCTTTCGGGGCCGCTTTGGATGATGCGGGCACCCGCATTGCGGCCATGCGGCGACATGCGCAAAGCGGCTATTCGTGGATCGCCGGTCTGTCCGACGCAGAGATTTTGCCCATCGCCGAACAGTCGCGCACCATGAGCCTGTCCCTGCGGGACGCCGCACGAACAGCGGATGTGCCCTATTTCGAATGCCGGTCGGCCAGCTTTGAAAACGACATGGACCGCGCCGTCGCGGCCATTCTGGCAACTGCCTGACAAACCGCCGTCAACGACCGCCATTGTCTGACACGTTTGCAGTCTTCGTTTTTTCTGGAAAACGAAGGGGGAAGGGGCTACTGTTCTATTCAGACCCGGCAAACGGGCGCATCGAGGCAGTAAGGCAGCAGTACCATGACAGAGATGGTCTATGGCGCGATCCCCGTGGGGTCGGGTGATCCGGTTCTTCCACGTTGGTGGCGGACGGTCGACAAATGGACGTTGTCCTGCATCCTTGCCCTGTTCGGGATCGGGTTGTTGCTGGGGCTGGCCGCGTCGCCGCCCCTGGCTGCTAAAAACGGGTTTGAGCCGTTTCACTATGTCCAGCGTCAGGCCTTTTTCGGCTGCGTGGCGATTGTGGTTTTGTTTGTCACCTCAATGATGTCGCCCACGCTGGTGCGTCGTTTGGCGGTGTTGGGGTTTCTGGCGGCTTTTGTGGCCTTGGCGGGGTTGCCGTTTCTGGGCACCGATTTTGGCAAGGGCGCTGTGCGCTGGTATTCGCTGGGCTTTGCGTCCGTGCAACCGTCCGAATTTCTGAAACCCGGATTTATCGTTGTGGCCGCATGGTTCATGGCCGCCAGCCAAGAGATCGGCGGACCGCCCGGCAAGATGTATTCCTTTGTGCTGACGGTCATTATCGTGCTGATGCTGGCCATGCAGCCCGACTTTGGTCAGGCCGCTTTGCTGCTGTTTGGCTGGGGCGTTATGTATTTCGTGGGCGGCGCGCCGATCCTGTTGCTGGTTGCCTTGGGCGGCGCGGTGATTTTTGGCGGCACCATTGCCTATTCCAATTCCGAACACTTCGCGCGCCGGATCGACGGGTTTCTGAACCCTGACGTCGATCCCACCACGCAGCTGGGCTATGCCACCAACGCGATCCGCGAGGGCGGGTTCTTTGGCGTGGGCGTGGGGGAGGGCACCGTAAAATGGTCGCTGCCCGATGCCCATACCGATTTCATTATCGCTGTGGCCGCCGAGGAATACGGGCTGATCTGTGTGCTGGCGGTGATCGGGCTTTATGCCACGATTGTGGTGCGCAGCCTGATGCGGCTGATGAAGGAACGGGACCCGTTTATCAGGCTGGCAGGGTGTGGTCTGGCCTGCATCGTGGGCGTTCAGGCGATGATCAACATGGGCGTGGCCGTCCGGCTGTTGCCCGCCAAGGGGATGACACTGCCGTTTGTCAGTTATGGTGGATCGTCCGTCATTGCGTCAGGCATTGCCGTGGGCATGTTGCTGGCCTTCACACGGTCGCGTCCGCAGGGGCAGATCGGCGACATTCTTTTGCGGCGGGGGCGCACATGACACAGCCTCTTTTGATCATCGCGGCCGGTGGCACAGGCGGGCACATGTTTCCCGCGCAAGCCCTGGCAGAGGCGATGCTGGCGCGCGGCTGGCGCGTGAAGCTGAGCACGGACGCCCGCGGCGCACGATACACCGGCGGGTTCCCGCACGCGGTCGAGATCGAGCAGGTCGGATCGGCCACATTTTCGCGGGGCGGTATCGGCGCAAAGCTCGCCGCGCCGTTCAAAATTGCAGGTGGAATTCTCGCAGCCGCCAGCCGGATGATGCGAGACAAACCGGCGGTGGTCGTGGGGTTTGGCGGCTATCCGGCCATTCCGGCCATGGCATCGGCATGGATATTGCGCAAACCGCGCATGATCCACGAACAAAACGGCGTATTGGGCCGCGTGAACCAGATTTTCGCCAAACGTGTCGATACTGTTGCCTGCGGCACGTGGCCTACAGAGCTTCCGGCGGGCGTGGACGGGGTGCCCGTGGGCAATCCGGTGCGCCAATCCATCCTTGAACGTGCGGGCGCGGGATATATCGCGCCCGGTGACTATCCGATGTCCATACTGGTCATGGGCGGGTCGCAGGGGGCCCGTATCCTTAGCGATGTGGTGCCGCCGGCAATCAGCGCTTTGCCATCGGAAATCCGCCGCAACATCCGTGTCAGCCATCAGGCGCGCGAAGAAGACCTTGAGCGTGTCGCGCAATATTACGCCGACGAAGGCATTCCGGCGGACGTTCAGACCTTTTTCAACGATGTTCCCACGCGCATGTCCGAGGCCCAGCTGGTCGTAACCCGCGCCGGTGCGTCGACCATTGCGGACCTGAGCATCATTGGCCGCCCGTCAATTTTGGTCCCCCTTGCCGCGGCGGTGCGCGATGAACAGACCGCCAACGCCCGCCAACTGGTTGAGGCAGGGGCCGCGATCATGGTGCCCGAAAGCAAATTGCATGTGGACAGTCTGGCCGAACAGATGGCGACCGTTCTGAGCGATCCGAACGGAGCGCTGAAAATGGCGCAATCGGCGCTCGCTTGCGGAAAACCCGATGCCACGCAAACGCTGGTTGATCTTGCCCTCGGATTGGCCGAAACGCCCTCCTGACCGAAGGACGATACGAATGGACGGAAGCCCGATCATGAACGCTGCAACAAAACTCCCCCTTGACGTTGGCCCGATCCATTTTGTGGGCATCGGTGGCATCGGCATGTCGGGCATTGCCGAAGTGCTGTTGAGCCATGGCTATGTCGTTCAGGGGTCCGACCTGAAGGAAACGCCGATCACCAAACGTCTGCAGGGGATGGGCGCGTTGATCTATACCGGGCAGCGGGCGGAGAATATCGACGGCGCGGCGGTCATCGTCATTTCAAGCGCGATCAAGCCCGGCAATCCGGAGCTTGACGCGGCCCGCGCGCGCGGCCTGCCCATTGTGCGCCGCGCCGAGATGCTGGCCGAACTGATGCGTCTGAAATCCAACATCGCCGTGGCAGGCACTCACGGCAAGACGACGACCACAACGATGGTTGCGGCCCTGCTGGATGGCGGCAATTTCAACCCGACGGTTGTGAACGGCGGGATCATCCACGCCTACGGGTCCAACGCGCGGGTGGGCGATGGCGAATGGATGGTGGTGGAGGCCGACGAAAGCGACGGCACCTTTAACCGGCTGCCAGCCACAATCGCGATTGTGACCAACATCGACCCAGAGCACATGGAACACTGGGGCACCGAGGAAAACCTGCACCGCGGGTTTTACGATTTCGTGTCCAACATTCCGTTCTACGGCGTGGCGGTATGCTGCACCGACGACAGCGATGTGCAATCGCTGGTGGGCAAAATCACCGACAGGCGGGTGGTAACCTATGGCTTCAACGCGCAGGCCGATGTGCGCGCGGTAAACCTGTCATACAAAGGCGGTCAGGCCCATTTCGATGTGGCCCTCCAGAACGAAGACCAGATGATCGAAGGCTGTGTGCTGCCCATGCCGGGCGATCACAACGTGTCCAACGCCTTGTCCGCCATCGCCGTGGCACGGCATCTGGGCATGAAGCGCGAAGAGATCCGCACTGCGCTGGCAGCTTTCGGGGGCGTCAACCGCCGCTTTACCCGTGTGGGCGAGGTGGGCGGCGTCACCATCATCGACGACTACGGCCACCACCCCACGGAAATCGCTGCTGTGCTGAAAGCCGCACGACAGGCCTGCGACGGGCGCATTATCGCCGTGCACCAGCCGCACCGCTACACGCGGTTACACCACCATTTCGATGACTTTTGTGCCTGTTTCAACGACGCCGATGTTGTTGCCATCGCCGAGGTTTTCGCCGCCGGCGAAGACGTCATCGAAGGGGCCACCCGTGACGATCTGGTCGCAGGACTGATCCGGGGCGGTCACCGGCATGCCCGCGCGATCACCGATGAGGACGATCTGGTTCGTCTGGTGCGCGAACAGGCCAAAGAGGGCGATATGGTTGTCTGCCTTGGTGCCGGTTCCATTTCCACATGGGCCAATAGCTTGCCAAAGCGGCTGGCCGATTGACTTATGAATGGCTGATCCTTGGCGCGATCGTGCTGGTGTCGGTCCTGCCGATGATCAAATGGCTGCGCCGGTTGCTATGGGCGTTTTCCGTGGCTTTTGTTGCGATGTTGTTGATCCATATGCAGCATAACCCCGGTGAGGCGACATTGGCGCTCGGCATGATGGGCAGCGGGCTGATGATTGCGCGTCCTGTCCGGCGGGCGGTTCTTGGGGGGCTGTTTTGATGTCGAATGGGCTGCGCCCATCCGATCCGCGCCGCTGCGCGGCGCAGGGGACAGCCGGGCAAGGGGGTGTGCATGTGCGAGAGGTGGATTTAGGTATTTTTGAACCAGAGAAAACAAGGCGTGGCGCGTGACCTGGTCTGTCATCGCCTTTTGCATCTGGGTGCTGTTGGCCAGCGTTACCGCGATGTTGCCCATGCGGCGGCAGTATGTTCCGGGTGTTACGCTTTTGGTGTTGGCACCGGTCTTGATCGGCTGGCTGGGCTATGATTTCGGCTGGGTCTGGGCCGCGGCTGGTCTGGCGGCCTTTGTGTCGATGTTCCGCAATCCGTTGAAATATTTCTTGGCCCGTGCGCGGGGCAAAACGCCGGAGATTCCGAAATGATGGCGGTGGGCGTCGGGTTTGTCTGGATCATTGCAGCCAATGTTCTCGCGCTTGTGCCCAGTCGCGACAATCACTGGACGCGGGCCTATGTGCTGATCGCGATCGGCATTCCGTTGCTGGGCTGGATCACCTATGCCAACGGGCCCTTTATCGGCCTTGCCTTCTTGCTTGGCGGGGCGAGTGTGCTGCGCTGGCCGGTCATATATCTGGCGCGGTGGCTGCGGCGAACTGTCGGGTCTGCGGATCATGGAGGGGGTAAATGAGCCTTCTTTTGCTGGCTGCAGTGACGGCCTCCTTTGTGTTTGTGATCTACACCGGTCTGTGGGGCGATCCTGCTTCGACATCGCTGATTGGTGCATATGTCGCCGCCAGCCTTGCGGCCTGGGCGTTGTCCATGGTGCGCAAGACATGGTCTGCGCGGGTCAAATGGGCGTGGATCGGCCTGTCCCTTGTTGTGATTTACGTCATTTTGTCCGGCCCGCTGAATTTCCTGCGACTGGGTTAGCGGTGCTTGGCACCGCGCCTGTCGCAGGCTAGGACGGGGCCATGATACAGCTGACCGATCTTCCGCCCGTGCGCGGTACCGTGACCGCAAACCGCGACCTGTCGTCCCTGACGTGGATGCGCGTGGGCGGGCCTGCTGATGTGCTGTTCCAGCCGGCAGATATTGATGATTTGAGCACCTTTCTGGCCGCCTTGCCGAAGGATATTCCGGTCTTTCCCATGGGGGTCGGGTCCAATCTGATCGTGCGGGACGGCGGCGTGCGCGGGGTCGTGATCCGTCTGGGGCGCGGGTTCAATGGGATTGCCTTTGACGGTGATCTGGTGCGCGCAGGCGCGGCGGCCCTTGATGCCCATGTGGCGCGTAAGGCTGCGGCTGAGGGTCTGAACCTGACGTTTTTGCGCACCATTCCCGGCTCCATCGGGGGGGCTGTGCGGATGAACGCGGGCTGCTACGGAGATTATATGGCCGATGTGCTGCAAGAGGTCCGCGTGGTGCTGCGCGACGGCACTGTCCAGACGCTGGCGGCGGCGGAGCTGAACCTTGCCTATCGGTCCTCGGACCTGCCCGAAGGGGCTGTGTTGGTCGAGGCCACGTTGCGCGCCCCGCGGGAAGACGCGCAGGTGTTGGAAGACCGGATGGCCGCCCAACTGGCCAAACGCGATGAGACCCAGCCCACCAAGGACCGCACCGCAGGCAGCACGTTCCGTAATCCGTCAGGGTTTTCCAGCACGGGACGCGCCGATGACACCATGGACCTGAAGGCGTGGAAGGTCATTGATGACGCGGGCATGCGCGGCGCTGTGCGAGGCGGGGCGGTGATGAACACCATGCATTCCAATTTCCTGACCAATGCAGGTGGCGCCACGGCGGCGGACCTTGAAGGATTGGGTGAAGAGGTCCGAAAAAAGGTTTACGACACCAGTGGCATCACGCTACACTGGGAAATTATGAGGGTCGGCGAACCGGCCCCAAAGGACTGATCCACCTGAACGGATCATAAGCCCCACAGGCAGGGGCCACGGCAAAGACAAATGATGGCCCGTCCAAAAGGGCCACGAAAGAGGCGGACAGTGTCGAGCAGGACACCCAAAACAGTCGCTGTCCTTTTGGGCGGCCCGTCGGCTGAACGTGAGGTATCCCTCAGTTCAGGGCGCGAATGTGCGGCCGCCTTGCGGACCGCCGGTTTTGACGTCGTGGAAATTGATGCGGGCGCGGATTTGCCCGAACAGCTGAAGGCGGCAAAGCCGGATGTGGTGTTCAACGGATTGCACGGGCGCTGGTGCGAAGACGGCGTGGTGCAGGGCGTGCTGGAATGGATGCGGCTGCCCTATACCCATTCGGGCGTCATGGCCTCGGCCATCGCGATGGACAAACAAAAGACCAAAGACGTCTACCGCGCCGCAGGGCTGCCCTTTGTGGACAGCGTTCTGGCGACCAAGGACCAGATCGAAAGCACGCATATGATGGAACCACCTTACGTGGTCAAACCCTTCAACGAAGGGTCCAGCGTGGGCGTTTATATCGTGACCGAACGGGCCAATGGCACGCCGACCCTCGCGCCTGATCTGCCCGAGACGTTGATGGTCGAAACCTATGCGCCGGGGCGGGAACTCACGACCGCAGTGATGGACGGGCGTGCGCTGACGGTCACGGATATCATCACCGACGGCTGGTATGATTACGCCGCCAAATATGAAACCGGCGGGTCGCGTCATGTGATCCCTGCCGATATCCCCCAGCCGATTTTTGACGCTTGCATGGAATACGCCGTGCGCGCGCACAATGCTTTGGGGTGTCGCGGGATGAGCCGCACAGATTTCCGCTGGGATGAAGCGCGCGGCCTTGAGGGCCTGATCCTTCTGGAAACGAACACCCAGCCGGGGATGACGCCCACGTCGCTGGCCCCTGAACAGGCGGCCCATTGCGGCATGTCGTTCCCGGATTTGATGGCTTGGATGGTGGAGGACGCGTCATGCGACCGATGAAGGCTGACCGCAAAGACCTGCCGCGCCGCGATCCGGCACCCAGCCGTTGGGGCTACCGCTATCAGCGGCTGATGCTGACACCGGGGTTCCGGCGGATGCTGCGGGTGGGCGTGCCTGCCTTGTTGATCGGCGGCATAGTTGCCGGATGGACGGCCCGTGATGCCAACCGCCAGATGATTGCCGATGCCTATGCGGATATGAAAACCCAGATCCAGCAGCGTGAGGAATTTCTGGTCAAGGTTATGGCCGTCGACGGGGCGGACGAGGGCCTTGCGGCAAATGTGCGCACGGTGTTGCCGGTGGAATTTCCGGTCTCCAGCTTTGATCTGAACCTTGAAGAGATGCGCCAGACGGTGGCGGCGCTTCCTGCGGTGGCTGAGGCATCGTTGCGGGTGCGGCCCGGCGGGATTTTGCAGGTGAATGTGACGCAGCGCCAACCGGTGGCGGTGTTCCGCGCGGCCGAAGGGCTTAAGCTGATCGACGGTGACGGCGTGTTGATCCGGTCTATTGTGGCACGCGCCGACCGTGCGGATTTGCCATTGATCACGGGGGACGGCGCCCGTGATGCTTTGACCGAGGGGCTTGAGATTTACCGCGTGGCGGGCCCCTTGGCCCCGCGCATGCGCGGCGTTGTTCGGATGGGGGAACGTCGTTGGGATGTGATCCTTGACAGCGGACAGCGCATTTTGTTGCCCACGGCCGATCCTGTGATCGCCTTTGAACGGGTGGTGGCCATGACGCAGGCGCAAGATTTGCTCGACCGGGATGTGGCCGTCGTCGATATGCGGCATCCGGCGCGGCCTACGATCAGAATGAACGAACAGGCGTTGACGAATTTGCGGCAGACAAGTGCGTCGGCGGAACAATAAAAAGACCATTCAGGCAGGTGTGTAGATTATGAGAGACCTTTACCAATCCCAACGCGCCCAACGGGCCATGCGTCAGGCGGCCATGCAACGTGGTGTTGTGGCCATTCTGGACGTGGGGTCGTCAAAAATTGCCTGTCTGGTGTTGCGCTTTGATGGGCCTGAACATTTTGGCGACAGTGACGGTGTAGGGTCCATGGCGGGGCAATCATCGTTTCGGGTGATCGGCGCTGCGACGACGCGGTCGCGCGGGGTAAGGTTTGGTGAGATTGACGCCATGGCCGAAACCGAACGCGCCATCAGGACTGCTGTGCAAGCGGCCCAGAAAATGGCCAATGTGCGCGTGGATCATGTGATTGCCTGCCTTAGCGGCGGGCGTCCCCGGTCCTACGGGCTGGACGGACAGGTCGATGTGCAGGGCACGGTTGTGACGGAAGGCGACATTGGTCGTGTGCTGGCCGAATGCGATGTGCCTGACATCGGGGCAGGGCGCGAGGTGTTGCACGCCCAGCCGATTAACTTTGCCCTCGATCATCGCAGCGGCCTCGCCGATCCGCGCGGGCAGATCGGGCAGACCCTGACGACCGATATGCACATGATGACCATCGAAGACAGCGTCATCGAAAACCTGCTCTACTGCATCAAACGGTGCGATCTGGAATTGGCGGGCGTTGCATCCTCGGCCTATGCGGCGGGGATTTCGT
This sequence comes from Pseudooctadecabacter sp., assembly GCF_020627745.1. GTDB lineage: Bacteria > Pseudomonadota > Alphaproteobacteria > Rhodobacterales > Rhodobacteraceae > Octadecabacter. Next base: position 42,027 of record NZ_JAHDGE010000002.1, read on the forward strand.
CGCTGGTGGAAGACGAACAGGAACTTGGGGCGGCCTGCGTTGATATGGGCGGCGGGTCCACCGGTATTTCGATCTTTATGCGCAAACACATGATCTATTCCGACGCAGTGCGCATGGGCGGCGATCACGTGACCTCCGACATTTCCATGGGCCTGCAAGTGGCCCCCGCCATGGCCGAACGGATCAAGACATTCTACGGCGGGGTCCTTGCCACCGGCATGGACGACCGCGAAATGATTGAGGTCGGCAGCGACACCGGCGATTGGGAACATGACCGCCGCACGGTCAGCCGCGCCGAACTCATCGGGATTATGAAGCCCCGTGTTGAAGAAATTCTGGAGGAGGTCCGCGTCCGTCTGGATGCCGCAGGCTTTGAACATCTGCCCAGCCAGCAAATCGTGCTGACCGGGGGCGGCAGCCAAATTCCGGGGCTGGATGGTCTGGCCTCCAAAATCCTCGGCCAGCAGGTGCGCATCGGGCGGCCCTTGCGCGTGCAGGGCTTGCCGCAGGCGGCCACGGGGTCGGCGTTTTCGGCGGCTGTTGGCCTGTCTCTCTTTGCGGCGCACCCGCAAGACGAATGGTGGGATTTCGACATTCCGGCGGAAAAATACCCTGCGCGGTCCTTCAAACGTGCGGTCCGCTGGTTCAAAGAGAACTGGTGATACGCAAGATTTCGCCTAAAACCCCAAATACGGCGAAAAATCACGGGCGACGCCCCACATTTTGCGGTGTTTTTGCGTTTTTTCCGTGACCATTCCGGCCAAGACCGTTAGGGTTTTGGGAAGATTCAGGCAAATACGCCCGGTGGGACGGGCCAAACAAAACAGGCGGACAGACACATGACATTGAACCTTTCCATGCCCGGTCAGGAAGAATTGAAGCCCCGCATCACCGTGTTCGGTGTGGGGGGCGCTGGCGGCAACGCGGTCAACAACATGATCGAACAGCAGCTGGAAGGCGTTGAATTTGTTGTTGCAAACACCGACGCGCAGGCACTGCAACAGTCCCGGTCGGATGCGAAAATCCAGATGGGCGTGAAAGTCACCGAAGGTCTGGGCGCAGGCGCACGGGCCACCGTGGGCGCCGCTGCCGCCGAAGAATCAATCGAACAGATCGTCGATCATCTGGCAGGTGCGCATATGTGTTTCATCACCGCCGGTATGGGCGGGGGCACCGGCACAGGGGCCGCGCCGATCATCGCGCAGGCCGCCCGTGAATTGGGTGTCCTGACCGTGGGCGTTGTGACCAAGCCGTTCCAGTTCGAAGGCGGCAAGCGCATGAAGCAGGCCGAAGACGGCGTCGAGGCGCTGCAAAAGGTCGTCGATACGCTGATTATCATTCCCAACCAGAACCTGTTCCGCCTCGCCAACGAAAACACCACCTTCACCGAGGCGTTCAGCCTCGCCGATGATGTGCTCTACCAAGGTGTCAAAGGCGTGACCGATCTGATGGTCCGTCCGGGTCTCATCAACCTCGACTTTGCGGACGTGCGCGCTGTGATGGACGAAATGGGCAAAGCCATGATGGGCACGGGTGAGGCCGACGGCCCCGATCGCGCCGTTCAGGCTGCCGAAAAGGCCATCGCCAACCCGCTGCTGGACGAAATTTCGCTGGAAGGCGCGCGTGGCGTGTTGATCAACATCACCGGCGGCTACGATCTGACCTTGTTCGAACTGGACGAAGCGGCCAACAAGATCCGCGAAAAAGTCGATCCAGAGGCGAACATCATCGTGGGGTCCACGCTGGACACCGACATGGAAGGCAAGATGCGCGTCAGCGTTGTGGCCACCGGCATTGATGCTGTCGCCAAGCCCCATGACATCCCCGTGCCACGCCGCCCCATGGCCGCCCCTTTGACCCAGCAGGTGACGGCTGAAGTGAAAGAAGAAGCGCCTGCCGCTGTGGTCGAAGCCCCTGCGCCCGCCGCCGAAGTTGAAGCGCCTGCACCGCAGGTCGCAGCCGAGGCCGCACCAGAGCCGTCCCTGTTCGACGCGGCCCCTGTCGCCGCGCCGACGTTTGACGCGCCCGCCGCCGCAGCAGCCGCCGAAGCGGACCTGCCACCGGCAGCCTACCAGCCCCGTCCGGAGCCTGCGATCGACGCGCCGGTTGACGGCTTCGTGGCCCCGCAGCGCCCTGCCGTTGGCACGCCAAGCCAAGAAACGCTTGATCGTTTGCGCACTGCAGCAGCACGGTCCGCACCTGCGGCCCCAACTGCCGCACCTGCGGAATCCGAAGATGCGGCAAAGCCCCGCATGGGCGGTTTGAACAGCCTGATCAGCCGGATGACCGGCCAGCAGGGCGAAGGTCAGGCAAAGGAGCGGCCCCAGCCGCCGGTTGCGTCGCTGCGCGAGGATCCGACGACTCAGCCCGAGGCCGACGAAGATCAGGAACGGATTGAAATTCCGGCATTCCTGCGCCGTCAGGCAAACTGATCCGACAGTGACGTAAGGTCACAATTTATTGGGAAAGGCCGCCGAAGGGCGGCCTTTTTTATTGTAAATACAGCGACTTGCCGCGCTGCAGCGAATATTTTGGCGGCTTTGTGCCGGATTGTGACAGTTGTGTTTCAGACCGTTGCAAACTGTGTGTTGAGGCCGGTGCCCGCCATCCTTAGGTCTTTATCAACCAAAAGGAGACGTTCGTGCAAACCACGCTGGACACCACTGTCGCATTCGAAGGAAAGGGCCTGCATACGGGCGCTTTCGCGTCTGCTGTGGTGCGACCGGCCCCTGCGGATCACGGGATTGTCTTTCGCCGGACCGATGTGTCGGAAAATGCGGACGTTCCGGCGCTGTGGTCCAACGTCATTGTGTCCCCCCTCAACACCCGGATTGAAAATGCCGCCGGCACCAAAGTGTCGACGATTGAACATATCATGGCGGCGTTGGCGGGCTGTGGCATTCACAACGCACTGATCGAAGTCAGCGGGCCGGAAGTGCCGATCCTTGACGGGTCTGCGGCAGAGTTTGTCGAAGGCTTCATGCGGGCAGGGCTGCGGTCCATGTCGGCCCCGCTGCGCGTGATCGAGGTTCTGAAACCGGTCACCGTGACGGTCGGCGGGGCGACGGCCACGCTGGCACCAGCGGACACGTTGCACATCGCATTCGAGATTGATTTCGCAGACCGCGCCATAGGCCACCAGACGAAGACATTGAACATGTCGAACGGCGCATTCGTGCGTGAATTGTGCGACAGCCGCACGTTCTGCCGGTCGTCGGATGTAGATGCCATGCGCGCCCAGGGTCTGGCGTTGGGCGGGACGCTGGAAAATGCGGTCGTTGTGGATGGTGCAGATGTCCTCAGCCCTGGTGGCTTGCGCCACCGCGATGAGGCTGTGCGCCATAAGATGTTGGACGCATTGGGTGATTTGTACACGGCCGGCGCGCCGATCCTTGGCCGGTATACGGGACAGAAAGCCGGTCACGCCGTGACGAATGCCCTGTTGCGTGCCCTGTTTGACGATCCTGACGCATGGGGCTGGGCCGTGGCGGATGCGGCGACCGCAGCGCGGTTGCCCGGTGTTGGAATCCGCTGGTCCGACCTTCCTGCGGTTGCATAAGCGTGATCGCGCAAAAGGCATTTTTCCTCTCATTTTTCTGTGCTAGACCCGTCGTAACCGAAGGCTATCTTCGGATCAGACATTGACGCGGGGGCGCCTTTTCATGATGGGCCGCAGCAGTACATCACTTCGATTTGGCCTGATTGCAGGCACCTTGGCTCTTGGCCTGCTGGCGGGGTGTGGCGGGTTCGACAGCCGTGCCGAAGGCGCGCTTGACGGCTACACCGCGCAAGAAATTTTCGAGCGCGGGGAATATGAACTGGCCCAAGGGGACGCCGATGACGCGGCCTTTTATTTCGGTGAAATCGAGCGGCTTTATCCCTATTCGGAATGGGCCAAACGCGCGCTGATCATGCAGGCGTTTGCCTATCACCGTGATCAGGATTATCCCAATTCACGGGCTTCGGCCCAGCGTTACATCGACTTTTACCCTGTCGATGAAGATGCGGCCTATGCCCAGTATTTGCTGGCGCTGTCCTATTACGACCAGATTGACGAAGTGGGCCGCGATCAGGGGCTGACATTCCAGGCGTTGCAAGCGCTGCGCGTTGTGATCGAACGCTATCCCGACAGCGAATATGCGCAGTCGTCTGTCCTGAAGTTCGATCTGGCGTTTGACCACCTTGCCGCCAAAGAGATGGAGATCGGTCGGTTCTACCTGAAACGCGATCACTTTGCCGCTGCCGTGAACCGGTTCCGCACGGTGGTCGAGGATTTCCAGACCACATCCCACACGCCGGAGGCGCTGCACCGTTTGGTGGAATCCTACCTGTCACTGGGTCTGGTCGAAGAGGCGCAGACCGCCGGTGCCATCCTTGGGTTCAACTACCAGTCCACCGAATGGTATGAAGACAGCTTTGCCTTGTTGACCGGTCAGGGGCTTGAACCGCAAGTTCTGGGCGACAACTGGCTGGCTGCGATTTATCGCCAGATGGTGCGTGGCGAATGGCTCTGATGGGGGAGGCGGGGTAACCCCCCGCCCTGTGCGACATGCTGCGCCATCTTGATATCCGCGACATGCTGATCATTGACCGGTTGGAGCTTGCGTTCCAGCCCGGCCTGAATGTGCTGACGGGTGAAACCGGTGCGGGCAAGTCCATCTTGCTGGATTCACTTGGTTTTGTTCTGGGCTGGCGGGGCCGTGCCGAACTGGTGCGCCAAGGGGCCGAACAGGGGGAAGTCACGGCAGAGTTCGATTTGCCCGACACCCATCCCGCATGGGACGTGTTGCGGGAGGCCGGTTTTACCTATGACGACGCGCTGATCCTGCGCCGCATCAACACCCGCGACGGTCGCAAGACCGCGTGGATCAATGACCGGCGCGTGAGTGGCGACATCCTGCGGCGTGTGTCTGAAACTCTCGTCGAATTGCACGGCCAGCACGATGATCGCGGACTTCTCAACCCCCGTGGGCACCGGATGTTGCTGGATGATTTCGGTGGGCTGACGGCCAAGATCGCCAAGGTCCGCACCGCGTGGCGCGCGCTTAGCGATGCGCGCAAGGCACTTGTGGCGGCTGAGGCGCGGGTGGCCGAATTGCAAGCGGAAGAGGAGTTTTTGCGCCATGCGGTGGCGGAGCTGGACAAGCTGTCGCCCGAGGCTGGCGAAGACGCGACCCTTGATCAACAACGCCGCCGGATGCAGGCCGCCGAGAAGATCGGCGAAGACATTTCCAAGGCATATCAGGCGCTTGGCCTGCAAGGGGCCGAAGGTATGTTGGGTGACGCGGCGCGTTGGCTGTCAGATGCGGCAGGGCAGGCGGACGGCACATTGGAGGGGGCCTTGGCCGCCCTTGATCGCGCGATGACCGAATTGAGCGAGGCGCAATCGGGTGTTGAGGCCTGTATGGACGCGCTGGCCTTTAACCCCCACGAACTGGAACAGATCGAAGAACGGCTGTTTGCCATTCGCGGTCTGGCCCGCAAGCATGATGTTCTGCCGGATGAATTGGGCACCTTTGCCGATGATTTGCGCGCACGGCTGACGGCCTTGGACCAAGGCGCGTCCGATCTGGCCGATTTAACGGCTGCCGTCACGGCGGCGCAGGCGCATTACGACACGGCGGCGGATGATCTGACGGCAGCGCGCACAAAGGCCGCCAAGGCGTTGGATACCGCCATGGCCAAAGAACTCGCCCCGCTGAAAATGGAACGCGCGGTCTTTGTCACCAATGTCGGTCCCGCAGAGGCAGGCCCCGACGGCGTGGACGAGGTGGCCTTTACCGTCGCCACCAACCCCGGTGCCCCTGCGGGGCCCATCGGCAAGATCGCCTCTGGCGGTGAACTCAGCCGGTTTTTGCTGGCGTTGAAGGTGTGCCTGACGGGGACGGACTCGGGTCTGACCTTGATCTTCGATGAGATTGATCGCGGCGTTGGCGGGGCCACGGCCGACGCCGTGGGGCGGCGGTTGTCACAGTTGGCGGGGCAGGGACAGGTGCTGGTCGTGACCCATAGCCCGCAAGTGGCGGCCCTTGGGGATCATCACTGGCGTGTCGAAAAGCGTCAGACAAAGGACGCGACGCTGTCGACGGTGGTCGGCCTGTCCGAGGGCGACCGCGTGGATGAAATTGCCCGTATGATCTCAGGTGATCGGATCACGGATGAGGCCCGCGCGGCGGCGAAATCCCTTCTGGTCGCGTGACCGCGTCAGATTGAAAATCCGGCAGGAATCGCCCTATCTTCGGTCCCATCGACGCCAAAAATGTTCGAAATAGACAAGCCGAATTGGCCTAGCCGTTGATGCGCACGACCTTGCCGGGGTTCAGGATGTTCTGCGGATCCATGGCGCGTTTGATCAAAGCCATGACGTCCCATCCGGTCCCGTGTTCAGCGCCCATAAAATCCAGTTTGCCCATGCCCACACCGTGTTCGCCGGTCACGGTTCCGCCCAAGGCCAGCGCACGGTCGGCCATCCGGTTGGACAGGTCCTTGGCCGCCGCGCGTTCCTCGGCGCTGTCGGGGTCGATTAACAGGATCGCATGAAAATTCCCGTCCCCCACATGGCCTAGAATTGGGGCCGGAATGGGCGAGGCGTCGATGTCCGCTTGGGTTTCCGCAATCGCCTGCGCCATGGCACTGATCGGCACGCAAACGTCCGTGACGATGGCCTTTGCGCCCTTGCGCCACCCCAGAATGGCCCAATAGGCGTGGTGCCGCATCCGCCAAAGCCGCGTGCGGTCTTCGGGGCGGGTGGCCCAATCGAAATCGGACCCTCCGAATTCAGCCGCAATTTCACCAAACCGCGCGACGTGTTCGGCCACGCCCGTGTCCGATCCGTGAAATTCGACCATCAGATGGGGCGTTTCTGGAAAGGTCGCGCCGGAATGGGCGTTGACGGCGACCACGCTGGCCGTGTCGAGAAATTCGATCCGCGCCATGGGGATGCCCATGGCGATGGTGGCCGTCACAGCGGCAATGGCGTCGTCGATTGTGCCGAAGGCGCAGGTGGCGGCGGCGACGGCTTCGGGCTGTCCCTGCAGGCGCAGGGTCAATTCTGTGATCAGGCCCAATGTGCCCTCGGACCCGACCATCAGGGCGGTCAGATCATAGCCCGCGCTGGATTTGCGCGCGCCTGATCCGGTGCGGATGATCCTGCCATCGGCCAACACGACCTCCAACGCCAGCACGTTGTCGCGCATGGTCCCGTAGCGCACGGCGGTTGTCCCGCTGGCACGGGTCGCGGCCATGCCGCCCAGCGATGCGTTGGCACCGGGATCAACCGGAAAAAACAGGCCGGTGGCGCGCAGGGCGTCGTTCAGCGCCTCACGTGTGATGCCGGGCTGGACGCGGACGGTCATGTCCTCTGCGCGGACCTCGACCACCTCGGCCATGTTGCGGAAATCAACGGTGACGCCGCCTTGAATGGCCGATGTGTGCCCCTCTAGCGATGTTCCCGCGCCGTATCCGATCACGGGGCAGGCGTGGTCGGCACAGATTGCCACGATCTGCGACACCTCGCCGGTGTTCTGCGGATAGGCGACCGCATCGGGCGGGGTCACGGCAAAGTGCGTTTCCGACTGGCCGTGCGCATCCAGATCGGACTTGGACAGCGACAGCCGATCGCCTAACAAAGAACGGAGCGCATGGAGCGCGGTTTCGATGGACATAAATCCCCCATTCCAATCGCCGAAAGTCTAGACCAGCCGTGCGCCAAGGAAAAGCAAAGGGGCTGCGATGAGCAAGCCGCAAAAGTCGGTGATCGGACAGGGGGTGGATGACGCCCTGTGCGCGTGTCGCGACGCCTGGGGTGTGATCCGCACCCGTGGGCCGAGCCAGGTCCAGTTCTGGTTCATTGCCTTGCTGGTGGGCATCGGGGCGAGCCTTCTGGCCATTGCCTTTCGTTTCGGGATCGAGACGCTGCAAACGCGGCTTTACGGCACCGATGACGTGGCCAATCTGCACACGACCATTGCCAATCTGGATTGGTGGTGGATTGTGACGATCCCTGTGCTGGGCGGTCTTGCCGTAGGCCTGTTGATGAACCGCTTTACCGAAGACGGACGCGTGCGGTCTGTGGCCGATGTGATCGAAGGGGCGGCGCTGTACGAAGGGCGCGTTGAACGCCGCCGGGGGCTGGCGTCGGGGGCTGCGTCCTTTATCACCCTGTCCACGGGCGGATCGACAGGCCGCGAGGGGCCGGTCGTCCATCTGGCTGCTATTTTGTCCAGCTATATCAGTAAGTTGATCCGTGCGGACGGTATCACCGGGCGCGATCTGCTGGGCTGTGCGGTGGCGGCGGCGGTGTCGGCAAGCTTTAACGCCCCCATCGCAGGCGCGCTTTTCGCGCTTGAGGTCGTGTTGCGCCACTTTGCCGTGCATGCCTTTGCGCCCATCGTCATCGCCTCTGTCGCGGGGACGGTCATCAACCGGCTGGTCTATGGCGATGTGACGGAGTTCATGTTGCCGAACCAAAACATCCTCGCCTTCTACGTGGAATTGCCTGCGTTCCTGATCCTTGGCCTCTTGTGCGGTCTGATTGCCGTCATCCTGATGCGGGTGATTTTCTGGATGGAGGACACGGGCACCGCCCTGCAACAGCGCACGGGTCTGCCGCGCTATCTGCGGCCCGCGCTTGCGGGGCTTTTGCTGGGCGTCATCGCGATCTTTTATCCACACATCATCGGTGTCGGCTATGAAACAACCTCTGACGCGCTGACAGGGCGGCTGCTGTTTCATGAGGCTGTGGTCTTCGTCATCATCAAGATCTTCGCCGTGGGCATCACCATGGCGGGCCGCATGGGCGGGGGCGTATTTTCGCCATCGCTGATGGTGGGCGCGTTGACAGGGCTGGCATTTGGTATCGTGGCCACCGCCATCTTCCCTGACGTGTCCGGTGAAGGCACGCTTTATGCGCTGGCAGGCATGGGCGCGGTGTCGGCGGCGGTGCTGGGTGCGCCGATTTCGACCACGCTGATCGTGTTTGAACTGACCGGAGACTGGCAGACCGGCATCGCGGTCATGGTGTCAGTGTCCCTGTCGTCCGCCTTGGCATCCCGTCTGGTTGATCGGAGCTTTTTCCTCACGCAGCTGGAACGACGCGGCGTGCATTTGGCGGCGGGGCCACAGGCCTATCTGCTGGGCACCTTTCAGGTGTCATCGGTCATGCGCAGCATGGATCACCCCCGTGCTGCCGATGCCGAGACGTGCGCGGACCTGATCAAAGAGGGGACTTACGTGTTCGAGGACAAGACCCTCGACCAAGCCATGCCGATCATCGAGGCGACAGGATCAAGCTTCATCCCCGTCGTGGCCCCAGCGCAGGGCGATGGCCCGCCGGAGTTACGCGGCGCCCTGTTTCAGGTGGATGCCTTGCGTGCCTTCAACCGCGCCTTGGCGGCGACGGCTGCGGAAGAACATTCCTAGGGTCCTGACCCTAAAGCTGCTCAACCGCGACCTTGTTGGTGTAAAACGCAAGGTGGCCTTTGATCTGCGCCACGTCGTCTTTCGGGTCCTCGTAGGACCATGCGGCGTCTTTGAACGTCCCGCTTTTGGCGACAAAATCATAGTGGGTTGCGACGCCTTTGTGCGGGCAGGTCGACACCGTGTCGGATGTTTCGAAAAACGCCATAGAGACGTCATCACGGGGGAAATAGATCACCTCGGGGTAGTCGCCTTCGGCCAGTTCCAGCGCGTTTTCCGTCTCGGCCAATACGGCGCCTGCCGCGCGCACAGACCATGTGCCCTGTGCTGGTCTGATCTTGATGTAATCGCCCATGCGATGTCCTCCCCAAAAAAGCGGTTGATCCTCGATCCTTCGATCCCGGATGTCTCGGCCTGCGCGTAGTTGTGTTGTGTAACGTCTAGGTTACAAGGGGGCGCAAGCGGCAGTGAGCCAATCAAGCGCCGCCCCATCTACACGTGGGCCGATTTTTTGCAGTGTATCAGAATGATAGCGATCAATCCAAGCGTGTTCGTCGGATGACAGCAACGTCACGTCAATCAGATGCCGGTCCAGCGGCACATAGGTGAGCGTTTCAAAATCCAGCATCGCGCGATCATCGCCGCCCTCAAGGGGGGCGGCCTCCTGCACAACGATCAGGTTTTCGATACGGATGCCAAAGGCACCCTCACGGTAGTACCCCGGTTCATTGGACAGGATCATACCGGGATCAAGCGGCGTCATCGACCGGCGCGACAGGCCCTGCGGCCCTTCGTGGACAGACAAATAGGCCCCGACGCCGTGGCCTGTCCCATGATCGTAGTCCTGTCCTGCCAGCCACAGCGGATAGCGCGCCAGCGCGTCCAGATCACTGCCGCGCACGCCCTTGGGAAACCGCGCACGGCTGATGGCGATCATGCCTTGCAACACGCGGGTGTAGCAGGTCTTTTCCAGCGCACCGACCTGACCCACAGCAAGGGTGCGGGTGATGTCGGTGGTTCCGTCCATATACTGCCCGCCGCTGTCCACCAGCAGCAGCTCGCCCACCGACACGGGGCGGTTGGTATCTTCGGACACGCGGTAATGCACAATGGCCCCATGGGGGCCTGCGCCGCAGATGGTCTCGAACGAGATATCGCGCAAGGCGTTGGTATCGCGTCGAAATCCTTCAAGGGCCGTGACCACGTCAATCTCCGTCAACCCGCCCTTTGGGGCCTCTTCGGACAGCCATGCAAGGAACCGCACCATGGCCGCGCCGTCGCGCAGATGCGCGTCCCGCGCGCCTGAAATTTCGGCGTCGGTTTTGCGGGCTTTGGGCAAGACACAGGGATCCTGCCCCTTGACCCAGTGATCGTCCTGCAGGGATTGTGCGATGGCGTAGGGTGTGCGGTCGGGATCCAGCCGCAAAGGGTGGTCCAGATCAGTCAAAGCGGCCAGAACAGCGCCTTCGGGTAGCACGGCCACGCCGTCGTCAAGAGACAGGCCAGCGGCCTGTTCCGGCTGGCAAAACACCTCAACCCGCGCGTCATCATGCAAGATCGCCATGGCATGGGGCACCGGATTGCGCGGAATGTCCGTACCGCGAATATTAAGCAGCCAGGCAACGCTGTCTGGCGACGCGATGAAGGCCGCACGGTGGCCCGCATCGCGCAAACCCTCAGCTAGTCGCGCGCGCTTGTCGGTCGACCGTTCTCCCGCCAGATCATCAGGATAGGCCGTGAACGGCGCACGGGGCGGGGCAGGGCGGTCGTCCCAGATCACATCAACCAGATTGTCCGTGGGCACCAAAGTAATGCCTGACCCGGCCAGTCCTTTTTCAAGGGCTTCGACTTGCCCGACCGTGTGCAGCCATGGATCGTATGCCAGCCGCTTGACGCCCTCTTGGGCGCGGACCCAGTCGTGCAGCTGGGTTTCGGGCCAATGGACGGGCGTGAACACATCCGCCACCTGATCGCGCACCTGAACACGGTAGCGACCGTCGATGAACACGCCAGCTATGCCCTTCACAACACAGGCAAAACCGGCCGATCCAGTGAAGCCCGTGAGCCACGCCAAACGATCATCGGCCGGCGCCACGTATTCGCCCTGAAACCGGTCCGCGCGGGGCACAATGAAACCGTCGACCCCGCGATCGGCCATAAGCCTGCGCAGTGCGGCCAGCCGAACCGGACCGGTCTGCGGTGAGGAAGTCACTTCAAACGTCTGAAACATGCGCTCGCCCTTGTTTCGTTTTGCCAAAAATACTCAAATCCGACGGCTGGGCCACGCGCGCGACTTATCCGGCGTTGCGCATTCCCAACACACGCGCCCGTTTGCGCGGGTCGCTGTCAAACAGGCTCGCCAGTTGTTCGGTCATGGCACCGGCCAGCTGTTCCACATCCGTAATCGTCACCGCACGGTCGTAATACCGCGTCACATCATGGCCGATCCCGATGGCGATCAGTTCCACCGCGCGCCGTTTTTCGACCATGGCGATCACATCACGCAGGTGTTTTTCCAGATAATTGGCGGGGTTTACAGACAGCGTGCTGTCATCCACCGGTGCGCCGTCGGAAATGACCATCAGGACCTTGCGGGCCTCGGGCCGGGCCATCATCCGGCGGTGCGCCCATTCCAGCGCCTCCCCGTCGATGTTTTCCTTCAGCAGACCTTCCTTCATCATCAGGCCAAGGTTGTCGCGGCTGCGCCGCCACGGCGCGTCGGCCCCCTTGTAGACGATATGACGCAGGTCATTGAGGCGGCCCGGTTGCTGCGGGCGGCCCTCGGCCAACCAACCTTCACGGCTCAGCCCGCCTTTCCATGCTTTCGTCGTAAACCCGAGGATTTCGACCTTCACCTGACACCGCTCCAGCGTCCGCGCCAACACATCCGCACAAATGGCCGCAATGGAAATGGGCCGCCCGCGCATGGACCCGGAATTGTCCAGCAAAAGCGTCACACAGGTGTCGCGGAATTCGGTGTCCTGTTCGACCTTGAACGACAAGGGCGTCGTGGGGTTGGCCACAACCCGCGCCAGACGACCCGCGTCCAGAATCCCTTCTTCCTGGTCGAAAGACCAGCTGCGGTTCTGTTGCGCCTGAAGGCGACGTTGCAGCTTGTTTGCCAGCCGCGACACAGCACCTTTCAGCGGTTCAAGCTGTTGGTCCAGATAGGCGCGCAGGCGTTCCAGTTCCGCCGGTTCGGCCAAATCCTCGGCCCCGATTTCTTCGTCGTGGTCGGTGGAATAGACCACATAATTGGGGTCGGCGTCGGACACGGGCTGGGGGGCGGGGGGCTCCATCGGGGCCTCGCCCTCGGGCATCTCGGCCTCTTCGGCCATCTCCGATTCCGCGCTGTCATCCATCGAAACCTGAGCTTCGGCGCTGTCCTGCTGTTCTTCCTGGGATTGTTCCGGCGTGCCTTCGGTTTCGTCCTCGTCACCGTCATCCTGACCGGTGGATTCGGGTTCCTGCTCCTCCTCCTCGCCGGTGTTGGCATCCTCTTCGTCGTCGCCCATATCATCGGGGTCATCGCCCAACTGGTCGCCGTAGCCCATGTCCTGAATGATCTGGCGCGCGAATTTGGCGAAGGCCGCCTGATCTTCCAGCGTGTCCTGCAACCCTTCCAGCGTGCCGCCGCAGTTGTCCTCGATGAATCCACGCCACAGGTCCATGACGTTTTCCGCTCCGCGCGGCATATCGCGGCCTGTCGCCAGATGACGGATCAGATAGCCTGCGGCGGTGGCCAGCGGCGCCTCGGACGCCTCGCGGATCTGGTCATAGCCCTTGCGGATCGCCTCATTGCCGATCTTGGCGTCGATATTGCCAGCCGTGCCCGGCATATGGCGCGCGCCCACGGCCTCAACCCGCGCGTTTTCCATGGCGGCATAAAGGTCCTGAGCCATCTGGCCCTGCGGCATGTATTTCGCGGCGACAGATGGATCGTGATACTTGTGGCGCAGCGCATAGGCATCCGCCGTCCCGCGCGCGATCAACACTTCCTCACGCGTCATCCGGCGGCTGACCTGAGGCAGACGCACGGTTTCGCGCGTGGCCCCGGGCGGGTCCACAGTAAAGCTGACGGCCAGTTCCGGATCGTCGGCCATGACCTTTGTCGCCTCGGCCAGCGCCTTCTTGAACGGATCAGCAGGGTTGTCGGAGGGTTTGTTCATCCAGGTCAGCCCAAGGATGTGCTCGCCGCACTCTCCGGCAGTTCCTCGTCAAAGCAGCGCTGGTAGAATTCGGCAACCGTCTGGCGCTCAAGCTCGTCGCATTTGTTGAGGAACGACAGGCGGAAAGCATAACCCACGTCTTGGAAGATCCGCGCGTTTTCGGCCCATGCGATGACGGAGCGGGGGGACATGACAGTGCTGAGGTCGCCGTTCATGAACGCCGTCCGCGTCAGATCCGCGACGGTGACCATCTGGCTGACTGTCTTGCGTCCGGCCTCGGTGTTGAATTGGGGGGCCTTGGACAGGACTATCGCGGTTTCCGCGTCGTGGCTGAGGTAGTTCAACGTGGCGACCAGCGACCAACGGTCCATCTGGGCCTGGTTGATCTGCTGGGTGCCGTGATAAAGGCCCGTTGTGTCACCAAGGCCCACGGTGTTGGCCGTGGCGAACAGGCGGAAATTGGGGTTGGGTGTGATGATTTCGTTCTGGTCCATCAACGTCAGCTTGCCGTCCGTTTCCAGCACACGCTGGATCACGAACATCACGTCGGCGCGGCCTGCGTCGTATTCGTCAAACACGATGGCGACAGGGTTGCGCAGCGCCCACGGCAGGATGCCTTCGTGAAATTCCGTGACCTGCACGCCGTCGCGCAATTTGATGGCGTCTTTACCGATCAGGTCGATCCGGCTGATGTGGCTGTCAAGGTTCACGCGCACGCAGGGCCAGTTCAAACGGGCCGCGACCTGTTCGATGTGGGTGGATTTGCCGGTGCCGTGATAGCCCTGCACCATGACGCGGCGGTTGTAGCCGAAGCCCGCCAGAATGGCCAAAGTCGTGTCGGGATCGAACTTGTAGGTCGGGTCAATTTCGGGGACGCGGTCGCTCATGCCCGCTGCGAACCCTTTGACGGTCATATCCGTGTCGATGCCGAACACGTCACGCACTGACACGTCTTCGGTGGGTTTCATCATCGGGTCCAGGGTTCCGTCGGCCATATCCGTGCCTTCACTTTCAAGAAAAATTGCGTCGTCGTTTGCGGTTCGGGATGCAACATATCGCGCCGCGCTGCAAGGGGAAGGGCGGCTGCGACATTGCTTGCCATAGCGGGACGATCTGTCATTGTCGGCGCGGGACTTCAGGGGGCGCGGATCACGATGACCACACCGGACGATATCGAACATATGATCCTTCGGGTCGGCATGGGCGACAGAAAAGCGTTCGAGGCGCTTTATTCTGCGACGTCTGCGAAACTCTTTGGGATCATGTTGCGTGTCTTGAAAGACCGCGCAGCAGCAGAAGAGGTTTTACAGGACGTATATTTGCGATTGTGGCAGGGGGGTGCGCAGACCTACTCCGCCGGAAAAGCAAGCCCGATCAGTTGGTTGGCGACGATTGCGCGCAATCGGTCCATCGACAAGCTGCGTCAGATCCGTCCCAGCACCACGCTGGATGACGCCCCCGAACTGGCCGATCCCGCCAAAGGCCCCGAGGCTTTGGCCATCGCGGCCTCAGAGCGTGCGCAAATCTTTGCGTGCCTTGACGAACTTGACCCGGACAGATCGGCCGCCGTGCAGGGGGCCTATCTGGATGGCGACACCTACGCCGATCTTGCGGCCCGTTTCGACGTGCCCCTGAATACAATGAGAACATGGCTGCGCCGCAGCCTGATGCGCCTGAAGGACTGCTTGAGCCGATGACCGATGACAGCCTGACCCCCGATGAATTCGGTGACGATGTGCTGGCCGCAGAATACGCCTTGGGCGTTCTGACCGGTCAGACCCATGCTGACGCCGCCGCGCGTGCCCGCACCGATCCTGCCTTCGCGGTCGAAGTGAACGCCTGGCAGGACCGGCTTGCGGCCCTGACGGAGGCCGTGGCCCCCGTGGCCCCGCCGCGCGGACTGTTCAAACGCATCCGTAGGGAGGCTTTTGGCGAAGCCCGCGGCGGATTTCTGCGCCAGTTGGGGATTATCCCCGCGATTATGGGCGCCACTGCGGCTGCCGTCGTGTTGTACGCGACGGTGCAGCTTGGCGTCTTTACCCAACCCGGAGAGCCAACGCCCACTTTGGTCGCGCAGATGGTCGCTGAGGACAACACCCTTGTCGTGGCCGCCGCCTATACCGATGACGGCAGCCTTTTCGTGGAACGCCGCGTCGGGGCCAGTGCGCCGGGCCGGGTGCTGGAACTATGGCTGATTTCGGGTGAGGATGCGCCAGTGTCTTTGGGGGTTCTCGCACAGGATCAGGTGCTGGACCAGATCACGGTCCCGGAAGGATTGCGCGACCGGCTGACTGGCGGGGTTCTGGCCATTTCTGATGAACCGCAGGGCGGGTCGCCGACTGGTGCGCCCACCGGTGCTGTGCTGGCTGTCGGCGAAATCATGACCCTTTAGGAGAAATAATTCCGCAGCACCTGAAACTCGGGCGCTGCGGAATTCGTGGCTACATCATAAGCGCCGCAATCACGCAGCGCAACGTCGAAAGACACTGGAGCCACTATGCTTACTAAACTTACAACAGCCGCGACCGTCCTGACCCTGACCGCAGGGTTCGCCATGGCCGACGCCCATGCCGAAAACCCGATGGTCGGCGGCGCAGAGATGCTGGCCGAGCAGAACATCATTGAAAATGCGGTAAATTCCCCGATCCACACGACTTTGGTTGCCGCCGTTCAGGCCGCGGGCCTTGTTGAAACCCTGTCCGGTCCCGGACCGTTCACCGTCTTCGCCCCCACCGATGACGCCTTTGGCATGATCGCGGATGCAAGCCTCGCGGCCCTGCTGGAACCATCCGCCAAGGCACAGCTGACGCAGGTTTTGACCTGCCATGTTGTCGGCGCGGAAGTGTTCTCGGATGCGATTGGCGGCATGATTGCCGACAGCGGCGGCACACAAGCTGTTGAAACACTTGGCGGCTGCGTTCTGACTGCACAGATGGACGGCGATGCAATCACCCTGACGGACGAAAACGGGCGCGTGGCAACTGTCACGATTGCCGATGTCGATCAGTCGAATGGCGTCATTCACGTCATCGACCGTGTGATGCTGCCAAAACAATAATTTGGCGGCGGGCCAAGGATCACAGGTGTGTATCCCAGACATGTAACCGTAAACGTGTCCTTGGTCACAAAACCGTGCGCCGCGCAATTTTCTGTCCCAGCCTGCGCGGCGCACCCTATATGTAGATTAGTACATCAAAGAAGGACGCCCCCTATGAACCGCCGCGCATTTTCTATCGCCGCCGTGATGTCCGCGCTGACAGCCGGACGCAGCCATGGGGCTGAGGGGTCTTTCGAAGTCACAAGGTCCGAGGCCGAATGGCGCGCAATGCTGACCCCCTTGCAGTATCGCGTCATGCGCGAAGAGGGCACCGAACGGGCAGGGTCATCGCCGCTCGACAAGGTTTATGATGCCGGGCTTTATCATTGCCGGGGATGTGATCAGGCGCTCTACAGCTCCGATCATAAATACGACAGCCGCACAGGCTGGCCGTCGTTTTTTGATGTGTTGCCGAATGCCATTGGTACACGGACTGACACACGTTTCTTTATGACCCGCACGGAATGTCACTGCGACCGTTGCGGCAGCCATCTGGGTCACATCTTTGACGATGGACCGCAGCCCACGGGAAAACGGCACTGCCTGAATGGCGCGTCGCTGGTATTTCGCGCGGCCTGAATTGATTCCAAAGTCAGGCGAAGGCCGACAAGGGTGCGTGGAAAAATATAACCTTTCAAACGGCTTACCCGCCTAGCCCCCCTGTATTGTTTTCCGCAGGGAAACAGACCATTTCGGCGATAGGATCCTGCGGTCACATCGGTGCCTCAAACCGCGTTCATAAGCACCTGAAGAAACCGGAGGACCGATGCGTCCATTTTTGCGCAAGAAAATCAGATTATCCGAAGGCACACGCGCCCGCGCGTTGGCCTTTTTGCTCGTTGCGCTCAGCAGCGGCGCGCTGGGTTTTCTGGCCGTTCTGCATCTGGATCAGACCGCATTGTTTGACCGGTTGACGGGCTACCAATGGTGGATTGTCACGGCCTCGGCATTGGGTGGGGTGATCGCGCTGTTTCTGTCCGGTGACCGTCTGGGGCAGACAGGGTTGAACGGCACATTCCGCGCCGCCGCGGGCGGGCTCTGGGTCACGTTTGTCGGCGCGCTGATTGGCGGAACGTTGGGCCTGCCGCTTTACGGGACCATGTTCGGCCCCTTCATCGTTTGCGTCACTCTTCTGGGGACGCCTGTCCTGTTGATGCTTTGGATAGTCAATTTGACAGGCATTCATATCCTGCTTGGCATTTATCAGCGGGAACGGGACTCCATCTTTACCCCGGCACGCATGACGATGCCCGATCATCCTGACAGCCTGACCGTCCGCCTGCGCGGGCGGTTCACCTGATCCTCAGTCCTTGAAACTGCGGCTGGATTTGATCTGGTCCCAGGCCCAGACAACTTCGGACAGCTGCTCTTCCTGTGACCGGTCCCCGCCGTTCATGTCGGGATGCAGCACCTTGATCAGCTTTTTGTAGGCTTTGCGAATTTCGGGCTTGGTCCAGTGGTCCTTGGCTTCAAGAATCTCGATCGCGCGGCGTTCGGTGGCGGGCAGACGGCGGGTCGATCCTGTGGTGGATTTGCCCGGATTCTGCGTCGCATTGGCACCCAGCACCTGATGGGGGTCATCCACGCCCAACCGCGCCCAGGCGCGCTGTTCGTCGGATTTCCCAAAAGGCTTGGTCTCACGTTCCCAAACGCGGTCCTTGCTGGCCTGCGCGTTCAGTTCCGCCTCGGTCGTATTTTCAAAGAAATTCCAGCCAAGGTTGTATTCACGCACGTGGTCCTTGCAGAACCAGTAATAGTCATCAAGCACATCGGGGTTCTTGGGTGCGCGGTACTTGCCCGCCTCTTCACAGCCCGGCTTTTCACAGACCCGGGTTGATGTCTCGGACGCGCCGGACATACCACGACGGCCCCGCGGGTTCTTCTTTTTCGAAGAAGACACCGACATATCAAAGCCAAAAGGATCATCCTTGCGCATCACGTCACCTTTCTTATCCGGAGAAGAGATACTAAACCATTGATCAGCGGATTGAAGGGGCAGGGGACAAAATAAATGACTTTGGAAGAACAAATTACAGACAGTCTGAAATCGGCCTTTGCGCCGTCCATGTTGAATGTCATCAACGAAAGCCATTTGCACGCAGGCCACGCGGGCGATGACGGCACGGGCGAAAGCCACTGGCGCGTCGAAATCGCGTCAGATGCGTTTGACGGCCAATCGCGGATCGCCAAACACCGCGCCATTCACGCCGCTTTGGGGCCAGACATCATGACGCGCATTCACGCGCTGTCGCTCAAGATCGAATAATTATTCAGCCGCAGGCAAAGCGTCATCTGTCCGGCGGGACGGGGTCGCGCCATTGGCAAACGGCACGGGTGTCGGCTGCGACGTCAAAGTCGCCTCGACGCGCGCATCGGCGCTCTTTGCGGTGTCTTCATCGGGGTCGTCAGTCGGCGCTGCCGCAACTTGCGGCGGTGCGCTCAGGTCGTCTGCCTTGGACCTGTCTTCAATAAGGGCTGTCACCTCGGCAGCAGGGGCCATTGCCAATCTGCGCCGGAACACCAGCATGTTCTGGAAGGTCGTGGTCTTGCCCGTCAGTCCCTGACGTTCCTCAACAGGCAATGTATCCGTGCGCTGATATTCCCAGCCATCGGTTCCAAGGTCATTCATCACCGTTTCCAGAGCATTGGCAAAGCGCGCGGACGTGCCTTTGACACCCTTCGCCTTCAAGGGGCGCGTGGGTGCCGGTACCACTTTATACTCATATCCCGTCATGACGATCCTCACATTTTCCCAACCGGTCATATCAAGAAGGCAAGCCAAGGCCAAGAAAAACAACAGTAATTCCTGATGCCACAAGAGATGGTGCGCAGACCGATGGCGTCCACCACATCTTCTCTGGTTCCTTAAATACCTCGGGGGGGCCGCGCTTTGCGCGGCGGGGGCAGCGCCCCCCAAACCAATAAAGAAAGCCTGCGCAGCAGTCCTTTGGATCAAAGACCCAGTTTGGACGACACCAGTTTGTTGACCGCCGCAGGGTTCGCCTTGCCGCCCGTCGCTTTCATCACCTGACCCACGAACCACCCTGCCAGCTTTGGATTGGCCTTGGCCTTTTCCACCTGCGCGGGGTTGGCGGCGATGATCTCATCCACAGCGGCCTCGATGGCGCCGGTGTCCGTGACCTGCTCCATCCCTTCGGTCTTGACGATCTCTTCGGGGTCTCGGTCCGATGTATAGGCGATTTCGAACACGTCTTTGGCGATCTTGCCGCTGATCTTGTCGGATTTGATCAGCGCCACAATCTGCGCCAGACGGGGGGCGGAAATCGGGCTGTCCGATATGCCCAGATCGTCCTTTTTCAGGCGGCCGAACAATTCGTTGATGACCCAGTTTGCCGCCAGTTTGCCATCGCCCCCTTCGGCCACGGCCTCGAAATAGGCGGCGTTGGTCACGTCGGCCGTCAGCACGGAGGCGTCATAGTCGCTCAGCCCGAAATCGCTCATAAACCGCGCCTTTTTGTCATCGGGCAGCTCTGGCAGGGAGGCCGCGATGTCGTCAACCCACGTCTGTTCAATCTCAAGCGGGAGAAGGTCGGGATCAGGGAAATAACGGTAATCATGGGCCTCTTCCTTGGACCGCATGGACCGCGTTTCGTTCTTGTCCGGATCATAGAGGCGCGTTTCCTGCACCACGGCACCGCCATCTTCGATGATCGCGATCTGGCGGCGGGCCTCCACGTCAATGGCGGCCTGAATGAACCGCATGGAGTTCATGTTCTTGATCTCGCACCGCGTGCCCAGATGCCCGAAATCGCCCGAGGCCTGGAATTTCTCGTAATCACCGGGGCGACAGACGGACACGTTCACATCCGCACGCAGGTTGCCGTTTTGCATGTTGCCATCACAGGTGCCCAGATAGCGCATGATCTGGCGCAGCTTGCCCACATAGGCAGCGGCCTCTTCAGGGCCGCGAATGTCGGGGAAGGACACAATTTCCATCAGCGCCACGCCCGTGCGGTTCAGGTCCACAAAGGACATTGCGGGGTCCATGTCGTGAATGGATTTACCGGCGTCCTGTTCCAGATGGATCCGTTCGATGCGCACATTGCGCGCTGTGCCGTCGCCCAGCTCAACCAGCACCTCACCAGTGCCCACGATGGGATGGTAAAGCTGCGAAATCTGATAGCCCTGTGGCAGGTCGGGGTAGAAATAGTTTTTGCGGTCGAAAGCTGACGTCAGGTTGATCTGTGCCTTCAACCCCAGACCGGTTTTCACCGCAAAAGCCACACATTCTTCGTTGATGACCGGCAACATGCCGGGCATGCCCGCGTCCACGAAGGCCACGTTGCTGTTGGGTTCCGCGCCAAACTGGGTGGAGGCACCGGAAAACAGCTTGGCCTTGGTGGCCACTTGGGCGTGGACCTCAAGACCGATCACAAGTTCCCAGTCTCCCGTCGCACCTGCGATGGTTTTGGGCGTCGGCGTGTCGTAGGTGAGGTCCAGCATGTCAGGCTCCGCTGCGGTGGGGTTTCACGCGTGAATAGCCGCGCGCGGGGCGGGCTTCAAGGCGGCGTGTTGCGTGTTCTGGCGCAGCCTCCCCAATATGTTGATGGCTGCAGGCGGGAAAGCGCCTCACGGCTTCGTTTTTCTTGCATCGGGACCAAACGCAGGCCATCAATCGCGGCATGTTTGCTATGAGAGCGATCCTGGGGGGGATTCTCACCATCGCGTTGGGCACGGCTGCATTGGCACAGGGTCCACAGACGGAGACACGTCCCTTTGCCCGCGAAGACGCGGCCAATTTGCGTGCCGATGCCGCCCGTGCGGCGCTGGCCGCGATCAGGCCGCCTGTCCGTCCCGTGCATATGGTGCGCTATCCTGTCGTTATCAGTGAAAACCCCAGCGTCCGTCCGGTGGCCCGAGTAAATTATATTCCCGACGCCCGCTGGGATTTCCGCGGCGACAGCGCAAGTTGGACCCGCGCGGCCCTGTCGGCCTTGCGCACACACGGATCGCGGCTGGAAGAAACCGAACCAAGGGACATCGCGAACTGGTGTCCCGGCTATGTGAACAATCCGCCGCATATGCGCCGCGCCTTCTGGGTCGGAATGATGTCGGCGCTGGCCAAACACGAAAGCACCTATCGACCCAACGCCGTAGGCGGGCCGAACCTGTGGTATGGTCTGCTGCAAATCTATCCCGACACCGCCCGACGTTACGGGTGCCGTGCGACAACGGGCGAGGCGCTGAAGGACCCCGAAGACAACCTGAGTTGCGCAATCCGCATCATGAATGTGACCGTACCGCGCGACAATGCCATCGCTGTCCGTGACACCCGTTGGCGCGGCGTCGCTGCGGACTGGGGACCAATGACAAGGCCCAACAAGATTGCTGAAATGGCGGCATGGACCCGTCGTCAGGACTATTGCCGGCCCAATTTCAATATGGCGACCAGCCCGCGCCCGCAGGCGCGTCCTGCGCCGTTGGTCACGGTTTCAACCCGCTCGGACGGCTAGGCGCGCGCCAGTTGGCGCGATGTGGTCACAAGGCTCACGCTTTGGCGGCCATCCTCACCCAGGGCCAGTGTCGCACGGCGTAACAGTGCAATCCCGTCTTCGGAATTCTTCGGCAGGGCAGACGGTGAAATCGCCTCTCCGACGGTGATGGCAAACGGCTGACGGTCCTTGTTCAGGGTTTCGTGAAACAAGGTGATGTCACGCAAGGTGGGATGGATCATGTCGAACAGATAAAACAGCGCCGAATTGCGGGCGCGGATATTGATGGGAATGACGGGCAGGTCGTATTTGCGGGCAAGCATGGCCGCCGACGCCATCCACGGACGTTCATGAAGCCGCAGACCGCGCCGCTGTGCCAACCGGCCGGATGGAAAAATGACGCCCAGACGGTCGTCCTTCACGGCATCGCGCAAAAACGCCATCGTCTCACGGGTTTTGCCGTGGCTGCGTTGGTCGGTGCGCCATTCCACAGGTGCAATCATCGGGGACAGCTGGGGCATGACCCTCAGGATGTCCTTGTTGGCGAAAAAGAACAGATCGGGGCGGATATCAGCCAGCAGACCGTGCAGGATGATGCCGTCCGCAATGCCGGTGGGATGGTTTGCCACCACCAAGGCGCCGCCCTGACGCGGTACATTGTCCAATCCATGGACGCGCACCCGGCGGGCCAGTTTGCAAAACATTTCGCCCATCACGCCGGCACCGCAGGTGTCGCGCAAATCGGTCGCGATCTGCACTGTTTGGTCATAGGACAAAGTCCGGTCCAGCGCGCGTCGGGCCAAACGGGCAGTCAGCCCTTTGCGGTATAACCACGGGGCGCGCTCTGCGATGAGGGGGTCTATCCGATCTCTCATAATCCGGACTTTCACCAAATTCGTGTAACAGATCGACAACACAGTTGTGACAGTTTTGTTCCGGCAGAATTTTGCCGTCAGAAGGGCGAGAACGGGTGGCGTTCCGCCGAAATACCGGCGGCGGTCAGCGCAGTTTCAAACGCATCTGCCGGAGGCGTGATATCAGGCGGCAGACGGGTGTGGGCCGTGTCCGAGTGGATCAGGGTGATCCGCAGGCCGCCGTCAAACCGTCGGTCAAGCCGGACCTTTTCTATGCTGGCACTGTCACCACTTTGCAGACCGGACACCCATAGGATGCGGCCTTCCCAGACCTCCAGCCTGAGTTCGGGGTTGCGGATCACGTCCCAAAGCACCGGCACGGACGCAAGCAGTGGCACCGCCAGAACGAACCATGCGGCATCAAACACGGCCCAAACCGCCGCAGCGCCGATCCAAGTGATAGCGAGGACAAAAAGCGTCGCAGGTCTGCGCCCCTGACGGGTCCATAGATAGATCACCGCACACGCAGGGCGCGGGTGATGTCCTCAAGGGCGTCACGTTGCTTCTGGGTCAGTTCCGACACTGTCGCGCCCTTCAGCACCGCCATAAGCGGGGCCATCTGTTCGGCGCCGCCCAGTTTATACAGTTTGCGCGATATACGGGCGATGGCAGGTTCAGCCCCGCCGCATTCAGTCATGAACCACCGGCCAAGTATTTCCATCTCTTGCGCTTCGTCTTCGTTGGCCCGCAGGTTGGCGCGCAGCTGCACCGTCAACCGTTGCCGGTCCTCTGCCGTGGGCAGATCATCCAGTTCAAGGAAGGCCGTCGCAATGGCCGCAATGGCCAGCTGCGGGTCTTCGATGCTTTCGACGGGGTGGATATTGGTGTTGCGTCTGAACCCGAACCGCCGCGCGGCCAAGCGCACGTCATTGGCCATATCCGACACGTCGCCCATGACATCACGGGCGCGACTGGCGCGCTGCGCCCAGATGTAGGCGGCGACGGCGATACCCAGCAGGGCGATCAGGACGGGCATGGGCAGTTTCCTTCGTGGCGGCGTGCCGTCAGACTAGCGGCTGATACGCCCCTCAGGAAGGGGTGTCGCCCAGCATCCGCCCCACCATTTCGCCTGTATCGCGGGACAGATTTGGTGTGGCCTCGAGCCCCTTTAACACCGTGCGGATCATGGCCTGACGGTTGCTGTCATAGCGTTTCCATGTGGCAAAGGCGGTGGTCATCCGTGCGGTGGTTTGGGGATTGATGGCGTCCAGTCGCGCCAGCCAGTCGCCCAACATGCGGTAGGACACACCCGATGGATCGTGAAACCCTGCAGCATGGCCTGCCAGTGCGCCAAAGACCGCACGGAAACGGTTGGGGTTCTTCATGTCGAAATCAGGCTCGGCTGTCAGGCGGTCCGCCGTTGCTGCGGCGTCCTGCGGGGCGGCGGAGCTGACCGTCAGGCCGAACCATTTGTCCATAACAAGGCGGTCCTCGCGCCATTGGGCGCGGAAGGCGGCACTTTCATCAGCGCCTTTGCCGATCTTCAGCAGGCAGGCCAGTGCTGCGATTTGCATGGTCATGTTGTCGGCGGCTTTGTACTGCGCCGCAGCCGCGGCCCCACCGTCAAGACGCGACAACAGCGCCAGACAGGCATTGCCAAGGCTGCGTTTTCCGGCGGATTTCGCATCGGGAGAATAGGGGCCATTGATCGCCATATCGGCGCGCACGCGGGGCAGGATATCTTGCAGATGCTGCGCCATGGCGACGCGCAACGCTTCGCCTGCGTGGTGAATGGCGGTGGGGTCGGGGATGTGGTCCGCATCCGCCAAGTCCTGCGCCATGTCGTCCTCGGACGGCAGGGATAGCACAAGCGCGCGGAAGGCCGGATCAAGGCTGTCGTCGCGCAGAATGGCGGCGATGCCATCAAGGTAGGCCGCATCAGGTGCTGCGTCCTCGGTCACCATGCGGCGGTAGACGTCACGCGCAAGCGCGTTGCCCGCGTCCCACCGGTTGAACGGGTCCGTGTCGTGGGCCATCAAAAACGCACGTTCCGCATTGGTCTGATCGCGCTGCAAGATCACAGGGGCAGAAAAATCGCGCAGGATCGACGGCACCGGTTTTGCGGCCAAGCCGTCAAAGGTGAAGGTCTGTTCCGCCTTTGTCATTTCCAACACCTGGGTTGGCAGAACCTCCGTCCCGTCGTCTGACATGAGGCCCACGGCCACGGGGATGACCTGCGGGGCCTTGGTGTCCTGCCCCGGTGTGGGCGGTGTCGTTTGGGTGAAGGTCAGCGCATAGGTGCCGTCCTTGAAGTCTTCGGTCACGGCCAGACGCGGTGTGCCCGCCTGTTCGTACCAGCGTTTGAACTGGGTCAGATCACGGCCCGTGCTGTCCTCAAAGACCTTCAGCCAGTCCTCGATCGTCGCGGCCTGTCCGTCGTGGCGCGTGAAATAAAGGTCGAGCGCTTTGTAATAGGCCGCGTCCCCGACAAGGCGTTTGAGCATCCCGATCAGCTCAGCCCCTTTTTCGTAGACCGTGATCGTGTAGAAATTGTTGATCTCAATGAAACTTTCAGGGCGCACGGGGTGGGCCAGCGGCCCGTTGTCTTCGCGGAACTGGTGGGATCGCAGCACAATCGCATCCTCGATCCGTTTGACCGCGTGGCTGCCCTGATCGCCGGTGTATTGCTGATCGCGGAAGACGGTCAGACCCTCTTTGAGGCACAACTGGAACCAGTCGCGGCAGGTGATGCGGTTGCCGGTCCAGTTGTGGAAATACTCATGGGCAATGATCGCGTCGATGCGTTCGAAATTGGCGTCGGTGCTGGTTTCCGGTGAGGCAAGAACACAGCTGGAGTTGAAGATGTTCAGCCCTTTGTTTTCCATCGCGCCCATGTTGAAGTCATCAACAGCCACGATGTTGAAAATGTCCAAGTCGTATTCGCGGCCATAGACCTCTTCGTCCCACGTCATAGACCGCTTCAACGCCTCCATCCCGAAGGCGCATTTATCCTCATCCGGGCCGGGACGGACGTAGATGTTAAGGTCGACGTCCTTGCCCGACATCGTCGTGAACTGACCCGGGTGGGCGACCAGATCGCCCCCCACCAGTGCGAACAAATAGGCCGGTTTGGGCCATGGGTCGTGCCATTCGGCCCAACCGTCGCCTTGGCCCATGGGGTTGCCGTTGGACAACAGCACCGGCAGATCGCCTTCGATGCGCACGGTAAAAACCGACATGACATCGGGGCGGTCGGGATAGAACGTGATCTTGCGGAAACCTTCGGCCTCACACTGGGTGCAATACATGCCGTTCGACATGTACAGCCCCTCAAGCGCTGTATTTGTGGCAGGCGAAATCTCAACCTCGGCCTCCCACACGAAGGGCGCATCGGGGACATCGCAGGTCAGGCCCGCGTCGGTCACATCCGGCGTAACCTCGGCCCCGTCGATCTTGGCCCAGATCAGTTTCAGATCCTGCCCATGCAGAAAGAACGCCCCCGGATACGCCGCATTGGGCCGCACGGACATGCGCGCCACCACCCGTGTGGCCTCAGGCGACAGGCGGAACGTCAGGTGCACATCGTCGATGTGATAGCCGAAGGGGCGATAATCCTTGAGGTAGATCGTCTGGGGGGCTGCGTCTTTCATCGAAGGCTCCGGCATAGGGGGGGCAGAGCGGACCCTATTCCGCGCCCCACTGGCGGACAAGACCCCACTGGCGGACAGGGGCGAAGCCCCTATGTGATGGGGCATGAATATCCTTTGGTTCAAACGGGACCTGCGCGTGCAGGACAATGCCGCCCTTGTACGTGCGGCGGAGGGGCCTGTGATTCCGCTGTATATATACGAGCCGGACTACTGGGCGCTGCCCGACACGTCAGGCCGACAATGGGCGTTCATCCGCGATTGTCTGGAGGAGTTGGACAGAGACCTCACCGCCCTTGGCGCGCCCTTGGTGGTGCGGTCCGGCGATGCGGTGCAAGTGCTGGAGGAGATGCGTCAGCAATATGGTGCTACGACAGTGGTTGCGCATGAGGAGACCGGCAACCTGTGGACCTACCGCCGTGACCTGCGGGTGCACGCATGGGCGCGGGGGCAGGGGGTGCGGTTTGTGGAATGTCCGTCCTCAGGCGTGGTCCGCCGCATGGCCTCGCGCGATGGCTGGGCCAAACAGCGCGACGCACGGATATTTGCGGCACAAGTTGAACCGCCACAGGCGCTGCAGGGGCCTGACGTGCCGTCTGATCCGCTGCCGCAGGGTCCCCATGATCCGATCCCCGATCGCCAGCCGGGCGGACGCCGGCGTGGTTTGGCGTTGTTGGGCAGCTTTCTGACCGAGCGTGGCCACGATTACCGCCGTGCCATGTCGACCCCGCTAGAGGGGGCGACGGCCTGTTCGCGTCTGTCGCCGCATATCGCGGCGGGCACCCTGTCGATCCGCGAAATCGCGCAAGCCACCGCCGCACGGCAGCGGGAGGATATTGACGGAGACTGGAAGAAATCCCTGAAATCCTTTCAGTCCCGTCTGGCGTGGCGCGATCATTTTATTCAGAAACTTGAAGACGAACCGAAGATCGAGACCCATTGCCTGCATTCGGCGTATGAAAATATGCGCGAGGACCAGCCCGTCTTGCGCGCGGCGTGGGAGGCTGGCGAGACCGGCCTGCCGTTTCTGGATGCCTGCATGCGGTCACTGGCCGCCACGGGATGGTTGAATTTCCGGATGCGATCCATGGTGCAATCGGTGGCGTCCTATCATCTTTGGATCGACTGGCGTGCCACTGGTCCACATCTGGCGCGCATGTTTACCGATTACGAACCGGGCATCCACTGGTCGCAGGCCCAAATGCAATCGGGGACGACAGGGATGAATACGGTGCGCATCTATAACCCCGTCAAACAGGGTAAGGATCAGGACCCTGCGGGTGTGTTCACGCGGGCCTGGGTGCCCGAACTGCGCAAGGTGCCCGATGCCTATTTGCAAGAGCCGTGGCGATGGGACGGCGCGGGCGCATTGGCCTATCCGCCCCCCGTGGTGGATGTGATGGAAGCCGCCCGTGCGGCCCGCGCCCGCATCTGGGCGGTGCGCAACGGGGAGGATTTTCGCGGTGAAGCGGCCGAGATTATCCGCAAGCACGCATCGCGCAAGGATACCAAGGGCCGGTTCGTCAACGACCGGTCCAAGAAAAAACCCAAAAGCGCAGCAAGTGCCAAGGGCCAGCTGCGGATGGACGTTTGAATGGCGCGCACCCGCAAAAAAGCCGACTTGCCGCAAAAGATATGTGCCACCTGCGGGCGGCCATTTACGTGGCGCAAAAAGTGGGAAAAAGTCTGGGATGAGGTGCGCTATTGTTCCGACCGATGCCGCCGTGACAGAGGACGTTCTGCAGGCGCCGTTGAAACGGCGGATTAAATTGGTCAAATAATCTGACCAGCGTGTTGCCTATCGGAAACTTCTGCCCTAAACCGGAACAAATTGCGGCCTTCGGGCCTGCGGACTGAAAGGACAAATCATGACACATCGCGTTGATCGCGCCGGGCTGCATGTGGCCGAAGAGCTTGCGACATTCATCGAAACCCGCGCCTTGCCCGGCACCGGGATTGATCCTGCGGCCTTCTGGGATGGTTTGTCCGGCCTTGTCCACGACTTTGGCCCGAAAAACCGCGCATTGCTGAACAAACGGGCTGATTTGCAAAGCCAGCTGGATGACTGGCACATCAAGCACGGTGGTTTGGGCGATATGGACGGCTACGAAGCGTTCTTGCGCGACATCGGGTATCTGCAGGCCGAACCGGACCCATTCGAGATTGAAACGACCGGCGTTGACCCCGAAATCGCGTCGATTGCGGGCCCCCAGCTTGTGGTGCCGATTACCAACGCGCGGTTTGCCCTGAACGCAGCCAATGCCCGCTGGGGCAGTCTTTATGATGCGCTTTATGGCACCGATGCCATGGGCGACCTGCCGGAGGGGGCAGGGTACAACCCCGACCGCGGCGCGCGGGTGGTTTCCTATGCAAAGGGGCATCTGGACAAGGCCGTGCCGCTGGCTGACGGATCGTGGGCGGAGGTCTCGCAGGTGTCTGTCAAGGATGGCGCGATGGTCCCCGCGCTTGCCGATCCAGACCAGTTCATCGGGCACAGCGGAGAGGGTGATACCCTCAAGGTTCTGTTGAAAAAGAACGGTTTGCACATCGAAATCGTGATCGACCCCAGCAGCGACATCGGGGCCACAGACCCCGCCGGTATCTCGGACGTGCGTCTGGAAAGCGCGCTGTCCACGATCATGGATTGCGAGGATTCCGTCGCCTGTGTTGATGCCGAGGACAAGGTCACGGCCTATGCCAACTGGCTTGGCCTGATGAAGGGCGACCTGACCGAGGACGTCAGCAAAGGCGGGCGGACGTTCACCCGCAAGCTGAACGAGGATGTCACCTATACCGCCGCCGACGGGTCCGACCTGACGCTGAAAGGTCGTGCGTTGCTGTGGATCCGCAATGTGGGACATCTGATGACAAACCCCGCCATTCTGGATCGCAACGGCGACGAGGCGTTCGAGGGGCTGCTGGATGCGATGATCACCACGCTTATTGCCAAACACGATCTGGCCCGCGACAGCGGAAATTCGGTGCGCG
Organism: Pseudooctadecabacter sp.; assembly: GCF_020627745.1. GTDB lineage: Bacteria > Pseudomonadota > Alphaproteobacteria > Rhodobacterales > Rhodobacteraceae > Octadecabacter. Next base: position 71,652 of record NZ_JAHDGE010000002.1, read on the forward strand.
GATCAATCTATATCGTCAAACCCAAGATGCATGGCCCCGAAGAAGTGGCCTTTACCAACGACATCTTTACCCATGTGGAACAGGTGCTGGACCTGCCGTCGAACACGGTCAAAATCGGGATCATGGATGAGGAGAGACGCACCTCGGCCAACCTTAAGGCGTGCATCGCCGCCGCGCGGTCCCGTGTGGCCTTCATCAACACCGGTTTTCTGGATCGCACAGGTGATGAAATTCACACCTCGATGGAGGCAGGCCCGTTTTTGCGCAAGGACGAGATCAAGCAGGCCGGCTGGATTCAGGCCTATGAAAACCGCAACGTCGACATCGGTCTGGCCTGTGGTTTGTCCGGTCGCGCCCAGATCGGCAAAGGCATGTGGGCGGCGCCTGATGCCATGGCCGATATGATCGACCAGAAGATCGGCCATCCGAAATCCGGCGCCAACTGCGCATGGGTGCCGTCGCCCACGGCGGCCACTTTGCACGCCATGCATTACCACCTTGTTGACGTCTTCGACGTTCAGGCCGGGCTGAAGGAGGGCGGGATGCGGTCGACCTTGGACGCATTGCTGACCGTGCCGCTGGCGGGCGACACCCGTTGGGACCGCGATGTTATCTTGCGCGAGGTCGAGAACAACGCCCAAGGCATTCTGGGGTATGTGGTGCGCTGGATTGATCAGGGTGTGGGCTGTTCGAAAGTGCCCGATGTCAATGATGTGGGCCTGATGGAGGACCGCGCAACCTGCCGGATCAGTTCCCAGGCCCTTGCCAACTGGTTGCACCATGAAGTGGTGAGCCACGACGATGTCATGGATGCCATGCGCAAGATGGCGGCTGTTGTTGATGGGCAGAACAAGGACGATCCGGCCTACCGGCCTATGGCACCGGAATTTGACGGGATCGCGTTTCAGGCGGCCTGTGATCTGGTGTTTAAGGGGCGCGAACAACCGTCCGGATATACGGAACCTGTGTTGCACCAGCGGCGTCTGGAACTGAAAGCGCAGCGCAATTCGTAAGGGGTGAGGATCGAATGGGCTTCGCCCATCCGATCCGCTGGGGCTCTGCCCCGTCCTTCGGACCCCCCGAGGTATTTTTGAACCAGAGAACCCAAGGAGCCTGACCATGGCCGAGATTTCGATGAACAAAGCGCGGACGATGATCCGCAAGGCGCTGCAAAAGGGCCGCGAGATGGAGTTGAAACCACTGAGCGTTGTGGTGCTGGATGCAGGCGGTCACGTGAAAGCATTCGAGCGTGAGGATGGCGCGGCACCCGGCCGGTTTGCCATTGCCCAGGGCAAGGCTTTCGGCGCGGTGATGTTGGGCATGTCCGGGACAGCCCAGATGCAGCGGGCCGAGCAGCAGGGGTATTTCATGAATGCGGTCAATGGCGTTTATGGCGGTCAGGTTGTGCCCGTTCCGGGCGGTGTTCTGGTGCGCGACAAACGCGGCGTTGTGATCGGGGCCGTCGGCGTCACGGGAGATACGTCCGACAATGATGCGATTTGTGCGGCCTTTGGCATCGAAGCGGCCAATCTGGTGCCCGAAATCTGAACCTGTGCGTTATTGCGCAGGGGGTGGCGCGGCAGGTGGGGTAGGATTTGTAACCTTTGCGGGTTAGATAACCTGCAAAGGATACATCATGCGCAGACCAGTCATCGGAATCATCGGCAACCTCTACCTTATCAATGACGAGTATCCGGCCCATGCCGCGGGGTCGATGAATTCGGCCGCGGTGGCAGAGGTCTCGGGCGGGTTGCCCCTGATTGTTCCGACCGATCCCGCACTGGTGGAGATTTCAGACCTGATGGAGGTCTGTGACGGTTTTGTATTCACCGGCGGGCGTCCAAATGTACACCCCGAGGAATATGGCCATGCCCCGACCGAGGCCCACGGCACTTTTGATCGTGACCGCGACGGGGTGGCCCTTCCACTGATCCGCGCCTGTGTAGAGCGCGGCCAGCCCGTTCTGGGTATTTGTCGCGGCTTTCAGGAGGTGGCCGTGGCCATGGGGTGCACGCTGCACCCCGAAATCCGCGATCTGCCGGGGCGCGACAATCACCGGATGCCCCCTGACGGGACGCTGGAAGAAAAGTTCGAGATGCGTCACATCGTGACCCTGACCGAAGGTGGCCCCTTTCACCGGGTCTGGGGCAAGACCGAGGTTTTGACGAATTCCCTTCACGGGCAGGGCATTCTTGAGGCGAGCGATCGCATCGTCGTTGATGGACACGCGCCTGATGGCACGCCGGAGGCGATTTATGTTAAAGACGCGCCGGGGTTCACATTGTCGGTGCAATGGCATCCCGAATGGCAGGCGGGGCTTGATCCTGTATCGCGCCCTTTGTTTGAAGCGTTCGGGGATGCCGCACGCGTTTGGGCGGCGCGGGGCCAGCGCCACAAACTCACGGCTTAGACGCCAATCTGGCCGGCGATCGACCGAAGGGTGCTTTGAGGGCTGGACTGGCAGGCCGATTGCAAAGCTGATCCCACCGTCAGCGTGTCCGGCTGTGTAGGTCTTGTGCCTGCCAGAACCTGCCCTCGCATCACTCCCATGACCCAGTCTGTTGCGGCATCCAAAGCGGCGGGATTTGTCAGGCTGGCACAGCTGATCTGGCCGGGGTCCATGGGAACGGTAAAGGGCTGCGCCACGCTGCCGGTTGCGCCCACAGGTTGCGGGGCAGGGGCCGCAGCACAGGCGGCAAGGCCACCACATAGAAACAAAACGGAAATTGACGCGCGCATATTGTGTCCCTTCAGACCAGTCCGCGCTTAGACTGGCCCGAAGGGACGCTGTGATCAACCCGCAGATCAGGTGCGGATCAATTTCGCCTCATGCGCTTTCAGACAGCGGCGCGCGGTGTTGCCGTAGTGGGTCTGATCGGCGCGCAATTCAGGGAAGATCGCGAAGAGTTCCTCGCGGGCCGCGTCACTGACCGCAGAAAAGCCGATGTCGCCGGGATGGAAGCTTTCGGTGGCGGCCCCTTCGGCATAGATCACCTCATGCCGGTCAAACAGCATGTGGATATAGGTGACGGTGTCGCCCTCATCCTGGGTCACATCCATGCCGTCCACCAGATGTTTGGCCGCCACAAGAACCTCGCTTTCACCAAAGAGCAGTTCTGCGCGATAGCCTTGGAACAGCACACGGTGCTGGGGGGAGACCAGCAGATCACGGTCCTGACCGGCCAGAACGTTGGACCGGATGCGCACAGGCGCGAAACGGTCGACGGCAGGCACGGTGCGGGCCTCGATCCAGCGGATCGGCTGCAGGCCGTGATCGCGGGTAACGACCAGATCGCCGACTTTCAGATCCTCGATGTTGCGCAGCCCATGGGGGGTCGCGATGCGGGTCCGGGGCGTAAAGCAGATGATGTTCTCGATCTCGGAGAAGTTGAGGATCGTGCCATCGTCGAGCGTAATCGAGCCGGAGAAGCTGCCTGTGCCGTCGTCGGTGGCACTGGCCAGCACGTCCTGCAGATCGGCCAGATCGCCCAGCCGCAAGGTATCGCCGCCGCCGGGGCCGGTGGTCTCGTCGCCCGCGCCGCCGTCGATGGTGATTGTGGCACCTGGACCGCCTGCCGTGTCGACCAGTGTGATGACGTCGTCGCCGGACCCGGCATCGACCTGATCACCATCAGATACCACAAGCGAGTCATCGCCTGCGTTGGTAGAGATGCTGTCCGCACCTGTGCCACCCACGAAAGTGTCGTTGCCCGATCCGGTTTCGATCTGTTCGATCTGGGTAAAGGTGCCGGTGTCCGGGCCATTGCTGAAGGTGCCTGCCTCGTTGCCTGTCATGGTGACAGTTACGTTTTGCGTCAGGCCGGACCCGTCCAGCGTGTCGCCATTCGTTTCATCGGTTTCGCCACCGGTGATGACGTCGTTTCCGAAATCGTCTTCGATAACAAAGGTGTCGTCGCCACCTGCGCCAAACTGCGTATCCGCACCGGTGCCACCGTAAAGCGTGTCGTCGCCATCGCCAGCAGACAGGCGGTCATCACCTTCGCCGCCATAAAGGGTATCGGCCCCAACATCGGACCCGGCCAATATCGTGTCGTTGCCAGCCCCGCCATAGAGTTCGTCGTCGCCTTGTGCGCCGTCAATATAGTCGTCGCCTTCGCCCCCGAACGCGGTGTCGTCGCCAAGCCACAATTCGAACGTGTCGTTGCCCGCACCACCATAGCCAACATCGTTGCCGTCGCCGCCGTAGATGGTATCGGCATCGTTGCCAGCGTAGAAGGTATCTGCGCCTGCGCCGCCATAAAGGGTGTCGGTGCCGTCATCGCCGATCAGCTGGTCGTCGCCGATCCCGCCGAAGATCGTATCGTCGCCGGCTTCACCGTCCAGATTGTCCGCATCAGCGCCGCCATAGATGATGTCACCACCCAGACCGCCAAAAATGGTATCCAGACCAGCCTCACCATAGATGGTGTTGGTTTCAGTATCGGGTCCGTTAAAGACGGTGTCGTTGCCGGTCCCCGCAAAGATTGTATCACCGCCGAGGCCCGCGTCGATCAGGTCGTTGCCGTCACCGGCTTCGATGAGGTCGTCGTTCGCATCGTGCCCCGGCAGGATCGCATCGCCTGCATCGACCATATCGCCATCGGGATCACCGGTGTAGTTGGTGTCGATGACATCATCGCCAGCCGTGCCCGAGACCGTGCCGTCCTGGTCTTCGATGATGACGTCTTCGATGTTGGTGAAGGCCAGCGTGCTGCCGTCGTTGAAGGTGACTGTACCGTTTTCGCTGTTGGCCGGATCATACGCGATGGAGGCCACGTCCGAGACATAAAGGACGTCAAAGTCCGTGCCGCCTTCGCCGCCGTCAACGGTGTCGTTGGACCCTGCATAGATGCTGTCCTGATCGTCGCCACCCGAAAGGGTGTCCGCGCCGGTGCCGCTGGTCAGCGTGTCATCGCCGGTGCCGCCATCCAGCACGTTGGCGTTGCCGCCGACCACTGTAATCGTGTCATTGCCTTCGTCGCCGTACAGCGTGTCGGTTGAGGTGCTGGCCTCCTCAGATGAGGTGATGATGTCATCGCCCGCGCCACCGAAGACGGTGTCGTTGTCACCAAAGCTGCGCTCTTCTCCGGCCTCGATGGTATCCGCGCCGTCGCCGCCATAGATAACATCATTCCCGTCCGCGCCGTCGATGCTGTCATCGCCCGCGCCGCCAAAGAAAGTGGATGTACCGTTTGCGTTGTTTTCCTCACCGATGAGCGTGTCGTTGTCGTCGCCGCCGTAAACGGTCGTATTGCCCGAAACACCCGTGATTGTGTCGTCGCCGCCGTTGCCGCTGATGGTCATGCCGTCGGTGCCCGTGAAGGACATCGTGTCCTCCTGAGCAGTGCCGTCGATATTCTCGATCTCGAAGAAGGTGCCGTCGGCGCTGTCACCGGGGAAGGTATAGGTTCCGGTTTCGGTCGCGGTGCTGGTGATGGTGACGCCTGTCGGGCCGGTCGTGTCGCTGAAATCAAGCGTGTCGATATCCAGCCCGTCGGCGTCTTCACCGCCCCGGATCGTATCCGTGCCGTCGGTTTCGGTGACCAGAATGGTGTCGTTGTCGGTGCCGCCATAAACGTCATCCGCGCCCGCGCCACCTGCAAGGGTATCATCGCCGGAACTGCCGATTATGGTGTCGTTTCCGGTTCCGCCATCAATGGAATCGTTGCCTGCTTCACCATTGATGTAGTCGTTGTCAGCCCCGCCAAAGATCGTGTCGGCGTCGTCGCCTGTCCACATGCTGTCATTGCCGGCGCCGCCGAAATAGACATCTGTGCCGCTGCCGTTTCCGGCGCCGCTTTCATCGTCGACCACATCATCACCGGATGACCCGACATAGCTGTCATCCCCGCCCAGCGTCTGGACAAAGGTATAACCGTTGTCGGCTGTCGCATCGACCACATCCGACTGATCCGTCAGAAGCATCTGTTCGATTTCGGAGAAGGTGATGACATCGCCAGTGACAGTGTCGGTGATCGTACCGGCACCGGGACCGGTAAAAACAACAGAGACAGGGTTGGTAACGGCTGTCAGGTCAATCAGGTCGACATTCGGTCCGACCTGTCCGCCGATGATGATGTCGTTGCCGAAGTTGTCTTCGACCACGAAGACATCGCGACCCGCACCGCCGGAAAGGGTGTCATCCCCCGTGCCGCCGGTGATCGTGTCATCGCCGGACCCGCCGAACAGGGTCTGTGATGTGCCGCTGGCACCGGCATCCAAAGTATCGGCCAGATTGGTTCCGACCACCTCTTCGATCCGCGTGAAATTGCCGTCACCGCCATCGTTGCCGATGTCGAACGTGCCCGCTTCGTCGCCGGTGAACGTCACGGTGGCACCGGTCCCCGCGCCTGACAGGTCAAGGCTGTCAACATCCAGCCCGTCTGGATCCTCGCCACCGCGCACGCGGTCAAAACCGTCGTTCTCGTCGATCAGGAACGTATCGTCGCCCGCGCCGCCGAACAGCGAATTGTCACCGGAACCGCCTGTCAGCGTATCGTCATCCGCACCGCCATAGACCGTATCGTCGCCAGCGCCGGCATCAATGCTGTCATTGCCGCCATAGGCGTAGATCAGGTCGTCGTCACCCACATCGCCTGCAAGGATCGCATCGCCCGCGTCCACCCGGTCACCGTCAGGATCGCCGGTGTAGTTGACGTCGATGATGTCATCCCCGCCGGTGCCCGTGACCGTGCCATCAAGACGGGGAATGCCAATCGCAGTAAGGTATTGGTCATTGTCGGCATCGGTCGGGCTGATGCCCACCAGCGTGACGCTTTCACCGTTGGGGAAGGTTAGGACAGCATTGCCGGACCCGTCATCGGTCACCGTCACGTCATCGACATTGACCCGGTTGCCGGACGCATCGGTCAGATTGCTGACATCAAAGGTGTCGATGCCGTTGAAGCTGCCGTCGGGGTTTGGGGTAGGGGCGTCGAATTCGGTGATGATGTCATTGCCGAAGCCGTCTTCGAGCACGACCACATCGCGGTCGCCATCAGATGCGCCCGCACCACGGTTCAGAATGATCGTATCATTGCCCGCGCCGGCATTGACGGTGTCTGCGCCTGCGCCTGCTTCGATCAGGTCATCGCCTGAACCACCGGTGATGCTGTCGTCGCCCTGATTGGCGTCGATCGACACGCCGGAGCCGTCGGCCGACATGTCAAAGGTGTCCGCAAGAGCCGTGCCTTCAAGGCCCTCGATCTCGCTGAATGTGCCGGTGCCGGTGGTGCCGTCGAAATCGTAGGTGCCTTCTTCAGCACCCGTCGCTGTAACCGTCACGCCCTGCGTAGAGGTAGAATTGAAAAAGCCGATGACGTCGGTGTCGGATGCGTCACCATCTTCGCCGCCGAAGATTGTGTCGCCATCATGGTTGTCGGTGATCTCAAACCGGTCGCTGCCCTGGCCGCCATAAAGCGTGTCGTCGCCCCCGGCGCCGATCAGCGTATCCTGACCATCGTCGCCATAGACCACGTCATTGTCCGCGCCGCCGTTCAACGCATCGTTGCCCGCGCCGCCGAAAATGGTGTCATTGCCGTCGTCGGTGAACCAGTCCCCGACGGTATCGTTGCCTGCACCGGCATAGATGGTGTCATCACCGGCCCCGCCGCTGATGCTGTCATCACCTGCATTGCCTTCGATGTAATCGTTGCCCAAGCCACCGTCGATGGTGTCATTTCCGGCCCCGGTATTGTCTGCGGCCACCGTGTCGAAGTGGATGTCGGTCACCCACAGGGCCTGAGTTGACGTGCCGCCGTTGGCATAAATGATCTCGATCTCGTGGACCGGGCCTGCAATCTCGACCAGAACGGATCCGCCTGCCTGAGACGCGGTGTTATTGTCGGTACCGGCGGTGATGGTATTGCCCGAGACTGTGTCGTCCGACTGGTTTCCAACAACTTGCGCCGGTGTCAGCGTGACGGTGACAGGATTGCCGTCCGCGTCGAATGCGTTGACCGTAACAATGTCCTGCCATCCAGACGTGTCGATGTCGTTGATCCGGAACTGGACGTTTTCAACCCCGTCGGACAATCCGGTATCAAGGTTGGGATCGAACGTAATATGCGTGGTCGACGTCGGACCGGCCCCGCCTGTCAGAACAAGCGACGAACTGGTGTTGAAAGGCTCATCGGCTTCGACGTATTGGGTCGAATTGCTCGTCGCCATGGTGTATGCGTTGCCGTCGTTGGTCGTTTGGACCTGAACGGTCATGCCGCCGGTGGATTGGACGGCTGCACCGTGCAGGTTGGTACCCGCGGGGCCGAAGCCGTCCCAGTTCAGGGATTCCGCACCTGTAACGGCCACATCGTCGGTGTCGCCGATAAGAACGTCGTCGCCGTCGCCCCCAAGAATGCTGTCATCGCCATCATTGCCTTCGATGGTGTCCGCGCCGGTTCCGCCGTCAATCGTATCGGTTCCGGACCCGCCGGAGACATTGTCGTCCCCCGCACCAGCAGAAATGGTATCGTTTCCGGCCTCGCCATAGATGGTGTCGGCGCTGAAATCGCCGCCGGTGTCATTGATGCTGTCATCACCTGATCCGCCACGGATCAGGTCAGTGCCTGCACCGCCATCCAGCGTGTCCGAACCGGACCCGCCATAGATGCTGTCTGTCGCTTCATCGCCAAAAATACTGTCGTTGCCGGACCCGCCAAAAGCCGTGTCGCTTCCGGTGCCGGTATCTATGGTGTCATTGTCATTGCCGCCATAGATACGGTCATTGCCGCCGCCACCGAAGATACTGTCGTCGCCGCGTTCGCCAAGGATCAGATCATTGCCGTCATCCCCGTTCAGGGTGTCGTTACCGTCGCCCCCGAACAGAGAGTCGTCGTCGCTGCCGCCGCTGAGGGCGTCGTTGCCCGAGCCCCCATACAACGTGTCGGCCCCCGCGCCACCAAAGAGGGCGTCATCGCCGGTATTGCCACGCAGCGTGTCCGCGCCCGCGCCCCCGAAAAGCTGATCAAGGCCAGAACCACCGTCGATGGAATCGTTACCATCGCCCCCCTCGACGGTGTCGTCGTTTCCACCCCCGAGCACCACATCATTGCCGGCACCGGCGTCGATGGAATCGTTGCCCGCGCCGCCAAAAATGGTGTCATCGCCCGCCCCGATCGTATCGGTATCGGGGTCCGAGTAGCCCGGTGTCATGACATCGTCGCCCGATGTGCCTTCAACTGTACCGTTCGGTGTCGGTTCGGTGTAGGCGGGGGCCGTATCCACCGCGGCTGAGGTAAGGGAGTCGACCGGCCCAAAGTCAGGTACAAAATAGACGTTGCCGTCGGTTCCGACAAAATAGACACCCGGTTCGACCTCGTTGGTGTAGGTCGTTCCACCGGCCGTGCCACTCCAGGTCCATGAGCCTGCGCCGATCTCGCTGTCCGTGGTGAACGTGACCAGACCCCCGCCGATGGAATCGCCGGGATCAAGGGAGCCGTTCCCCAAAGTGACTAAATAACCGTTTGGCATCTGCTACCTCATACCTACTGATCCGCTTCGGGACCTTCTGCCCATGCACACGGGCGTTTCTGAGGATGAGGATTACGTGAGCAATTCGACAACAATGCGGAAAATGGCATGTGAAGTGGTGCCAACGTGGGTCATTTTGGGGCAACCGGTCTTGGCTTGGTCATAATCCGGGGCAGTTTGCCATCTTGCCGACACAATTCGCGCAAAGGATGTGGACCTCCTCACGTGAGGGTTGATTGCCGGTCCGAATGGACCAAAGCGCTTGTTTTTATGATAAATCTTATGGACTTGACCATTGCACGCCTTCAGGTTGTGCGCAGGATGAGGGCCTTTTTCCCTTCTCAAAGGCAAGACAAAATGTGACGGTCGACCTTATGAAATGGATTGATATTCCCCCCTTCTGGCTGCTGGCCTGTATGGCACTGACATATCTGACGGGTCAGGTCGGCGGTGCCGATACGGGCCTCGACCTTGCCGTTCTGCGTATCACCGGCGGGGCCCTGATTGCCGCCGGTGTGGTTCTGATGGTCCTCGCCGTTTTGGAAATGCGGCGGTTCCGGACGACCGTCTTGCCCCATATGACTGCGGACACGCTGGTCCGGACCGGCATTTTCGCGCGAAGCCGCAACCCGATCTATCTGGGCGATATGCTGGTGCTTGCGGGCTACATTCTGTGGACGGGCGTTCTGTGGGCCGCGCCCCTGCTTGCGGGGCTGTTTTGGGTCCTTAAACATCGATTCATCCTGCCCGAAGAGCAGCGTCTTGCCGCACGCTTTGGCCCCGAATTCGATGACTATTGCCGCCAGACACGGCGCTGGGCGTAATTTTATTGCGTAACGTTAGCGCAAGCATACCAAAGCATACCGGCCGGGCGTCTTGTGAATCCCGCCAAGCGCCTATAACGACCATATAACCGCGACAAAAGAGGGGGAGTTTCGATGAAAATCGGCACACCAAAAGAACTGTTTGAGGGAGAAAACCGCGTCGCGATGACGCCGGCCTCCGCGCTTGAACTGCAAAAGCTTGGACATGAATGTATCATCGAAACCAAGGCCGGTGTGCCTGCTGGGTTCTCGGACAAGGATTACAAAGACGCAGGCGTCGAGGTGGTCAAAACTGCCGCTGCTTTATGGAAAGCCGCCGATATTGTCGCCAAGGTTCGTGTCCCTGACGAAACAGAGATGAAGCGGCTGCGGGATGGTCAGACGTTGATCTCCTTCTTCTCGCCCGTGGCCGACGAGGCCAAGATGCAGGCCGCCGCCAAAAAGGGCGCGACCGTCATCGCGATGGAAATGATCCCGCGTATTTCGCGTGCCCAGAAAATGGACGCGCTCAGCTCCATGGCCAATATCGCAGGCTACCGCGCCGTGATCGAGGCCGGGAACAACTTTGGCCGGTTCTTCACCGGTCAGATCACAGCCGCGGGCAAGGTGCCGCCAGCCAAGGTTCTGGTCGTGGGCGCAGGGGTGGCGGGCCTTGCCGCCATCGGGACATCCACGTCGCTGGGGGCCATCACCTACGCCTTCGACGTGCGCCCCGAAGTGGCCGAACAGGTCGAAAGTATGGGGGCGGAATTCGTCTATCTGGACTTTGAGGAAGAACAGCAGGACGGCAGCGCCTCTGGCGGCTATGCCTCTGTTTCATCACCGGAATTTGCGGCAGCACAGCTGGCCAAGTTCCGTGAACTGGCCCCTGACATCGACATCGTCATCACCACGGCGCTGATCCCCAACCGTGAAGCGCCCGAGCTGTGGACCGAGGACATGGTCAAATCCATGAAACCGGGCTCCGTCATCGTCGATCTGGCGGCGGAAAAGGGCGGCAACTGCAAGCTGACCGTCAAGGATGAAAAGATCGTCACAGACAACGGCGTCACGATCATCGGCTACACCGATTTCCCCAGCCGGATGGCCACGCAGGCGTCCACGCTTTATGCGACCAACATCCGTCATCTGATGACCGATCTGACCCCCGAAAAGGACGGCGTGGTCAATCACAACATGGAAGACGACGTCATTCGGGGCGCGACCATCGCCCACGCCAACGACGTGACCTTCCCGCCACCCCCGCCCAAGGTGCAGGCCATCGCGGCCAAGCCCAAGGCCGAGGTCAAAGAGATGACGCCGGAAGAAAAACGCGCGGCTGAAACAGCCGCCTTCAAGGCGCAGACCAAGACCCAATTTACCCTGCTGGCCGTTGGTGCCGCCGTGGTGTTGGGCATCGGCCTGATCCCCGGAATGCCTGCGTCGTTCATGCAGCATTTTATCGTCTTCGTGCTGTCGGTGTTCATCGGCTTTCAGGTCATCTGGAACGTCGCCCATTCGTTGCACACGCCCTTGATGGCGGTGACGAACGCGATTTCCTCGATCATCATTCTGGGGGCGTTGATCCAGATCGGATCAACCGGCTGGCTCATCACGATTTTGGCGGCCCTTGGTATCTTCATGGCGGCCGTTAACATTTTCGGCGGCTTCCTCGTGACACGGCGGATGCTCGCCATGTTCCAGAAATCTTAAGGCGGGCAGGGACTTATGGAAAACGCATTCACCATCGCGGCCTATGTGGTCGCAGCCATTCTTTTCATCCTCTCGCTGGGCGGCCTTTCGGGGCAGGAAAGCGCCAAACGCGCCGTCTGGTACGGTATTGTCGGCATGGCATTGGCCGTGCTGGCCACGATCATCGGGCCTGGGTCCGGTCTGTGGCTGCTGTCGCTGCTGCTGATCGCGGCGGGCGGTGCTGTGGGTTATCAACTGGCCACAAAGGTCGAGATGACGCAGATGCCCGAACTGGTGGCGATCATGCACAGCCTTGTCGGGCTGGCGGCTGTTTTTGTGGGGTTCAACGCAGACCTGATGATCAATGCCATTAGCGCGCTGTATTCCGAAAACAATTTAGGATTGGGCGCGCCCGGTGCGCTGGCGGCCATGCCGGCCCTGGCCATTTCCGAGCTGTCCACTTTCGGCCAACTGATTGCCAAGAAATCCAGCGTTGAAATCGGCATTTTGCGAGTGGAACTGGTTCTGGGCATCTGGATCGGTGCCGTGACCTTCACCGGATCGGTTATCGCCTATGCCAAGCTGGCAGGCAATTCGTCGAAGCTGCCGTTCGAGATTGACACATCGGCCAAGAAACTGCCCGGCGGTCATTATCTAAACGCAGGGGCAGCGGCGTTGTCCGTGATCTTTGCGATCATGTATCTGTCCAACGGCGGCACCTTCACGCTCGTCCTGCTGACGCTGCTGGGCCTGTTCATCGGCTACCACCTGATCATGGGCATCGGCGGCGCGGATATGCCTGTGGTCGTGTCCATGCTCAACAGCTATTCCGGCTGGGCGGCTGCGGCGATCGGGTTCTCGCTGGGCAATGATCTTCTGATTGTTGTGGGCGCGCTTGTCGGCTCCTCCGGTGCGATCCTCAGCTACATCATGTGTAAGGCGATGAACCGGTCGTTCGTGTCTGTGATCCTGGGCGGCTTTGGCGGCCCTGCAGGTGAACAGATGGCCGTTGAAGGCGAACAGGTCGCCATCGACGTGGACGGCGTGGCCAACGCGCTGGATGAGGCTGACAGCATCATCATCATCCCCGGCTACGGCATGGCCGTGGCACAGGCCCAGCAAAACGTGGCTGAACTGACCCGTCGTCTGCGCGCCAAGGGCAAGACCGTGCGCTTCGCGATCCACCCCGTGGCGGGCCGTTTGCCCGGCCATATGAACGTGCTGCTGGCCGAGGCCAAGGTGCCCTATGACATCGTGATGGAAATGGACGAGATCAACGACGACTTCCCCGACACGGACGTTGCCATCGTCATCGGGTCCAACGACATCGTAAACCCCGCCGCACAGGACGACCCCAACAGCCCCATCGCCGGAATGCCGGTGCTGGAATGCTGGAAAGCCAAGCAGGTGTTCGTGTCCAAACGCGGGCAGGGCACAGGCTATTCGGGCATCGAAAACCCGCTGTTCTTCAAAGACAACACGCGGATGTTCTATGGCGATGCGAAAGCAAGCCTGGATGCGCTTTTGGGCAAGATCGACTGATCTGATCCGCACCGATTATTGGAAGGCCCCGTCGTTGCCGGCGGGGCCTTTTTCGTTGACATGGCGCGGCTACGCGCCAGTTGATCGCAAAAGGAGACGTGCGCATGAAATGGATAACGGGTGTACTTGCGTTAGTGGGCACGTCGGCGGCTGCCGATCTTGAAGTCACCTTTCGGGATGGCGCGCCAAAGGATCGCATCGAGATTGCCAATATCGGTGGCTGTGAAATCGGCCCGCTGACACTGGCTGTTGATCTGGTTCCAAGCCCTTCCGGATTGATCTTTGATGTGTCGTCCGAAGGCGCAGGGGTAGAGGTCAACCAGCCTGTCGAGATCGTCGATGGCGCGGCCCTCGTGGCGACGATGAGCGTTGTGAACGATGGTGACCAGTTGCTGACCCTGCGGTTGGCGGCGCTGCAGGCCGGTGATGTCATCAGACTGACGCTGGATCTGGATGATACCGCCAGCACACGGGAGATCACCGTGGACGGGGCCGAGATTGCGGGCGCGGAGGTGATCGTCACCCGCGAGGGCGACAGCCTGTTCAGCACCGGCGTCTTTGATGCCACAGGTCGCGCTTTGGTGCCTTTGGACGCCTGTCTGTCCTAGACCGCCTGCCACTTGCCCTGACCGATGCCGTCAAGGGTCCATCCCCCCACAGACCAGCGCACCAGTCGCAAGCAGGGAAACCCTATGGCCGCGCACATGCGACGAACCTGACGGTTGCGCCCTTCGGTGATGGTGATTTCGATCCACGTGTCGGGGACGGTTTTACGGACCCTGACAGGCGGATCGCGCAGCCACAAGTCAGGTGCCGCGATGAGGCGCGCTTTGGCGGGCAGGGTGGGGCCGTCTTTGAGGGTCAGGCCTGTGCGCATCGGATGAAGGTCTGCCTCCGTTGGCGCGCCTTCAACCTGCACCAGATAGGTTTTCGGCGTCTTGAACTTCGGGCTGGACAGCCGGGCCTGTAATTTCCCGTTGTCGGTCAGCACCAGCAGGCCTTCACTGTCGCGGTCCAACCGCCCTGCGGCATAGACATTTTTCGGCAGATCGAACCCCGACAACGTCGGGCGCTGCGTCGGGGATTTGACGTCCGTGAACTGGCTGAGCACACCGAAGGGTTTGTTGAACAGGATCGTTACCATGGACTGCTGGTAGCGAGAATTTCGGATCAGGGGAAGGGATCTGCGATCCGGTCCTGCGGACGGCGGGGGCGCCCCTGCGGGGCGCAGTGCAGATCGCGGGGGCGGCGTGTCGGGATAGGGACGGATTTCAGGTATTTTTGAACCAGAGAAACGGGGGCGTGGCGCGGATTTCAGGTGGCGCGTTCGGGGGTGAAAGAAGCTGGATTTTCCCCGCAGATTTTTCTTGTGCGACTCGAAGAATGGGCGCATAGGCGCGCTCAGACGCCAACGCACGCGCCTCTGGCCCTTTTCGGTTTGAAGTGTGTTTATGCAGCGACGGTAACGTCTCCTTTTGGAAGTGAGCGGTCTGCGATGGGATGATCCATCATGGCCGGGTCTTATTGGAGATGAGACATGACGATGCAATTTGTGGCCCCCCGTGTGGACGGGGATTTTGATGCTATTTCAACATTTGACGCTGTGGTTGAGACGGCGATGTTTGATCACCCCACGCTGGTGATTTCGCTGGACCGTGTGGAGCAGCAGTATCATGCGCTGAAGGCCGGTTTGGGCCGGGCGGATATTCATTATGCGGTGAAGGCGAACCCTGCCCCGGAGGTCATAGCGCGGCTGGTGGGGTTGGGATCGCATTTTGATGCGGCGTCGCGGGGCGAGATCGAATTGTGTCTGGCCCAAGGTGCGCGGCCCTGTGACATTTCCTTTGGCAACACGATCAAACGGGCCGCGGATGTGGCTTACGCCCATTCGGTGGGTGTGACGCTTTTTGCGGCGGATGCGGCCGAAGAGCTGGACAAGATCGCCCAGAATGCACCCGGCGCACAGGTTTATATTCGTCTGATCGTCGAGACATCCCAGGCCGATTGGCCGCTGTCACGTAAGTTTGGCTGCGACCGTGCCATGGCGTTGCAGTTGTTGGACCGTGCCCGCGCGCTGGGGCTGCAGGCCGTTGGATTTTCGTTCCACGTAGGCTCCCAAACCCGGCGGGCGGCCATGTGGGGGCCGACACTGGATGAGATGCACAAGATTTGGCACGCGGCCAAGGAGGCGGGGCACGACCTGACGCTTCTGAACATCGGCGGTGGGTTCCCGGCCTTTTACGGGCAGGACATTGAAGCCCCGACCGACTACGCGGCCTCGGTCATGGAACAGGTCTCCGCGCGCTTCGGGGAGGTTGCGCGCGTGATGGCCGAACCGGGCCGGGGCCTCGTGGCGGAGGCGGGTGCCATCGTGGCCGAAGTCATGCTGGCCAGCCGCAAATCCGCCCGTGACCTGCACCGCTGGGTCTATCTGTCCATTGGCCGCTTTAGTGGCTTGGCAGAAACCGAAGGCGAGGCGATCCGTTATCAGATCAGCACGCCGCGCGATGGTGATCCGATGGGGCCATGCGTCCTTGCAGGCCCGTCTTGCGACAGCGCCGATGTGCTTTACGAGAAACAACCGGTGTTGCTGCCACTGAGCCTGAGCGCCGGTGACCGCATCGTCATTCGCAACTGCGGGGCCTATACCAGCAGCTATTCTTCTGTTGGTTTCAATGGCTTCCCGCCGCTTGCGGTGATGGTTGTCTGACCCTGGATGGGGTCCCCAGCCGCGCACGGTATACCATTGTGCGCGGCTAACCTTATGAACATGCGGCGTTTTTTCTTTACAGGTTTGTGAAAGCGGCTAGGTCTTGACGCAACAGACCTGAGGACGCCGCGCCATGAGCCCGATCCAAGACCATCCGTTGCGCTATGCGCTGGCCAATGAATTGCATGCGCGGCCTTTCCCGACCCTCGATGCGCCGTGCCGCGCGGCCTATCTGGCCATCAAACCTGCCGAGAATGCCGCGGGCCGGGACAGGGCGGCGGATGTGGCGCATCTGAAGGCGTTGCTGGATCACTACGCGGCCCCCCATCCCGAAGAAGGGGCGACCCATTATTTTGGCCAGATTGGCCAGCATGTTTTGAAATGGGAAAGCCATACGGAGTTTGTGACCTACACGATTTTCGGGCAAGGGTCTGCAGCCACCCCGTTTGATGCAAAGACCTTTGCGATGTTCCCGGATCAGTGGTTGGCGGATGCGCCGGGCGCGCGGGTCACGTCTGCTTTGATCCGCGTTGAGGAACAAAGCGGCGATGAGGGCATCACCGACAAAGTGCGTGATTGGTTTGTCCCCGAAAGCGTGGCGGTAAGCCGCGTTCTGGATGATGACGCCATCATCGCGGCGGATTTCCGGATTGATCCAGCGGGCCACATGCGGTTTGCCGTCTTCGCGCGCCCCAGCACGGGGGAGCGGCGCACGGGCCGCATCGTCCAGCGCCTATGTGAAATTGAGACCTATAAGGCGATGGCGATGCTGGGGTTTTCACGTTCGCGGTCTTTGGGCAAAACCATGGGTGATCTGGACCGCCGGCTGTCGGGTCTGACAGATGCATTGACCGGAATGCCGCAGGACACGGAGACGACGCTCAATTCCCTGTTGCAAGTGTCTGGTGAGTTGGAGGCGATGACGGCGCAGAACACCTTCCGGTTTGGGGCAACCCGCGCCTATGAAAAGATCGTCAATCAGCGGATTTCGGTGTTGCGAGAGGACCGGTTCGAGGGGCGTCAGACCTTTGGGGAATTCATGATGCGCCGCTTTGATCCGGCGATGCGCACGGTGACCAGCACCAAAGAGAGGCTTGACGCGATGTCGGACAGGGCCATCCGTGCGTCTGATTTGCTGCGGACCCGGGTCGATGTGGAACGCTCAGCCGAAAACAAGGCGCTGCTGGAAAGTATGGACCGGCGGGCGGATTTGCAGCTGCGCTTGCAAAAGACGGTTGAGGGGCTGTCGATTGTCGCGATCAGTTATTATGCCGTGAACTTGGCGGCCAATATGGCGTTGCCCTTTGCGGACGATGTGGGGCTGTCGTCGCTGGCAATGAAGGCGGTTTTGACGCCGCTGGTGATTGGTCTGGTCTGGGTGATGGTCCGCCAGATCCGCAAGGCGCTGGATTAGGCCTTTACGCTGTCCGGCAGGGGAAGCTCGCGCGGTTTCAAAAGGTCTGTGCGTGTGGCCATCCAGACGGCGGCCAGTGCTGCGACCAGATTGGCAAGGATGGCCGCCATCAGAACGCCGGTGAAATCGAATAGCCAGACGCCCAGCCAGGCCCCCGGCAGGTACAGCAAGAAAATGCGGCCAAGGGACAGGGCCATGGACCAAACCGCCTTGTCGCGTGCGTTCATGGCCGCATTGGACACCACCACAAAACCATATCCAAAGAGCGACCATCCCACGAGGCGCAAATACAAAGCTGCCTGATCGGCGGCTTGCCCGTCGCCTGCGATCCACTCCGCGATCACGCCGCCAAACACAGCCAACACCAATCCCATCAACAGGCCGTAGCCCAGACAGAACCACAATGCCCAATGCAAGCCTGCGGCGGCGCGGTCGTGTTTTTCCGCACCCCAGTTCTGGCCCACGACGGGGCCAATCCCGGCGGACAGGGCCATCATCGGGACCAGCACCAGAGATTGCACACGGGTGGCGGCACCAAAACCCGCCACAGCGGTTTCGCCCAAGGTGGCCACAGCGGCCGTGACGGCGGCCATGCCAGCGGGATTGATCGAATTCGACAGGGCGGCAGGCGCGCCGACCTTGGTGATTTGAGCAAAGGACGACCAGATGTTTTTGAACGGTTCCGCGCACCACTTGAGCCGATTGGTGTGGATCGCCCAGTAAAGCGCAGCCGCTGCACCCAAGACACGCGCAATCAATGTGGCCAGCGCCGCGCCGCCGGTGCCCAGTTCGGGCGCGATCCATGTGCCATAGATGAAAACAGGCGTGATTGCGATGTTGATCAGCGCCGAGCCGACCATGATGGCAGCCGCGCTGGCCCCGTCCCCATGGGCGCGAAAGGTGGCCTGGCTCAGCATCATCAACACCAGCACCGGAAAGCTAAGG
Source organism: Pseudooctadecabacter sp. (assembly GCF_020627745.1). Lineage (GTDB taxonomy): Bacteria > Pseudomonadota > Alphaproteobacteria > Rhodobacterales > Rhodobacteraceae > Octadecabacter. The sequence continues at coordinate 90,226 of NZ_JAHDGE010000002.1, forward strand.
GTCCAGAAGGGAATGTATTTATTAATCTCTTCCATCACCGGATCGCCCGCGCCGATGAGGCGGAACAGCGGACCGGACAGCAGATAAAAGGCTGCAGCAATCACCAGCGACAAGGATACCCCCAGCACCAACGCGTGAAGGGCGAGCCGCTGTTCGGCGTCTTCGCCGTCCTTGCGGCCGATTGCCTGTGATACGGCGGCATTTGCCCCTGCAGACAGGCCGATGGACAGCGACGTAATCGCAGCCGTCACCGGATAGATGTAGCCAACGGCGGCCAAGGGTTCTTCGCCCAGTTGTCCCAGAAAATAAGCGTCGGCGAGGCCGACACTCAGCACGCCCAGAATGCCCAGTGACATAGGCGCGGACACAGCCGCGAGGCCGCGCCACACGGGGCCTTTGGTAAGATCACGGCTTGCTGACATGCTCTCCAACCCCAGGCGGCATAGAATGGTTCCCGCGGGGGCGGCTTAAATCACAATCCGCGAATACGGGGGTCCAGCGCGTCGCGCAGCCCGTCGCCCATGTAGTTCACGGACAGTACCGTCAGGCTGATTGCCAGACCGGGCCACATGACGCGTTCAGGGTGCTGTTGCATGAAATCCGTCGCATCAAACAGCAGGCGGCCCCATGTGGGGAAATCCGGTGGGAAACCTAGGCCCAGAAAGCTCAACGCGCTTTCGGTGATGATCGCCGTGGCGATCCCCAGCGTGGCAGACACCATGATAGGCGACATCACATTGGGCAGGACATGGCGCAGGATCATCTTGCCGGGGCGGGTGCCGATCGACCGGGCCGCCAGCACAAACTCGCGCTCTTTCAGCGCCAGAACATCGCCGCGCACAATCCGTGCCGTTGGCATCCAAGAGGTGATGCCGATGGCCACCACGATCAGGATAAAGATGCCCGTCTCGGGTCCAAAGGACGCCGACAGGGGCTGGCGGAACAACATCACCATGACCAGCAGCAAAGGCAGCAGGGGCAGGGCCAGAAACAGGTCCGTGGTGCGCATCAGCAGCCCGTCGATCCGTTTGAAATACCCCGCCAGCACCCCAACAAGCGTGCCCAGCAACAGCGCCAGCGCCATGGCCGTCAGGCCCACGGAGATCGACGTCTGACCGCCCGCCATCATCCGCGCCAACATATCGCGGCCCAGCTGGTCGGTGCCAAAGGGATGCGCCCATGTGGGGCCGGAATTGCGCGCGCGGATGTCGATGTAGGTGGGGTCAATCGTCCATAGAAACGGGCCCAGATAGACCGCCGCGATCACGAAGATGAAGAAGGACGCGCCAAAGACGGCCCCCTTGTGGGTCTTGAACTGGTCCCAGACGTCCCACCATTGATTGCGCGCAGGCGCGTCGATGCGCGTATCTTCTGACAGGGCCGGTGGGGCGGGGCTTACGGCCCCTGCGGCTGCGGGGTCTATCGGATCAGTCATAGCGAATCCTCGGGTCGAGAATGCCGTAAAGAATATCGGCAATGAGGTTAAAGAGGACGATCATCACCGCAAAGATGAACGTAATCGTCTGCACCATCGGCAGGTCAGAGGCCTGGATCGACACGATCAGCATTTGGCCGATGCCGTTTACCTTGAAAATCTGTTCGGTGATGATCGCCCCGCCAAAGATCGACGGGATACCAAGGGCGATCACCGTGACCACGGGGATCATCGAATTGCGCAGCACGTGTTTGAGGACCACAACGCTTTCGGTCATGCCTTTGGCGCGGGCCGTGCGCACGTAATCCTGGTTGAGGTTGTCCAGCATGGACGCGCGCATAAAGCGGCTGATCTGGGCAGTGGTTTGCAGTGCCAAGACCATAACAGGCAGGACCATCTGGCGGATTTGCGCCTTGAAATTCTCCCAACTGTCGACGACCAGCGTGGTGTCGTAGATTGACGGGAACCACCAGAAACTGTCGTTGGGCATCATCACCGTGAACAGGATGATCATTAAAACGCCTGAAAAGAACGGCGGGATGGAAAAGCCGATCATCGACACGAAAGTACCAGCCTGATCGAAGACAGAATATTGTTTGTAGGCAGAGATGATGCCGATGGGCAGCGCGATCAGCACGCCGACCACATAGGCCAGCCCGACGACCATCAACGTCTGGGGCAGACGTTCGAACAACGTGTCCATCACCGGCGCGCGGGTCTGCCATGAGATCAGCCGCGCGCTGTCAGGCGCGTCGATCCAGGAGACGCCTTCGGACAGATAGAACAGCGGCTCCGTCCAGATGACCTGTTTGAGCCAGAGGAAATAGCGGATGTGCACAGGCTCCCCCAATCCCAAGGACTGGCGGATTTGTTCGCGGACTTCGGGGGGGATGGTCAGGGGCAACTGGGCCGTGGGATCGCCCGGCGCCATGTCCAAAAGCAAAAAGATGATCAGCGAGATGAAGATCAACGTCGGGATCGCCGTCAGCAAACGCCGGATGGTGTAGGTCAGCATTGGGGGGCTCCGATGGGCGCGAAGATGGTCATGACGGGGTGTCCCCCACGGCGGTGCAGGTGCCACTGATATCGCGGGTGCCGTCCGGCCCATCCAGTTCGACACGGGCGTTCAGGGCGGTGTCCGTCGCCCGCGCCATGGTCAAGCGCACGGATGACGCATCAAGTTGGCCCGTGTAGCTGGTCAGCACCACATCTTCCCCAGCCGCTTGCGCGAAGGTGGTTTCTTCCAGCGTCAGCGGGGCGGAGGCGTCCGCAAAAGACAGCACAACGCCCGATGCGCGCTGGGGCGTGACGTTGAATTCAAGATCGGAAGGGTCGCACCCATTGGCTGAGCAGACCTGAGCGGCAGTGCAGGCAAAGAATTGCGCAGGCCGCAAAGGCGCAGCGGCGGTCGTGCAGCCTGCCAGAAAAAGCGTGACCCCAAAGCACAGGGCGGTGCGATGGAACACGCGCCGTCGTTTCACTGGCATATGCGTCACTGCCGCCATCAGGGCTGAACCTCGAACATGGGGCATTCGGTGACATAGGCGTTTTCAACGCCCTCAATCGCGATCATCAGATCGAACCCCACATCGGCCAGTTCGCGGTATTGGGTCAAGGCGACGTCGAACGGGCCTTCGGTGACGGCGTAGGTGCGTCCGCCTGCGTCCAGACCGACAAAAGGCAGCGTAAAACGCACACCGGAATAGGACAAAAGGGCCGGGTCCTCCATCACAGGGGGCAGGGTGATCTGAACCAGTTCGGGCGGCGTGGGGGTACAGTCGCTCAGGCTCGTGTCGCAGCGTTCCAGCGTTTTGCAGAAATAGACCGTGCTTCCGGAGGTCTGGCCCGTCGCCGCGCCTGCCACACACAGCGACAGCGCCGTGGCGCAAAAGCCAAGTCGCAGGCGGGTCGGGGCAGGGGGGTGACGCAGTTTCATGACTGTCCGGTATATAAGAAAAGGGGGCAGTGGGCGCGACGATGCCGCGCCCACCATGTGGTTTTGGCTAGACGGGGTTATTCACCCGCGCGGTACCAATCCTTGATGTTCCACAGTTCGGAATCCCAATCGGAAATCTGGATACCGCCCAACGTGTTGGCATGGGCCGACACACCACCACGGTGGATCAGAGGGATGATGGTATAGGACTGCATCAACATGTCGTTCATCTGCTTGACGATCTCGGCGCGTGCGTCGATGCCGGCGGTGGTTGCCAGCTCGTCAATCAGCGCGTCATACTCTTCGGAGCAGAAACGCTGCATGTTGGACCCCTGCCACTGGCTTTCAGGGCTTGGCCATTCGGAACACGCCCAGTTCGCCATGTACGCTTCGGGGTCAACGCCCGCGAAATTGTTGGTGTACATTTCGACATCCGCAAAGAACTTCTGGAAGGTGTCAGGCGATGCCGGATCCCCACCGAAGAAGACCGATGCGTCGATGTTGCGCAGTTCGGTGTCGATGCCGATTTCGGCCCACCACTGTTTGATCAGGGCTTGGGTATCCTGACGCACGGCGTTCGTAGATGTCTGATACAGGACGCGAAGCGGGGTGCCTTCGAATTCCCGGATACCGTCCCCGTCCGTGTCGACAATGCCCATTCCATCGAGCATCGCATTCGCGCCTTCGATGTCTTGTGTCAGGCAGCCGTCATTGGCCGTGGATGCGTAGACCGCCGGTGCCGGAAGCACGTTGCAGGTCGGCTGACCGCCTGCACCGTAGCCGATATCGACCAGCAGCTGACGGTCGATGGCCATGGACATCGCATGACCGATGTGCGGCTGGGTCAGGAAGGGGTGTGGCCCACCTTCGGCAGTGGCGCGCAGTTCACCCAGATCGGCAGACGGGTTGGTCTGGTTCAGGTGCAGACGTTCCACGGATGTACCAAATGCGGTCACAACGGTGCCAAGGCCCGCGGATTCCATATCGGCCAGAACCGTGGGGTCGATCTGCAGGTTCCATGCGTAGTCGAATTCGCCTGTTTCCAGAACAGACCGTGCCGCCGCTGCTGCATCGCCGCCCCCTTTGAACAGAACGGTCGCAAAGGCAGGCTTACCTGCTTCGCGGAAGTTCTCGTTGGCGGAGAACTGGATCACGTCGTTGGCTTTGAATTCCGTCACCACGAAGGGGCCGGTGCCGATGGGGCCAAAGTTGGCGTCCACACATGTTGGCGCCGCAGCACCCAGACAATCCGCAAACTGTGCGGCCTGAATGATCGGGCTTTCAGAGCCGACAAGCGCTGTGTAGGGGAAGGGCTTCGGTGCATCGAAGGTGATCTTGATCGTCAGATCATCCACGGCCTCGACAGATTCAACACCGTCGAAATAGGACGCCTGCGCGCAGCCGCCGCCTTCTGCGGTGCAATACTGCCATGTGAACACAGCGTCATTGGCCGTCAGCGGGGTGCCGTCGGACCACATCACGCCCTCTTGCAGGGTCCATGTGATGGATGTGAGGTCTTCGGCCACGCCACCATTTTCGACCGTCGGGATTTCAGCGGCCAGCCATGGGATCAGTTCACCGTTGTTGTCGAAACGGCCAAGGGATTCCAGAACGAGGGATGCGGATTCAACCTCTTTCGTGCCGCCCGACAGATACGGGTTCAGCGTCGATGGCGCCTGCCAGTAGATGATGTTGAGCTGGCCGTCGCGGCCGCGCTCACCTTCGTGGCCGTCGGCGATTGCCGTCGATCCAAATGCCACCAATGCGGTGGCGCCCATGAGGGCTGTTGTCAGTTTCATTGTCACTCTCCTAGTTGGTATCGAGTTGGTCTTGCTCTTGATCCAGATGTTACTGGGCCTCGGATGCGGCGCGGATGGCGTTCGCATCGGTGATATCGTTGTAGTGATGGCAGGCGACGAATTGGCCGGGCAGCACCTCTCGATATTCGGGGTCTTGTTGATGACAGATGTCCATGACCGCCGGACAGCGGGTGCAGAAATTGCACCCCTTGGGCGGATTGGCGGGGGAGGGCACGTCCCCCGTAAGAATCGTGCGGTCCATCGTGTCGTGCAGGTCGGGGTCGGGTTCGGGCACCGCCGACAGCAGCGCCTTGGTGTAGGGATGCAGCGGGGCCGCATAAAGTGCTTCACGCGGGGCGAGTTCGACGATCTTGCCCAGATACATCACCGCCACACGGGTCGCGATATGGCGCACCATGCTCAGGTCGTGCGAGATAAAGAGGTACGTGAGCCCGTATTCCTGTTGCAGGTCTTCCAGCAGGTTCACCACCTGCGCCTGAATCGACACATCCAGTGCGGCAATCGGCTCATCGCAGACGATAAACTTGGGGTTCAGCGCCAGCGCGCGTGCAATGCCGATCCGCTGGCGTTGCCCGCCAGAGAACGCATGGGGGTAGCGGCCGGCGAATTTGCGGTTCAGCCCGACCTGATCCATCAGGGCCAGCACCTTTTCGCGCTTTTCCTCTTTGCTGAGACTTGTGTGTTCGTCCAACGGTTCCTGAATGATCGCCTGCACGGTCATGCGCGGGTTCAGCGACGCTTGCGGGTCTTGGAACACCATTTGCATGGTGGGTCGTTTGCCGCGCAACTTGGCCTGCGGTGTGTCGCCGATTTCATCCCCGTCGATCATGATCGACCCGTCGGTGATGTCATAAAGACGCAGCACAGCGCGGCCACAGGTGGATTTGCCACACCCGCTTTCGCCCACAAGGCCCAGCGTCTCCCCTTCGTAGATGTCAAAGCTGACGCCATCGACGGCCTTCACGTCACCTGTGTGACGCCGAAAAAGCCCTGTGTGGATGGGAAAGTGCATCTTGAGGTCACGGACCTCGACCAGTTTCGTATTGGTTTTGGGGGCATCAAACATCGCGCGGGGCCCCTGTGTTGGCGTCATAGAAACAGGCCGCATCATGGGCCGGACCTACGATGAAGCGGGCCGGGTTTTCGCGTGCACAGCGATCAAACGCCACATCGCACCGGTCACGGAAGGGGCAGGCGGTGGGTTGCGCGCCAAGGATCGGGGGCTGGCCTTCGATGATGGCCAAACGGTCCTCACGCTGGCCGCGCACAGACGGCACGGTTTTCAGCAGGGCGCGGGTGTAGGGGTGTTGCGGGTTCTTGAACAATTCCCGCGTGGGGGCCTGCTCAACGATCTGGCCGCCGTACATCACCAACACACGGTCCGCGATGCCCGCCACCACGCCCAGATCATGGGTGATCCAGATCACGGCCATTCCAAGACGGTCTTGCAGGTCTTTCATCAGTTCCAGGATTTGGGCCTGAATGGTCACATCAAGGGCCGTCGTGGGTTCATCGGCAATCAGCACCTGCGGGTCGCACGCCAGCGCAATGGCAATCATCACACGTTGACGCATGCCGCCGGAAAACTGGTGCGGATAATCCTTGAGGCGGCGTTCCGCATCTGGGATGCCGACCAGTTCCAGCAATTCCTTCGCGCGGGTTCGGGCGGCGGATTTGGACAACCCCATATGCTTGCGCAGGGGTTCCATGATCTGCATACCGACGTTGTAGACGGGGTTGAGAGACGTCATCGGGTCCTGAAAGACGAAGCCGATCTTGCCCCCGCGCACGGACCGCAACGTCTCTGGGTTCACCTTCAGCAGGTCTTGCCCCTGAAAGGTGACGCTGCCGTTTTGCACATCTGCAGGCGGCGTGGGCAGCAGCCCCAACAGGGACATCATCGTCACCGATTTGCCGGAGCCGCTTTCGCCGACAACGCCCAGCAATTCACCAGGCTTGAGGTCGAAGCTCACGTTATTGACCGCGTGGACTTCGCCACCGCGAACTTTGAAAACAGTCTTCAGGTCCCGAACATCGAGAACAGGCTGCGCCCCATCGGGCATAGGCGACCCCCCTGTGAAAGTGGTCTAATGGATTGTTTTTGTTGCCGGACCCTCTGACGGGGACCGTGCTGGATACAGACGTTAACAGCAATCCGCTTTCCCGCAACCCCTGATGGCATTTTACTGGATGGTAAATTTTTCGATGCACACCGGTTGGGCTATTGACGGCGCGGGTTGCCCGTTTCACGCTCCCCTTTTGGTTTTGACCCCGAGGATGCACATGACCCAGACCCTGACTGCACGGGCGTTGATGGAAAAGCTGATCAGCTTTCCCACTGTAAGCCGCGACAGCAACTTGCCGCTGATTGAGTGGGTTGAGGGGTATCTGGCCGATCACGATATCCCATCGACCCGCGTGCCGGATGCGACTGGGCAGAAGGCCGCCCTTTATGCCCATGTGGGCCCGCAGGTGGAGGGCGGCGTTGTGCTGTCGGGGCATACAGATGTGGTGCCCGTGGACGGGCAGGCGTGGGATACGGACCCCTTTGAGGTCGTCGAAAAGGACGGGCGTCTTTACGGGCGCGGCACCTGCGACATGAAGGGGTTCGATGCGTTGTCGATCTGGGCCATGGTCGAGGCCAAGACACGCGGCGTTGCGCGGCCCCTTCAACTGGCGTTGAGTTACGATGAAGAAGTCGGCTGCGTCGGTGCCCCGCCAATGATTGATGCGATGGTGGCCAGCGGGATGCCCCGCGCCTCTGCCGCGATTATCGGGGAGCCGTCGATGATGAAGGTCGTGACCGGCCACAAAGGCGGGCTTGGCTTTGGCGTCCATATGCGCGGGTTTGAGGTGCATTCCTCGCTGATCCACGAAGGGGTCAGCGCGATCATGTTCGGGGCCAAGCTGATTGACTGGTGCAATGTGGTGAATGCCGAGAACGCGGCGAAGGAGCCCGGTGACATGGATGCGGGCTTTGTGCCGCCCTATACGACGCTGCATGTGGGCATGGTGTCGGGCGGAACCGCCCATAACATCACGGCCAAAGACTGCGATTTTGTCCTGACCTTCCGGATCGTGCCTGGTGAGACAATCGAGGATTGGACCGCGCGGTTCAAAGCCAAGGTGGCCGAAGTCGAGGCTGAGATGCAGGCGATCCACCCCGACACGGGCATTGATCTGACGCCCGCCTTCTTCGTGCCGGGGTTAAAACCGGAAGTGGAGGGGCCCGCCGAAGAACTGGTGCGCCAGTTGACGGGCGACAATGCCGTGGGTGTGGTCAGCTATGGCACCGAAGCGGGGCAGTTTCAGGAACGCGGCTATTCCGCCGTGATCTGCGGCCCAGGCGACATCGCGCAGGCCCATCAGCCCAATGAATACATCTCGGTAGAGCAGTTTCAGGCAGGCGAGACGTTTATGCAGCGTCTGTTGGAGAGCCTGAAGGGCTGAGGTTTTGCGCCGGGCTTCGCCCGTCGCCCAAGCGATCATCGCCGCTGTCGGTCTGTCGGGCAGGCGGGGCGATTTTAGGTATTTTTGAACCAGAGAAAGGGGCGGCGAGGGTTGTGTCTTGCCGTGAGACGTCGCAGTTTTGCGGCGAGCTTCAACAGGAGAGACCCAATGCCCGTGAAGAACCGTTTTGCCGAATTGCTGCCAGACATCACCGAATGGCGTCGCGATTTGCATGAAAACCCCGAGATTTTGTTCGAGACCCATCGCACCAGCGCGATTGTGGCCGACAAGCTGAAGGAATTTGGCTGCGATGAGATCGTGACGGGGCTGGGCCGGACAGGCGTGGTCGGTGTTATCAAGGGCAAAGCGACGGGATCGGGCAAGGTCATCGGACTGCGTGCGGATATGGATGCGCTGCCGATCCATGAGCAAACGGGGTTGGAGTATGCCTCGAAAACCGATGGGGCGATGCATGCCTGCGGCCATGACGGGCACACGGCGATGCTGCTGGGGGCGGCCAAGTACCTCAGCGAGACGCGCAATTTTGACGGCACCGTTGTGGTGATTTTTCAGCCCGCCGAAGAGGGCGGCGGCGGCGGCAAAGAGATGTGCGATGACGGTTTGATGGACCGGTTCGGCATTCAAGAGGTCTACGGGATGCACAATTGGCCCGGCAAACCCGTGGGGTCGTTTGCCATCCGTCCAGGCGCGTTTTTTGCAGCCGCTGACCAGTTCGACATTGAGATCGAGGGCTTGGGCGGACATGCGGCCAAGCCGCAGGAGACGGTGGACAGCACGGTTGTGGCCTCCCACGTGGTGATTGCCTTGCAGACGATCGCCAGCCGCAACGTGGACCCTGTGGAACAGGTCGTCGTGTCGGTCACATCCTTTGAAACATCGAGCAAGGCGCACAATGTGATCCCTCAAAAGGTCCATCTGCGCGGCACCGTGCGGACGCTATCCCCCGAGGTGCGCGATCTGGCCGAAAAGCGGTTGGGTGAGATTGCCGAAGGCACGGCCCGCGCGCTGGGCGCCGAGGCGCGTGTCAATTACGTGCGGGGCTATCCGGTCATGATCAATTCGGATGAGCAGACAGCGTTTGCAGCGCAGGTTGCGGCCTCGGTATCGGGCGACTGCGCCGATGCGCCGCTGGTGATGGGGGGTGAGGATTTTGCCTTCATGCTGGAAGAACGGCCCGGTGCCTATATTCTGGTGGGCAATGGCGACACCGCGATGGTTCACCATCCTGAATACAATTTTAATGATGAGGCGATCCCCGCAGGCTGCAGCTGGTGGGCGGAGATTGTGGAACAGCGGATGCCTGCTGGGTGAGCCATCAGCCGGTGATCCGTCTGACCGGGCTGGTGCCCGTTGCGCGTGGGTACGAGCGGGTGGTCTATGTCGATCCCACCGATCCAGATCGGGTCATCAAGGTGCTTGTGCCGGACGCGGATCAGGGCAAGGGCGGGCGCATGCGTCGCGCCTTTGCACGGACATTCGCGGGGTATCGGACGTATCTGATCCGCAAGGAATATCTGGAATACCTGAGACTGGCCCTTTGTGATCCAAGCGGGCAGGCCCACCTGCCGATCACCCATATGTTCGGATTTGTTCAGACCGATATCGGGCTTGGGTGTTCTTCGCAGTTTGTGCGCGACCCGTCCGGTGCGCCGGCGCCCACCTGGGCGAGCCTGTGCAAGGGCAACGACATTGCGCACGACCATCGTGCAGCGATGACGGACTTTGCACGCCGAATGTTGGACATGAACGTGCGGGCCAGTGATCTAAGGGCCCGCAATATCGTTCTGGGTCATCGCGGATTACAAGGTGAGCCGGGACCGCTTGAGGCGGTCTTGGTCGACGGGTTCGGGGACACCCACGTGATCCCCATTCGGTCCTGGTCGCGCTGGGCAAATACACAGGCGCTGCACCGTCGGTTTGTCCGGCTTGCGAAGGGCGGGGGATTGACGTGGAGCAGGTCAGATAGGACGTTCATCTAGAGGATGAATATCGCGCCGCAAGAATTTGAAATACAATAATTATCCGCCGGTATGGCTCATGTGGCGGCTGACCTGGCCGTCGACCGATTGCCGCGAATAATCAAAGTCGTGGCCTTTTGGTTTCAGGCCGATGGCAGCGCGGATCGCGGCCTCAAGCTGGCTGTCATCTTCGCTGGCACGCAGGGGGGCACGCAGATCGGAATGGCCCTCCTGACCCAGACAGGTGTAGATTTCGCCGGTGCAGGTGATGCGCACGCGGTTACAGCTTTCGCAGAAATTGTGGCTCAGCGGGGTGATCAGGCCAATTTTCTGGCCCGTTTCTTCAAGCCGGATGTAGCGTGCGGGGCCGCCGGTCCGTTCGGCCAGATCGGTCACGGTGAACCGGTCCGCAAGCCGCGCGCGCAGGTCTTTGAGAGACCAGTATTGCGTGATCCGGTCCTCGTTGCCGATGTCGCCCATGGGCATGACTTCGATAAAGGTCAGGTCCATGTCACGGTCCGCACACCAGGCCTGCAGATCGAACAGTTCCACATCGTTGAAATCCGCCAGCGCCACGGTGTTGATCTTGACCCGCAGGCCCGCGCGTTGGGCGGCGTCAATGCCGCGCATCACTTGGGGCAGGCGGCCCCAGCGGGTGATGGCGGTAAATTTGTCATCGTCCAATGTGTCCAATGAGACATTGACGCGCCGCACGCCTGCCGCGAACAGGTCATCCGCGTATTTTTCAAGCTGGGACCCGTTGGTCGTCAACGTCAGTTCTTTCAGCGTGCCCGCCTCAAGATGACGGGACATTGCCGCGAAAAACGTCATGATGCCGCGCCGCACCAGTGGCTCACCACCGGTAATGCGCAGTTTTTCAACGCCCAAGCCGATGAAGGCGGAACACATGCGGTCCAGTTCTTCGAGCGTCAGAAGGTCCTTCTTGGGCAGAAAGGTCATGTTTTCCGACATGCAATACACGCAGCGAAAATCGCAGCGATCCGTTACCGAAACCCGCAGGTAGGTAATGGCACGATGGAAGGGATCAATCAGCTTTCCGGTCATGGCGCGAACGTAGGATCGTGCGGCTGACCGCGCAAGCGCAATCGCCCTTTCAATTCCCCCTCGACAGTACCGCAGGGCAGCCCTACCTTTTGGGTCATGAAGATTTATCCAGCGTTTTTGGTGCTTTTGGGTGCCGCAGCCTGTGCGCCGGGGGCGATGGCCCCTGTTGAACAACAAGACGTGACTGTCCCCGTAGCGGCGGTTGTGCCTGATCTGTCGCCGTCGCGCGGACCCGAATTTGCGCCCCCCGTCCGGCCAACCCTTGATCTGAACCAGACGCGCCCCGATTTTCCGCCCCCCCCTCCGCCCACGGCCCGCACGGTTGAGGAGTTTGACACAACCACCGCAGAGGACCGGCAGGCGGCTGTTGTCACGGCACCGCAATCGGGTGAACGGCGTCTGGGCACCACGATCGCATCCTTGGGCAGTCCAACCGACCCTGGCATCTGGTTCAAAACACCCTTGGTGTCGTCGGTCACGCAGGGACGGATCGAATATGCCGGCAATTCGGTATCGGTTGAATTGCGTCCGTCCGGCGGGCCTGCCGGATCCGGCAGCCAGATATCACTTGCGGCCATGCGCCTGATCGAAGCGCCCCTGACCGGCCTGCCCGAAGTGACGGTCTATGCAAACTAGGGGCCCCGCCTGATGTGGCGGGAAATATATGAAGTCATCCGTCAGGTTCTGGACGATCTGGGGGAAAAGAATGCCGGGCTGATTTCTGCAGGCGTTGCCTTTTACGGACTTTTTGCGATTTTTCCCGGTCTTGCGGCGACAATCGCCCTCTTCGGGCTGGTGGCGGACCCTGTTGTGGTCAACAGCCAGCTTAATCTGGTGCGGGGGCTCATGCCGCCAGAGGTTTTCGATTTGTTCGAGGGCCAGATTTCCGCAATCCTCAATGCCCGCAGCGAAACACTTGGTGTGGCGACAGCGATTTCTGTGGGCGTCGCCCTGTGGTCGGTCCGCGCGGGGGTTGCGGCCCTTATTCAAGGGATCAACGCCATTTTCGAACGCCCGAACCGTGGCATCGCGCGGCACATGCTGGTGGCCCTGCTGATGTCGGCGTCCTTGGTCGGTGTTGCGATTGTTGCCTTGTTGATGGTTGTGGTTGCGCCGGTCGTGCTGGCGCTGGCCCCCTTCAATGCCGATCAGGAAATGCTGCTGGAACTGTTGCGCTGGATCGTTGTCGTTCTGGTGATGCTGGCAGGGCTCGGCATTATTTACCGCTATGGTCCGAACAGACGGGGGCACCGTTTGGGATGGTTCACACCGGGGGCGTTTCTTGTGGTGGTTTTGTGGATCGGCATGTCCGTGGCGTTCTCCGTCTATGTGGCCAATTTCGGCAACTACAACGAAGTTTACGGGTCCTTGGGCGCGGTCATCGTTTTGCTGTTCTGGTTTTATCTCAGTTCCTTTCTGATCATGGTCGGCGCGGCTGTGAACGTGGCCCTGGATCGCCGTAAGCCACTGTGAAACATACTGAAATGTAATTTCGCCACAGTTTTGCCATAGTGAGTCGCAGGCCGCGATTTTCCCCCTAGAAATTGAAAATCAATCTACATATGGTGGTCTTAATCAAAAAAGGCGGCTCAAAGAAGCCGTGAACATGAGGCGGAGCGAGTAGTATGTCAGCGATTAATTTCGTTGTCCGTGATGGTGCGGGCAATATTTCCAGAGGTGCGGCCGGTGATAGTGCCGCCTCATCAGTGATCACTGTTAACGCGGGGTCGGATATTTCCCTCAACCTGTCGCAAGGTCAGATCGTATCCTACACGCGGGCCGGGCAGGCGCTGCAGATTACTTTGGTCGATGGGCAGGTCATTACGATCGACGGCTACTTCGTCACGGACGGGGCGGCGGCCAACGACCTGTTCCTGTCAACGGACGGTTTCCTGACGGAGGTAAACCTGACGCAGGGTGCGGGCGCGGATTATTTCGCCAATTACGTCGTGGACGACGGGATCGGCAAATTTGCCGTCAATGATGACCTTTATTTCATGCGCAGTTCCGACGTGCTGCGCGCCGATGTTACAGCCGCTGACGGTGAGGTCGGCATGTTGGGCGCGGCCATTGGCGGGATCGCGCCTTTGTTCGGTTGGGGTGGTGCAGCGGCAGCAGCCGGTGCCGCCGTTATTGCCACCGGTGGCGGCGGGGGCGGTGACGGCCCGGCAGCCCCCGAGGTTGATGTGACCGGCGGGACAGTCGAAAGCGATGGCACGACCGTCAACGAAGAGGGGCATCCTGACGGGGTGGTCATCGACGGGACGGGCACAGCCGGTGGCGATGTCGAGGTCACGATTGACGGCACGACGCAAACCACCACCGTGGACGAAGAGGGCGACTGGACCGTGACCTTCGGTCCTGATGATATTGCAACCGGCGAATATGACACGGAAGTAACGGTCACCATCACCACCGATGGCGGGTCCACCACTGTCACCGAAACCTTGACCGTCGACACAGTGATCGGCGCCGAGATGGATGCCACCGGCGGGGACGATGGCGTGATCAACGGGGTTGAGCACGCAGGCGGTGTGACGCTGACCGGCACGGTGACAGGTGGCGATACGGTCGTTGTCACCATTGATGGCGTTGATTACGACGCGACAGTTTCGGGCGGTACATGGACCCTTGATCTGGGCACATCCGTGCTGGGCGAGGGTGAATACGAGATGGATGTCACGATCACCGCAACAGATGGGGCTGGCAATTCTTCGACATCGTCCAGCACCGTTGTTGTCGACACCGTGACAAGTGTCACGGTTGAGACTGCGTCGGTCGGCGGGTCCGACAATGTGGTCAACGGGGTTGAACAGCCGGGCGGCGTAACGCTGACCGGTACAGCACAGCCCGGTGCCTCGGTCGAGGTCACGTTCGGAACCGTCACGCAGACGGTCATCGCCACCTCCGGCGGGACATGGTCCGCGACCTACGCAGGCGGCGACGTGCCGACGGGTGAACTGGATGTTCCGGTGTCCGTCACGGCGACCGACGGCGCGGGCAACACGGCCACTGCGACAAGCAGCGTGACTGTGGATACCTTCGTCAACGAACTTGAGATGACAACGAACTCCGCCGGTGGGTCCGACGGTGTCGTGAACTTCGACGAAAGCGGTCAGGCCATAACGATGGCAGGCACCGTTGAAGCCGGGTCTACGGTGTCGGTGTCCCTGCACGGTGTGGTCATGGCGGCCACGGTTGATGCCAATGGCAACTGGTCCGTCACCTATCCGGGCGGCACGCTGCCGGGTGGTGAATACGAAACTTCGGTTGTGGTGACAGCAACGGATGCTGCAGGCAACTCTTCCAGCATCTCCGAAGCTGTGACCGTGGATACGGTCGCCGGTGATCTGGCCCTGTCCGAACAGCCTATTGAAATTGACGATGTGGTTAACGCGGTCGAACATGCGGACGGCGTCATCATCAGCGGCACCGCGACGCCGGGTCTGGTGGTCACGGTTGGTCTTGGTGACGCGACCTTGAATGTGCTGGCCGGTGACAACGGCACTTGGTCTGTGAACTTCCCCGCAGGTGTGATCCCCGAAGGGACCTATGAGGCGGGTATCACGGCCTCCATCACCGATGCGGCTGGCAACTACAAAGAGGTCAGCGACACCGTCCAGATCGACACCGAAGTGGTGCCGTTCAACTTCTCCGCTGATGCGGTTGAAGGCGACGATGTGATCAACGCGGCAGAGGCCGCCGATGGCGTGACCCTGACCGGACAGGTCGAAGCCGGCAGCCAAGTGGTTGTCGAATTCGGCGGCGAAACCGTCACGGTCATGGCCGGGTCAAACGGCCAGTGGTCTGCCAATTTCTCCGCTGCGGGCTTTGCCGACACGGAAAGCACAGCCACGATGACGGCCACAGCCACCGACCCTGCGGGCAACGTGGCGGTCATCACCGATACGGTCGAAATTGACACCTACGTTAACACTCTGACCACAGCCGATCCGGTGGAAGGCGACAACATCGTCAACCGCGCAGAGGCTGAGGACGGCGTGACACTGACAGGCACGGTCGAAGCCGGGTCCACCGTCATGGTGACCTTTGCCTCCTCCGGCGGCACCATCACCCGTGAGGCAACCGTCGATGCCAACGGCAACTGGTCCGTGACCTACGCCGGGGGGGAGATCCCTGCAGGTGAATACGACGCCAACATCACCATCGCGGCCACCGACCAGCACGGCAACACCGACAGCATCACCGACACCTTCCGCGTCGATACTGTCGCCACCGATGCCCCGACCATCGAAAGTGTCACCATCAACGAAGACGGTGTGCGCGGGCTTGAGGTCAACGAAATCGACAACGACTTCACGGTCAGCTCGATCTCCGACAGTGGTGACGTGACCCTTGAAAACAATCAGGACGGCGGCTTTGATCTGGGTGACACGCAGCTTTTCACCTTCAACCCCGAGCTGCCGTCCGGCACGCATCTGGTGGTCAATGAGGTGGACGACGCCGGCAACCAGAACGCCACCTATGTGGTGATGGAAGAAAGCCGCACGGACGTGGTGAGCCTTGACGGGTTGGACGGGTTCGACATCGGGTCCATTGATCTGAGCTTTGCCACCGATAGCGAACTGACGCTTGATCTGGCCGCGCTTGAGGGGCTGTCGGACAACGACAACAATCTGATCATCCACGGCGGGTCCGACGACAGCGTCAACATCGCAGGGGCCACGGACAGCGGCACCACCACGACGATCGAAGGCAAGACCTACGACGTCTACACGATGGGCGATGATGCGCAGATCTTTATTGAAGAAGACATCAACGTCTCGACGATCTGATACGCCTCCTTCGCGGCGCAAAGCGGGGGCACATACCAACGGCGGAGGGCCGGACAAACCGGCCCCCACCACGCATCTGATAAGCGGATTGAGGTATCGAGTGGGACAGGCAAGGTATATCAAGACACCCGTGGCGGCCCTGTTGTGCGCCAGCGTCTTGAGCGGCTGCATGGGCGAGGATCTGGTCTCTCGTGCGGGCGGGCTTGCCGGTGATCTGACAGCGGGACTGACCGGACAGGACACCATGGCCGTGGCGGCCGCACCGGACGCCCCCGCTTTGAATGGGGAGCTGTCGAACGGTGAACGCTCCGCCCTCATCGACGCCCTTTTGAACCGACGTTCCGTCTTGCCATCCGGGCCTTATGCCCAGGTGGCATCTTCCGTTTTGGCGGCCAATTCCCGTGCGGCTGAGGCTGAATTGCGGGCGGCCATGCTGCGCTCCAAGGCGCGTGAAATGAACTGGCTGCCCTCATTGGGGCCCACGGTTTCCCTGACCTCACTGGGGTCCGTTGTGGCGGGCATGGTGGTTGAGCAAACCCTGTTTGATGGCGGGGCCAACCGCGCCGAACGTGAATTTGCCCGCGCCGATGTGGAAGTCGCCGCCGTGGCTCTGGCCCAGGACACCAACGACCGCGTCTATCAGGCGCTTGATCTTTACCTCACCGCCCAAGCTGCAGAGGCCCGCGCCGCCGTCCACGAAGGCGGCATGGCACGGATGGAACGGTTCGAATATGTCATGTCCGAACGCGTTAACGCCGGCATCAACGACCGCGCCGATTTGCAACTGGTCCAGCAAAAGCTGACCCAGATGCGATCCGACGTTCTGGAAGACCGCGAAGAGGCCGCCGCCGCGCGCGCCGAACTGGCCGCCATGTCCGCGACCTCCCTTGATGGTGTCAGCGGGATCGAAACCCTGTCTGATCCGGCGGGCATTGCCCAACCGCTCGATGTGATGAAAGTCAACGCCGAAGGCACCCGTGGTCTGGCCGAAGCGCGCGCGCTTCAGGCGGGATACACCCCCAATGTCACCGCCTCAGGCAATCTGGCCGATGGGGACAGCTTTGGCCTCGGCGTGGCCATTCCCAATGGGTTGGGCTTTGGCCGTGGGGCTGACCTCGCCGCCCTTGAGGCGATGGGGCAGGCGGCAGAACTGGCCGTGGCCGAACAGCGCGAGGACAGCGCCCGCGAAGTTGCCGCAATCGAAGGCCAGATGGCCTCCCTGCGGCGTCAGCAAAGCAACATCGCTACCATCGTCGCGCAGGCAAATGACAATTACACCCTGTTTGAACAACAGTTGCGCGGCGGCCAACGCACCGTGCCCGAGGTCGTCGGCGTGTTCCGTACGAAACTGGACGCCGAACGCGACGCCGTCGCGATCCGCTATGATCTGGCTCGGATGGAGCTGAAATTGGCCCGTCTTTACGGCACCTTGGTGGACGGAGAAGACATATGACCGGCCCCGTCATCGCCTTTGACATGAACGCCACCCGTGGCGGCAAAATCACCCGCGTGTCCACCCCCGCCAACGATCCGGAGGCCCCGGCCTCCGACCCGCAGGCGGTTGAGGGCGCGGCCGAAGGCCCGATCGCGGAAGACCGCTATTCCGCAAAAGCCCGTGCGCGCGCCGATCTGGCCGCGACCTATGCGGGGCTTGTGGGCATCGACATCGTGCGGTCTGATTTGTTGGAGGTCATGACCGCCGACGCAGGCGACGTGATCACCCTTCAGGCCGTGGCCAATGCGCTGAATTCAGCAGGTCTGGTGAGCCACGCCAAAAAGGTGCGCAAACCCACAGCCGACCACTGGCCCGCCATGGTTGAAATGACCAGCGGCCACGTGCTGTTGGTCCTTGATCAGACCGATGATGCGGTCATCGTGTTCGACACCACTTGTCGTGACAACCGTGCCGAAGTTCCATTGTCCGACTTTCTGCCCTATTTCAGCGGCACGATCCTGCGCGCTGATGTGGCCGTGGCCGATCTGGCCCGCAAACACGCCCGCAAAGGTACATCCGCCCATTGGTTCTGGGGCGAGATGCTCCAGTTCCGCCGTCACTTGGCTGAGGTCGCCTTGGGGTCCTTCGTGGCCAACCTGTTGGCTGTGGCTGTGGCGCTGTTTTCGTTGCAGGTCTATGACCGCGTGATCCCGCATCAGTCCACCGCCACCTTGTGGGTGTTGGCCATCGGTGCCGGTTTGGCCATGCTGCTTGAGGCCGGTCTGCGCATCGCGCGCGCGCGGCTGATGGACGGGGCAGGGCGCAAGATTGAATTGAAGGTGCAGGCGCTGCTGATGGACCGCTTGCTGGGCATGCGCCGCGGCAAGGAAGGCCAGACGCCATCAGGGCTGTTTTCTGCGGTGCGTGAATTCGGATCAGTGCGGGAATTTTTCACGGCCTCGACCATCGGCACCCTGACGGATTTGCCATTTATCGTGTTGTTTCTGGCGCTTGTGGCGTCGATTGGCGGCAATGTGGTGTGGGTGTTGTTTGTGGGCGGTCTTTTGATGGTGCTGCCCAGCTTCTTTTTGCAAAAGAAGATGATCGCCCTGACACAGCAGACCCAAGGGGCGTCAGCCAAGTCGAACAAACTGCTGCACGAAGTCATCTATGAGGCCGACACGATTAAGGCGCAGCGCGGCGAAGACCGGTTCAAACGCATGTGGTCCGAGCTGTCGGCGGTATCCTCTGTCGCCACGTCCGAGCAACGTAAATTGGCCTCGACCCTCACGTTCTGGGCGCAGGGCGTGCAGCAGGCGACCTATGTGGCCGCCGTGGTTGCGGGCACGTTCATGGTCTTCACCGGCCAGTTCACCGTGGGCACGATCATCGCTGTGGGCATCCTGACCAGCCGGACATTGGGGCCGCTGACGCAACTGGCCGCCACGCTGGCGCGCTGGTCCAACGTCAAGGCCGCACTTGAGGCGCTGGACGAAATTGCCAACGCTGAACAGGATCAGGAAGAGGGCCGCACCTACCTGCGCCGCGAAGACATGCGCGGCGCGTTTGAATTGCGCGAGATCGCCTTTTGCTACAACGAAGACAGCGGTCAATCGTTGGACATTCCCGGCCTGAAAATCGAAGCAGGCCAGCGCATTGCCGTGCTGGGCGCCAACGGGTCCGGCAAATCGACGATGTTGAAACTGCTGTCGGGCATTTACCGGCCCACCAAGGGGCGCGTGTTGGTGGATGGCGTGGACATGGGGCAGGTGATGCCCCGCGATTTGCGCCGCTCCATCGGGTATTTGTCCCAAGAGGTCCGCCTGTTTTCCGGCACCTTGCGTGAAAACCTGAACCTGACCTTGCTGGAACGCGACGATGACCGGCTGCTGGCCGCTCTTGATTTTGCCGGCCTCGGCCCCTTTGTGCGCAACCACCCCAAGGGGCTCGATCTGGAAATTTCCGACGGTGGTGAGGGCCTGTCCATCGGTCAGCGTCAATCCATCGGCTGGGCGCGGCTGTGGCTGCAGGACCCCAAGGTCTGCCTGCTGGATGAACCCACCGCAGCACTGGACCAGACGTTGGAGAACACTTTGGTCAGCCGTCTTGAGACGTGGCTGAACGGGCGCACGGCGATCATCGCCACCCACCGCGTGCCGATCCTTGAGCTGACAACCCGCACCGTGATCTTGCAAAATGGCCGTCTGGCTGTGGACGGACCCCGCGAGGAAGTCCTCGCGCATCTGCAAAACAAGAATAAAAAGGCAGTCTAATGGTCACCATGGCAGACGAATTCGACGAACGCGTCAAAGGCCCCAGCCTGCTGATCTGGCTGATCGGGGCCACGGTCGTGATCTTTCTGATCTGGGCCAAGTTCGCCGCCATTGATGAAATCGTGCGTGCCAACGGGTCCGTTGTGTCGTCGTCGCGTCCGCAGCTTATCCAGAACCTCGAAGGGGGTATTCTGGCGGAACTGCTGGTGGGGGAGGGCGATCAGGTGGAGCCTGGCGATGTGCTGGCGCGCCTGCGCGGCACCCAGTTTGAAACCGCTGTGACCGACCTGCGTGAACAGGTGATTGCCGCTGAAATCCGCCGCTTGCGGCTGGAGGCCGAGATTGGCGGGATGTTCGATTTTGACGTGCCCGAGGCCATTGCGCAATTCCTGCCTGATATGGTCGCCTCTGAACGTGCGCTGCTGGCCGCGCGCCAGTCCGACTACGTCAGCCGCACCGAAGGCGCGCAGTCTATCGTTACAGAAACCCGCCGTGAATTGGCGGTGATGGAAGACCTGTATAACCGTGAAATCGCGGCGCTGATCGAGGTCACCCGTGCGCGCAAGGCCAATTCCGACGCGCAAAACGCCTATAATGAAATCGTGACGCAGGCCGAATTGGCGCGCGCGTCCGAATATTCCGAAGTCCTGTCGACCATGGCGACCCTCAAGCAGGATCTGCGCGTGGCCGAAGACCGGCTGGACCGGACGATTATCACCAGCCCCATGCGCGGCATCGTCAACAATCTGGGCGTCACCACCATCGGCGGGGTCATCCGCCCGGGTGAGGAGATTTTCCAGATCATCCCCATGGATGATGAGCTGTTCGTCGAGGCGCAGGTGTCGCCCTCCAACATCGCCAACGTGGTGCCGGGGCAGGCCGCAACGATCAAGCTCAGTGCCTATGACTACACCATTTACGGGTCGCTGACGGGGGAGGTTCACCTGATCTCAGCCGATACGTTCGAGGACGAACGCGACCCCAACGCGCCGCCCCATTACCGCGTGACCTTGCGCGTAGATGCGACCGATCTGGGCACGCGGCAGGCGCGCATCGAAATCCGGCCCGGTATGCAGGCGGATGTGGAATTGCACACGGGATCAAAGACGGTCCTGCAATATCTGACGAAGCCGCTGTATCGGTCACAAGAAGCCCTGCGCGAGCCGTAGGGCGGCCCTAAATTTCTAGAAATTTCGGGCGGGCGGTCAGGATTGGCTGTCAGGCAGGGTGATCCGCGCCACCTGTTCCGCGATGGGATCAACGGACAGCGGATTGATTTCAGATGAATAATCATCGGGATGGGTCAGGTCTTCCCAGCGGCCATTGAGGTATATTTCAACCCCCTTGAACTTCGCCTTATAACCCATCTTGTCCGACCCCGGCACCCAATAGCCCAAGTAGACGTAAGGCAGGCCAAGGTGGCGGGCGATCTCAATATGATCAAGGATCAGGTAGGTGCCGGGCGATGTCTTCGTCATCTCTGGCGCGAAGAACGAATAGACCATCGACACCCCGTCATCGAGGATATCGGTCAGACTGACCGCGCGCAGACCCTCGTAAGGATCATCGCCTGCCACATCACCGGTGTCGCGATATTCGATCAGTCGCGTGCGGATGGGGGTTTCTTCGACCATGGCCGCGAATTCGAACAGATCCATATCGGCCATGCCGCCTGCCGCGTGCCGACTGTCTAGGTAATCGCGAAACAGGGCATATTGCGCCTCTGTGGCCCATGGCGACGATGCACCGCGTTCCAGATGCCGGTTGCGTTTCAGCACCCGCTTTTGGCTTTTGGAGGGGGCGAAATCCGCGACCCTGATCCGCGCGCTCAGACAGGCGGAACAATCCGCGCAAGAGGGCCGATAAAGCACATTCTGGGACCGGCGGAACCCCTGTTTGGACAAAGAATTGTTGAGCTTTTCGGCGGTTTCACCTTGCAAAGCCGTAAACAGCTTTCTTTCCATCCGGCCCTCAAGATAGGGGCAGGGCTGCGGCGCAGTGACATAGAACTGCGGGGCGATGGGAAGGCTGTGACGCATGCTACTCAGTCAAATAGGAACCTGATGATCCTAGCAACAGGGGCCTGCAGGCCACAACCCGCGATTTTGGCGCGCGGGGTGAGGCTGTTTGACGGCGGCGGTCAGCCCGCCTTGTTCAGCATCGTGGTGCCCAGCACCATGTCCGTCAAACCCTGACCACGATCGGTCAGCGCCATGGAAGCGATGGAGACCAGTTGCACCGGGCAGACGGCGAAACTGACGTAAGTGCCGGCTGTGTGCAGGAACGCCGTGGACCCATCGAGCCGTTTGCCATCGCGGTCGCGCAATTCAATGGACATCAGACGCATGCCCCACGTGGCCGAGCCGGATGAAATCGTCATCCATCGGTACACGAAACCCGTACAGGCCCAGATGAGAGGGATGAACAAAAGTGGCACAATCAACACGATGCCAAAAAGAACAAACGGGATAGAAATGACACTGGCCAAAACGCCAGTCAGGCCGATGTCCACGATCCATGCGATCAACCGCTTTGAGGGCACGCTGTCATAGAAATCGGGGCGGCTGTGTGGGTCTGGAATGCTGTCTGCGTATGTCATTTGAATGTCCCTTTCGTCAGTAACGTGCGCTGCGCCGCCGGGGTTCCCGGCGACGCGTGGCTTGAATTAGGCGGGCTTTGCATCCGCATCGGCTGCATCTTCGTCGTCCATGGTCCGGCTTGCGCGGTCGTCCATGAACTGGTCGAATTCGGCCTTGTCCTTTGCCTCACGCAGACGCTTGAGGAATTCCTCAAAATTATGCTGTTCGTCTTCAAGGCGGCGCAGGGTGTCGGCCTTGTAGGCGTCAAAGGCCGTGTTGCCGGAGGGGCGCATCGTGGCGCGCAGTGAGGCGTGGCGGGTGCGTTTGGTGGCGCAATTTGAGGAAAACATGCGTTTGCTCCAGATCATATATGCAAGAAGGGCGAGGCCGACAGGCCAGACGAAGATGAACCCAAGGACCATGGCCGCGATCCACGCGCCTTTGCCGCGCGCATCAAGCCAACGTTCGGACCGTTGCAGCCAGTTTCCCTCTCCCACGGTTCGGGCGTAGGGGGCCTGATAGTCAATATTTGTGGACGAGGTGGTCATTTCTGTCTCCGTTCTTTGGTTTGCGTTTTTCTATGTGAATGCCTTTCACATTACTGAAGATGGGAGAGTTGGGGACCTCGGGCAAGGGGGGATGTAAATGTTTTTTACATTTACATCACATCCGATTGAATTTGTTTGTGAAAATCTTTCATGGTTGCCCTTGGTTGACCAATTCCACACCGCGGCCCACAACTGGTCATGACCTTTTCAAGCCGCATGACCCGCAGTCCAGATGCCTTTGATCCCGAACTGGGGCAGGAGGCCGCGACAGCGTTTGGCGACACCCCGCCCGAGGTCCGCGCACTTATTGCAGGGGCGGCGGGCTGCAGCCCCTATCTTGCGGGGCTTTTGCAAAAGGAAGCTGATTGGCTGCGCGGTGCTCTCGATGCGCCGGAGGCCGCGGTTGAGGATGTGATCGGCGGAATCAGCGCGCTGTCTCTGCCGCAGCTGAGCGACGGCTTGCGGCAGGCCAAACGCCGCACGGCCCTTTTGGTGGGGCTTGCGGATTTGGGCGGCGTTTTCACGTTGGAGGACGTCACGCGCGCGCTGTCCCGATTGGCCGATGCCGCCGTCGATGTCGCCTTGCGCCGTCTGGTAGAGGCTGAGATCACGCGCGGCAAACTGCCCGGCCTGACACCGGAGGATGCGGCCACCGCAGGCGGTATGGTCAGCATCGCAATGGGCAAGGGCGGCGCGTATGAGCTGAATTATTCCAGCGACATCGACCTGATTTGCCTTTTCGATGAAACCCGTTTTGACCCCGACGCCTACCATGACGCCCGTGCCGCCTTCGTGCGCGTCACCCGCAAAATGGCCGGAATGCTGAGCGAGCTGACGGGCGAAGGCTACGTCTTTCGCACCGACCTGCGCCTGCGCCCCGATCCGTCCGTCACCCCCGTCTGCCTGTCCATGGAAGCGGCTGAACGCTATTACGAAAGCGTGGGGCGCACATGGGAACGGGCGGCCTATATCAAGGCGCGCGCGGCCTCGGGTGACATTGCTGCGGGGGAGAGGTTTCTTAAAACCCTCACGCCCTTTGTCTGGCGCAAGCACCTCGATTTCGTGGCCATTCAGGACGCCCACGACATGCGGCTGCGGATCCGTGAACACAAGGGCCTCGGCGGGCCCATATCGCTGCCGGGTCACAACATGAAGCTGGGGCGCGGCGGTATTCGTGAGATCGAATTTTTCACCCAAACCCGTCAGTTGATCGCCGGTGGCCGCGATGCAACCCTGCGCGCGCGCGGCACCTTGGACGGGCTGGCGGCCTTGGCCCAAGCGGGCTGGGTGCCGGACAGCGATGCGGCGATCCTGACCGACCACTACCGCGCCCACCGTGAGGTCGAACACCGTTTGCAGATGATTGGCGACGCCCAGACCCACGATCTGCCCAACACCGAACATGGCTTTGCCCGTCTTGCGGCCTTCATGGGACGCTCGGTTGCGGACGTGCGCCGCGATCTGAAGGCCCGGTTGGAAGAGGTCCACAGTCTGACCGAAGGCTTCTTTGCCCCTGCGCAGACCGCCGAGACACCGGATTTCGGTGAAGATGTCACCAGCCGCTGGCTGACCTATCCGGCCCTGCGGTCCGACCGCGCGGTTGAGATTTTCAACCGCATCAAACCGCAACTCCTCAAGGCGCTGCAAGAGGCCGCCAAACCCGACGAGGCGCTGGCCGCCCTTGACGGGTTCCTGTCGCGGCTGCCTGCGGGCGTGCAGGTTTTTTCCCTCTTCGAGGCCAACCCGCAGCTTACGCAATTGATCGTCGACATCGCCTCAACCGCGCCCGCCTTGGCCGAATATCTGGGCCGCAACGCCGCCGTGTTTGATGCAGTGATTGGCGGTGATTTCTTTGCGGACTGGCCGGGGGCCGAAGCCCTGCAGGCCGATCTGACCCGCGTCGTCGGGTCGGCACCTGACTACGAGGCCCGCCTTGATGCCGCGCGGCGCTGGATGAAGGAATGGCACTTCCGCATCGGCGTCCACCATCTGCGCGGCCTGATCAGCGCCGATGTGGCAGGCCAGCAGTATGCCGATCTGGCGCAGGCTGTCCTCGGCGGGGTTTTTCCCGTGGTGGCCGCACAGTTTGCCACGAAACATGGGGCTGCACCCGGACGCGGGGCCGTGGTTGTGGGGATGGGGTCGCTCGGCGCGGGGCGGTTGCACGCGGCGTCTGATCTGGACTTGATCGTTATTTACGACGGGCAGGGGGTTGAGACCTCAGACGGCCCGCGCCCCTTGCCGACCCGCACGTACTATGCCCGTCTCACGCAGGCCCTCGTCACCGCCATTTCCGCCCCCATGGCCGAAGGCCGTCTGTATGAGGTCGACATGCGCCTGCGTCCCTCGGGCGGGCAGGGGCCTGTCGCCACGTCGTTCGCGCGGTTTGAACCCTACCAGATGGAAGAAGCCTGGACATGGGAACACCTTGCCCTGACCCGTGCGCGGGTGATCGCGGGCGACGTGTCACTGGCCGCAGACGTGGACGCCGCGCGCGCCCGTGTTCTGGCCGCAAAGGCCGCAGGCGACACCGTGCTGGCCGATGTGGCCGATATGCGCCGCCGCATCGCGCAGGCGAAGGACCCTCAGGGGGCCTTTGACGCCAAGATCGGTCCGGGGCGTTTGCAGGATGTGGAACTGGCAGGCCAGACCATCGCCCTGACATCCGGGGCATTGGGGCGATCAACGGCCCAACAGGTCGCCGCTGGCCCCTTGAATGCCGCAGACAAGGCCGCATTGATGCAGGCGGCGGGGTTGTGTTGGACAGTGCAGGCCGCAGCCCAGCTGCTGCAAGGGCACAGTCTGGACGCAGGCCAATTGGGCGAAGGCGGGCGGCGGTTTATCTTACGTGAAACCGGTGCCGAAACGCTTGAGGCGCTGGCCGAACAGATGGCTGACAAAGGCCGCCAAGCGGCGGATGTGATCGCAACGCTATTGGGGGGCGGTGATGAAAAAGGGGGATGATTTGGATCCCAAAGGTCTGATCGAAGACGCCTACCGCATTGACGGGATCGCCGCACCCGAGTGTCGGTCAATCTTTCTCGATTGGGCGCTGAGCTATCAAGGATCCCCGCAGGTGGGCATCCCCGCCCTGTTGGCGCGCCATCAGGCGGAACCGGCGGATCATCCCATGACCCTGACCTTGCGCGAAGGTCTGACAGCACCCCAGTCCCCCCGTCGCAGAGGCGGGCGCGCAGCACGGGTGACGAAATAAGAAAGGGCCGCCAAAATCGGCAGCCCCTTCGTTTCTCTGGTTCAAAAATACCTAAATTCCGACCGTAAAATCGCGCGCAGCCGGACCGGGTTTTAGCGCGGCAGGGCAGCGGCCTCTTTGGCAAGGGCCGTGATGCCCGCCCAATCGCCAGCGGCGACCAGATCCTTGGGCGCAACCCATGAACCGCCGACACACAGCGTGTTGCCCAGCGACAGGTAATCGCGCGCATTGGACAGCGACACTCCGCCTGTGGGGCAGAATTTCACCTGCGGGATGGGCGCGCCGATCCCTTTGAGGGCTGGTGCCCCGCCACTGGCCTCGGCGGGGAAAAATTTCTGCGTAGTATAGCCGCGCTCGAGCAGGCGCATGGCCTCGGTCGCGGTGGCGGCACCGGGCAGCAAAGGCAGATCATTGGCCTCACACGCATCCAGCAGACGGTCGGTTGCGCCGGGGGACACGCCGAAGGTGGCCCCTGCCTCCTTCGCGGCTTCCACGTCTTTTTCAGTCAGCAAGGTGCCTGCCCCCACGACGCCTCCGTCGATCTTCGCCATTTCGCGGATGACATCCAACGCGGCAGGGGTGCGCAACGTCACTTCAAGCGCAGGCAGGCCGCCATCCACAAGGGCTTGGGCCAAGGGTCCCGCAAGGGCTGCGTCATCCACCACAAGGACAGGCACCACAGGGGCGAGGAGGCAAACCTTTGCGGCCAGTTCAGAAGCGTGTTCGGGGGTCATGATCTTTTCCTTTCGGGCGGAACCAAAATTCGCGAATTTTGGTGGGGGCTAGAGAACGACAGCGGCGCCATCGGTGGAGGGGCCAACGGTCTGGCGGAACATGTCAAACAATTCCCGTCCAACGCCGGTGCCATTGCCCGTCAGATCCGCGACTGCGGGCTGGCGGTCGGTCAGATCGGTCACGCAGGTCAGACTGCCCGTGGTCGCATCCAACCGCACCACATCCCCATCGCGCAACAGCGCCAGCGGGCCGCCGTCTGCGGCCTCGGGTGCGACGTGGATCGCGGCGGGCACCTTGCCCGATGCGCCGGACATGCGGCCGTCGGTGACCAAGGCCACCTTCAGCCCACGGTCCTGCAACACGGCCAACGTAGGCGTCAGCGAATGCAATTCCGGCATGCCGTTGGATTTGGGGCCTTGGAAGCGAACCACGATGATCACGTCTTCGGTCAGCTCGCCTGCGTTAAAGGCCGCTTTGACGTCGTGCTGTTCATGGAACACACGCACGGGGGCCTCAACAATATGACGGTCCGGGGCCACGGCGGACACTTTGATCACACCCCGTCCCAGATTGCCCGACAGCTGGACCAACCCGCCTTGAGGGGCAAAAGGATCGGACGCGGGGCGCAGGATTTTGTCGTTCAACGTCTCCTTGGGGCCTGCATCATATGTGATGCGGCCATCTGCGAACTTGGGGTCCTTGGCGTAATGGCTGAGGCCCTTGCCGGCCACGGTTTTCACATCGTCATGAAGCAATCCCGCCTCAAGCAGGTTGCCGATCATAAACTGCAAACCGCCAGCCGCGTGGAAATGGTTCACGTCGGCCAGACCGTTGGGATACACCTTGGCCATCAGGGGGGTGACCGCAGACAGGTCCGAGAAATCCTCAAGATCGAGGATCACGCCCGCCGCCCGCGCCATGGCAGGCAGGTGCAGAACCAGATTGGTGGACCCGCCGGTGGCCATCAGTCCCACAAGCCCGTTCACAAAGGCCCGTTCGTCCAGAATATCGGACACAGGCGTGTAGTCATTGCCAAGCGCCGTGATTTCAAGCGCGCGGGTGGTGGCGGCTGTGGTCAGCGCCTCACGCAATTCGGTGTCGGGGTTGACGAAGGACGCACCGGGCAGGTGCATCCCCATGAATTCCATCAACATCTGGTTGGTGTTGGCCGTGCCATAGAAGGTGCAGGTTCCCGGCCCGTGGTAGGAGGCCATTTCGGCCTTCATCAGCTCAGCCCGGTCGATGTTGCCCTTGGCGAATTCCTGCCGGACCTTGGCCTTTTCGTCATTGGGCAGACCGGAGGTCATCGGCCCCGCAGGTACAAACAGCCCCGGAATATATCCGAACGTGGCGGCGGCCATGATCAGGCCCGGTACGATCTTGTCACAGACCCCCAGATACAAGGCAGCGTCGAAGACATTGTGCGACAGGCCCACGCCTGCGGCCAATGCGATCACATCGCGCGAAAACAGAGACAACTCCATACCCGTCTGGCCTTGGGTCACGCCGTCACACATGGCAGGCACACCGCCGGCCACCTGGGCAGTGCCACCGGCGGCGCGGGCGGCCTCGCGGATTTTGGCGGGGTAGGTTTCAAACGGCTGATGGGCCGACAGCATGTCGTTGTAGGCCGTGATGATGCCGATGTTGGGGGCCTTTTCGGCCACCAGCGCGTCTTTGTCCTGTCCCATCGGCGCATAGGCATGCGCTTGGTTACCGCAGGTCAGATGGGCGCGGCGGGGGCCATCGGCGGCGGCGGCAGCCATGCGATCCAGATAGGATTGGCGCGCGGCTTCTGACCGCTTGCGGATGCGATCGGTGACACGTTCAACGGTTGAATTCAGGGTCATGGCACACCTTTATGTCGGATTTGAAGCGCTGGTATCAGATGGTGTTTGCGCTAACAATGCCGGAATGCGCGAAAGTTTGACGCGCCTGTGGTCACGTCGCCACCGCGCCGGCCACGAAACGGCCCGACAGATTTCGTGTAATCACCTTTTGTTAACCACAATCTTGCCCCGTTTCAGGGGCCATATGGTCCCATCCAAAACGTGAAAAACGACAAGGGCAGTAGCCCCGGAGGGAATGATGAAGGTTTTTAAGGTATCTGCGAAACTGTTCGCGCTTGGCGCCGTTTGCGCCGCTATGACAGCCTGTTCCACCGTCGACGTGGTGTCGCGGAACGCGCCTCTAGAAACACCCCGTCTGAGCGCCGAGCAGGCCCCACAGGTTCTGCGGGATTATTCCTTGCATTCGATCCGTTTTGCGGTGCCGCAGGATATGACCGTGTCCGAAGCCAATTCTTATTACCCCATTGCCGACATCGTGTGGCGTGGCGACCCGCTGGGCAACCGTGCAGAGCAGATTTCGGCAATCTTCCAGACGTCTATCCGTGCGGCGGGTGAAGGCCTGTCGGGCCAGCGTCCGGTGACCGTAGATGTTGAACTGGTGCGGTTTCACTCGTTGACCGAACGTACCCGGTATTCCGTCGGCGGGGTCCATTCGATCAAGTTCAACCTGACGGTGCGCGATGCCCAGACCGGAGAAATTGTCGAAGCCACCCGGCGGATCGACGGTGATCTGGCAGCCCTTGGCGGATATGCGGCGCTTGCCGCAGACAATCAGGGCCAGACCCAGAAGGTGCGGATCACCAATCATCTGTCCAATCTGTTCTTGCGTGAACTGACAGGTCTGACTGTCGCAGGGGCTGCGCCTGCGTCCTCCTGAGGTCGCTTTCCAAGTCCAAATGAACACGGTAAGGGGGCTGTTATGAAACAGCTCCCTTTGCCTATTGTCCGCCTGCGTCCCAACGCAAAACCGCAAGTTATCCGTCACGGGTTCCCGTGGGTCTTTGCCAATGAGATGGTGATGGACCGCCGGACCAAAGGGCTGTCGCACGGCGGGCTTGTGGTACTGGAGGATGCAGACCGCAAACCGCTGGGGCTTGGCACCATCAATCCCAAATCCAAGATCGCCGTCCGGATGTTGGACCGCGACACCGAAGCGGTCGTGGATCAGGCGTGGTTCGCCTCCCGCATTCAAACGGCACTGGATCACCGGTCGCGTCTTTATCCAGACCCTTTCTACCGTCTGATTCACGCCGAGGCTGACGGCCTGCCGGGCGTTGTGATCGACCGCTTTGGCGATGTCGCCGTGGTCCAGCCCAATGCGGCCTGGGCCGACCGGATGTTTGACATGCTCAGCGCGGCCCTGGTGGAGGTCACTGGCTGCACGACCGTTATCAAAAACGGCACGGGCCGCGCGCGGTCCCTAGAGGGGTTGGACGAAGAGATGGCTGTCTTCACGGGGCAGGCACCCTCCGGCCCGATCCCCGTGCCGATGAACGGGGCCACCTATATGGCGGATGTCATGGGCGGCCAGAAGACGGGTTTGTTTTTCGACCAACGACCCAACCACGCCTTCGCGGCCCAGTTGGCGCAAGGCGCGCGTGTGCTGGATGTGTTTTCCCACGTGGGTGGCTTTTCCCTTGCCGCGCTTGCAGGCGGGGCGGCCAGCGCGCTGGCCGTGGATGGATCGGCGCCTGCGTTGGAACTGGCACAGGCCGGGGCGGAGGCCACGGGCGTGGCCGACCGGTTCGAGACCCGTCAGGGCGATGCCTTCGACGTGTTGGAGGCTTTGGGCAAGGCCAAAGAACGCTTCGATGTGGTCATCTGCGATCCGCCCGCTTTTGCGCCGTCGAAGCCTGCCCTGGAAAAAGGCATGCGCGCCTACGAACGTGTGGCGCGGCTGGCCACACCGTTGGTGAAGGAGGGCGGGTATCTGGTGCTGTGTTCGTGTTCCCACGCCGCAGACCTTAAACGGTTCCGCGATGCATCGGCACGCGGGATCGGCAAAGGTGGCAAGCGTGGCATGCTGGTGAATACGGGATTTGCAGGGCCGGATCACCCGCTCATGCCGCAACTGGCCGAAAGCGGATACCTCAAGGCGCTGACGTTCCGCCTATGAGGGTGCTGGTCGACGCCTGCGTCTTGTATCCGACCGTGATGCGGGAGGTGGTCTTGGGCGTGGCCGAGAAGGGCCTGTTCGAGCCGCGATGGTCGCCCCGCATCTTGGAAGAATGGGCGCGGGCCGCACGCAAGATCGGCCCCGAGGGGGAGGCCATTGCACGGGGCGAAATCGCCCTGATCAACGCACGGTTCCCACGGGCTCAGGTGACTGTACCGCAGGGCAGCGAAGCCCGTCTGTGGCTGCCGGACCCGAACGATATTCACGTTCTGGCTGCCGCTGTGGGATGTTCGGCGGATGCGATCATGACGGTAAATACCAAGGATTTCCCCAAGGACATTCTGGCAGACGAAGGGTTGGACAGGCTTGACCCCGACGGGTTCATGATTGCTTTGGCCGACAAACATCCGGAGGCTGTCGGGCAGGTCGGCGCAGCCATTCTTGAGGAGGCCCGACGATTGTCGGGGGAACAATGGGCCATGCGCAAACTGATGCGCAAGGCACGGCTGCCACGGCTGGGCAAATTTCTGGAGTAAAGGTTCGAATTGGCTTCGCCAATCCGATCCGCAGATGACAGACTGGGGCGCTGCCCCAGACCCCGGAGTTTTCGGATCAGAAGAACGAGGGGCGGTGCGCGAAGGTCAGGCGTTCCACTTGGCCTCGTTGGCCTCGATCGCGGCAATGCGTTCGGGCGTTTTGGGATGACTGAGAAGCCAGGCCGGTTGCGCCGCCCCCCGCGCGCCCGTGAGCGTCTGGAGTTTGGTGAACAGGGTCTTCTGCGGACCTGTTCCTATGCCGGCCTTGATCATCAAGGCAGAGGCGTAGGCATCGGCCTCATATTCGTCGGAGCGCGACAAGCGCGCCATCAAAAGTGACATCGCCGCATTGGCAATCAGCGGGCCGAGGCCCGGGATGAACCGCGACAGGACCATGGCAAGAGCCGTTCGGAGCGCATTTTGCCCGGAAAAGTCGATCATCCTGCGGCGCGAATGCCCCAGCGCCACATGGCCCAGTTCATGGGCGATCACACTTGCCAGTTCTTCTGCTGTCACGTCACCCGACTGATATTTCCGGAAAAATCCGCGCGTAATAAAGATGCGGCCGTCGGGTGCGGCCAGGCCGTTGACGGGATCAACTTCGTAGATGTGGACCTTGATGCGCGGAATGTCGACGACGCGGGCCATGTCCTGTGTCAGGGCGCGCAGCCTTGGATCGGCCAGTTCGGTGCTTTTGGCATCAAGGTCTTTCGCCAGCCGCCATGCCGACAGGCGGTACATTATAATGCCATATCCGATGGCCAGAAGAAGAGGGGCGAATTTTAACATAAGGGGGATATGGCCTTCGCAGGTGCGTCGAACAAGCCGTTGTAAAAATATGTCACCGTGATCACATTTTTTGTGATCCAAGGCACCTTTTGTTAAGTATAAGCGTTTATCTCTCGTGCTGCCGCAGGAGATTTATGATGAGTATATATAGACGATACGATGACAAAACCAGCGCAGCACCATGGCGGGCCGCCTACAGGCCCCCACCGTCCAATGATGCGTTTGACGAATTGATTGAACGGTTGCGCCAACAGGATCGTGTCCAGACGTCGAATGACAAAGGGCGCGCTGCCTGAGGGGCAGGTTCATTCATCACGCAACATCCCGTCTATCTGGCTGTCCGTCAGGTGGGCAAGACATGGCTGAAAACAGGGCTATCAGGTCAGTATCTTCATGCCGCGTTCGATCCCGTCCAGTGTCATGGGGACCATCCGGTCCTGTCCGAAAATGGCCTGGATCATCTGAACTGACTGGGTGAAGCGCCAGTACCGGTCTGGCAGAGGGTTCAGCCACAGGTGATGGGGCCATTGGTCGCGCGCCCGTTCCAGCCAGACCTGTCCCGCTTCGGCGTTCCAGTGTTCATTCGCGCCGCCCGGATAGGCAACCTCGTAGGGCGACATGGATGCATCGCCCACAAAGATACATTTGTAATCGGACCCGTAGGTGCGCAGAACATCCCACGTGGGGGTCTGCGCGTCCCAGCGGCGGCGGTTGTCGCGCCAGACACCTTCGTAAAGACAGTTGTGAAAGTAGAAGTGTTCAAGGTGCTTGAATTCCGACTTCGCAGCCGAAAACAGCTCTTCCACCAGTTTGATGTGCGGGTCCATGGACCCGCCTACATCCAGAAACAACAACACCTTCACGGCGTTTCGTCGCTCCGGTCTGGTCTTGACGTCGAGGTAGCCGTTTTCGGCGGTGGCGCGGATGGTGCCATTGAGGTCAAGTTCATCTGCGGCCCCGTCGCGCGCCCAGCGGCGTAGCCGTTTGAGCGCAACCTTGATGTTGCGGGTGCCGATTTCAACGGTGTCATCCAGATTGCGGAATTCGCGTTTGTCCCAGACTTTGACGGCCCGCTGGTGGCGGCTTTCGGATTGGCCGATGCGGACGCCTTCGGGGTTGTAGCCATAGGCCCCAAAAGGGGAGGTGCCGGCGGTGCCGACCCATTTGGACCCGCCCTGGTGGCGGCCCTTTTGTTCTTCCAGCCGTTTCTTGAGGGTCTCCATCAGCTTGTCGAACCCGCCCAGGGCCTCGATCTCTGCCTTTTCTTCGGCGCTGAGGTGCTTTTCAGCCATCTTTTCCAGCCACTCTTGCGGGATGTCCACGGCCTCAAGCACATCATCGACACTGATGGCGTCCAGACCCTCAAACGCAGCCGCGAAGGCGCGGTCAAATTTGTCGATGTTGCGTTCGTCCTTGACCATGCAGGTGCGGGCCAGAAAGTAGAAGGCTTCTATGTCATAGGTGGCAAGCCCCGCGTCCATCCCCTCCAGAAAGGTCAGATATTCGCGTAAAGACACCGGCACGCCGCCCCTTCGAAGCTGATCGAAGAAGGGCAGAAACATCAGACGTACTGGCGGGTGATGATGATGGCGATGAACATGCCGATGACGCCAAAGATCATCGCAAAGACCGCACCCCACTGGGCCATATCGGCCGCTTTTCCACCGCGCTGTCTGGCCCGAAACGCCCCCAGCAAAGCTCCGATCACAAGGCCGCCGAGGGGGTAGATCATGGTGTCAGGTCCCTTTGAGTGGGTTGAGCGACGCAATTTCCCGAAGGCGCGCGCGCACGTTGTCATCTGTTCCAAACCCGTAGCGCGCCCACCCCAGAGAGTCCATGCGCACCGCTGTCGCAGCCGCAGGTTGGCCCAGCATATCCAGCGCCTCGGCCCTGAACATCATCAACGTCGCCAGAAGGGCTGCGTTTTCATGGGCGGCGGCCACAGGCATCGCACTGTCCACAAGATTGAGGACATTTTCACCATCGCCTGCCGACAGGGCAAAAGCTGCCAATTGTACGGAGACATGGGCCGCATGCAGACGTGTTTCGGAGGACCGGTTGTAGATTGTCAGCGCACGGTTGAATGCGGCCAGCGCAATCGTGCTGTCGTGCCCGACATTCAGCCGGCCAAACGCATAATTCGCAAATCCCGTCCGCGGTCCGGGCCAGTTCAGCGCGCCTGCCGTGCTGACCGCTTGCAGGGCGGCGGACCGGCGGCGGTTGGCGGAGGATCCGGCGGTGAGGGCCAGTTCCATATTGTTGATCCAGTCGCGGGTCGTGTCATTCTGCGGGCGCGCGGGGCGGCCCTCGCCTGCGGGGTTCAGCCGCGCCAGAATTGGCCCCAGTCGGGCCGCGACCTGACCGCGGGTCATGCCGTTTTGCAGCGCCGGATCGTAATAGGCGCGCAGAACAAGCATGTCGAAAGACGTCAGCACGGCATGGATGTTGTCATCATTGAAAACGGAGTCCGACAGGCGGTAAAGGTCGTTCAGGGGGCCAAGGGCCTGCGCCAGTTCTTCGTGCAGACAGTCGCGGATTTCCTGCGGTGCCACGTCCGACGGCACGAAGACCGCCGCGTGGTCACGGCGTTCCAGCGTGGTCCAATCCACCGTGGGGGTACGGCGCACGGTCTTGAATTCCTCCCATGACGACACGCGCGGGACAACGA
The DNA here is from genome assembly GCF_020627745.1 of Pseudooctadecabacter sp. Taxonomy (GTDB): domain Bacteria; phylum Pseudomonadota; class Alphaproteobacteria; order Rhodobacterales; family Rhodobacteraceae; genus Octadecabacter. Next base: position 125,450 of record NZ_JAHDGE010000002.1, read on the forward strand.
AACAGGCGGCGCGGGGCACCGCCGCGTTCAGAACACTGCGCGGGATCGCCTCCACCGTGATTGAGGCATCAGCGGCACCGGTCATGAAGATGTCGATGTTGGCCTCACTGCGCAGACGGCCTAGCAGGGCGCGCAGGTCAGGCGTTAGGCTTGGGGGAATATCCCCAGTTACGCGGACAGAGATAGGGGCCTCAAACCGCGTAAGGCGGGCCACAACACGTCCGCTTTCCATGCGAAAGGCCAGATCCATGAAATCCTTGCCGATTTCGCGGTTGGATCGCGCAGGCGTGGTCACACGGTTGCCGGCAAACCGGTTCATCGGCGGCAGGGCATCCTGCAGGCCCATCGTCCGGGTTGGCAGGGTCGGCCCCAGATTGGACGGGGGCACCGGCGTACAGGCCGTCATGAACATGATCGAAAGTGCCAGCAGGCGGCGGAAGGTACGGGTCATGGCGCCCTCCGACAGGGGGCGCGTCCTGAGGGGGCGTAGGGGTCCATACCGGAGGGGTCAACGCAATCCGCGCTGGCCTTGGAAAAGGTCAGTTCTTCGGTCCACACCTGTCCCACCCGCGCATCTTTGACGCGGGATCCTTGGTGCATGGCGACCGGCATTTTTGCCTTGGTCAACGCTGCTCTCCTTATGTCTCAGCCGGAAACCTGCCAGTCGACTGAGGCCCGAGTTGGGGCAGAATTGGGCAATTCCGCGACCAGTGATCGGACAAGGGGATTAAACGGGAGGAGCGCGCCCCATTTCACGGCCTTTTTCCACGCCGCGTGGAAATGGCGGGCGGGTGTGATTCAAAAGACTCAATAGGTTAGTGGCCGCAACGGGTGCGGCCACCAGATGTTGATAGGCCGAGGATTTGGTCCGCTTACCGCCCGCTGCGCGCCATGAACGCAAGGCGTTCAAACAAATGCACGTCCTGTTCGTTCTTCAGCAATGCCCCATGCAGTTTGGGCAGGGCAGAGGCCCCATCACGTTTGAGGTCTTCGGCGTCCAGATCCTCGGCCAGCAGCAGTTTCAGCCAGTCGAGCACTTCAGACGTAGAGGGCTTTTTCTTCAGGCCCTGCTGGTCGCGAATGTCATAGAACTGGGTCAGCGCGGTCGTCAGCAACGCGTCCTTGATGCCGGGGTGATGCACCTCAACAATCCGGCGCATCGTGTCCATGTCGGGAAAGCGGATGTAGTGGAAAAAACACCGCCGCAAGAACGCGTCGGGGAGTTCCTTTTCATTGTTGGAGGTGATGATCACGATGGGGCGGTGACGCGCGGCAATGGTCTCACCTGTCTCGTAAACGTGAAATTCCATCCGGTCGAGCTCTTGCAGCAGATCATTGGGAAATTCGATGTCCGCCTTGTCGATCTCATCAATCAGCAGCACCACGCGGCCTTCGGCCTCGAATGCCTGCCAAAGTTTGCCTTTTTTTATGTAATTGCCCACATCATGAACTTTTTCGTCGCCCAACTGGCTGTCGCGCAGGCGGCTGACGGCGTCGTATTCATAAAGACCCTGTTGGGCTTTGGTCGTGGATTTGATGTTCCATTCATACATCGGCAACCCCAGCGCCGCACTGACCTGGCGGGCCAGTTCGGTCTTGCCGGTGCCCGGTTCGCCTTTGACCAGCAGGGGGCGTTCCAGCGTGACGGCGGCATTGACAGCGACGGTCAGATCGTCGGTGGCAACGTAGGTCTCGGTTCCGGTAAAGCGCATGTGGCGGCCCTTTGTCATCTGGTCAGGTTCGCAGACCGTATCACCACATATGTCATCATCAAGCCAAGAAAAATTGGTCGTGAAGGGGGGGTGACAGCGGCAACCGTTGGTAGTAATGCAAGCGCGAGAGAGGGGACCTGAGATTGTCGCAGCCACATGACACCAGTTCACGTCCCGCTGCTGAGGGAGCGAACATGAAAGCCGAAACATTCCTGCCAGACGATTACCGTCCGGCCGAAGATGAACCGTTCATGAACGACAAACAGCTGGAATATTTCCGGCGGAAATTGCTCGCATGGCGGTCCGATATCCTTGAAGACAGCCGCGATACGATTGAGGCGATGAAAGGGGCCACCCGCAACATCCCCGACATTGCCGACCGCGCGTCCGAAGAGACCGATCGCGCATTGGAACTGCGCACCCGCGACCGTGAACGCAAACTGGTGGCCAAGATCGACGCCGCTTTGCGCCGGATTGACGAAGGTGAATACGGGTATTGCGATGTCACGGGGGAGCCGATTTCCCTGAAACGTCTGGATGCCCGCCCCATTGCCACCATGAGCCTTGAGGCGCAGGAGCGTCATGAGCGCCGGGAAAAAGTTCACCGCGACGACTGACGTGGCAGGAGAGAGCGATATTTTGCAGCGCGGCGGTTCCAATCGGGGCCGCCGCGTTTGCGTTGTGGGGGGCGGCATCGGCGGCTTGACGGCAGCCTTGGCCTTTGCACGCTCTGGCGCGCAGGTTGAGGTGTTTGAACAGGCCACTGCGTTGGGCCGCATCGGGGCGGGCATACAGATCACCCCCAACGGGGCGCGCGCGTTGGAAGCTTTGGGGCTGCGAGGGGCGTTGGATGCGCGGGGTGTGCAGGCAACTGCCGTCCAGCCGATGGATGCGCTGACGGGGCGGGCTGTGACGCGGTTCGATCTGGGTCGGCTTGACGGGCCGCCCTACAGGTTTTTCCACCGCGCCGATCTGATCGACCTTCTGGCGGGGGCATGCCGCGGGGCGGGTGTGCAGGTGCATTTGGGTGCAAAGGCAGATACGTCGCGCTGCGATGCCGACCTCGTCGTGGGCGCTGAGGGCATCCATTCGCCGACACGGGCGGTTTTGAATGGGACTGACGTGCCGTTTTTTACCGGCCAGGTGGCCTGGCGCACCATCGTCCCGGCAAACGATGTGGCACCTGTGGCGAAAATCTGGATGGCGCCGAGGCGCCATGTGGTGACCTATCCCCTTAGAGAGGGGCTGTTGAATGTCGTCGCCGTAGAGGAACGGGACGGTTGGGCAGCCGAGGGCTGGACCCATGCAGATGATCCGGCCAACTTGCGTGCGGCATTTGCCGATACCTGTGCGCCGTTGCGGCATATTCTGAAACAGGTCGAACAAACCAACCTGTGGGGATTGTTCCGCCACGAGGTCGCGGCGGTATGGAGCAGGGATCAACTTGCGATCCTCGGCGATGCAGCGCATCCGACGTTGCCGTTTCTAGCGCAGGGCGCCAACCTTGCGATCGAAGACGCCTTTATCCTGGCGCGATGTTGTGATGCACAGCGGTCTATCGAAGTTGCCTTAAAAACCTATGAAGATGCGCGAAAAAGTCGTGTGCAGCGCGCGATTGAAGCGGCGAATGCCAATGCGCGGAATTACCACCTGTCTGGTCCTGCACGAAGAGTGGCACATATAGGATTGAAAACACTGGGGGTTATCGCACCGTCGGTGTTCCTGCGGCGGATGGACTGGCTATATGGATATGACGTGACATCAGATGACGCAGTTTGAGGCGCGGCCTCAAATGCGCCCCGCCCGCTGTCCCGTCAGCACCTTTTTCAGGCGTTCAGATCGACCCAGACCGGCACGTGGTCTGACGGTTTTTCGCGCCCGCGCACCTCGCTTTCGATCCAGCAGTCCTGCAACAGGTCAGCACATTGATGTGACAGTAAAAAATGGTCAATCCTGATGCCGTCATTCCTGTCCCATGCTCCGGCTTGATAATCCCAGAACGAATAATGGCCGGGGCCATGATGGCGGGCGCGGAACGCCTCGGTCAGGCCAAGGTTCAGCAGGCGGCGGAAAGCCGCGCGGCTGTCGGGGCGAAACAGGGCGTCGTCGGCCCAGGCTTCGGGGCGTTTTGCGTCTTCGGGCTGGGGAATTATGTTGTAATCTCCGGCCATTAGGAACGGTTCTTCACGTTCCAAAAGGGCCTCGGCGCGGGCCTTGAGGCGGTCCATCCAGCGCAGTTTGTAGTCGTATTTCGGGCCCGGAGCGGGGTTGCCGTTGGGCAGATAGAGGCCGCAAATGCGGATGGGCCGATCACCCATCACCGAGGCTTCGATATAGCGGGCTTCGATATCGTCTTCGTTGTCGCGGCCCGTGCCCTCACCGCCGGGCAGGCCACGGGTCACATCCTCAAGCGGGAGCTTGGACAGAATCGCGACACCGTTAAAGCCTTTTTGCCCATGGGTTTCGACGATATATCCCATGTCTTCAAAGTGTTGGCGTGGGAACCCTTCGTCAACGGATTTGATTTCCTGCAGGATCGCAACGTCGGGCTGCGACCCTTCCAACCACTCTGTCAGGGCGCCGATGCGCGCCTTGATGCCGTTGATATTGAACGTCGCGATTTTCATGACCAGCCCCTTATTTGTGCATCCGTTTTGACCGGTTGGACGGACGAAAACAAGCGCATGGTTCGCGTATGACTGCGGGTCTGGCCTACATCGAGAAACTGACGCCACAGCCGCAGGAGCTGGAGGCGTTGGGATTCTCAATCACGAAGCGCGCGCCGATCAGTTCTTCGGTAAAATCAATTGTGGCATCGGCCAGAAACGGCAGGGACACGGCGTCGATGACAACCTTTTCGCCAGCGCCTTCAAGAACCAGATCATCGTCCTTGGGATCATCCAGGTCGATCTCATATTGAAAGCCGGAACAGCCACCGCCCTCCACGGCGATGCGCAGCGCCTTGCCAGCGGCCTGTGCGCCGATTTCGGACAGGCGTTCGAAGGCGCGAGGGGTGACTTTCGGGGGCAACGTCAACATTTTGGCAACCTTTTCATGGTCAGACTGGCGCTGGAGGGCCGTAACGCAATATAGGAGGATCAGGCAGGGGCGACAAGGCAGGTTGCCCGCAACCAAAAGGGACAGATCATGGCAGCACCCTACGCGTGCAGCCCGGCGCAGACGCGCGGGCGGTTGTATTCTGAGGATGAAAGCGTGTTCAGGTCTCCGTTCCAGCGCGATCGCGACCGCATTATTCATGCCTCTGCCTTCCGGCGGTTGAAACACAAAACGCAAGTGTTCGTGGAACACGAGGGCGATTATTTCCGCACGCGGCTGACCCATTCGATCGAGGTGGCTCAGGTGGCGCGGACGATTGCGGGTGCTTTGGGGCTGAACGCAGAACTGACCGAGGCGGTGGCGCTGGCCCATGATCTGGGACACACGCCGTTCGGACACACAGGTGAAGATGCCCTTGCGGCCCTGATGGCGCCCTATGGCGGGTTTGATCATAATGCGCAGGCGATCCGGATTGTAACCTCATTGGAGCGACATTACGCGGAGTGGGACGGTCTGAACCTGACATGGGAAACGCTGGAAGGCATCGCCAAGCACAACGGTCCGGTCGTGACCGAAGGCACGCAGGATGCCGTGCCCTATGCGCTGGAGGATTACAACCGCCGCCATGATCTGGAACTGCACACCCATGCCAGTGCAGAGGCGCAGGTGGCCGCGCTGTCGGACGACATTGCCTACAACCACCATGACATTCACGACGGGTTGCGGGCGGAATTGTTCGGGACGGAGGATTTGCTGGCCCTGCCGATCGTGGGCGATTGCTTTCGCGAGGTCGACAGCCGCTACCCGGCGCTGGAGCGCGACCGCCGACGACACGAGGCTTTGCGGCGGTTTTTCGGGGTGCTGGTGGAGGACGTCATTGCCGTGACCCGCGCCAATCTGGCCGCGCTTGACCCGTCGGGATGCGATGACCTGCGTGGAGCAGGGCGGATGATGGTGCAGTTTTCTCCGGCATTGTGGGCGGATCTGAAGACGGTAAGGGGCTTTTTGTTCACCCAGATGTACCGTGCGCCAAGCGTGGTGAAAATGCGCCGTGAGGTGACGCAGGTGGTTGAGGATTTGTTCCCTCTGTTCATGTCCCGGCCCGAGGATCTGCCGCAGGCGTGGCGCAAGGACGTGGCGGCTGCGAAAGATGAAACCGCGCTTGCGCGGATCGTCAGCGATTATATCAGCGGCATGACCGACAGGTTTGCATTGGAGACCCACAGCCGGTTGGTGGGCGGCAGCGCAATTTAGTCGGCGCGACTGCGGCGCAGGGTTGTCACGACGCCCAGATAAAGCACCATGAAGCCGCCGACCCCGATTGAGGCTGCCAAGTTATCACGGGCGAAAGCCTGTGAATAATCTTGGTAGAGGATCGGCTGGCCGTTAAATCCAAGGGAAATAAAGGGCTTGATCCACAGCGCCATGGCCCCCGCAACAACAGGGGCGACGAGCCAGACCGCCGCCATCGGCAGGCGCGTGGGGCCTGAATAAAGGATCAAGGCGGGCAGTGCGAAAAAGGCAAGGCCCAGCGGGAACATATTGAGGATCGCAACATCCATCGTGGTCGTCGCAAACCCGAACGACGGTAAAGCCGACGCTGCGAATAATGTGCCGCCCATGGCAATCAGCAGCCCCGATGTCATGACAATCAGCCATGCGGGGGGCTCATCTGTCATGCGAACGCAGGCAACCGCCAAAAAGGGCAGCACCGCAGGAATGTACAACGAAAGCATGAAAATCAGCGGCGTTTCACGTGGCATTTGAGCGATCAACACGCTGCACCCGACAATAAGGGGCGCGCCTGCGGCACCGATCCAGCGCACCCCGGGTTCGCTGCCCAACATCACGTAGCAGGCCATCAGAAGGACGCCCGCCGCCATAAGTAACAAAAGCCTAGAAAAGGCCAACGGTTCGTCACCCAACAGCTCATCCACAAGGGGGAGTCCAAAGGGCGTCGCGGACAACTGAGATGGTCCCCCTAGGCTTTCGGGCACTTCCACCGTCAATCCGGACGTCATGAGATCCGCCGTGTCAGGCCCCAACTGCGGCAGCATCAGCATCGCGATCATCGACAGGCTGAACACGAGCCCGATGATCATCGTCGGGGTCGCGAACATTGCGCCGCGCGTGCGGGCTTTTGCTGCCATGGTCGCGCCCAAAAGGGTGATCGCCAGATAGGCGGTCAGCGCGTGCAAAGTGGATGTTTTGACAAATGACGCGCGGTCCGGTTCGCCGCTCGGTGTTGAGTAGAGGGCCGACAGGCCGGGCTGCGCCAGTTCGGCGCGCATCAGCACTGCGGTCAGGGCAGCCAGCATGGCGGCCAGCGCCGTGAAGAAAAAGAGGATGCGGGGCATGGGGGCCTCGTTGACGTCTGTTGTGACAGTGCTAAACGGACGGGTGATTGAAAGGAAGTGTCATGAACCTGTTTGCCGATATCCGCGCCCTTGTGCTGGACTGTCTTGAGGCGATGACCGCAGAGGGCGTCCTGCCCGGCGGGCTGTCGTTCGACAACGTCACGGTGGAGCCTCCGCGTGATGCGGCGCACGGCGATATGGCGACGAATGCGGCAATGGTGCTGGCCAAACCCGCGGGGGCCAAGCCGCGCGAGATTGCGGAAACGCTGGCCGCACGGCTGGTGGCGGATGGCCGCGTGGCCTCTGCGGATGTGGCGGGACCGGGGTTTTTGAACCTGCGGCTGGCGGTGGACGTCTGGGGCGAGGTTGTGCGCGCGGCGCTGACCGATCCGGCGTTTGGCCGGTCGGACATGGGGGCGGGCAAGTCCGTGAATGTGGAATATGTGTCGGCCAACCCGACGGGTCCGTTGCATGTGGGCCACACACGGGGGGCAATCTTTGGCGATGCGCTGGCGTCCTTGCTGGATTACGCGGGCTTCAAGGTGACGCGGGAATACTACATCAACGACGGCGGCGGGCAGGTCGATGTTCTGGCGCGGTCCGTCTATTTGCGCTACCTTGAGGCGCATGGTCAGGAGGTCACGTTCGAGGACGGAACCTACCCCGGGGATTACCTGATCGCGGCGGGCGAGGCGCTGAAGGCGAAGGTCGGCGATGCGTATCTGGAGCAGAACGAGGCAGAGTGGCTGCCCCATGTGCGGACCTTCGCGACAGAGGCGATGATGGATTTGATCCGGGCGGATCTGGCGTCTTTGGGCATCAAGATGGATGTCTTTTTCTCCGAGAAGTCCTTGTATGGGACGGGGCGGATTGAACAGGCCATCGAGGATCTGAAATCGAAGGATCTGATCTATTGGGGGACGTTGAAGCCGCCCAAGGGCAAGGCCGCCGAGGATTGGAAGCCGCGTGAACAGTGGTTGTTCAAATCGACGGAGTTCGGCGATGACGAAGACCGGCCCGTGCAAAAGGGCGACGGGGCGTGGACCTATTTCGCGCCGGACATCGCCTATCATTTTGATAAGGTTTCCAGAGGGTTCGACGCCCTTGTTGATGTATTCGGGGCGGATCACACGGGCTACGTCAAACGCATGAAGGCCGCCGTTGCGGCCCTGTCCGAGAACCGCGTGCCGCTGGATATCAAGCTGGCGCAGATCGTGCGGCTGTTCAAGAACGGTGAAGAATTCAAGATGTCCAAACGCGCGGGCACCTTTATCACCGTTCAGGATCTGGTCGACGAGGTCGGCAAGGATGTGGCGCGGTTCATCATGCTGACCCGCAAGAACGACACGCCCTTTGATTTCGATTTCGACAAGGTGACCGAGCAGTCCAAGGACAATCCTGTGTTCTACGTCCAGTACGCCCACGCGCGTGTCCATTCGGTCTTGCGCAAGGCGGCAGAGGCAGGAATTGACACCTCCGATCTGGCGGCGGCGGACCTGACGCTGGCCACCCATGAGGCGGAAATCGCGCTGGCTGCGAAGGCTGCGGAATGGCCGCGGGTGGTCGAAATTGCCGCCCGCACAAACGAGCCGCACCGGATTGCGCTTTACCTCTATGACCTTGCATCCGAACTTCACGGTTTGTGGAACCGGGGCAATGACGATTTGTCCTTGCGGTTCATTCAGGACGATGTAGCGGCCTCACAAGCGAAAATCGCCCTGATCCGGGCCGTTTCCGTTGTAATTTCCCACGGCTTGGGTATTCTTGGGGTCACTCCGGCAGAAGAGATGCGCTAAAGCGTACGCGTGCCGCCGGGGTAAGGCAGGCGCCGGTGGCGTCGACACGGATGTGATCGGGCAGATTGCATGACAACGGTTCAAACAACGACGGCACACAAGTGCTGCGCAGTGAGGCGGACATGGCAGATTTTACGGCAGGCCCGAACGGGGCCAACGCAGGGATTCCCGCAGGAAAATATGTGAACATTGCAGCGGCGGCGGTGTCGGTCGCGCTCATGGGTGGCGTGGGCGTCTGGGGTTACAAGTTGCTGATGCGCGATGTGACCGGCGTGCCGGTGGTCCGCGCTATGGAAGGCGACATGCGGGTGGCCCCGGAGAACCCCGGTGGCGAGATTGCGTCGAATGTCGGGTTGTCCGTCAATTCCGTGCCCGCCGACGGGGGGGCCGCGGAACCTGAGGACCGTCTGGTGCTGGCCCCCGGTGGTGTGGGCCTTGAGGCGGAGGACCTTGAAGTGACCCCTGTGGCCGAGGCTGCGGAGGTGTCCCCCGCACCGGCCCCCGAGATTGCGGCTGCCGTGCAGGCCACGCTGGAGCTTGACGCGGTGGATGTGCCCGAGTTGACGGCATCAGCCGCCCCGCAGGATCCGCAAGCGCCGCTGACGGCGGAGGATGTTCTGGCGCTGGCCGACCAGATTGCCGCCGGGGCCGCCCCCCTGACCGATCTTCAGGCAGGGGAAACAGCACCCATCGAAGTTGCGGTGAATGGCGTCGTCGTCGACCCCAATGTCATTCCGGACGCCGTTCCGGGTGTTCGCCGGTCGCCGCGTCCGACCGCACGACCCGCCGTGGCCGCCTCTCTTGCCCGGCCTGCCACGCCTGCCGCAGCCCCTGCGGCGGCCCAATCCGGCGCCGTGACGGCACCACCTTCGGCCGAAGTGACGACAGCGGCGTTGCCGGTTGGCACGAAACTTGTGCAGCTTGGGGCCTTTGACAGCCCCGAGATTGCAGCGACCGAATGGGGCCGTCTGACGGCACGGTTCCCCGAGTTTTTCGACGGCAAGGATCAGGTGATCCAGCAGGCCGCATCCGGAGGGCGGACATTCTTCAGGCTGCGGGCGATGAATTTTGCCGACCTCAACGATGCGCGCCGGTTCTGTGCAGCCATGTCTGCCGAGGGCGCGCCCTGCATTCCTGTCGTGGTGCGCTGATGCGTTTCGGGGCCGCAATCTTTGGCCCCGAGGGGCTTGAGATAACCGACTGGGAACGCGCCTTTTTTCGCGATTTCCGGCCGTTCGGGTTCATCCTGTTCTCCCGCAATGTGGAGACCCCCGACCAGCTGCGCAAACTGTGCGACGACCTGCGGGAGGCCGCAGGACATGAGGCCGTTGTTCTGGTCGATCAGGAGGGGGGGCGGGTCCAGCGGCTGCGCGCCCCGCACTGGCGGCAATGGCTGCCGCCGATGGATCATATGCAGGTGTCTGACGATCCGGTCCGGTCCTTGTGGCTGCGATACCGGTTGATTGCCGCTGAGCTGCGGGCGGTGGGGATCGACGGTAATTGTGCGCCTTGCGCGGATATCGCAGGCCGCGTGACCCATCCGTTCCTGCGCAACCGCTGTTATGGCGACGATGTGGAAACGGTGATGGATGCCGCCCGCGCAGTGGCGGAGGCCCATCTGGCAGGGGGCGTTCTGCCCGTGGCCAAACATATTCCGGGGCACGGTCTGGCATCGGTGGACAGCCACAAGGACCTGCCGCGCGTGACAGCGCCCCGTGCCTTTCTGGAAGCGCAGGATTTTGCACCGTTCCGGGCGCTCGCCGATCTGCCTTTGGGGATGACGGCGCATGTTGTCTACGATGACTTCGATCCGGAGTATCCCGCCACCACGTCGCGGGTGATGAATGATGTGATCCGCACCGATATCGGGTTCGGCGGCTTGTTGATGACCGACGATATTTCCATGGAGGCCCTTGAGGGCGATGCCGCCACGCGCAGCCGCGCGTCGATTGCGGCAGGCTGCGATGTGGTCTTGCACTGCAACGGCAAGGCCCCCGAACTGACCGCTGTGGCCGACGCCGTGGGCGTGATGACGGATGCCGCACAGGCCCGCGCTGAGGCCGCCCTGACATGGCGCAAAGCGCCAACGCCCGTTGACATTGGCGCGCTTGCAGAAGAACTTGACGACCTTATGAATTAGGGTCGTTTCAGGGACCCGTAAGGGGCAGGGATGTCAGACAGCAGCACCGATCCAGTGATCGACGTCAGCGACCGGCTTGCCGCCGAGGCGCTGATCGTGGACGTGGACGGGTTCGAAGGCCCGCTGGACCTGCTGTTAACGCTGAGCCGGACGCAAAAGGTGGATTTGCGACAGATTTCCGTGCTGGCGCTGGCGGAACAATACCTCGCCTTCATCGACAAGGCGCGCGATCTGCGGCTGGAACTGGCGGCGGATTATCTGGTCATGGCGGCGTGGCTCGCGTTTCTGAAATCCCGTCTGTTGTTGCCCCCGGACCCGACTGAAGAAGGCCCGTCAGGCGAAGAACTGGCCGCTCATCTGGCGTTTCAGCTTGAACGGCTGGCCGCCATGCGCGATGCGGCAGCCAAATTGATGGCCCGCGACCAGCTGGGCCGCGATTTTTTCGCCCGTGGCATCACCGAAGACGTCACGCGGACACGTCGTGTGACATACACCGCGACGCTGTTGGACCTGATGCAGGGCTATGCGCGCATCCGCACCAAAGACGAATTCCGCCCCTTTGTGATGGACCGCGAGAAGGTCTTCACAATGGAGGAGGCCTTGGGCCGGATGCGCGGGTTGATCGGCTTTGCTGGCGACTGGACGGATATCCTGTCCTATCTGCCCGACGGTTGGGAAATGGACCCTGCCAAGCGGCGGTCCGCCACCGCGTCGACCTTTGCGGCCTCATTGGAACTGGCCAAAGAAGGCCGCGTCGAAATCCGCCAAAGCGACACATTCGCGCCCATTCAGATCAGAAGGAAATCCGATGACGGATGATGTGAACGCCGCTGATGAGGCCCCCGTTGAGGCCCCCGAAGAAAGCTTGTTCGAGGCCCCGCCCATGGGCGAACAGGAACGCATGGTCGAAGCGATTTTGTTCGCCACGGCAGAGCCCGTGACGGTCAAGGAACTGGCGGGCCGCATGCCCCACGGCTGCGACCCGGCGGAGGCTTTGGTGCATCTGCGCAAACGGTATGAAGGCCGCGGTGTGGCCTTGATGCGAGTGGGCGATGCCTACGCGTTCCGCACAGCACCGGACCTTGGATTTCTCATGCAAAAAGAAACGGTTGAGACCCGAAAGCTCAGCCGTGCAGCGGTCGAGACTTTGGCCATTGTCAGCTATCATCAGCCCGTCACCCGTGCGGAGATTGAGGAAATCCGGGGCGTCAGCGTCAGCCGTGGCACCATTGACCAGCTGATCGAACTGGAATGGATCAGGTTCGGACGTCGCCGGATGACACCGGGGCGGCCAGTGACCTTTGTTGTGACGCAAAATTTCCTCGATCACTTCGGTCTGGAAAGCGCGCGTGATCTGCCGGGCCTGAAGGAATTGCGCTCTGCCGGTTTGTTGGAAAGCCGCCCTGCGCCTGCCACCGGCGAACCCGATGAGGACGAAGACGACGACAGCGACCAGACCGAGATGTTCGACGAGGCATAATGCCCCCTTAGTTTTGCCCGAATTTGCGGGTAGGGTAGGAAAACGGGCACTCTTGCCTATATGCTGTCTGTCCTGACCGGAGACCTGACATGGAACGAATTCTGAATATGATCCTGCGTCGCCTTGTAAATATGGGCGTCAATCGCGGCATTGATGCAGTGGCCAAGCGGGGTCGCGGCAAGGGCCAGACCACCCAGCAGGACCGCGATATGGAACGTCAGGGGCGGCAATCTGCCAAAAATATGCGTCAGGCGTCCAAAGTTATAAAACGCCTTAACAGGTTCTGAATTCCGGCTTAGCGAAATCTTCACGGGCTGTGGGTCATAAGTCTCACGACATCAAACGTGAGGGTTATTGTGACACAGTCTGCCATTGGTCGTTTTGACGGCCCTCCGATCAATTTCATCCGGCTGGCGCTGCGGGCGCGGGTGCCGCTCTCCATTGTTACGATGGTCTGCGGGGCGCTGGGGCTGATCACCAGCTTCGCTGGCGTTGATATTTTCCTGCAGCCGCTGGATGGACGGTCCGCGACCCATCCGATCACCGGTCTGGCCATGATCGGGTTGGGGCTCTGCATTCTGAAAACCCGACGGTTCGGCAAACACGGGCTGTGGCGCATCATGGTGCTGGGCACGATCCTTCTCGTGTGCGCGGCACGGGTGATGGATGCGGTGCTCAGCTGGGGTACAGGCGCGCCGGCGCTGGCCGCTTTGGGACCTGTCGAGGGGTTCAACGGCCGGTTCTCCATCGAATCCGCGCTGACGATTGGTGCCTTTTCGGTTGCGACCCTGGTCCGTCAGGGCAACGGACGCGTGGGCGGGCTGTTTCTGGTGGCCGGTCTGGCGCTGGTGTTCACAACCGTTTTGCAGATGAGCTATGGATTGGTTTTTTTCAACGGCGACGTGGGTGTTCTGACGTTTCTCGGCCTGTTGTCAGCCTCTCTTGCGATGTTGTCGATCTATCTGCACCGCCCGTTTGTGCGGGTGGCGTTCATGATGGGTGACATTGGTGTGCAGACGCGGGTGATGGTGGTGTCTATTGTGCTGATACCATGGCTGTCCGGTTTGGGACTGACTTGGTCAGGCGCGATGGAGGGCGAAACTCATGCCGCCGCCATGATTTCCGTCATCACCTGCGCAATGCTGGCGATTTTGCTGACGACATCGGCCCGTCACGAGGGATCGGTGGCCGCAAGGCGGCGGGCTGCGCGGGAACTGGCGTTGTTCGACCGTATTGATCCTGTGACAGGCGCGTTGAACCGGTTCGGCATGACCGAGGTGGTGGAAGGGTCTTGGGTTGATTTCCGCAGCTCCGGCGCGCAGTTCGGAATGATCCTGATGGACGTGGATTATTTCCGCAACATTGACGCGACCTTCGGTGCGGGGGACCCTGATGCGGCGCTGGAACGGGTCGCGCAATCCGTGCAGGGTCAGTTGCGCGGCACCGACGCCCTCGGCCGCTGGGGCACTTCGGAATTCCTGATTCTTCTCAAGATCAAAGAGGTTGGCAATATTGATATCGTGGCGCGCAGGCTGCGCGCGGCGCTGGCCGATGTGACAGGTCCGTTTTGTGCCGGGTTGACGATGCAGCCGGCGACCTTGGATATCCCGCTGGGGATCAGTGACATGCGTGAGACCGATGACGCACCCACGGCGGCCATCATGCGCGCAGATCAGAGCCTTGGTCTTTCCAGACTTGACGAAACCTCAACGGTGCCGGTTATGGAGTTTGAGGAGGATGACGTCTTTGTCTTCTCGCCTGATGCAACGATGTCGGATGAGGAGCAGTTTGCGCGGGATGCGGCGCTGGATATGTCAAGTGAGCCCGAGGAGGACGACAGCAAGGATGTGCAAGCGGCGTGATCAATGCGCCGAGGCGAAGTGTTTGGACAGTTTCAGACCCTGACCCTGATAGTTGGATTTGATCTCACGCCCGTAAAGCGCCTTTGGCGTCTCCGACATGGTTTCATAAACCAGTCGTCCCACGATTTGCCCGTGCTCTAGAACAAAGGGCGCTTCATGGCAGCGAACCTCAAGGACGCCGCGCGATCCTTGACCGCCCGCACCGTCCCAACCGAAACCTGGATCAAAGAAACCCGCGTAATGGACCCGAAATTCGCCGACCATGGCCAGATAGGGGGCCATTTCGGCCGCGCAATCGGGGGGGATCGCAATCGCCTCACGGCTGACGAGGATGTAGAATGCACCGGGATCAAGGATGATGCGGCCATCGGTCGTGCGGACCTCTTCCCAGAAATCGGCAGGATCGTAGTGATTGACCTGCGCCAGATCAATCACGCCGGTGTGGGGTTTCGCCCTGTACCCGACCAGATCACCGTCATCGGGGCGCAGATCCACTGAGAAGCCCAGACCGTCGGAAATGACGGCTTCTCCGTTCACGATCGGTGTCCGGTCATGGAGCGACCGCAGGTCCGCATCCGACATAATCGTCTTGCCACATCGAAAGATGATCTGGTTCAGCATCAGCCCCGGCCGGACCAGAACCGAAAAAGAGCGCGGGCAAATCTCTACAAAGAGCGGGCCGGTATAGCCATCGGGAACACGGTCGAATTCCACCCCCCTGTCAGTGATGATCCGCGTCAGCAGATCAAGCCGCCCGGTCGAGGATTTTGCACTGGCTGCGGCGGTCATGCCTTGGGGCAGGGACAGCGCCTCCATCAGGGGAACCACATAAACACAGCCCTTTTCGAGGACCGCGCCGCCGGTCAGGTCAATTTCGTGCATGGTGAACTGGGCCAGCCGGTCCGCGACCGTGTGATCCTTGCCGGCCAGAAACGACGCGCGCACACGGTAGGCCCGTGCCCCCAACCGCAGATCAAGGGAGGCCGGCTGAACCTGTCCTGCCGCAAGCGGGGCCGTGGCGGAGATGCCGCCCTCCGTCAACAACTGCGAAATCTGTGTGTCGGACAAAACGCCTGTTTTCATCGGATCATCGCCTTTCGCCCCAACACCGGACAGAAAATCGCCCGCCAACGCATCAGCGCGGCGGGCGGTTTTTCATTGGTCGGGCTAGCAGGACTCGAACCTGCGACCTTCCGTCCCCCAGACGGACGCGCTACCAGGCTGCGCCATAGCCCGACTTGAGCGCGTTCATACCGGAAATGTCCGCTGGGGCAAGGCGTAAAACGCATGATTCTTCGCAGACTAGCGGGTTTCGATCCGGCCACGCAGAATGCGCATCCGGTCCAACAAGGGCGCAATGGCCCCGGCCTGTGCCGCCAGACGGGCCGCCGGTGCATCCCGCAGCAGATGAAACAGCCGTGCGGGGGCTTTGCTGTCGCTGTCGGAGGGATCGTCAGGCAGGGAAGGGGCGGCCGCGCTAACAGGGATATCAGCCGTGTCCGGTCCTGAGGGTGCCGGATCGTCAGGCGCTGTCGCCACATCGACGGGGGCTTCGGCGGTGTCTGTCGCGGCAGGCGCGGCATCCGGCACGTCCGTGTCTTCGGATGATTTGGGCGCGAGATTGAGCGTGACCGCAGGGCCCTCGGGTTTCGGGGCCAGGGGCACAACATTGGTGATGTTTACCGTGGCCTCGGGCGGGGTCGGCGCGGGGCCCGGTGCGTCAGCTGTGGACGGCGTGACATCCTGCGGGGCATCGGACAACAGGCCCGCACCCATGGCCGAGACGGATTTAACCCCTTGTTCGCGAATGAGTTTTTGCGCGCCCTTGATGGTCATTCCATCTTCGTGCAGCAGCTTTTTGATGCCGGCCAGAAGATCGACATCGGCGGGGCGGTAATACCGCCGCCCGCCCGCGCGCTTCACAGGCTTCACCTGCGCGAATTTGCTTTCCCAAAAACGCAGCACATGGGCCGGAACATCCAGCGCGCCGGAGACTTCGGAAATGGTTCGAAAGGCATCGCGGGATTTCGACATGAACCCGTCCTTTTGCCTGATTAACGTTTGTTGCCAGCCGCGACGCGGTCTTTCATGAGGTGACTGGGCCGGAAGCTGAGGACCCGGCGCGGGGTGATCGGCACCTCTTCACCGGTTTTGGGGTTTCGACCTACGCGGGCGGCCTTGTCGCGGATCGAAAAGGTCCCGAAGGACGAAATTTTGACGCTGTCGCCTTGGGCCAGGGAATCCGACATATGGGTCAGCACAGATTCGACCAGATCGGCGCTTTCGTTTCGGGACAGGCCCACTTCCTGATGTACGGCATCTGCCAGGTCCATCCGCGTCAACGTCTTTTCGGTCATTGTATCCCCCTCTGGAATTCCGACAACCTTAGGCAGACCGCAAAAAGAGAGTCAATAACAACGGGTTGTCAGGCGCCGTTGACAGCTACCATCGCAAGACGACAGCGCCCCACGCCAGCCCGCCGCCGATCGCTTCGGTGACCAGCAGATCGCCGGGTTTGATCTGGCCGCGTTCCACGCCGACGGACAGCGCCAGCGGAATGGACGCAGCGGAGGTGTTGCCGTGGTCCTGCACAGTCACGATGACCTTTTCCATGCTGAGGCCGAGTTTTTTGGCGGTGCCCTGAATGATGCGGATATTGGCCTGATGGGGGACGACCCAATCCACGTCGTCATGGGCCACGCCGGCCTTGTCGAGGGCGGTCTGCGCGGTCGAGGCGAGCTTTTCGACCGCCTGCCGGAACAACGCATTGCCCTGCATCTTGATAAAGCCGGTCTGCTGGCTGACCATGCCGCCGTCCACGTAAAGCATGTCACGGTGGCGCCCGTCGGAATTAAGATCAACACCAAGGATGCCGCGGTCCTGCGCTGTGCCGGTGCCTTCCGTCGCCTCAAGCACCAGCGCGCCTGCGCCGTCACCAAAGAGAACACAGGTGCTGCGGTCGGTCATGTCGAGGATGCGCGAAAAGGTCTCGGCCCCGATCACCAGCACACGGCGCGCCTGACCGGACAGGATCAGCCCCTGCGCGTTGCCCAAGGCAAAGACAAAGCCCGCGCAGACCGCCTGCACGTCGTAGGCAAAGCCACGTGTCATGCCCAGTTTCTGCTGGATCATCGTGGCCGCCGACGGGAACGTCAGATCAGGGGTGGATGTGGCGACAATGACCGCGTCGATGTCGTCAGGGGCCAGCCCCGCCATGGCCAGCGCGTTTTGCGCGGCTTTGGTGCCCAGATCCGAGGTGTATTCGTCGGGCGCCGCAAAATGCCGGCGTTCGATGCCGGACCTTGTGCGGATCCATTCATCACTGGTGTCGACGAGGGCTTCGAAGTCCGCGTTGGGGACCACCCGGTCAGGCAGGTGATGGCCGACGCCGGTGACGGTGGCGCGAATGGTCATTGGTGTCAGGTGTCCTTGCTC
This sequence comes from Pseudooctadecabacter sp., assembly GCF_020627745.1. Taxonomy (GTDB): domain Bacteria; phylum Pseudomonadota; class Alphaproteobacteria; order Rhodobacterales; family Rhodobacteraceae; genus Octadecabacter. The sequence continues at coordinate 143,289 of NZ_JAHDGE010000002.1, forward strand.
GCGCCGGTGTCCAGCTTGTCTTCGTCCGGCTTATCTTCCGTTGCGTCATCTTGCGCATGGACGGCGGCGGATGCAACCCGCGCGGCCAGCTTGTCGGCAAAGCCGGAACGGCCAAGTTGGGCGGCCAGATCAAGGGCCGCACGCACGCCGGTGGCGTCGGCTGAGCCGTGGGATTTGATGACGGTGCCGTTGAGGCCCAAAAAGACGCCGCCGTTGACGCGGCGGGGGTCGATTTTCTTTTTCAGACGGCCCAGCGATGTGGCGGCCAAAAGGGCGGCGATGCGGCTGAAAGGCGTGGCTTTGAAGGCGCTGCGCAGGCTGTCAGAAATGAAATTGGCGGTGCCTTCGCCGGTTTTCAGCGCCACATTACCGGTGAAACCATCGGTGACGATCACGTCCACGCGGGCGGAGGGCAGATCGCCGCCTTCAACGAATCCTACATAGTCGAAATCGCCCTTGGGGGCGGTGCGGGCGATCATTTCGCCTGCGACTTTCAGTTCCGCCCGGCCTTTGTGGTCTTCGGTGCCGACGTTCAAGAGCCCGACACGGGGACGTTTGAGGCCCAGACCGTTGCGCGCGTAGGATGCGCCCATCAGCGCGTAGGTCAATAAATCCTCTTCATCCGCACGAATGTCCGCACCGGCATCCAACATCACGTTGAATCCGGTGTCATTGCGGGACGGCCAGAGGCAGGCGATGGCAGGGCGGTTCACGCCTTCGGTCTTGCGCAGACGGATCATCGACACCGCCATCAACGCGCCGGTGTTGCCGCAGGACACACAAACGGCGGCCTTTTTGGCGCGCACGGCCTCAACCGCGGACCACATGGAGGTGGTTTTGCCATGGCGCATCACGTGGGAGGGTTTGTCGGTCATCGACACGACATCTTCGGCGTGCACGATTGTCACGCGGTCGGTGATTTTCTTTTTGTCCAGCAAAGGCTTAAGCTGGTCTTCGGGGCCATGAAGCAGGACGTGGACATCCGCCGCACCACCCAGAAACAGCGCAAGGCCCGCAACCACTGGTGCGGGCCCTTGGTCGCCGCCCATGGCGTCGACCGATAATACAAGTGTGTCAGCAGTTGGGTCAGCAGCGCTCATCGGTATTCCCCTTGAGGTCCGACCCTAGGGCTTATGCTGCGTCGTCGTCCAGATCAATCTCGTCGGCCTGCGCCACAACTTCACGATCTGCATAGGACCCGCAGGACGGGCAGATGTGGTGGGGGCGCTTCAGTTCACCGCAGGAGGGGCATTCGTTTGGGTTTGCACCGTCCAGAGCGTGGTGGGACCGGCGGTTGTTCCGGCGGGATTTGGAGATTTTATTCTGTGGGACAGCCATGTCGCAACCTCGGGTAGGGGGCCATTGGTCTCGGGTGGCCCGTGTGAATTTCGGTTTCAGACCTGCGTTTCGCCGGTCGTTCGGGCGGCTTTAGGATAAATCCCACCGCCTGTCGAGACGTGATCTGAAAGGAAGCGCGAACATACTGCGATTCCTTTATTTGGCAAGCGGTTTTCGGGCGGTGTGACGGGACGGCGTTACCCCTTGTCATCGTCCTTTGTTTCAAGGCTGTCGCGCAGGGCAGCAAGGCCGGCAAAGGGACGCGCGTCTTCGTCCGTCATCGCGGCCTTGCCGGGTTCGGTATAATTCACCACGCCGACCTCTGCCCCGTCTTTACGCGGAAATGGGGGCAGGGACAGCGCCAGCGCCTCGGCCATGACCTCAATAAGGTTCAGGGTCTCGGGGAGGGGTTCTGTGGTGTCGTCTTCGGGCATTTCGACCTCTGCGCCGTCGGGGTCTTCGTAGTGGGCCGAATAGGTGCGCAGGATGTTTTCGTCGATGCGCGTGGTCACAGGTTCGAGGGTGACAACGCAGGCCTGCTGGACGGTCGCGCCCAATGTGCCCTCAAGCCGCCAGTCGGTTTTGCCCATGGGGATAAGGTCGCCGTCAAGGCGCAGCTTGCGGATTGTCAGCACGTCCAGGGCCTGCGCCAGGTCTGCACGGGCGGCGGCATCCGGTTCGATCTGGATATGCGTGCGCTTGCGGCTGGGCAGGTCCGACAGGCGGACAATGTGGCGGGGACGGTCGGACATGTGCGGCAACCCTTGAAAACGGCGGTGTCTTGGCTGTAAATGCGTCAAACGCCGCGAAAAGCCAATGCAAAAGCATCGGCGCGCGCAGGAGGGGTGAGCATGACACGAACAGGTCGCATGATCCGGGCCACATTGGTGGGCACGGCGCTGTTTATGGCCGTAGGCTGCACCACGATGTTTCGCAATCACGGCTACGCGCCGACGGACGACCAACTGGCCGAGGTTCTGGTGGGCGTGGACACCCGCGACACGGTGGCCGATGTGATCGGGCCGCCCACCGCTGCCGGTGTCAGCGATGGCGGTGATTTCTTTTACGTGCAAAGCCGGTTCCGTCTGTATGGCCCGCTTGAGCCGCGCGAGGTGGACCGTGAGGTTGTGGCGATCCGTTTTGATCCAGAAGGCGTCGTGTCCAATGTGGAACGGTTCGGGCTTGAGAACGGCAACGTGGTGCCCTTGTCGCGCCGCGTGACGCAGGACAATGTGCGCGACACCACTTTCCTGCGGCAGCTGTTCGGGTCCATCGGACGCTTCAATGCGGGCGATTTTCTGGGCGACGGATAAGTGCTGCGTCTGATCTGAAGGGGCCGCATGTGGCAAAGGATCAGCCTGTTTCACCGATAGAGGCCTTAGCGCGGGGTGGCTATGTGGCGCGTTTGGCTGCGTCAGATGCCGATGTGGCCGCCTGCCAGCGGCTGCGCCATTTGTGTTTTGTCGAAGCTGCACGGTTGCCTGTGCGGGACGCAGGTCTGGATGTGGACCGCTTTGACGACGCGTGCGACCATGTGTTGGTTGAAGACGCCACGGGGCGGTTGGTCTGTTGCTGCCGCGTGCAGGTGTTTGCCACCCTCGGGGCGATGCAGCAGGGCTACACCGGCCAGTTTTACGACCTGTCCGATTTGGATGTGCCGGGGCCATATGTGGAACTGGGCCGCTTTTGCGTGGCCCCCAATGTGATTGATGCGGATGTGGTGCGGCTGGCATGGGGGATGCTGGCACGCATTGTGGATGCGTTGGGGGCCAAACTGTTGTTCGGCTGTTCGTCCTTTTCCGGTCTTGATGCACGTGCTTACGCCGACTGCTTTGACCTGCTGGCCGCGCGCCACCTGTCGTGCACCGTGGGTGTCAAAGCCGCCGAGGTGGTGCGCTTTGCGGCGGATGCAGGACCCGTGCGGGACCGGCGCGCGGCACTGGCCTTGGTGCCGCCGTTGCTGCGGACCTATCTGTCCATGGGCGGCTGGGTCAGCGACCATGCCGTGATCGACCGAGAGATGAACACATTGCATGTGTTCACAGGGGTCGAGATTGAGCGCGTGCCGCCTGCGCGCGCCGCAGCTTTGCGCGCTGTGGCGGGCCGGGCATAAGGCGCCTGCGGCGGGCGGGTGCAAAATTTTGAAAGAAAATTTTGCGGGTGCGCTGACGATAGGGAGGTAAGTGGGGCAGACCGGCCCTCCGGGGGGAGTTGTTTTGGCCAAGATGAAGGGGAGCCGTCGCCCTTTTGCGGTTGAAGTGCCCAGATCGCGGGGCTAGCTGACACCCATGGCACGCGCACCTTTGTTACAAGCATCCGAGATTTCCCTGACCTTCGGGGGGGAGCCCGTATTCGACGACCTGTCGCTGGTGGTCCAACCGGGCGACCGGGTGGCGCTGGTGGGGCGCAACGGGTCGGGCAAGTCGACCTTGTTGAAGGTCATGGCAGGCTTGGTTGAACCGGACAAAGGCAGCGTCGTGGCCGCACCGGGATTGAGCGTGGGGTATATGGAGCAGGACCCCACGATGGAAGGTTGCGCGACCTTGGGCGATTATGCGGCCTCGGGGTTGGACATCAGCGAGGCGTGGCGCGTGGATGCTGTGGCCGAGGGGCTGAAATTCGACCCCGCGCGCGACGTGTCCGTGGCCTCGGGCGGGGAACGGCGGCGTGCGGCGCTGGCGAAACTTATGGCCGAAGCGCCGGGGCTGATGCTGCTGGATGAGCCGACCAACCATCTGGATATCGAAGCGATCCGCTGGCTGGAACGCGAGCTGGGCCAGACCAAAGCGGGTTTTGTTCTGATCTCACACGACCGGGCGTTTTTGAACGCGCTGACCCGTGCGACGCTGTGGATTGATCGCGGTGCGGTGCGGCGGCAGGAGAAGGGATTTGAACATTTCGAGGCGTGGCGCGACAAGACGTGGGACGACGAAGACATGCAGCGCCACAAGCTGAACCGTAAGATCAAGGCGGAGGCGCGCTGGGCCGTCGAAGGGATTTCCGCGCGCCGTAAACGCAATCAGGGCCGTGTGCGGGCCTTGCAGGATTTGCGCGCTGAACGGGCGGGGCAGATCAAACGGCAGGGCACTGCGGCCATGGCGTTTGAGGCGGGGCAAAGTTCCGGCAAGAAGGTGATTGAGGCGTTCGGCCTGACCAAAGCATTCGACGACAAAACCATCGTGCGCGGCTTTGATCTGACCGTGCAGCGCGGCGACCGGGTGGCCTTTGTCGGCCCCAATGGCGTCGGTAAAACGACCCTGATCAAGATGCTGCTGGGCGAGGTGTCGCCCGACGCGGGATCGGTCAAACACGGCACCAATCTGGACATTGCCGTCTTCGATCAGGCGCGCGCGCAGCTGAACCCTGAGACCACCCTGTGGGACAATCTGACGACAGACCCCAGCATGGCCGTCAGCGGCAAGGCCGACCAGATCATGGTGCGCGGCCAGCCCAAGCATGTGGTGGGCTATCTTAAGGAATTTCTGTTCGACGAACGTCAGGTCCGCGCCCCGGTGCGGTCGCTGTCGGGGGGCGAAAAGGCGCGGCTGTTGTTGGCGCGGCTTATGGCGCGGGAATCCAATGTCCTGATCCTGGACGAACCGACAAACGATCTGGATATCGAAACACTTGATCTGTTGCAGGACCTGCTGGGCGACTACCCCGGCACGGTGATGCTGGTCAGCCACGACCGTGATTTCATCGACCGCGTGGCCACCACGACCATTGCTATGGAGGGCGGCGGAAAGGCTGTGACCTATGCAGGCGGCTGGTCCGATTATCAGGCCCAACGGGCCGAGGACATGCCAACGCCCGTCAAGGCCGATGCGCCCAAACCCAAGGCGGAAAAGGCGGCCCCCGCGCAGAAATCCGAAGGTCTCAGCTTTACCGAAAAGCACCGGTTGGCCGAACTGCCCGCCGTCATTGAACGGCTGGAGGCGGAGATCGCCAAGCTTGAGGGTCTGATGGCCGATCCGGAGTTGTTCACGCGGGAGCCGGTGAAATTCCAGAAAGCGACCGATGCTTTGCTCGAACGGCAGGGCAAACTGGCGCAGGCCGAAGAAGAATGGCTGATACTGGAAGACAAGGCGGGCTAGGGCTTCGAAGGGGGAAGACATGTCAAAACTGACTTGGACAGGTCTGATCGGGGCGGCCTTTATGGCGCTGTGTTGCTTTACGCCTGTTTTGCCGGTTGTTCTCGGGGGGCTTGGCCTGACCGGAGTTTTGGCCGTGGTCTATACCGACGCGGTTTTGTTGCCGCTTCTGGCGGGGTTCGTGGCCTTGGCGGCCTACGGGGTCTGGCGCGGAAAGACGCGAGGTTGACGATCCGTCAGTCAGCGCGGGCCTTCTCGGCCACCTTCACCTCATCCCATAGGGCGTCCATTTCAGTCAGGTCACTGTCCGCAGGGGTTTTGCCTCGGGCGGCCAATGCGTCTTCGACGCCTTCGAACCGGCGTTGGAATTTGGCGTTGGCGCGGCGCAGGGCGTCTTCGGGATCGACGTTCAGGTGCCGTGCCAGATTGGCCATGACGAACAGCAGATCGCCCACCTCTTCGGTCAGGGCGTCTTGGTTCAGGATATCGCGAGCCTCAACCACCTCGGCGGCTTCTTCGGCGATTTTGTCGATCACATGGCCCACGTCCGGCCAGTCAAACCCCACCCGCGCGGCCCGTTTTTGCAATTTCAGCGCGCGCAGCAGGGCAGGCAGGCCCACGGCCACACCGTCAAGCGTGCGGGTTTCGGCGCGCTGGGCGCGTTCGGCGGCTTTGATCTTTTCCCAATCGGCGGATTGCTGATCGGGCGTTTTGGCATTGCTTTCGTCCCCGAAGACATGGGGGTGACGGGCGACCATTTTGTCCGACATGGTGCGCGCCACGTCCGCAAAGGTGAAATGCCCCGCGTCCTTGGCCATTTGCGCGTGGAACACGGATTGAAACAGCAGATCGCCCAATTCGCCACGCAGATCATCCATATCGCCACGGTCGATGGCATCGGCGACCTCGTAGGCCTCTTCAATCGTGTAGGGGGCGATGGTCGCAAAGGTCTGTTCCACATCCCACGGGCAGCCGGTGTCGGGGTCGCGCAGGGCCGCCATGATCGCCAAAAGGCGGTCCATTTGCTGGTCGTCTTGCGTGGCGTGGATCAAGTCATCGGACATATTGTGGCGCATCCCCGTTGGTGTCACAGTGACGCTATCCACCCCCGCCACAGAGGTCCAGCCGATGCCCGTGATTAACCGAATTGCCAGCTATGCCGACGAGATGACGGCCTGGCGCAGGCACCTGCATCAGCACCCTGAATTGGGCCAGCAATGCCATGAAACGGCTGCCTATGTGGTTGAACGACTGCGGGAGTTCGGGATTGACGACATTCACGAAGGTGTGGCCATTTCCGGCGTCATCGCGGTGATCGACGGGCAGGAAGACGGGCCCACCATCGGCCTGCGTGCGGATATGGATGCGCTGCCGATTGCCGAGACGACGGGGGCCGACTGGGCCTCAACCCGACCCGGAAAGATGCATGCTTGTGGCCACGACGGACACACAACGATGTTGCTGGGGGCTGCGAAATATCTGGCGGAGACGCGCAATTTCGCAGGCCGCGTGGTGCTGATCTTTCAACCGGCTGAGGAAACCGGCGGAGGGGCGGAGCTGATGGTGGAGGAAGGCGTTCTCGACCAATTCGGCATCCGCGAGGTCTATGCGTTGCACAACGCCCCCGGCACCCCTGTGGGGCAGTTCTACACCACGCCGGGGCCGATCATGGCCTCGGTCGATACCTTCCACGTGGACATCAAGGGGGAGGGCGGCCACGGTGCCTATCCCCATGAGACCCGCGACCCGATCCCGCCTGCGCTGGCCATCGCGCAGGCCATGGGCACCATCGTCAGCCGTAACCACTTCGCGCTTGATGAACTGGTGGTGTCGGTGACGATGATCCATGCGGGCACGGCGGACAACGTAATTTCGGAAGATGCCTATTTGGGCGGCACCGTGCGAACCTTCGACCGGCAGGTCAAAGCCATGGTCAAACGCCGGATGGAGGAGATCGTGGCAGGCCATGCGGCTGCGTTCAACGTTGAGGCGACGCTGCGGTATGAGGAGGGCTATCCGCCTACGGTGAACACGCCGGACGAGACGGTATTTGCCGCTGGTGTGGCCCGCGAAGTCGCCGCCGAAGGCATCGTCCGCGATGACGCGCATCCCGAAATGGGCGCAGAGGATTTCGCCTATTTCCTAGAACACCGTCCAGGCTGTTATCTGTTTGTGGGCAATGGCGATACGGCGGGTTTGCACCAGCCCAATTACGATTTTGACGATGCGACGTCGCCCTATGGCGCGTCGTTCTTTGCGCGCATCGCAGAGCGCGCGTTGCCACTGGGACCAACCAAGGGGGACAGCTGATGGCGTTGGAAGATGCACGCGGCCAGATTGATCTGGCTTTCACCCGCAATGACCTGAAGGGGGCGGCTTTTGAGAACACCTTCGGCGGTGCCACGTCCTTCCTGCGGCGCAAATACACCAAGGATTTGAAGGGGGTCGATCTGGTTGTGACCGGCGTGCCTTTCGATCAGGCGGTCACCAACCGGCCCGGCACCCGGTTCGGCCCGCGTGCCATCCGTGAGGCCAGCAGCCTGCAACCCTACGATCCGCCCTACGGCTGGGGCTTTGACCCGCTTGAGGATTTCGCCATCGCGGACTACGGCGATCTGGCCTTTGACTATGCCAATGTCGCGGCCACGCCCGCAGCGATTGAGGCGCATATCGCGGGGATTCTGGCGCAAGGGCCTGGGACGGTGACGCTGGGTGGAGATCACTTCATCACCTTGCCGATCCTCAAGGCCTATGCGGCGAAATACGGCCCGCTCGGGATTATCCAGTTCGATGCCCATTCGGACCTGTGGGCCGACGACGACATGGACCGCGTGGATCACGGGACGTTCATGTACAAGGCCGTCAAACTGGGTCTGGTGGACCCCGCACGGTCGGTGCAGATCGGCATTCGCACGGAATGCGAGGATTATCTGGGGATCGAATACCTTGATGCGCGCACCTGCCATGAGAAGGGCAGCGATTGGGTCGTGGCCCGCACCAAGGAGATCGTGGGCAACGGCGCGACCTATGTGACCTTCGATATTGACGCGCTGGACCCCGCCTTCGCGCCGGGCACAGGCACGCCCGTTTGGGGCGGTTTGGCCAGTTGGCAGGCCGCAGCCATGCTGCGCGATCTGGCGGGGATCAACATGGTGGGCGGCGATGTGGTCGAAGTCTCGCCGCCCTATGACACCACGGGGGCCACGGCCATCGCGGGCGCGCATGTGGCGTTTGAACTGTGCTGTCTAAACCTTTGGAACAAGAGGTAAAACATGGATTTTAACCAGCCCGTATCCGGCAATGATCTGCCCCGTTTTGCAGGACTTCAGACCTTTATGCGCCTGCCGGATGCGCCGGACGCCGAAGGTCTGGATGTGGGGTTTATCGGTATTCCTATGGACATCGGCACCTCATGGCGGTCGGGCACGCGCTTTGGGCCCAAACAACTGCGTCAGGAAAGCGCGATGATCCGGCCCTACAACATCCAGACCGGTGCGGCACCTTTTGACAGTTTGCAATGTGCCGATCTGGGCGATGTGGCGGTAAATACGTTTTCGCTGGCCGATAGTTTGTCCATTATTCAAAAGACTTACGAGGATATCTTAAAGCATCCTGTCATCCCCATGGGGCTGGGCGGTGATCATTCGATGACCTTGCCGATCCTGCGCGCCATGGCCAAGACACACGGGCCTCTGGCGCTGGTGCATGTGGACGCCCATGCCGATGTGAACGACGAGATGTTCGGGGAGCGTGAAACCCACGGCACCGTCTTTCGGCGCGCTTACGAAGAAGGGATCATAACCCCCTCAAAAGTTTGGCAAATCGGGCTTCGTGGCACAGGCTACACGGCGGAGGATTTCACCGAGGCTGCGGGCTGGGGCTTCAATCAAAGACTTGCATCAAGTCTGTGGCACAAGCCCTTGGATACGCTGGGAAAAGAGATTGTAGAGAGTATCGGAGACCAGCCCTGCTATATCACCTACGACATTGACAGCCTTGACCCCAGTTTCGCGCCGGGCACGGGCACGCCCGAAATCGGCGGGCTGACCACGCCGCAGGCCATGCAGCTGATCCGCGCTTTGCGGGGGCTGAATGTAGTGGGCTGCGATCTGGTCGAAGTCTCACCGCCTTATGATCCCAGCGGCAACACCGCACTTGTGGGGGCGAATATCATGTTTGAAATGCTCAGCATCTTGCCAGGTGTGAAATACCGCTAAGTCTTCACGGCGAAAGCATCAAAGGAACCCCATCAGTGACGTATATTTTATATATCCTATTCGGCCTGTTGGCTGCGGTTCTGGCCCTGATGGCCTATGTGCGGTTTGCGCCCCTCAACGGTGCAGCGTGGCATGAGACGAATGTGCCGATGATGGAACCCGGCCAATACCCCGCCGAGGGCAGTTTCATCGAACAACGCAGGCTGGACGGCGATGGGCGCGATGTGCTGGCGCGGCTGGATGCGATCATTCGCGACACGCCGCGAACACAACGGGTGGCCGGATCGGTCGAGACCGGCAAGATTACTTACGTGACGCGCACGCGGCTGATGGGCTTTCCTGATTACACGACGGTCACCTTGATGCAGTCGCCTGATGGCACCGCCTCGACCCTACAGGTCTACGGGCGGCTGCGGTTCGGCAAGGCCGATCTGGGCGTGAACCGCGCGCGCATTGAGGGTTGGCTGGCCGCGCTTGACGCGGGCCGCTAAGCGGGTAGACCGTTCCCCATGATACCCACCGACAGAATGCAGCAGATCACGGAACGGTTCGAGTTCCTCGAGGCCCGGATGGGCGAGGGGCTGAGCGGCGAGGATTTCGTCGCCGTCAGCCGCGAATACGCCGAATTGCGCCCCGTGGTTGAGGTCGTGCGCGGCTACCGCGATCTGGTGGAGGAAATCGACGGGGCGGAGGCGATGTTGTCCGACCCCGAGATGAAAGAACTCGCCGAGATGGAGCTGCCCGATCTGCGCGCCCGTCTGCCTGAGGCTGAACAGGCCGTCAAACTGGCCCTGATCCCGCGCGATGCCGCCGATGGCAAACCTGCGCTGTTGGAAATTCGCCCGGGCACCGGCGGGGATGAGGCCGCCTTGTTCGCCGGTGACCTTTTGCGCATGTACACCCGCTACGCCGAAGCGCGCGGTTGGAAGTTCGAAATCCTTGAGCAAAGCGAAAGCGAGCTGGGCGGCATCAAAGAGGTCACGGCGCGCATTGCCGGCGACAACGTCTTTGCGCGGATGAAATATGAAAGTGGCGTGCACCGTGTTCAACGCGTGCCCGAGACCGAAAGCGGGGGGCGCATCCACACCTCTGCCGCGACTGTGGCCGTGTTGCCAGAGGCGGAGGATGTGGATATCCAGATCAACCCGGGCGACATCCGCATCGACACCATGCGCGCCTCAGGATCGGGTGGGCAGCACGTGAACACCACCGATTCTGCGGTGCGTATCACCCATATTCCGTCCGGCATTGTCGTCACCAGTTCCGAGAAATCCCAACACCGTAACCGTGAGATCGCGATGCAGGTGCTGAAGACGCGGCTTTATGATGCGGAGCGTCAAAAGCTGCATGATGAACGGTCGGCGGATCGCGCATCGCAGGTGGGGTCGGGCGACCGGTCCGAACGCATCCGCACCTATAATTTCCCCCAAGGCCGCATGACGGACCACCGCATTAACCTGACCTTATACAAACTGGATCAGATTATGCAGGGTGATCTGGATGAGGTGATGGATGCATTGATACAAGACGCGCAGGCGGCGGCTTTGGCCGAAATGGGGGAGTGATCCGTCTTTGGCGTTGGATCATCTCAATCGTGCGCCCCGTTAAGGTCGATCCTAACCCAATGACCGTGCAACAATCCCTTGCGGCAGGAACAGCGATCCTCAATCAAGCGGATATTCCGGATCCTGCCCGCGATGCGCGGCTGTTGATGGCGGCCTGCCTTGGCGTAGAGGCGGGGCGGCTGACCTTGCACGTCCAAGACGATATGGATGCCGCGGCTGAGGCGGTGTTTATGGCCGATGTTCAACGCAGGGCAGGTGGCCAGCCTATGTCACACCTGCTGGGCTACCGCGATTTCTGGTCCTACCGGTTCAAGGTCACGCCTGACGTGCTGGACCCGCGCCCGGAAACGGAAACCTTGATCGAGGCCGCTTTGGCGCAGCCATTCGACAGCGTCCTTGATCTGGGCACCGGATCGGGCTGCATCTTGCTGACGCTTCTGGCCGAACGGGGCGGGGCCACGGGGATTGGTGTTGATGCGTCACCCGCCGCGTTGCGCGTGGCCGAACAAAACGCAGCGGCTCTGGGCGTCGCGGACCGCTGCGCGTTGGAGGTCAGTGATTGGTACGCCGCCGTCGGCGGCACCTTTGATCTGATCGTGTCCAACCCGCCCTATATCGCGGCAGGTGAGATGTCCGGCCTTGCGCCCGAGCTGTCCCATGAGCCGCGCATGGCCCTCACGGATGAGGCTGACGGGCTGTCATGTTACCGCATCATCACCGCCGGAGCGCGCGCGCATCTGGTGCCAGGCGGCTGGCTGATGGTTGAGATCGGACCGACCCAAGGGGCGGCCGTGTTGCAGATGTTTGACGCTGCCGGTTTGACAGACGTCCAGAATCGCACGGACCTTGACGGGCGGGATCGTGTTGTCATCGGCCGAAACCCGCAACAAACTGCATAAATTGCCCCCAATTTGAAGAATCTACTTGCGATTGACCGGCGGGGCGGCATAGTCAGGCGTGTCGACACTAAGGCGCAGGCCCCTGTAGACGCAGCCAGAACATCGCAGGCATCTGACAGGTTTCACACGAGGTGGGACCGGGCCGCGACAAAGACGTAAACTGGAACCCATTGCATGAAGTCTTCTCGGAACCGTTCGCGGAACAAGAACCGCAACAACAATCGTCCCTCTGGCGGCAATATCGTCAACCGTGTGTTTGACAGCTCCGGCCCCGAAGGGAAGGTGCGCGGGACGCCCCAGCAGATCATCGAGAAGTATAACCAACTGCACCGCGATGCGGTCCTGTCCGGCGACCGCGTGAACGCGGAAAACTTCGCCCAGCACGCCGAACACTACACGCGGATGCTGGCCGAGGCGCAAAAGGAAATTGACGCCAAGCGCGAACAGCAAGAGGCCCAGAACCGCGAACGTCAGGCCGAACGCGACCGCGAACGCGCCGACCGTCTTAAAGCGCAGGAAGAGGCCGCTGCAGGCCAAGACAACCCGTCCGACACCCAAGACAAGCAACCGGCCCAAACGGCCGATGCAGACAGCGGATTGGTGGAAACCCCCGAAGAAAAGCCCCGCAAGAAACGCACCCGCAAGCCAAAGGCGCGGCCCGATCAGCCGCCTGAGGGCGACGCTGCCCCCGAAGCGGCTGAGTAAGCTTCAAGGCCCCCAGTGACGGGGGCCTTTTTTGTTTATGGGGCTACAGTGCCGCCTTCAACGACCGTGCGAGCGCGCAAAACCGTTCCAGATCAATCTGTTCGGCCCGGTCCGTAGGCTTTATGTCAGCGGCAGCCAGATGCGCTTCGATATCGGGGCTCAGCCCTTTGAGCGATGCGCGCAGCATTTTGCGGCGCTGGTTGAAAGCCGTGGCCGTGACATGCTGCAACATCTTGGCGTCCGCAGGGTAGCGTGGTTCGGGCAGGGCGGTCAGATGAACGACGGCGCTGGACACTTTTGGCGGCGGTGAGAACGCCTCGGGCGGCAGGTTCAACACGATCCGCGCATCGGCGCGCCACTGCGCAAGGATGGCCAACCGTCCGTAGGCCTTGGACCCCGGTTCCGCCGTGATCCGCTGGGCGACCTCACGTTGAAACATCAACGTCAGACTGTCCCAAAAGGGCGGCCATTGGGGCGGTGTCAGCCAGCGCACCAACAGCTCCGTTCCGACGTTATAGGGCAGGTTGGCGGCCACGCGGATGGGCGGCGTCAGATGGTCGAGGGGGTTGATGTCGAGCGCATCACCGCCCATCACCTCCAACCGGCCCGGATAGGCCTCCGCCACCTCGGCCAGTGCGGCCAGACAGCGCGCGTCCTTTTCAATCGCCACAACCCGCCGCGCGCCTTCGGCCAGCAATCCGCGGGTCAGCCCACCGGGGCCGGGGCCGATTTCCAGCACGTCATGGCCGGAGTTGTCGCCCGACAGCCGCGCAATCTTGGCGGTCAGGTTCAGATCCAGCAGAAAGTTCTGGCCCAGCGACTTTTTCGCCGCCAGCCCATGGGTGTCGATTACTTGCCGCAGGGGGGGAAGGGTGTCGATGCTCATGGGCGTCCTCGTTTCGTTTTGCCCCAAATACTCCCGCCGGAGGCATCCAACCTCACGTCGCGCGCGCCGTGGCCATTTGGGCGGCCATGCGCAGGGCAGCCACCATGGACGTGGCATCGGCCTGACCGGTGCCCGCGATGTCAAAGGCGGTGCCATGATCGGGAGAGGTCCGCACAAACGGCAGGCCCAACGTCACATTCACGCCGCCCGAAAAATCAAGTGTCTTGATCGGGATCAGGGCCTGGTCGTGGTACATGCAGATCGCCGCATCATAGTGCGCGCGGGCGCCTGCGTGAAACATCGTGTCGGCGGACAGGGGGCCTGTGATGTCCAGACCTTCGGCGCGCAAGGCATCCAAGGTGGGGGTGATCAGCTCAATCTCTTCGCGCCCCATCTTGCCGCCTTCGCCTGCATGGGGGTTCAGCCCAGCAACAGCAAGGCGCGGTTTGGCGATGCCGAAGTCGCGGATCAGGGCCGCATGGGTGATCAGGATCGTATCCGTCAAAGTGGCCGCCGACAGTTGATCCGGTACATCGGCCAACGGGATGTGGATCGTGGCAGGCACCACCCGCAACATGTCACAGGCCAGCATCATCACCACACTGTCGCGCCCGGCCAAAGCAGCCAAATATTCGGTGTGACCGGGATAGGCAAAGCCTGCCCCGTCGATCAGCGCCTCTTTGTGAATGGGGGCGGTGCAAAGCGCCGAACATGCGCCCGATTGCACCAGCGACACGCCATCGGCGATGGCATCAATCACACCTTGGGCATGGGCCGCATTGGGCTGGCCCGCCACCCGTGGCGCGCCGAAATCGCGCGCCAGCACCGGAAAATCGGTCGCGGTTGCCGCGTCAGCGGCGGTCGGGACCGCTTGCCATGGCGTCCCCCCGGGCAGGTGGGACGGATCGCCCAGCCAGACCATGGGGAATTCCCCACGACACGCGGCCCATGCGGCCACTGCAATTTCGGGTCCGATGCCTGCAGGTTCCCCGCAGGAGATGGCGATGGGTTGCATCAGTTATAGGTGATCTGGGCAGCCGCGCGCAGATCCGCCAGCAGCGCGTCCGCAAAGGTGCTGAGCCGTTGGGACCGCAACTGGTTGCGGATCGCGTCGCGGTCCTGACCTTCACCCAAGGCAGGCGTGCGCCCGCACAGCATCAGGAACACCAGCGTCTGGCCATCCGCACGGGTCAGCACATAGGACGTCTCACCGGGGTCAAGCTTGGCAAGTTCAATCGCCACATCCTGCGGGATATCGGAGGGGGGCAGAACGTCCCGTTCCAGCTGTTCGGGCGGCAGGTTGCGCGCAATGCCGTAAAGGTCGTCGCAAGTGTCCACATTCGCATCCACGCGGGCCGCTTCGCGCAGTCCCTGATCGGTCAGACCCCCGTTGATATACAGGGCTGCATATTCAATCGCAGCCGGTTCGGCGGCGGCACGGGGCACTTCGCGCACGCCGCGCATCTGGAACAGGGCCACGCCGTTGGTGATGGGGATGGGCGCCGTCACCTCACCCGGGGACAGGTCCAGCAAGAGGCCCCGCAGACCGGCGGGATAATTGGTGATCGGCAACCAGTCCAGACGCCCGCCGCGGCTGCGCGACGGCAGGGCAGAGACGCGGCGCGCTTCGGCCTCAAACGCCGCTGTGGATGTCAGGCGGCTGATGCGTTCGGCAGTGGCAATCGCCTGTTGGGCCCGTGGGGGCGGGGCGGGAATGATAATCTCGCTCAGCAGCACTTCGATCCCAGAGGAGGCATCGGATTGCCCCAGCGCCTGATCAATCTCGGCCTCGGACACCTGCGCGCGGTCGGCAAACCGCGAGCGGATGAAATCGCGCCAGCTGACGTTGACCAGTACGAAGTCGCGGAAGGTTTCTTCGGACACCCCTTGCTGACCCAGCAGGGTGATAAACTGGTCCAGTTCCAGATTGGCGCGACCTGCGAATTCGGCCATAGCCGTGCGCAGACCTTCGTCGGTGATGTTCAGACCCGCGCGGCGCAGGGCGGCCAGTTTGAGGCGGTCCTCGATCAGCTGTTCACGCGCGAGGTCTTCAAGGTTGCCGGGGGTGCGGAAGGCCCGCAGCATGATGACCCGCTGGCTGACCTCGAATTCGCTGATGACGTCGTCATTCACCGTGATGGCGGGGCCGAACTGGGCGGTTGCGGCACAGGGCAGCAACAGTGCGGTTGAGGCCGCGATGGCCCAGACAAGGGCGCGCAGGGGGGTCCGTGGGGTGTGTGTCATCTGGTCAACTCGATCTTTATTGCGTGCACCTGTGGGTCGGGGCGTCTGTGCTGCGTCCGGCGCTGAAGCCTGCAAGCTCGATCGACAGCCCGAAATCCGTGCTTGGGGAAAGTGTAGTGGAAGTTGTAAAGCGGCGCGACACTGAAAAATCGACATTTACACATTCGTTTTGCCAGCCGATATCAAGTCCGGTCCGGCTTGGCGAATTGGAGATCACGTCATAACGCGCGTTGATGCCAGCCGACCATGTGGAATCGAACCGGTAATCGGCGTCAATCGTCCATTCGGACACTTTCGCATCGCGACTTTCGAAAGGATCAGCAGGCAGGAAGATATAGCTGGCCGCAAGGTCCAGTTTGCCCCCCGACCATCCGGCGCGGGTTTCGGATTTGGTCACATCCAGATCGTCGTCCAGAATAAGGCGGCTGTTGACGGCCAGTCCCGCGGGGGTCGTGATTTGTCCCGCAATAAGCCAGTCCGATGCCGTCGTGCCCAGCCCCGAGGTCAGGGAAAAGTCGCGGTCCGTATCTTCACGGAAGACGCGGCCAACGGTGACGGTGCTGTCCCAGCCGCCCGCCCCCATGCGGGTCCACGTCAGACCCAAGGCGCCGCGCAGGCCGGTTTCCACCGCATCCTCGCCCGAAAAGCGCGACAGGGCCAGAAGGTTGGCCTGATCGAATTCGGTGGCGGTGCTGTCTTCGTTGCGCACCGGATCGCCCGTGACGGCGGACCATGCCACATGCACGGCAGGTTCGAGGATATGGGTCGCTGCAGGGCCGCGCCGGATCATCGGATAGCGCAAGGTTGATTGCACGAACCCCGTTGTGCGCAGGCTGTCGCCGGTCAAAGTGTCATCGGCCACATTGTAATAATCCACATCAAAGCCGAGGCTGCCTTCTGCGACCAGCCCGTAGGCCGTCACGGTATCCACCCTGTAGGCTGTCCCGAAGCCCAGCCGCGCCACGTCGCGCCCGTTCAGGTCGGTTGCGGTCGCGGCTTGGGTGGTTTCGCGGTAATGGGCCTGCAGGTCCGAGGTGAATGTCAGTGTGCCACCCCAGCGCGGCGTCACCCGCCGTTCCCATTGCGCATCGGCCAGCAGGGGGGGCAGGGTTTCAGAGCTTTCGGTGTCCCGAAGTGACGAGAAATAGGTCAGCGCGCCACGAAACATATCGCGGTCGCGGATGCGTTCGACGGAAATTTCACTGTCGAGGCGATCCTTGTCCGAATACCCGTATTCGAGAAGGTAATCGTCGTCGGAGGCGTATTCCACGTCAAAGCGCAGAACGGTGTCCAGCCCCAGATCGAAGATGCCGTCGGCAAAAAGGTAGGCGCGCATGTCGTCGGTCAGATCATCGCGGGTCACCGCACCCTCGATTTCGAGATCGCCGCGCAGGAATGCCTGTCTGTATTCTGCCTCAAGCGTGGTGGTGGACGTGGACAGATAAGGCGTCAGGGTCAGGTCGCGGCTGTCGCCCAGACGGATGAAATAGGGCAGTTTGATGCCCGTGCCCAGATTGTCGGTCGAGGCGATGCGCGGGATCAAAAGGCCGGTGGCGCGGGTCAGGGTCGGATCAGGCAGGCGCATCCGGGGAATGTAGAAGATCGGCACGCCGGCGACGCGGAAGGACGCATCGTCGAAGTACAGCTGACGTTCGTCTTCGTCATGGATCACCCTGCGGGCACGGATTTCCCACAGGGGTGTCTGGCCTGTGGCGCAGATGTGGCAGGACGTGGCAGCGACCTGATAAAGCTGGGTATACCGCCCGCCCACACGGTCGATCTGGTTGGCGGCCAGTTGCAACTGTTCATCCAGCACAAGGCGCGCGCCGCGCAGGATGCCGTTTTCAAGTTGCGGATCAAGGGACGCCTGATCTGCGGTAAAGATCGTGCCATCGGGGGCAGCGATAAAGATGGGCCCGTCGATGATCAGCCGGTCGGCGGTCTGATCAAAGGTAATGCGCCGTGCAGACAGGCGGGTGCCGTCAAAGAACACCTCGACGTTGCCTTCGGCCACAAGGGTCCGGCCCCCTGCGGGGATGGTGATGCTGTCGGCCACAAGGCTTGCGGCGGATTGCGCCTGTGCAAGGGCCGGAAGGCACAAAAGGACCAGCGCCAGAAGATGCCGCATCAGCCGTCCTCCAGATGCAAAAGCAGGCCCATCGCGGCACCGATGGCAGCCAGAGGCGGCGCCCAGGCCGCAAGGATCGGGTTGATCTGGCCGTTTTCACCCAGAATTTGCGCAAAGTTGCGCAGGAAAAACAGCGCAAAGCACAACAAGACCGCCGTCAGCACCATAACGCCCGTACGACCGCCCCGCTGGTGGCGCATGGTGAACCCTGCGCCGATCAGCACCATCGCCAGCAAGAAGGCAGGCAGCGCCAGTTCCATTTGCAGCCAGACCGCATGGCGGGTGGCCGAAAAACCTGCAACCTCAAGCCGGTCGATAAAAGCGGGCAGTTCCCAGATGGGAATGGAGGACGGTGTGCCGAAACTGTCGC
The DNA here is from genome assembly GCF_020627745.1 of Pseudooctadecabacter sp. GTDB lineage: Bacteria > Pseudomonadota > Alphaproteobacteria > Rhodobacterales > Rhodobacteraceae > Octadecabacter. Next base: position 161,732 of record NZ_JAHDGE010000002.1, read on the forward strand.
GGATCTGGTCTGCTGTCAGGGTGGACGGGACCCGCAATTCCGCGTGGGTGGTCGCCCATTGTTCGGCCACGCGGGTGCGATCCAGCGGCCAGACCTTGGCATCGGTCAGGGTCCATGCCCCCGGGGACAAGGTGGCGGAGGTCGCCTCGATCCGGCGGGTGGGGCCGCCTTCGGGGGTGAAGGTCAGAAAGGTGACATCGAGAAGTTCGGTGCCGTCGAGGTTCGATTTCGACGCGCGGATCACAGTCTGGCTGGTGTCGCTGCCCTGTCGCAGCCACAGCCCGCCCGAAGAGACCGCCAGAACCGAAGGATTGCCCGCGCGAAGGGCCGTTTCACGGGCCTCGAATTCCTTGGAGGTGGCAGCCACCAGCGGGTTGAACACCGCAACCGCCACAGCGCCGATCAGCAAGGTCACGATGATCGGGGCCACAAGGGCGCGCAGGGCCGAACGGCCCGCCGCGCGTGTCACCACCATTTCAGAGGACCGCGCGAGGCCCAGAAACATCGCTATCGTCGCCAGCACCATGATCAGCGGCAAAATCCCGTACAATCCGTCCGGCAGGTTCAGAAGGCTAAGCTGGAGGACTTCGGCAAAGCCCGCGTCGCCCCCGAACCGGCGCAGCTGTTCGACCAGATCAATAAGCAGCATCAACAGCAGGAACCCGCCCAGAACGGACAGGAAGGTAACAGCGAACCGGCGGGCGAAATAGCGGTGCAGGATCATGATGCCTCCGCCAGTGTGCGGGGTTTGCGTTTGAAAAAGTACGGGCGCGCGGCGATATGGAGAAGAAGGGCCGTGATCAGAAGGCCGCCGAATCCGGCCAGATAGGTGAAGGGCCACAGCAGGCGCGGATTGCCACGCGCGATGCTTGCGCCCGTGCTTTCCAGTATTTTCAGCAGAACGACCAACCCCACGGCCAATGCGATGCTGCGCCACAGGCCAAAGCGGCTGAACCCGCCGGCCACAAGGGCTGCAAACCCGACCAGTCCCGCCACGAAACCCAGGGCGACCTCGGCCAGGCGGTCATGTCCGCGCAGCCACAGCGCGTCGGCGCTGGCACCGGTTTCTTCCAGAACCGCGGGCGAGGGGGACAGCAATTCCCATGTCCATAGCCCGGACGGGGCGCGACGGCGTGTTTCTTCCGCGCCGATCAGTTCGCTTACGTCATAGGCGAAATCCTCAAACCCCGTGGTGGCCAGACGGTTGGTTTCAAGATCGAGCGTCTGGGTCAGACCGTCCACCATGACCAGTTGCGGGCCATTGTCGGTGCGGATCAGATAGGCGCGCGCGGCGGTATAGGTCACACGGCGGGCAGGGTCGGACCCTTCGGAAATGAACAGGTCGAGCATTTCGCCTTGGGGCGTGATGTCGCGGATATAGAAGGTCACGTCGTCGGAGGGCGTGATAAAGGTGCCCGGCGTCAGCAGCCGTGACGTCAGGTTTTGGGAAATTTCGGACTGACGTTCAACCAGTTGCGTGGTGGACAGGGGCACAAGGATATGGGTCAGCGCCGACATCAGAAGCGCCACGATCGCGCTGAAATAGAGAACGGGGCGGGCAAGACGCAGGGGAGAATAGCCCGTGGCCTGTACCACCGTCAGTTCTGATTCCTGGCTCATCCGGTTGGTGACATAAACCGTGGCCACAAAGGCCGACAACGGCAGCACAACACGAATGATCGACGGCAGCGACAGCGACGTCAGTTCCAGAAAAACCCAAGCCGACTGGCCGTCCGCAATCAGCTGGTCAAACAGCCGCACGGCCCGGTTGATCCAGTAGATCAACACCAGAATTAGCGAGAAGAACCCGAACAAAACAAGGAGCTGCGACAGCATATAGCGGTCAAATCGCGCCACTGGTGCATCCCCCCTTAACTTGACGCCCCGAACATGGCCCATTGCTAGCGCATTTGGCAGGCGGACCCAAGTGCTGTCTGGTCAACCGGTGGGGGGCAGGCTAGCTATTGCCCAATGCGAAATTCCGTCAACGTCTGAGGTGTCCAATGACCGATCTGCCTGCTGTGTCCATCCTTGAAAATGATCTGTCCGATCTGGCCGCGCGCGCGGGCGTGATCGTTGTCTTTGCCACGCCCGACGGCAAACTTGATCAGGGCGCGCGCAAGGTCAATTCATTGACGAAAAAGTCGCTGGCACGGCTGATCGAAAGTGAAGCGTTCGAGAAGGCCAAGGAGGGCGACGCGCTGCCGATGTCCTATCCGGTGGGGGTGGCCGCGACCAAAATTGTGGTTGTAAAGATGGGCCGCCGCCCGTCAGCGGAGGTTGCGCGCAAGGCGGGCGCCTCGGTGGCGAAGGCGCGAGGGACCGACGACGCCTTAATCCTGGGCGGGTCGATCGGGCGCATGGCGGATGTGGCCTATGGCTGTGCGTTGCGCGGCTATACGTTCACGCCGCATAAGACGGGCGATCAGGACGCACAGGGCGCGATTGATGTGATGGTCACGCAGGTGGAGGAGGTTCAGGCCGCCACGGATGTCATGATGGCTATAGCGCAAGGCGTTGTTTTTACACGGGATTTGACGAACGAACCGGCCAATGTGCTGACCACTACGGAATTTGCCAACCGCCTGGCCGAGATGGAGAGCATCGGCCTGACCGTTGAGGTCTTGGAGGAAGACGCGCTCGAAGAGCTTGGCATGGGGTCGCTGTTGTGTGTGGGCCTTGGGTCGGCCTCACCGTCCAAAGTGGTCGTGATGCAATGGAACGGCGGCGGCGATGAGGCGCCGTTTGCGCTGGTCGGCAAGGGCGTGGTGTTCGACACGGGCGGCATTTCGTTGAAGCCCGCAGGCGGCATGGAAGACATGACCATGGACATGGGCGGCGCGGGCGTGGTGTCGGGCGTGATGAAAACGCTGGCGCTGCGCAAAGCGAAGGCCAATGTGGTGGGCCTTGTGGGCTTGGTGGAAAACATGCCCAGCGACCGCGCCACACGCCCCGGCGATGTGGTGACATCCATGAAGGGCGACACGATTGAGGTCATCAACACCGACGCCGAAGGCCGTTTGGTGCTGGCTGACGTGTTGTGGTACGCGCAGGAAAGGTTCAAGCCCACGGGCGTGATCAATCTGGCGACGCTGACAGGGGCAATCATCATCGGTCTGGGTCATGAAAACGCCGGTGTGTTTTCCAACGACGACCAGTTGTGCAACCGTTTCCTGAAGGCTGCAGGGGCCGAAGGTGAGGGCGCGTGGCGGATGCCCATGGGGGCCGCTTACGATGCCAAGCTGAAGTCGCGCATTGCGGATATGAAAAACGTGGGCGGACGCGATGCGGGGTCGATCACGGCGGCGCAATTCCTGCAACGCTTCATCAAGGATGACATGCCGTGGATCCATCTGGACATCGCGGGTGTGGCATCGGTCAAAGCCGAAACCGCCCTGGCGCCTGCGGGGGCCACAGGTTGGGGTGTCATGGCATTGAACCGTTTGATTGCAGATACTTACGAGGCGGAGTGAACATCCGATGGGGGCTGCCTATTTCTATCACCTGACCACGGCAAGCGTTGAACAGACGCTGCCCATGCTGCTGGAGAAATCCCGTGCAGCCGGTTGGGTGATCGAGGTGCGCGGCGCCGATCGCGGGGCCATGGAACGGCTGGACCACGCCCTTTGGTCCGGCCCGCCGGAGGGGTTTTTGCCCCACGGCTTGGTGGGGGGCGATCATGATGCGGACCAGCCGATATTGCTCACCACCGGAGAGACCGCGCCCAACGCGCCCACATGCGTGATGGCGGTTCAGGGTGCGGATGTGGCCCCCGGTGAGGTGACGGAGGCCGAGAGGGTGTGTATCCTCTTTGACGGTCACAATGGAGACGCCGTCGCACAGGCGCGGGTGCAGTGGAAAACCCTGACAGATGCGGGGTGTTCCGCGCAATACTGGTCGCAGGAAAGCGGGCGCTGGGAAAAGAAGGCAGAGCGGTAAGGTTTAGCCGCCCAGACCGAACCCCTTGAGGCCATCAAGGACGAACTGCACCGAGAGCGCCGCCAAGAGCATCCCCAACAGCCGCGTCACGACCGTGATGCCCGTGCGCCCCAACAGCCGTTCCAGCTGTCCCGCGATAAGGAACATGACAAAGACCAGCGCCAGCACCGCCGCCAAAACCGCCATGATGGCCGCATAGCCCGCCGCGTCGTCGGTTTGGCCGACCAGAAGGATGACAGTCGCAATAGCTCCGGGCCCCGCGATCAGGGGAATGGCAAGCGGAAAGACGGACGGGTCATCATCCGGATCGTCCTCGTCCTCTTCCGCCGCCTGATCATTGCGTCGTTTGGTCCGCCGTTCGAACAGCATATCAAGGGCCGTCAGGAACAACAGGATGCCCCCCGCGATCCGGAAGGCGGGCATGGAAATGCCGATGAATGTCAGGATGTCATCGCCGAAAACCGAAAACACCAGCAAGATGCCCACCGCAACAACAGTGGCGCGCACGGCGATCTGGCGGCGTTTCTGCGGCGACATGCCGGCGGTCAGGGCCACGAACAACGGGGCCAGTCCAATGGGGTCAATGACCACAAAAAGGGCGACAAAGGCGGTGATGAGGAAATTCGGGTCCATGTCCCGTTGGTAGGGCCGTGTGTGAAACAAGACCACACCAAATCGCAGCGGCGGTAGTCTTAGCATTTCACAGATTGACCGATAGGCTGGATCTATCGCGCAAATTGGAGAGCCGGATGCGTCAGATTGCACTTTGCCTTGCAACGACCACAAGTCCGGCCGCGGCGTTGTCGCAAAACGCAGAAGTGTCGGTGATGATCCGCGATACCGATCCGCGCGACCGGAATTACATTCGCAACACGGGGCGCTGTGCCTTGGCCTATGACGTGCTGGGGCTGGATTTCGCCACATCGGCTGGTCATATTTTGATCGACACGGCCTATGGCGGGGCGGGGACCAAGGACCCGATGCCGGTTGAGGTTGAAAGCGGGCCGTTGTCCGTGCATCCGGTTCTGGATGGGGATCGCAAGATTGTCGTTGATATTGAAGGTCTTGCGCCGGGGCAAAGCGATGTTGTGGCCTTAAATGTGGACAAGGAAGCCAGCGGTTGGTTCGCGTCCCGTGTCAGAATCTTGAATGACCATCTGGAGGGCACCGGCGCACGGTTTGCGTCCATGTTGCAAGACGCGCGCGGGGTGTTTGATGCATCAGGCGCGGCGGTGATCGGGTTGCCGCAAGGTATGTGCGCACGGCCAGCGGATGCGCCGCCCATCGTGCCGATGAACTGATAAATGGGATCCTGACCGACGGTCTAAGAAAATTAGCTAATTTTGTTAGATGGCCGAGAAAGAAAGGCGATGGGGCGAAAACAGGGCCAGGGCGGCTCAGCCTTTTTCAGCTTTGTCCAGCCGTTCCAAGGCGATCATCCACAGGCTTTCGGCCTTTTCCAGCGCCTCACGGACCTCCGCATATTTGCGGTTCCATGTTTCCAACTCCCCCACACGGGTATCTTCATACAGCGCAGGGTCCGCCAACTTTTTGCTCAGCTTATCAGCCATGTCATTGATTTTATTGACGCGGTCTTCGCATTTGCGGACCTCTGCCTTCATCGCAAGCATCTGGTCGCGGGTGGGTTTGGGCTTCGCGGGTTTGGCCGGCTTCGCGGCCTTCGCCTTGTCTTGTTTGCGCGTGTCCGGCGTCAGAAGCATCCGGCGGTAGTCCTGCAAATCGTCGTCATAGGGTTTGACGCGGCCGTCTTTGACCAGCCACAGCCGGTCCGCCACAAGGGACAGCAAGTGCATGTCGTGTGACACAAGAATTACCGCGCCGGAATAGCGCGTCAGCGCCTCGACCAGCGCTTCGCGGCTTTCGATGTCGAGGTGGTTTGTCGGCTCGTCCAAGATCAACAGATGCGGGGCATCCAAAGTGGCCAACAGCAACGACAAACGCGCCTTTTGGCCACCTGACAACCGGCCCACCGGCGTTTCCGCCTGATCCGCGCCAAGGCCGAACCCTGCCAGCCGTGCGCGCAACTTGGGGCCGCCTTCGGACCCGCGTTCGCGGAACAGGTGGTCAAGGGGCGTTTCCTCCACCCGCAATTCATCCACTTGGTGTTGGGCGAAAAACCCGATGCGCAATTTGGAGGAGGAGGCGAATTTGCCGCCCATCTTTTCCAGGCGTCCTGACAACAGCTTGGAGAGTGTTGATTTGCCCTCGCCGTTGCGGCCCAAAAGCGCGATCCGGTCATCCTGGTCGATGCGCAGGTCCAGTTTATCCAGCACAATCGTCTCACCATAGCCCACAGACACGCCCTCGGTCGCGATAATGGGCGGGCTGAGTTCTTCTGGCTTGGGGAAGGTAAACACCGTGCGTGCTGCGTCTTCGGGCGCGCGGATGGTTTCCATTTTCTCCAGCATTTTGACGCGGGACTGGGCCTGTTTGGCCTTTGATGCCTTGGCTTTGAAGCGGTTGACGAACGCTTCCAAATGAGCGCGCTTGGCGTCCTGTTTCTTGGCGGCAGCCGACAGCAACGCCCGTTTTTCCGCCCGTTGTTTGACGAAGAAATCGTAGTTGCCGGTGTAATAGGTCAGCGTTTTGTCTTCGAGGTGCAGGATGCCGCCCACGGACCGGTTCAGCAATTCGCGGTCGTGGCTGACGATCAGGACGGTGTGTGGATATTTGACCAGATACGCCTCAAGCCAAAGTGCGCCTTCAAGGTCGAGGTAGTTTGTCGGCTCGTCCAGCAGCAGCAAATCCGGCTCAGAAAACAGCACAGCGGCCAAGGCCACGCGCATGCGCCAACCGCCCGAAAAGGCTGAGCAGGGCTGCAACTGTTCGTCCGCCGTAAACCCCAGACCCTTGAGGATCGAAGACGCCCGCGCCTCCGCCGACCAGGCGTCGATATCGGCCAGACGGGTCTGGATGTCGGCAATGCGCGCAGGGTCAGTCGCGGTTTCAGCCTCGGCCAGCAGGTTCACGCGTTCCACGTCTGCGGCCAGTACCGTGTCGATCAGGGACACGTCGTTGCCCGGAACCTCTTGGGACACGCCGCCGATCTTCCAGCCTTTGGGGAGGGAGATATCACCGGTGTCCAGCACCATTTCGCCACGGATGATGCGAAAGAGCGTCGTTTTGCCGGTGCCGTTGCGGCCCACAAGGCCCACTTTATGGCCTGCGGGGATCACGACAGAGGTGTTCTCCAGCAAGGTGCGGCCTTCGACGGAATAGGTGATGTCTGAAATGCGTAACATGGGGGGG
>NZ_JAHDGE010000053.1:0-2415 GCF_020627745.1 Pseudooctadecabacter sp.
ACGCTGGAATACCACCACGACCTGCACCACAACGCCTATGTCACCAACGGCAACAAGGCGATTGAGGGCACCGAGTGGGAGGGCAAGTCCCTCGAAGAGATCATCAAGGGCACCTATGACGCGAACGCGGTGGCCCAGAACGGCATCTTCAACAACATCAGCCAGCTTTGGAACCACAACCAGTTCTGGGAAATGATGGGCCCCGGCGACAGCGCCATGCCCGGTGAGCTGGAAAAGGCGATCACCGAAAGCTTCGGGTCCGTCGACAAGATGAAAGACGAATTCAAAGCGGCGGGTGCCGGTCAGTTCGGGTCCGGCTGGGCGTGGCTGGTGAAAGACACCGACGGGGGTCTGAAAGTGACCAAGACCGAAAACGGCGTGAACCCTGTGTGTTTCGGCCAGACGGCGCTGTTGGGCTGTGATGTGTGGGAACATTCCTACTACATCGATTTCCGCAACAAGCGGCCTGATTATCTGACGAACTTCCTCGACAATCTTGTGAACTGGGAAAATGTCGCGTCACGCATGTGATCTGACATATCCATATTGATCTGGGGCTCGCCACTTTGGCGGGCCCTTTTCTTTTGGCGGAACATCCAATGGGGGGTGCGGGTTGTTTTCACAAGCAACTGACAAAAGGAGAGACCCATGGCCGAGCGGCACAGAAGCAACGACGGAACCCGCGAGACGGATGCCTATACGTCCGATCTGGACACGCCGTCCCATGCGGGGCGCGACGGGGGCGACATGGCCCGCCGCATCGCCACCAAGGACGAGGAAAAGCGTCTGGTGGACGGCGATACATCCGTCACCCGCGTGACCAAGAAATACGAAAAGGGCGAGGGCAATCTGGGGGGCCATCACGGCACCGATGTCGACGCCAAAGAAAAAGGGAGCAGCTGATATGACCGAGATCACAAACGGCACCCATATCGTCATCGCCAACAGCGAGAAGGTTTTGTATCTGGTCAACACAACCGATGCGGAAGACCCCTATTTCGAGGTGATGGACAAGGAAACGCAGGACAACCCGTCCGACATCGAACAATCCGCCAACCGGCCCGGTCGGATGGCGGACAGTCAGGGCAACAAATCGGCGTTTCAGGACACCGATTGGCACGAACTGGCCAAAGAGCGGTTTGCCGAAGACATCGCCGACCAGCTGTATGATCTGGCCCATCACGGCAAGATCGACCGGTTGGTGCTGGTGGCGGGACCGAAGGTTCTGGGCAACATCCGCGAGGCTTTGCACAAGGTGGTGCAGGACAAGATCGTGGCGGAGGTGCCCAAAAACCTTGCCGGTCATCCTTTGAACGAGATCGAGGATATTCTGGCCGCCGAGTTGAAAGCGGCCTGATGACCTGAAAGCGGCGTCCTGCGGGGCGCCGTTTTTTCGAATGGGCTTCGCCCATCCGATCCGCGCAGATCTTTGCGGTCGGGAATGGTGGTGAGGGCAGGAGGGGGACGCTGTCCCCCGGGCGCAAAGCGCCCCCCCCCCTGAGGTATTTTGAAACCAGAGAAACAGGGCGCGCGTCAGGCCTTCAGAGCGGTTTCCAGATCATGGACTGTCGGCAGGAAGGTCGTAAAGTCCAACAGGTTGGCGTCAGCAAAACCCTGGTCGATGGTATGGGTGATGAGGGTCAGCAGCGGGTCCCAATAGCCGTTGATGTTGAGGACGTAGATCGGTTTGCTGTGCAGTTTCAGCTGGCGCCAGGTGAGGGCTTCGAACATTTCATCGAGCGAGCCTGCGCCGCCGGGCAGCACCACCACCGCGTCGGCATTCATCAGCATGACCTTTTTGCGTTCATGCATGGTTTCGGTGACGATGAAGGTTGTCAGGTCGGTCTTGCCGACTTCCCAGTCCATCAGGTGTTGCGGGATCACGCCGAAGGTGTCGCCGCCAGCCGTTTGCGTGGCCCGTGCCGTGCGCCCCATGAGCCCCACATCGCCCGCCCCGTAGACCAGCCGCCAGCCGTTGCGCGCGATCATCGTGCCGGTGTCTTCGGCGGCTTTCGCATAGGCCGGATCGGCCCCGTCGCGGGAGCCGCAGTAGACGCAGACAGACAAAGGGCGGGCGGTCATGGGGCGTTCCGATCACAGGTAAGGGAGAGGCGCAAAGCACCTTTTGACCCCTGATAGCTGCGTTGATAGGCTCTGCCAAGGTTCGGACGACAGCTGCGTCCGGCGCACATGTCGGGGAGGACATAGGGTGCAGACATCAACACTTGCCCTGCTGGGGGGTGGCGTCGTGGCGGTGGCCCTTGGCGCTGCGGTGTACATGCGGCCTTTGCCGGAGGCGCGCGCGCCGGTGGCGGGCACGGATGCGGTGGCGGTGGAGGAGGCCGCCGGGGCGGCAGGTGGCGCGCCGGAGGAGACGGCGGATGTGGACGCGGGTTTGACGCAGGACACGGCGGC
>NZ_JAHDGE010000053.1:2515-4607 GCF_020627745.1 Pseudooctadecabacter sp.
GACGCGCCGGATGACACGGACATTCAGGAGGCGTCTGCCGCGCCGCACCCCGTTGAAGGGGAAGCGAGCGCAGAGGGGGATGAGCCGCCAAAGACCGGCCCTGTTCTGACCGATCTGCGGTTCGAGCCTGATGGAAGCTTTGCCCTGTTTGGCCGCGACACGCCGGGGTCTGTCGTGTCTGTCCAAGTGGACGGGCGGGAGGTGGAGCAGCTGCAGACCGGGTCTGACGGTGTGTTTTTCTATCTGGGTTTGCTGGGCTTTTCGGATGTCGCGCGGGTGGTGTCGGTGATCGGTGATCCCGGCGGGGCCGCTCTGCCTGCGGATCGCACCTTTGTTCTGGCCGCAAACCCCGCCCCTGTGGTTGTGGCTGAGGCTGTCGCGGACCCTGTGGATTTGGTGCAGGATGCGGGCGACGCGCCGGATGTGGCCGAGGCGGACGGCGGCGGGGCTGCCCCGTCGGAGGACACAGCGGACACAGGCCGCGTGGTTGCGGCGGATGCCGGTGCCGCGCCCCCGAGTGCGCCCGAGCCTTCGCACGCCGCCAGTGTGCCCACTGCAACCGAGGCGCAAGCGCCCGATGCTGGGGATGCGCCCCAGCCGCAGGCGGACGTCGGGGCGCCCCCGCAGGCGCCTGCGTCCCCTGCTATTCTGGCGCTGACAGACGACGGGGTGGATGTGGTGCAGCCTGCGATATCCGACCGGTCGCCGGAGGTCATGTCGAATGTGGCCCTGGACACGATCACCTATGCCCCTGACGGGGATGTGGTGCTGGGCGGGCGCGCCTTGGGGGAGGGGTTCGTGCAGGTTTATGTGAACAACGCCCCCGTCAGCCGCCTGACGATCGAGGATGACGGCACATGGCGGGGTGATCTGCCGGATGTGGACAAGGGCGTCTATACCTTGCGGATTGATGAGGTCGACGCCGAGGGCGATGTCGTCAGCCGGATCGAGACGCCTTTTCTGCGCGAAGACCCTGACACGGTGGCTCAGGTTCTGGCCGACGAGGTGGACAACCCCGATTTTACCGTCGCCACGCGCACGGTGCAGCCGGGGGCCACGCTTTGGGCCATTGCCGAGGAACGTTATGGCGCGGGGGTTCTTTATGTCACCGTGTTCGAGGCCAACCGCGACCGCATCCGCAACCCTGATCTGATCTATCCCGGACAGGTCTTTGTTTTGCCTCAGGACAGCAATTGAGCGACAGGCGCGGTCTGCCCGGGCGGGCGCTGGAGTGGCACCGCGCCGGTCGTCCGGTGGCTGTGGCCACGGTCGTTGAAACCTGGGGGTCTGCGCCGCGTCCTGTGGGATCGCAGCTGGTGATTGACGGGGAGGGGCGGATGGAAGGCTCCGTCTCGGGCGGCTGCGTTGAGGGTGCTGTGATTGTCGAGGCGCTGGAGGCCATGGAAGACGGGCGCGCGCGGCTGCTGGACTACGGCGTCAGCGATGATGAAGCCTTTGCCGTGGGGCTGGCCTGCGGCGGGCAAATCCGTGTGATGGTCGAGCCGGTGGGCGGGGCCATGCCCGTGGCGGTGCTGGAGGACTTGGCCAACCGGCGCGCGGCAGGCGACCCCGTGGCCTATGTGGCTGATCTGGTCGGTAAGGCGCGTCGGTTGGAGGGGCCTGCCACCTATCCCGACAGGTTCCGTCTGGACCGGTCGGGCGTTGAACCTGATGGGCGCACGTTCGTGGCCATTCACAACCCGCCCTTGCGGATGGTCGTCGTCGGCGGGGTGCATATCGCGCAACACCTGCTGCCTATGGCACGCGCCTGCGGCTATGACGTGACGCTGGTGGACCCGAGGCCCGCCTTTGGATCGCCCGAGAGGTTCCCCGACACGGTGATTTCTGACGATTGGCCCGATGAGGCGCTGCAGGCTATGGGGCTGGACGCGCGCACGGCGGTCGTGACCTTGACCCATGATCCCAAACTGGATGACCCCGCGATTGAGGCTGCGCTGCAGTCGCCGGTGTTTTATCTGGGCTGTCTGGGGTCCACGCGGACCCATGCGAAACGTGTGGCACGTTTGCAGGCGGCGGGGTTCGGGGAGGATAATATCGCGCGCATCCATGCGCCCGTGGGGCTGGACATTGG
>NZ_JAHDGE010000053.1:4707-9638 GCF_020627745.1 Pseudooctadecabacter sp.
GAGGTCATTCACTACGGGATGCCGGTTGACCCCGGCAATCTGCTGTTTCTGGGGCGGCTGGGGACCAAGCCCGTCATCGGCCTGCCGGGCTGTGCGCGGTCCCCTGCGATGAACGGCGCGGATTGGGTGCTGGAACGGGTGATTTGCGGCGTGCCCGTCGGGCCTGCGGACATTATGAGGATGGGTGTTGGTGGGCTGTTGAAAGAGATCCCCGAACGCGGACGGCCCAGAGAATAGAAGGTGGGGGAACGGGCCCTTGATGCGGGGCATTTGGGGCAATGCTGCTCTGCGGCGGAGAATTTAGTTCTCAGACCGCACAACCCGTGGTTAACTCGATCCAAATACAAACATCTGGGAGGATACCATGGCACAGGTCTCAATGACCGTGAATGGAAAGACTGTCAGTGGCGAGGTCGAAGGCCGCACGCTGCTGGTGGAGTTTCTGCGCAATGATCTGAATTTGACAGGCACCCATGTGGGCTGTGACACCAGCCAATGTGGCGCTTGCGTGGTGCATGTGAACGGGGAGGCCGTGAAGGCCTGCACCATGTTTGCGGCTGAGGCCGAGGGGGCCGATGTGGGCACCATCGAAGGTCAGGCCAATGCGGACGGATCGCTGAACGTGATCCAGCAGGCGTTTCAGGACCACCACGGGCTGCAATGCGGATTTTGCACGCCGGGTATGGTGATGTCGACGGCGGCCTTGCTGAAAGACAACCCAAAGCCCACGGAGGCCGAGGTGCGCACGTATCTTGAAGGCAACATTTGCCGGTGCACGGGCTACCACAATATCGTCAAGGCGATCATGGCCGCGTCCGGTCAGGACGTCAGCGCCATCGCGGCGGAGTAACCGAAAACGTCGGGGCCAGACGACCCGGAGCGATGCTCCGACCCGTCAGGCCTGGGTCCGGTCTCTTGAGGCCGGGGTCGGGCCGCCCCGCAACAGGGAGGACTATGAATGCCGAAGGACAATTCAACCGTTGAGGGCGGCATCGGGGCTGCTACCACGCGCCGCGAAGACATCCGGTTTCTGACCGGAGAGGGGCAATACACCGATGACATCAACCTGACGGGGCAGGCCCATGCGGTTTTTGCGCGGTCAGATGTGGCCAACGGGGTGATCAAGAGCATCGACACAACGGCGGCCGAAGCCATGCCCGGTGTTCTGGCAATTTTCACCGGTGAGGATTTTGTCGAGGTCGGCGGCAACCCCGCAGGCTGGTTGATCAACAGCCGCGATGGCGAGCCGATGAAAGAGCCCAAGCGGCCTGTGTTGGCCCATGGCAAGGTCCGCCATGTGGGCGATGCTTATGCCGCGGTGATCGCGGAGACCAAGCAACAGGCGCGGGACGCGGTCGAGGCGTTAGAGGTGGAGATTGAGGAATTGCCTGCGGTGATCGACATGGCGTCGGCCATCGAAGGGGGCGGTTTGGTTCATGACGAGATCGACACCAACATCTGTTTTGACTGGGGCTGGATCGAAGACAATCGGGCCGCCACAGATGAGGCCATCAAAAACGCGCCCCATGTGACCACCTTGGAATTGGTGAACAACCGACTGGTGCCCAACGCGATGGAGCCGCGTGCGTCGACGGCCGATTACAACCCCGGCACCGATGAATACACGCTTTATACGACCAGCCAGAACCCGCACCTGACGCGGCTTCTGATCTCTGCCTTTGTGCTGGGGATTCCTGAGAACAAGTTGCGCGTCGTGGCCCCCGATGTGGGCGGCGGCTTTGGGTCGAAAATCTATCACTACGGCGAAGAGGCGCTCGTGCTGGCGGCGGCCAAGAAGCTGAAGCGACCGGTGAAATGGACCGCCACACGGTCCGAGGCCTTTTTGACAGACGCCCACGGGCGCGATCACGTCACCAAGATCGAATTGGCCTGCGAGAAGGACGGCACGTTCATTGCGTTTCGCACGGAAACCATGGCCAATGTGGGCGCCTATCTGTCGAATTTCTCGACCGCGACGCCGACGTTTCTGCATGGCACCTTGATGGCGGGCAATTACACGGTGCCCAATGTCTATGTGAACGTGAAGGCGGTGTTTACGAACACTGCGCCTGTGGATGCCTACCGCGGGGCAGGGCGGCCCGAGGCCACCTATTCCATCGAACGCATCATCGACATGACGGCGCGGGAATTGGGAATGGATCCGGTTGAGCTGCGGCGCAAGAATTTCGTCAAGCCCGATCAATACCCCTTCGCCTCTGCTGCAGGGCTGGAATACGACAGCGGCAATTATGACCGGCAGATGGACAAGCTGGAGAAGATGATCGACCGCGAGGGCTTTGCCGCGCGGCGTGCGGAAAGCGAGGCCAAGGGCAAACTGCGGGGCTTGGGCGTCAACGCCTATATCGAGGCCTGCGGCATTGCGCCGTCCAATCTGGTGGGCGTGTTGGGGTCCCGTGTGGGGCTTTATGATGCGGCGACGGTGCGGGTGAATGCCACGGGCAATCTGTCCGTCATGGTCGGGGCGCACAGCCACGGGCAGGGGCACGAGACGGCCTTTCCGCAGGTGGTTGCCGATATGCTGGGGATTGAGGCGGCGTCGATTGATATCGTGCACGGCGATACCGCGAAAATCCCGTTTGGGATGGGCACTTATGGGTCACGGTCTTTGGCGGTTTGCGGCTCAGCCGTGGTGCGGGCCACCGAAAAGATCATCGCCAAGGCCAAGAAGATCGCGGCGCACATGCTGGAAGCCTCGGACGCGGATATTGAGCTGAAAGACGGCCAGTTCAGTGTGGCGGGCACCGACAAATCCGTAAGCTTCGGTGAGGTCGCGTTGAAGGCCTATATCCCCCATCAGTTCCCCATCGAGGATATTGAGCCGGGGTTGGAGGAGACGGCGTTTTATGATCCGGCGAACTTCACCTACCCCTCGGGCGCCTATGCCTGTGAGGTGGAGGTGGACCCCGAGACGGGCAAAGTCACCGTCGAGCGGTTCGCCGCCGCCGATGATTTTGGCAATATCATCAACCCGATGATTGTCACCGGTCAGGTGCACGGGGGCCTGGGCCAAGGCATCGGACAGGCGCTGGTGGAGCAGACGGCCTATGACAGCGACGGTCAGTTGTTGAGCGCGTCTTACATGGATTACGCCATGCCGCGCGCGGATGATCTGCCGTTCTATCAGGTGGATCACGACGACGGCACGCCGTGTACGCACAACCCGTTGGGTGTGAAGGGTTGTGGCGAGGCGGGGGCCATCGGATCGCCGCCGACGGTCGTGAATGCTGTGGTCGATGCGTTGCAATCAGGCGGGCACGAGGTGACCCATGTGGATATGCCGCTGACCCCGTCACGGGTGTGGAGCGCGATGCAGGGGTAAGGTGGTATGGATCGGATGAGCAAAGCTCATCCGATCCGCTGGGGGCCAGCCCCCAGACCCCCGACACCTGGGGGCCAGCCCCCAGACCCCCGGAGTTTAAGGATCAGAAGAATGAAGGGCATTCTGGATGGTCCGGTAGAAAGGACAAGAGACGATGTATGACTTTGAGATGATACGGCCCACGACGATTGCGGATGCGGTTGCGGCTTTGGGAGACGAGGACGCGCAGGCGTTGGGTGGGGGGCAGACGTTGATCCCCACGTTAAAGCAACGTTTGGCCATGCCGTCGACCTTGGTAAGCCTCGGCGCGATATCGGAGATGCGCGGTGTGTGCATGTCGGACGCGGGCGAGGTTTGTGTGGGCGGGGCCACGCCCCATGCGGTGGTGGCGGCGGAGGCCACGGCCTATCCGGGGTTGGCGGCACTGGCGGGTCATATCGGCGATCCGGCGGTGCGCAATCGCGGCACGGTGGGCGGGTCTTTGGCCAACAACGACCCGTCGGCCTGTTATCCCGCGGCCGCGCTGGCATCGGGGGCTTTGATCATCACCAACACGCGCGAGATTGCGGCGGATGATTATTTTCAGGGCATGTTCACCACGGCGCTGGAGGAGGGTGAGATCATCACCGAAGTGCGTTTTCCGGTGCCCGAGATGTCGCATTACGAAAAGTTTGTGCAGCCTGCGTCGCGCTTTGCGCTTGTGGGTGTCATGGTCGCGAAGTTTGCGGATGGCGTGCGGGTGGCTGTGACCGGTGCCTCTGAAGAGGGGGTCTATCGCTGGACCGAGGCGGAGGCCGCGCTGTCGGATGATTTTTCGGCAGGCGCGCTGGCGGATCTGACCGTCAGCAGCGATGGCATGATCAGCGATCTGCATGGATCGGGCGATTACCGCGCCCATCTGGTCAAGGTCATGACGGGCCGCGCGGTGACGGCTGCGGCCTGACGTCTGCGCATCACCCAACGGCAGAATTGTGCCGGTGCCACGGGGCGCAAGGGAACCCTTGCGCCCCGTGTGTGTTTGGGGATGAAGGGTTCGCGTCGGCGGGCCGCATGTTCAAAGGTGATCCACATGACGTCTAAATATCGCAACAGCACAGCCATCGCCGTTGTCGGCACACTTCTGGCGGGGCCCGTATCGGCGCAGGAGACGCCGCCGGTCTGCCTGCCCGATATGCTGGAATTTCCCTGTG
This sequence comes from Pseudooctadecabacter sp., assembly GCF_020627745.1. Taxonomy (GTDB): domain Bacteria; phylum Pseudomonadota; class Alphaproteobacteria; order Rhodobacterales; family Rhodobacteraceae; genus Octadecabacter. The sequence continues at coordinate 9,238 of NZ_JAHDGE010000053.1, forward strand.
TTCTGGAGGATCAGGTGATCCTGTCCGAAGACGTGTTTGACGCGGCCTTTCAGGATTTCAGCGAAGACGGTGTTCTGGACGGCCAGTTCAGCGAGATGACGGCACAGGATCTGGGATTGGACGCGGCACCGGAGGCGGGGCAGGTCGTTGAGGACGAGGTGAACGAGCCCGCCGGCGAGGCTGCTGCGGACGTAAGTGCGGCCTCTGACGCGGCGACGGACGAGATTCAGGACGCTTTGGAAGAGGGCGAGGCAGCGCAGGACGCGATTGATGCGCAGGCCGATCAGGAACTGAGCGAGGCGATTGATGCTGTCGACGCGGAGGGTGATGCCGAAGCGGAGACCGAGGCGGAGGTGGAGACCGAGGCGGAGGTGGAGACCGAGGCGGAGATGGAAGCCGAG
>NZ_JAHDGE010000053.1:9738-11293 GCF_020627745.1 Pseudooctadecabacter sp.
GCCGAGGCGGAACCCGAGATGGAGACCGAGGCCGAGGCGGAAATGGAGACCGACGGTGAGGCCGGAGCCGACGCTGGCGGGGAGACCGAACCAGTCGCGGATGCGGAGGCCGACGCCGAGGCAGAGACCGCCGCAACGGATGAAGCAGACACAGCCGAGGCCGATCTGGCTGAACAGTTGCAAGCGGATGCGGAGGCTGCTGAAGGGGCAGACGCCGCTGCGCCTGCCGAAGACGGGGAAGATGCGACTGCTGCTGAAGCCGATGCGACCGCCGAGGCCGATCTGGACAGCCCTGCGGAAGACAGCCTGCCCGATGATACGCCACCTGCGCCGGAAGACACGGTGGAGGAGACCGAAGTTGCCGCAGCGGCCAGCGATGATGCCGAGGTGGCCGAAGTCGAAGAGCAAACTGTTGCGGAGGAGGACGTGCGGTCCTCGGATCAGGATTTCGAGACATCTGTGACCGATACCACTGCGGCGCGGTCCCAAGCCGATGATGATGACGACGACCGCGATCTGGCCCGTGCGCTGCTTCTGGGTCTGGGCGCGCTGGCGATCGGGTCGCAGCTGTCCAACGGCGACGAGGTGGTGACCAATTCCGGTGACCGCGTGATTGTCCAGCAATCCGACGGCACCTTCCGGGTTCTGAAGGATGATGATGTGCTGTTGCGCCAGCCGGGATCGACCGTGCGGACAGAGAGGTTCGAGGATGGGTCAACACGGACATTCGTGACCCAGGCCGATGGCCGTCAGGTGGTGACGATCCGCAATGCCGAGGGTCGCGTGCTGCGCCGTGCCCTCGTTCTGGAGGATGGCACACAGGTTGTGTTGCTGGATGATCTGGAGACGTCCGAACAGGCGGTGGATGTGTCGAGCCTGCCAAGCGCGCGCGATCAGGATGCTTCTGTCAGCATGGCAGCCACGCAAGAGGAGTTGCGCGCAGCACTGGCCGCGGAACTGTCGGCCGATCTGGACCGCACGTTTTCCTTGCGGCAGGTGCGCAGCATTCGCGAAGTGCGCGAACTCGCCCCTCTGGTCGAACTGGACACCATCACGTTCGAGACAGGGTCCGCTGCGATCCGTCCCGAACAGGCGCGCCAGCTGTCACAGCTGGGCACCGCGATCCGCGACATTCTGGACGAGCGTCCCGGTGAGGTGTTCCTGATCGAAGGGCATACCGATGCCGTAGGCAACGCTGGCTACAATCTGGGTCTGTCGGACCGGCGCGCCGAAACCGTGGCCCTTGCGTTGACGGAATATTTCGATGTGCCGCCTGCCAATCTGGTGACGCAGGGTTATGGGGAAAGCAACCTCAAGATCCGCACGCTTGCAGCGGAAGAGGTGAACCGTCGTGCCAGCGTTCGCAATATCACCGACCTGTTGCGTCAGTAAGACCTGATCCCGACCGGCCGTTTATCACGCGGCCGGACCCTATAAAGAAAGAGCGCCGGACCAACAGGAACCGGCGCTCTTTTTTCTATATCAGGATCGCAGACCTATTTTTGCGGCAAAGGTCCGATCATCATGACCATCTGGCGACCTTCCCCGGGGTTTG
>NZ_JAHDGE010000054.1 GCF_020627745.1 Pseudooctadecabacter sp.
TGGCCATCCGCGCGAAGGTGTCAGGGGATGTGAAGGTGCGGGCGTTGCAGGGGTAGGCGACCAAGACTGCGCACCGCTCGGGCACCCCGACCACAGTGGCGTTTCAGCCCACCAGGGCGGCCCCCCTAGCCGTCCACGTCACCGACGGTGGCGGGCAGCCCGGCGTTGGTGCCCAAACAGCGCGCCGCGATCTGGTAGAATTCATCAATGGGCAGGGTCCCGCCGGCGGCCCCACCGTTTGCATCCGCAAATCCCTCTGCCTGATCAGACGCGGCAGGCAGGGTCGCATTGATCGCATTGGCAATCTCGCTGTAGGTGACGGGCTCTTGCGCCAATCCCTCTTGGGTCTGAAACAACACCTCCTTGGTCATCAGCACCATAACGAAAGCCGCGTCGCGCTGTTCTGCGACGCGCACATCATCCCCTTTAAGAACCCCAACCGTCGACAGACAATTTAACCGGCGCGCACCGGTGTAGATCGCCTCAATCGCGGTTTTGGGCGCAGCCCGCTGGCCGTAGATTTGCCCCAGCCCGCCCACGGCGGCCCGTTCCGCGATCAATGTGTCCGCCAACCCGTTGAACTGGCCAAGGGCCGCGCCCACAGCCCCCACAACCACCACGCCCCCTGCGGCGTCCTGCAGATAGGCCGTGTTCAATCCCGCACGCGAATAGGCGTCCGCCATGGCATTTGTGTACCGGATTGCGCGCGCCATGGTCAGCTGGTCAGATTGGACGGCGGCCAAACTGACAGGGCTGTTATTAACCTTGCCGATCTCCGACATCAAAATCGTCTCGGCGCAGCCCGACATCAGTAATGCTGCGATCAAGCTGAGTTGTTTCACGCCAACCTCCTTCTCCAGCCAAATGTGTTTGGGTCAGACTAGACCACTGTCGCCCCCCGCATCCGTGTCGCAGCGCACACACCGACGTGCATTACGCCCCCCTCACTCCCCCTTCCCCCTATACGCGTCCAACTCCCGCTTCGTATCCCCCCACTCAGGCATACGCTCAGCCTTCGCCAACACCTCTTCGGGCCGCAGCACATAATCCATCGTGTCCGGCCCCTCGATCAGCTTGGCCAGGCGAAAGTGCATGTAGGCGCGCAACACGCGGTTGATGCGGGTCTGGTACCCCTCCCCCATCCCCTTGAAGAATTTCACCACATCCGCATCCAGCCGGATCGTCACGCGGGTGCGCTTGGGGTCGCGGCGGTCGTCGTCCTCCCATATCTGGTGCCACGCGCTGGGCAGGGCCGTGAACTCCGACAGATACCCCATCAGCTCGTATTCCATCATCTTGATCGCATCGACGCCGTAGCCCCAGTGCATCCGCTCGGTCTTGGTCATGGATTTCGGTTCAATCTTGCGCATCATCGCCTCCTGTGTTGGCGACCAAAGTCCGCGCAGACCTGCAACATTTGCTTAAGTGACCGTGCGTTGCGCGTGTACATACAGGTTGTGTACGCGCGGTGCACAGGTAGTGTATGCCCCGTGACCCCGGTTTTCAGGGTCGAAGGAGGGGCCAACATGTACACAGCAGCCATCACCGGATCGGGCGTCTTCACCCCCGAACACGTCATCACGAACGACGAACTGGTCGCGGCGTTCAACGCCCATGCGGACCTGTTCAACGCCGAAAACGCCGAGGCCATCGCCGCCGGTCAGACGCAGGCGAAACCCCATTCCTCCTCCGATTTCATCGTCGCAGCCTCCGGCATAGAACGCCGCTATGTGCTTGATAAGTCGGGCGTTCTTGACCCGTCCCGCATGTACCCCGCCCTGCCCGAACGCGCCGATGACGAACCCTCCCTGATGGCGGAAATGGCCGCCGATGCCGCCCTTCAGGCCCTAACCCAGGCAGGTCGCGCCGCCGATGACGTGGACGCCGTCATCTGTGCCGCCTCCAACCACGAACGCGCCTATCCCGCGATTGCCGTCGAAATCCAGAAAATGCTGGATATTCAAGGCTTTGCCTTTGACATGAACGTCGCCTGCTCCTCCGCCACCTTCGGCATCCAGACCGCCGCCGACATGATCCGGTCCGGCTCCATCCGGAGTGCCCTTGTCGTCTGCCCCGAGATTTGCTCCGCCCATCTGGAATGGCGCGACCGCGACTGTCACTTCATCTTCGGCGACGTGGCAACGGCCCTGCTCATCGAACGGGACGAAAACCTGCAAGCCCCTCATTTCAAAATAAAATCCACCCGTCTGGCCACGCAATTTTCCAACAACATCCGCAACAACAACGGCTTTTTGCGCCGCACCCGCGACCAGATGGAAGACCGCCGCGACATGCAGTTCATGCAAAACGGCCGCAAGGTCTTCAAAGAGGTCCTCCCGCTGGTCAGCCAGCACATCGCCGCCCATATGGACGACGAAGGCGTGACGGCAGACGACCTCAAACGGCTCTGGCTCCACCAGGCCAACAAAACCATGAACGACTACATCGGCAAGAAAGTGCTGGGCCGCGTACCCGAGGGTGACGAACAGCCCAATATCCTGCAAGACTACGCCAACACATCCTCCGCCGGGTCGATCATTGCATTTTCGAAGTATTCCAATGACTTGAAACCCGGCGACCACGGGCTGATCTGCTCCTTCGGGGCAGGCTATTCCGTGGGATCCGTCATCTTGGAGAAAGCCGAATGAAAATCGCCTTCGCCCTTGCGGCCCTGACCATCCTGACCGCCTGCGGCGTCCCCTTCGTGCCATTCATCTAAAATTAAGATTGAAGTGCTAGAACCAGCGCTGAGGTCAGGCGAATAGCCGGGGCGTTTCCCTATACATGCCCTGAACACCGCCCGTTCTCGCTGAAAAACATTCCACCGGGGGAATATCAGGACGGCCCTTCTGGGGTTCGCCCTTTCTCTGGTTCTAAAATACCTCGGGGGGGCCGAAGGCCGGGGGCAGCGCCCCCTCCGCCGTCTGTTTCAGGAACTCACCCGCGTGTGGACATCCTCAAGGCTTTCCACCCGTTCCGAATACCGATCCACCAGCATGTCCTTGCGGCCACGGGTCATGACAGTGAACCGCGCAAGTTCCTCCATCACATCAACGATCCGGTTGTACAGCGACGAAGGCTTCATCCGGTCACCCTCAAATTCCTTCCACGCCATGGGAACGGACGACTGATTTGGGATCGTCACCATCCGCATCCAGCGCCCCAGTATGCGCATCTGGTTGACCGCATTGAACGACTGCGATCCGCCCGACACCTGCATCACCGCAAGGGTCTTGCCCTGCGTGGGCCGGATGCCCCCGATGGGCGCAAGGGGAAGCCAGTCGATCTGGGTCTTCATGATGCCCGTCATGGCCCCGTGACGTTCGGGCGACGACCAGACCATGCCCTCGGACCACAGCGCCAGTTGCCGCAATTCTTCGACCTTGGGATGATCCGCGCCTGCATCATCTGGCAGGGGTAACCCGCTGGGATCAAAGAACTTTGTCTCGCAGCCCAACGCACGAAGAACCCGCGCCCCTTCTTGGGCGGTCGCCCGCGAATAGCTGGTCTCGCGCAGGGAGCCATACAACAAAAGAATGCGCGGCGGATGGTCCGGCTCATCCGGCCCGACGAGGGCCGCCATATCCAACGGCTTAAGCTGCCCGGCCACAAGGTTGGGCATGTCAGAGACGTCGATCTCAGCCACTTTCATCTTCAAGATGCAGCTTCATGTCGATCAGGACCTTTTGCAACTCAACCGTCTCGCGCAGCAGACGTTTTGCTTCGTTGACCGTGATGATCCCGTCTTCGATGGATTGCTGGTATTCGGCCATCAACATGGCGAACCGCTGGCTCAGCGCGATGACATCGGCGTTGATGCCGCCTTCGGAATTTTTCGGCGCGCTGTCCTTGTTCAGCGTGCTGCCATTCAGTTCGGCCAGTGCCGAGGTCACATGCGGATAACTTGCAGCGGCTTCAAGTTGGGCAACCGCATCCACCGGCATGAACCTGTCGGAATGTTCGTCGGAATCGGAATAGTAACGCCCAAGCGTCGCTTTGGATTTGCCCGTCAGTTCGCACGCAGGTTCAATGCCCACGTCCTTCACCAAGGCTTCGGTGTGTTTTTTCAGGTAGCTGCCAATGCCAGCCATATGTTTCGTCCCTCATTTAGGTGGTGAGGGGAATGACCCCAACGTTTTCCCATGAACCACCCCATCCATCTTTGACAGATATAGGGCAACGGGTCGGTTTGAAAGACCGAACTCATGCCATCGGCGTCCCCAACGCCGTAGGACCAAGGGAGGCGGACCCCATCCAGGGTCGAATGACATTCATTTGACTTCCGCACCCCTTGGGCCGCTGTTTCGTAAAGGCGTGTATTTGCCTGCCACTCACGGACGGAACATCGTCGCTGGCCCTTGCAACAGGGTCAGCGGCGGTTCATTTATCGCACCCATGGCAAAGCTTTACTTCAACTATTCGACGATGAATGCCGGCAAATCGACCGTGCTGCTGCAGGCCGCCCACAATTATGCCGAGCGCGGGATGCAGACCTATTTGCTGACCGCACAGTTCGACAACCGTGCCGGCGAGGGCCGGATTGCCAGCCGCATCGGCATCGGGGCCGACGCCGACACCTATGCCCATTCAGACGATCTGTTTCGCAAGATCGAAACACGGTTAACCGCCGGCCCCTGTGCGTGCGTGTTTGTGGATGAGGCGCAGTTTTTGTCACCCGATCAGGTCTGGCAGCTGGCGCGCGCGGTGGATGATCTGGGCGTGCCGGTGATGGCCTACGGGTTGCGCGTCGATTTCATGGGGGAGCTGTTTCCCGGGTCCGCCACCTTGCTGGCCTTGGCCGATGAAATGCGAGAGGTCCGTACGATCTGTCATTGCGGCAAGAAGGCCACCATGGTGATCCGCACCGATGGCGAGGGCGCCGTGGTGACCGGAGGCAATCAGGTGCAGGTGGGCGGCAACGAGACCTACGTCAGCCTGTGCCGCCGTCATTGGCGCGAGGCCATGGAAGGCGACGGGGCCACCCTGGTTTAAGGGATCCGCGCCTGCGGCGGGCGGGGGGCCAAAATTCTGCGAATTTTGGCGGGCCTCCGGCGGGAGTATTTCGGGCAAAACGAAACAGGGGCGTGCTAGGGTCAGGACCCATTAATTCCGCCCTTCTGGTTTGACAGATTTTATCTGCGATTAGGCGCATCTGCGCGGGAACTCTCGTTGAATTTCAAGCAGATGTAACGACGCTCACAGGGAAAATCCGTCAAATCCGGAGGACGACAAAACCGCTTCATTTCAACGGCGTGAGCCATTTGCAATGAACCCGTTCGTTGCCGCATGTCTCAAACCTCTGAAATATCGCGGTTTTGACGCCAGCAGGGCAGAATGAATGGGTCCTGACCCTAGTTCACCCGTTGCGGTGGGTCGCGGCCTTCGGACCAGGCGATGATATTGTCCAGTGCCATCTGCGCCATGGCCTGACGGGTTTCGTCCGTGGCCGACCCCAGATGCGGCAGCAGCACGCAATTTTCAAGCGCGCGCAGCCGTGCGGGGACATGGGGTTCGTTTTCATAGACATCAAGACCCGCACCGGTGATCTGGCCCGCTTCGAGGGCATCAATCAGCGCTGTTTCATCGACGACTTCACCACGGGAAATGTTGATGAAAATCCCGCTGGGTTTCATCTGCGCCAGAGCATCCGCGTCGATCAGTTTTGTGGTGTCTGCGCCACCCGGCGTTGCGACCACGACAAAGTCTGCGGCGGCCATGACTGCGTGGAGGGAATCAAGTTGGGTTGCCGGCACCGTCGTGACCTTGGGGGAGCGGTTGTGAAACACCACGTCCATTCCGAACCCGTAGTGACATCGCGCAGCAATCGCCTGACCGATCCGGCCCATGCCGATCACGCCCAGCGTCTTGCCGGTCACATGGGTCCCCATCAGGCCCTTGCCGTCAAAGCCGCCCCATGCGCCCGAACGCACCAGACGTTCCCCTTCTCCGGCGCGACGGGCGGTCGCCAAAAGAAGCGTCAAGGCAATGTCGGCGGTGGCGTCGGTCAGTACGTCAGGGGTGTTGGACACAATCACCCCAGCCGCTGCTGCGGCCTGCGTGTCGATATGGTTGTATCCCACCCCGAAGTTGCCCAGCATTTTGCATCTTATGTCGCCCGCAAAAACGTCGCGGGTGAAGGGGTTGCCCAATGTCGGCAGGATGGCGTCATAGGTGGCCAAGGCATCTGCGCAATCCTTTTCGGACATGGCCCCCTTCGTGTGAACGGTGACGTCAAACAGGCGGCGGGCCTGATCCAGAACGGGGTCTGCGATGGGGCGGGTGATCAGCAGTTTCAGCACATGCGTTCTCCGATTGGGATGTCCTTGTCAGGCGCGATCAGCACAACGCCGCCGTCTGGGTCATGGGCGCCCAGCACCAGAACCTCGGACATGAAGGGGCCGATCTGGCGGGGCGGGAAATTGACGACACCCATGACCTGACGGCCCACCAGTGTTTCCGGCGTGTAGTGGGCGGTGATCTGGGCGGAGGTTTTACGCTCGCCAATCTCAGGGCCGAAGTCGATCCACATTTTGATGGCGGGTTTGCGCGCCTCGGGGAACGGCTCCGCGCGGATCACGCGGCCCACGCGGATGTCGACCTTGAGGAAATCGTCAAAACTGATGTCAGCCATTGGCCAGCGCCCTTGATCTGTCGGCGGCGGCTTTGACGGCGCGGCGCATCAGGGCGGGGAAGCCGTCGGTGTCGTTCATCAGGACCTCCAACGCCGCTTGGGTGGTGCCACCGGGGGAGGTTACGTTGATGCGCAGTTGGGCGGGGTCCTCCTCCGCGTCCTCGGCCAACTGCCCTGCCCCGCCGACGGTTGCCTTGGCCAGCGCCATGGCGAGGTCTGCGGGCAGACCTTCGGCCTCACCCGCCTGTGCCAGCGTTTCGATCAGGTGGAAGACATAGGCAGGGCCCGAGCCGCTGAGCGCCGTTACGGCGTCCATCTGGCCCTCGCCCTCCAGCCGGACGACCTGCCCCACGGCAGACAGCAAGGCATCGGCCATGTCCATATCGGCGTCTGTGGCATGGGCATTGCCGACGATGGCCGTGATCCCGCGTCCGATGGCGGCAGGCGTGTTGGGCATGGCGCGGATGATAGGGCTTTGTGCGCCCAGCGCGCCTTCAAACGTGGCGATGGCGGTGCCAGCGGCCACGGAGAGGAAGACGGTCTTGCTGTTGCCAAGTGCGGCCATCGTCGGCAGGGCATCACCCATCATTTGGGGTTTCACTGCGATCAGCGCCACGGCGGGCGCATCCGGCACGCCTGCGTTGATGTGCACCCCCGTGCCGCGCAGCCAGTCCGACGGGTTCGGGTCCAACACCCAGACGGAGGCCGCAGGCAAGCCGCCCTTCAGCCAGCCCGCCAGCATCGCGGACCCCATTTTGCCACAGCCGAGCAGGACCAGACCGTCCTGCGCCACACGTTCCATCGACATGAAAACCCCCCGCTTGTTCGGCCCGACGTTAGGCCGCGCAGAACGGGGGGTCAAACGGTTGTGACTGTGGGTTCAGGCCGTGCCGTAGGCTTCGGTGATGGCGACCTCAAGGGCCTCTTTGGGGGTGCGTTCGGCCCATGTGACCAGTTGGAACGCGGGATAGAACCGTTCCGCGCTCAGCACGGCGGCGTTGATCATCGTGTCGATCTGTTCGGGTCCGGCGACCTGTTCGCCGGCCAGCACCAGCCCGTAGCGGTAGACCATCAGCTGTTGTTCGGCCCAATAGGTAAACGCCCCTGCCCAGCACATGTCGTTCGTGCGGTTGAGGCATTCATAGAGCGCAGGCAAACGGTCGGCGGGCGGTTCCATTTCAAAGGTGCAGATCAGACGCAGGGTCTGGTCATAGGCCGACCAGGCCAGCGTGATCGAATAGGTGCGCCACTGGCCTTCAACCGCGAAAGCGATCTGGTCATCGTGGATGCGGTCGAATTCCCAGTCGTGATGTTCTGCAATGTGTTCCACCAGATCAATCGGGTGAATGTCATCAACGCTGTCGTAATGTTCGGTGAGTGCCATGGGCCTGAACCCTCCTGTCCATCCAGAGCGCCCTGGCAGGGGCGGATATCTGGTGTTCTGCTCAAGGGAGTGGGTACATAGCCGCACTCCTTACCACATATCGTGGGGGCTGAGGCGGGGTTCTGTAAAGTCTTTTCTTGGGGATAAGCGTCGCGGTGCCCGAATTTTCAGGGGATAAGCCTGTTTTTTCATGGGTTTGTTAATCTTTGCGGGGTCTTGTGGTCGCTTGGCACCTTGGGCAGGGTGCTTGAGACGGATTTGCGAAAGGACGCCCCATGAACATCGACCTGCTGCGCGCATTGTGTGAAACCCCCGGCGTGCCCGGCCATGAGGACCGCGTGCGCGATCTGATCAAGGCGGAAACTGAGGGCCTTTTTGATGAGGTGACCGAAGACCCGATGGGGTCGCTGCACTGCGTGCGCCGCGCCAAAGGGGACAGTGCGCCCAAGATCATGTTGCTGTGCCACATGGATGAAATCGGCTTTCTGGTGAGCCATATCAGCGACAAGGGGTTTTTGTACCTGCAGCCCGTAGGCGGGTTTGATCCGCGCAACCTGTTTTCGCGCCGCGTGCTGGTTTGCACCGAAGATGGCGATCTGAAGGGGGTGATGAACCCCGGCGGCAAGCCGATCCACATCTCGTCCCCCGAAGATCGCAAGAAGGTGCCTGAGGTCGGGGAATTTTTTGTCGACACGGGGCTGGGGGAAGCTGCGAAAGAGCGTGTGAAGATCGGGGATTTCGTCGTCATGGATGAGCCGCTGATTGAAATTGGCGACAAGATCGTCAGCAAGGCCTTGGACAACCGGATCGCCTGCTGGCTGGGGATCGAGGCCATTCGCGCCCTCAAGGACGGCGGTCGCGGGGCGGAGGTTCATGTGGTCTTCACCAGTCAGGAGGAAGTGGGCCTGCGCGGGGCGCGGACGGCCTCACACAAGGTGCAACCGGACATCGGGATCGGGATTGACGTGACCCTTTCCTGCGACACTCCTGGTGTGCCGGACCATCTGACGACGACCGTTCAGGGCAAAGGCGTGGGCCTGCACATGCGCGACAGCAGCTTTATCGCGGACAAGGCGCTGGTGCGTGAGATGGAACAGATCGCCCAAGACAACGACATCCCCTATCAGCGCACCATGCTGGCCGCCGGCGGGTCGGATTCAGCCGCGGCGCAACAAGCGGCCTCGGGCGCGCGGGTTGTGGGGATTGCGGTGGGCACACGGTATATCCACACGGTGACCGAAATGGTCCATGCCTCCGATCTGGAGGCCGCGCGGGATTTGCTGACGGCCTATCTGGCCGCGCAGGACTAGGCGTGGACGTGGCCCCAGACCTTTGAAATCACGACGGAGCCTTCGCCCACGGCGGAGGCCACCCGTTTCACCGACCCCGACCGCACATCGCCCACGGCAAAAATGCCGGGGTGGGATGTTTCATGGCCGCCATCGCCGGTGACAACGAACCCCTTGTCATCCAGATCGACCAATCCGGTCAGCCAATCGGTGTTGGGTGCCGCACCCACCATGACAAAAACCGCGCGGCTGTTGACCGTCCAGTCTTGCCCCGCTGCCTTGTCGCGGATCGTGACCTTTTCCAATGCGTCATCGCCGTGCAGGCCCGTCAGTTCCGTGCGGTAGTGAATGGTGATGGCAGGGTCTGCCTCAAGCCGGGACAGCAAATAGTCCGACATGGACGTGGCAAGTGACGTTCCGCGCACCAGAATATGGACGTGTTTGGCGGTCCGCGACAGATACATCGCCGCCTGTCCTGCGGAATTGCCCCCGCCGATGACCACGGCCTCGGTCTCTGCGCAAAAACGGGCTTCGGCTTCGGTGGCGGCATAGTAAACGCCGATGCCTTCGAAATCCTCAAGCCGGTCGATGGGCAGGCGGCGGTACTGCACGCCGGTGGCCACGACGATGGCCTTGGCGCAGACGATATCGCCGTCATCCATGGTGACGCAGAACACGCCGTCGTCGCGTTTTTCGACCGCGACGGCGCGGCGCGGGACGGCAAATTTGGTGCCGAACTTCATCGCCTGCACCTCCCCCCGCCAGCACAGATCGCCGCCGGAGATGCCGGTGGGAAAGCCCATGTAATTCTCGATCCGGCTGGAGGTGCCCGCCTGCCCGCCAATGGTGTGATTTTCAATCACCAAGGCGCGCATGCCTTCGGCACCCGCATAAACGCCAGCCGCCACCCCCGCAGGGCCACCGCCCACGATCAACACGTCGAAATCGTCTTCCTTTGACACATCCACATCAAGGCCCAGACGACGCGCCAAACCGCGCGGGGTGGGGTCTGTCACCACCTCGGATTTGCCAAAGATCACCGCCGGCTGTGCCTCGCCCAGACTGCATTCATGGGCCAGCGCCTCGGCCTCGTGTTCGCCCAAAGTGAGAGACCGAAAAGGAATGCGGTTGCGGCTGGCAAAGGCCGCCATATTGCGGATATCGCGGCTTTGTTCAGCGCCGATGATGGTCAGCGATGCCTCCCCGCTTTCCAGCAGACGTCGCCTGCGGGCGGCGAAAACGGTAATGATGATATCGCTCATCTCAGGGATTTGGGACATCAGACGCAACATGTCGTCCCGCGGCACGCAGATGAGTTCGGTGTCCTTGACAGCCCGTGCGCCCAAAAGCGCCTTTGCCCCGCTGAGAAAACTGATATCGCCGAAAAACTGCCCCGGCCCAAGGGTCGCGCCATCACCGTAGCGGTCATGCGTGCGCGGGTCGATCGCCTCGACCTCCCCCGATATCAGGTAGTGAAACTCCTCCACGTGTTTGCCCATTTCCTGCAAAACATCGCCAGCCTCAAGGTGCCGCCGTGTGCCTGCCTTGTCCAAGGCGCGCACGTGGCTGTCGTGCAGGGGGGTGCGGATCATGGTGGCCAGATCAGCGGCGAGGGTTTCCATAGGCTATCCTTCCTTCGCGCCGAACAATCCCGTCAGGCTGCGTTGCACCAA
>NZ_JAHDGE010000055.1:0-2734 GCF_020627745.1 Pseudooctadecabacter sp.
TGAGGGGGGTTCTACGGTTACTCAACAACACCCGCAACCCCTTTTTTGAAGAAAATGTATTTTTTCTCATTTTCATGATTTTGGGCGTGTTTTCAGTGCTTTGCTTACCAAGAATTACCTTGGACCTAGGGTCATATGGCGTTTTATTGCGCCAAGGCTTTAGGGCTATGTCCTAGATATAGTGGCTCTACCCCGTCTATCCGCAAGAGGGGATGCCGTGGTGGCCAAATCACGCCTGATTTGGAGCAGACTCACCCTGATAGGGCGGCACGTCCGGGGTGAATCGGCGAAACTAATGTTCACAGACTGCCCGATTTTCAGGATTTCGGGGTCAGGTCCCGCTCAGGAAAGATGCGCGTGAGGTAGAATGCGAGGCCCAAACCGGGCAGCAACAGCATCAACGCGACCCGTAAGGTCAGCCATTCTGCAAGAAAGCCAATCAAGGGCGGGCCGATCAAAAAGGACGACATGGCGATCATGGCCATGGTGGCGATGTTTTGCGCCTCGTGTTCGTCGCCAAGGCTGGCGGCGGCAGAGATGCCCAAAGGAAAGGCAATCGATACGCCAAGCCCCGTCAGGGCCAGCCCGATGAACAAAGCCGGCATCCCTGGCAGGACCGTGGCGCAGACCAGACCTGCGATCGACAACCCCACCGTCAGGCGGGCGACGCCGCGCGCACCCAGACGCGCCTTCATAAAGTCACCGGCAAACCGACCCGCGGCGAGGAACCCCGCAAAGATCGTCACGGCCAGCCCTGCATCCTCGGGTGCGCCGCCTTGGCGTTCCGACAGATAGACGGCGGCCCAATCGTGCATGGCCCCTTCGACCAAGGTCACAAGCAACATGAACAAGGCGATCAGGAACAGCGCACGGGGCATGTCGCGGATCTTTTGGGGCTTGGGTGCGGGGCCGTCCTCTTGGCCCTGCAGTTTGGGCAGGGTTTGCGCGGCCCAGATGCCCAACCCGGCGGAGGTCGCGCAGATCACAAGGACGGCGATCACCGGACCAATGAAGAACAACGTTGTGGCCAGCAGCGACCCCACCATGACACCCAGCGCCCAGAACCCGTGACAGCGGGACATGATGTAGGTGTCGGCGGCTTTCTCAAGCCGACCGGCGTAGGTGTTCAGGGCGACCTCCATAAAGGCCACCACCGCGCCGACGCTGGCCAGCGCCAGAAAGAGGCTGATTTGCCCCGTCGCAAGGAACGGGGTCAGGATCAAAAGGGTCTGCACCGGCAGGCCCACCGTAAACGTGCGGCGGGGACCAAGCCGCGCCACGATCCGGCTGGCAAATTGCAGCACGACGATCAGGGCCAGCGGCATCCCCAGAAGCGCCAGTGCCAGATCGGCCTTGCTGAGGGACAACGTGTCTTTGATATAGGGAATCATCGCCAGCCACGCGCCGAAGGCCATGGGCTGCAGCGCGAAAAGCGCCATGATCAGAAGGGTGCCCCGCTTGGCGTCGCGTCTATCCATGACGCGACGCTATCAACCTTTGACGGCGGCACCAGTCGTTTTTTGTTTCGGGATGTAACGCAGCCCGATGAGGGTCAGGATCACCGCGAGATAGATCAGCGGCTCCGCCTCCCACACCTTTTGGACCATGATGAAGTGCACAGCCCCCAGCACGGCAATGGGGTAGACCAGTTTGTGCAGGTTGCGCCATGTGGCCGCCCCGAGCTTGCGCACCGAATAGTTGTTCGAGGTCGCAGCCAGCGGGATCATTGCAAGGAACGCCACCATGCCGATGGTGATATAGGGACGTTTCCAGATGTCCCCCCACATCTGTTCCCAACGCAGGGACATATCCAGCACCACCCAGATGCCCAGATGCACCACCACATAGACAAAGGCCATAACACCGATGGCGCGGCGGAACTTCAGCAGGTTGAGGCCCGCGAACCGGCGCAGGGGTGTGATCGCAAGGCCGATGATCAGCAGCTGCAGCGTGATCTCCCCCATTTCGCGTTCAAGGGTGTTGATCGGTTCAACCCCCATGGCGCCCGTAGCGGCCAGATAGAACAGCACCGGGATCGGCAGGGCATAGAGAAGATAGACCAGCCAGACAGGCACCTTGCGGGCAAAACGGTTGATGGGGTCGACGATGGCGGTCATGGGCGTGGCTTTCCTGATCGTGTCTTGGTGCAACCCATGTGGGCGATCGTCGGTTCAAAAGAAAGCTTTGTGACCGTATCCCACGGGGAGTTGAGGGGATGTTTCACTTAGTTCAGGTCCAGCGGGCCGCTGATGCTTTCGGTGCAGGCACGCAGCGTGAAGGGCGCGGGGTTGCCGCCCATATAGAGGGACCCCACGATCAGCCGCGCCCAACAGGTGGGCGGCACCGGATAGGGCGTTGTATCCTGGGCGATCATATAGATGTGCAGCGGGCCTTGGGGGGTGCTGCGTTGGGCGTAGTCGATGGAATTGCCAGCGGCCTCTGCCGCGTCATAGCGGTCCGACAGTGCGGGCATGGCGATGGCGCGGGCAAAGCCGCGCGCGGTGTCCCAGTCGCCGGCAAAGACGATCATCACATCGGGGTCGGTTCCCTGGACGGCGATATCATAGACGTAGCGGATAACGCCGTCGGGGTCGGCTGTGTTCAACGCTTGGGCGAAATTAGGCGGCGCCTGCACCGTAACAATCCGCGCGCGGTTGTTGAGACCAGCGAGGATGCCGTTGTCAGGGATCAACGCAGGCCGCGCCTCACCCGAGGCGAGGGCGTCACTTTGTTG
>NZ_JAHDGE010000055.1:2834-10866 GCF_020627745.1 Pseudooctadecabacter sp.
CCCTCATAAAGTGAGGCAACCTCAGGATAGCCGTTGAACATCAATGTGTCTTCCCGCGCGGAAAACAGGCCGCCACCGATGACGCGGTGCGATGCCTGAGACCAGCGGGGGTGGTCAACGTCAGGGTTCACGTTGGAATAGAACCCGTATTCGCGGGCGTTGATCTTGTTCCACGTGGTGGGCGGTTCGCTGTCCGTCAGGGTGATCCGCACGATGGATTTGATGGATTTGAAGCCGTATTTCCATGGCACGACCAAGCGCATGGGCGCGCCGTTCTGGTTGGCCATGGGTTCACCATAGATACCTGTCGCCATCAGGGTCAGCGGGTGCATGGCCTCATCCAGACGCAGACCTTCGACGTAAGGAAAGTCGATGACGCGGCGTTGCACGCCGGGCATAACCTCAGGCAGGACGGCGGTTTCAAAGGCCACGTGGGTGGCACCGGACTGAACGCCGACCTTGGTCAGAAGATCAGCCAATTCAAAGCCATTCCATGGCACGACCATCGCCCAAGCCTCAACACAGCGGAACCGGTAGATGCGTTCCTCAATGGTCATATCCCCGATCAGGTCCTGCAGCGCATAGGTGCCGGGATTGTCGACCAGACCGTCCACCGTCACCTCCCACGGATCGGTCTGCATGTCGCCTGCATTGGCGGCTGGATCGGACTTGCCAGTGCCGAATTCATAGAAGTTGTTGTAGGAGCGGATTTCTTCGAGCGTGTTGGGCTCCAGCGCTTCCTGCGCGTGCACCGTACCGCCCAGCGCGCCGGCCCCCGCCATACCAGCCAGAACCGCGCGGCGGTTCATCCACAAGGATTTCGGGGTCACGTCATTACGGGTGAGGGTGTTTGTCCAGCGGTGGGCCATTGAAGTCTCCGGCAGTTACGATTTCGTGATATATATAGGGTGAAGGTGTGAAGCGTCACTAAACACTGTGTCACGTCTGCGCGGGGGGGCTGTAACAGTGTCGAATGGCCTTGCGGCCATCCGACCCGCGCGCCTGCGGCGCGGGTGGGGGCGCTGCCCCCGGGCGTGCGCCCTCCCCCGAGGTATTTTGGAACCAGAGAAAAGGGGCCGCCTAGCCCGGATAGAGGGTGGACAGCAGTGTCGAGGTGCCATCGGCCTGCACGATGCGGACATGGTCGCGGCGCATTTTGCGCGGCTCGGACACGCCGACGGAATGGGCGATGGTTTCGACCTCTTTGATGATGCCTTTGGCGTAAGACGCAACGCGGTCATATTTTTCGGCCGGAACGAGGCCCTTTTGGAACCGTGGGTCGTGTGTCGTGATGCCGGTGGGACAGGTGTTCTTGTTGCATTTAAGCGCCTGAATGCAGCCCAGACTGAACATGAAGCCCCGCGCGGAGGTCACGAAATCCGCCCCCGCACACAGCGCCCAGGCGATATCACCGGGGTTCACCAGTTTGCCGGAGGCCACGATGCGGATGCGGTCCTTGAGGCCGCGGTCGTTGCGCAAAGCAGACACGCGCGGCAGGGCCTCACGGATGGATACGCCCACCAGATCAATCAGCGGCATGGGCGCGGCACCGGTGCCGCCTTCGCCGCCGTCCAGAGTGATAAAGTCCGGCGCGCTGGCCGGGCCGCGCGCGACGATGGTGTCGAAGAAGTCGGCAAAGGCGGCCTCGGCCCCCATGACGGTTTTGATGCCCGTGGGCAGGCCCGTGACCTCACGCACATGGGCGATGAAATCCAGCAGGTCGTTCCAGTCGTCGACCTCTGCATGGCGGTTGGGGCTGATGCCGTCTTTGCCTTTCGGCAGGCCACGGATTTCGGCGATTTCGGCGCTGATTTTGGCGGCGGGCAGGATGCCGCCCTTGCCCGGCTTGGCCCCTTGGGCGAGTTTGATTTCGATCATTTTGACCTGAGGGTGCGCGGCCACTTTGCGCAGTTCGCCCTCGTCAAGGTTTCCGTCCGCATCGCGCACGCCGTATTTCGCGGTGCCCATCTGGAAGACGATGTCGCACCCGCCTTCGAGGTGATAGGGCGACAGGCCGCCCTCGCCCGTGTTCATCCAGATGCCCGCCTTGGCACAGCCCCGCGACAGGGCCTGCACGGCGGGTTTGGAGATCGCGCCGTATGACATGCCGCTGAGGTTGAAGATCGACGGCGCGTCGTAGGGTTCGCGCGCACCGGGGCCGATGGTCAGCGCCTCGGTGCTGGCGAACTGGTTGTCGAGCGGCGGGAAAGCCGCGTTGGTGAAAATAGGGGTGCCCGGCACGGCGAGGTTGCGGGTGGACCCGAAGGCGACGGTGTTGCCTTTCCCACCGGCCGCGTGTTTGACCCAATCGCGTTGGGCACGGTTGAAGGGCAGTTCTTCGCGGTCCATGGCAAAGAAATACTGGCGGAAGAATTCCCCAAGGGCGGTGAAGAGATAGCGAAAGCGCCCGACCACCGGATAGTTGCGCCGGATCGCGTCTTGGGTTTGCAGCCGGTCGATCACAAAGAGCACAGCGATCATCGCGATCACCAGCCCCATGGCCACGATCAATGCCACAGCAAGGCCTTCGAATACGGACATGGAAAAACTGGAAAACATGGGCGCGGTGCCTTTCGGGTTTGATGCTGGGGACAGCACAATAGACCGATGGTCCGGACGTCAACCGAAACGACCGGAAGCGGCAAAAGACACGGTGCGGATTATGGCCGGATCACCGGGCGATTTCCGCCGGTGATCACATATACGTGACTGGAAATTCGGCCATAGTGCGGCTTAGCCCCGGTGCCGATGTCGTCAAACTGCATCGGCGGAAAACCCCTTTGAACCGTGCGCCCCGAAGCGCGTATCCCCTTTGATACCAATGAGGTGTCGAACCTGATCAAAGGAGAAACACAATGCTGCGTCGTACATTTATGGCCGCGACGGCCACCCTCGCCCTGACAACCACGACCGCTTTTGCGGATGGCCACGCCAAGGATATCGTGGACACCGCGGCCGATGCGGGGTCCTTCACCACGCTTCTGGCCGCAGCCGAGGCTGCGGGCCTTGTGGACACCCTCAAAGGTGAGGGGCCGTTCACCGTCTTCGCCCCCACGGATGAGGCATTCGCCGCCCTGCCCGAAGGAACCGTCGAGGGCCTTCTCGAGGACACGGACGCCCTGACACAAATCCTTTTGTATCATGTGGTGGCCGGCAAGGTGATGTCGTCCGACCTGACAGACGGATTGATGGCCACAACCGTTGAGGGCCGCGACATTGCGGTGTCGATCGGGGACAATGTGTTCATCGGTCCTGCGACAGTGACGACTGCCGATATCGAAGCCACCAACGGTGTCATCCACGTCATCGACACGGTATTGATCCCCGAATAATCGGCGCGATCCTTTACCGAAAGGGTCGCCTTCGGGCGGCCCTTTTGCGTTTACACAGGCGGTGTGACGCGGCAGGTTAAGGCCATGAAGACAGCAATTATCACAGGCGGCGCACGCGGCATCGGGTTGGCCACGGCAGATGTTTTGCTTGAGGCCGGATGGCAGGTAGGTCTGGTGGACCGCGACGGCGATGCCCTGGCCGAGGCTGTGACGGCGCGCGACAATGTCCACGGTATTTTTTGCGACGTATCCGATCCGGATGCCGTGCAGGGCATGGTGGACGAAGCGGTCCGGCATTTCGGCACCATCAACGGGTTGGTCAACAACGCCGGTGTGGCGGATTTCGGGCCGATTGAAGACACGGGGTTTGACCGCTGGAAAACGGTGATGGAGACGAATGTGGACGGGGTGTTTCTGTGCACCCAAGCCGCCACGCCTGCATTGAAAAAATCCAAAGGCGCGATTGTGAACATTGCCAGCATCAGCGGGCTGCGTGCCTCTACCCTGCGGGTGGCATATGGGACGTCCAAGGCGGCGGTGATCCAGCTGACCTTGCAGCAAGCGGTGGAGCTGGGGGAATACGGCATCCGCGCCAACACCGTGTGCCCCGGACCAGTGAAGACCAAGCTTGCCATGGCTGTGCACAGCCAAGAGATTATCGACGCCTACCACGATGCCATCCCCCTGAACCGCTACGGACAGGAACGCGAAATCGCCGAGGTCATCGCGTTTTTGTTGTCCGACAAAGCAAGCTTCGTCACCGGCCAGACCATCGCGGCAGATGGCGGGTTTGAGGCCACGGGCGTCGGCCTGCCGGCCTTGCGCAGCTGACGCAACGCACGGTGACATAACCGGGCCTTAACCACCCAAACCTAATGTCATCCCCGGATCCCGCGCGGCCTTACACCCCGTGCGAAGCTTGGCAATCAGGACGGGGCGCATGCCCCTTTCCCTTCATATGACACGGGCGGTTTGACACCCCGCCTCGTGCGTGGAAGATGTCCGCCACCGGCGGCCGCCAGCCTTGCCACCCATTCTTTATACGACCCCATGAAAAAGGCCCTCCAGCATCGCTGAAGGGCCCCTTTGTCGTGACCAGCGCGTGTTAGTGCACCGTGGCTTCGTCCGGCTTGGGCCGGTTGGACGCACTGACGCGGTCGCCCACGATCAGCCCATCCGATCCGGCAGAAACCGGAACGACAGCACCATCGGCAATATCACCAGCCAAAAGCATCTCAGCCAGAGGATCTTGCAACGCGCGTTGGATGACGCGTTTCAGTGGGCGTGCCCCGAACACCGGGTCGTACCCTTCATCCGCCAGCCATTTGCGCGCGCCGTCATCCAGATCGAGCCGGATTTTCCGCGCAGCCAGACGTTTCAACAGCCGTGCCATCTGGATGTCCACGATCCCGTCCATATCGTCACGGGCGAGGCGGTCAAAGATGACCGTTTCATCCAGACGGTTCAGGAACTCGGGCCGGAAATGGGCGCGCACGGCGTCCATCACGTCCCGACGCGCCGTGGCACTGTCGGCCCCTTCGGGCAGTTGGCTGAGCGCCTGTGAACCCAAGTTCGACGTCAGGATAATCAACGTCTGCTTGAAATCCACGGTGCGGCCCTGACCATCGGTCAGCACACCGTCGTCCAGCACCTGCAACAACACGTTGAACACATCCGGATGCGCCTTTTCGACCTCATCAAACAGGATGACTTGGTACGGACGCCGCCGCACGGCTTCGGTCAGCACACCGCCTTCGTCGTAGCCCACGTATCCGGGGGGTGCGCCGATCAGACGGGCGACGGCGTGTTTCTCCATGAACTCGGACATGTCGATGCGCACCATGGCGCTGTCGTCATCAAAGAGGAATTCGGCGACGGCCTTCGTCAACTCGGTCTTGCCCACGCCGGTCGGCCCGAGGAAGAGGAACGACCCCAGCGGGCGGTTCTCGTCATTCAGGCCCGCCCGCGCACGGCGCACGGCGTTGGCGACTGCCCGAACGGCGGCGTTCTGACCGATGACGCGCTTGTGCAGCCCGTCTTCCATGCGCAGCAGCTTTTCACGCTCTCCTTCAAGCATCTTGGCCACGGGCACGCCGGTCCAACGTTCCACAACAGAGGCGATCTGTTCCGGCCGCACGGCTTCCTCGACCATCAGGTCGTCGGCCTCCTCGGCCTGACCCAACTGCTTTTCAAGCTCGGGGATGACGCCGTAAGACAGCTCACCGGCCTTGGCCAGATTGCCCTCGCGTTTGGCGATGTCCAGATCGGCGCGGGCACGGTCAAGCTGCTCTTTCAGATCCCGCGCGCCCTCAAGCTTGTCGCGCTCGGCCTGCCACTTCGCCGTCATCTCGGCGGAACGGTCCTGCAGATCGGCCAGTTCCTTTTCGCGGGTCGCCAGACGGTCTTTGGAGGCTTGGTCATCCTCCAGCCGCAAGGCCTCAACCTCGATCTGCAACTGCAGGACCTGACGGTCGAGCGCGTCGAGTTCTTCGGGCTTGCTGTCGACCTCCATCCGCAACCGGCTGGCGGCTTCGTCCACCAGGTCGATGGCTTTGTCGGGCAGGAAGCGGTCGGTGATATAGCGGTGCGACAGGGTTGCGGCGGTCACAAGGGCGCTGTCCGAAATCCGCACGCCGTGGTGCAGTTCGTACTTTTCCTTGATGCCCCGCAAGATGCTGACCGTGTCCTCAACCGTGGGTTCCTGCACCACCAAGGGCTGGAACCGCCGCGCCAAGGCCGCGTCTTTTTCGACGTATTTGCGGTATTCATCCAAGGTCGTCGCACCGATGCAGTGCAATTCCCCCCGCGCCAGCGCCGGTTTGATCAGGTTGGCCGCGTCCATGGCGCCATCGCCTTTGCCAGCGCCCACCAAGGTGTGCATTTCGTCGATGAACAAGATCACCTCTCCGGCGGCTTCGGTAACCTCGGACAGCACGGCCTTCAGGCGTTCTTCAAACTCACCACGGTATTTCGCACCGGCGATCAACGCGCCCATGTCCAGCGACAACAGCGATTTGTTGCGCAGGGATTCAGGCACGTCACCGTCGATGATGCGCAGCGCCAGACCTTCGGCAATAGCGGTTTTACCCACACCGGGTTCACCGATCAGAACAGGGTTGTTCTTGGTACGGCGGGACAGGACCTGCATGGCGCGGCGGATTTCCTCATCCCGGCCAATGATCGGGTCGATTTTGCCTTCGCGCGCACGCGCGGTCAGGTCCATCGCGTATTTCTTCAGCGCGTCATATCCGTCTTCGGCAGAGGCGCTATCAGCCGTGCGCCCTTTGCGGATGTCGTTGATTGCAGCGTTCAAGCCCTGTGGCGTGACTTTACCGGCGTCCAAGGCCTCTTTCGCCTTGGATTTCACCATGGCGAGGGCGGTCAATACACGTTCGACAGGAACAAAACTGTCGCCTGCTTTCTTGGCCAGCTTTTCAGCCTCGGCCAGCACCTTGCCGGTGGTGGCATCCATATAGGTCTGGCCTGCGTCACCGGTTACTTTGGGCAGTTTGCCCATGGCAATGTCGTTGGTTTGCATGACCTGCTGCGCGTTGCCACCGGATGCGTTGATCAGATTGGCCGCGAGGCCCTGATCGTCGTCGAGCAGTGCTTTGAGCAGGTGTTCGGGGGCCAACCGCTGGTGGCTTTCCCGCATGGCGATCGTCTGGGCGGCCTGAATGAAACCGCGCGACCGCTCTGTGAACTTGTCCAAGTTCATGGCGTCTCTCCTTTATCAAGCGCCCCGGTTCGAATGCTGCCCGCCAATGCGGCACAGGCTGGTGTGGGGCCTCACCGATCAGATGGGTTCACCCCGCCGCTGTTGCAAGATCACAACAACGAAAAAAAGGCGCCCCCGCTGTGGGGACGCCTGTAAACACGGGCTTTCGCTGGCCTTAATCAGCGGTCATGTCGTCCAGACGGGCACGCAGCTGGTCCGCCAGATCCTGTGCCATCTTGTCCGCCTCGTCCGCATCGGCGCGCAGGGCGTCGGCGCGTTCCATGGCGTCCTGCATCTGCGCGGCCAGTTCCTCAAGCGACAGGTCAGAGGCAGCAGTACCCTCAGACGCGTCCGTCGCGGTGGTATCGGCATCCGTGGTTTCCGGCGTTACCGCCTCGGCGATCTCGGCTGCGGACGGGTCTTGCGCTGCGCTGTCGGACCCGTCTTGGGTGTCGGCATCGCCCGCTTCGGTCCCGGCGTCGGCTGTCATGGCCTCTGAGGTGTCGGCCGCTGCATCGGAGGAGGATTCGTCGTCCTGCGCTGCGGCTGTATCGGTCGATGCGGCATCGGTATCCGAGGCGGTTGTCTGCGTATCCTCTTCGGTCGTTTCAGATGCGCTGTCAGCCTCGTCCGATGCTGTCGCTTCGTCGGTGGTCGAGGTATCAGCGTCAGACGTCTCGTCGTCGGCAGTCGCATCTTGGGCCAATGGCGCGGCGGTTGCGCTGTCAGCACTGTCAGCGTCGTCCGCTTCGGCCATGTCTTCGGCCCCGTCGGCGGTATCCGACGTCTCGGCCGTGGTGTCCGCATCGGCGACGGTCGCATCGCCCTCTTCAGAGGTGGCGTCGGATTGGGTCTCGTTCTCCGCTGTCATATCACCATCGTCAGACGGGGCGTCGTCTGCGGCTGTGGCGTCCTCTTGCGTCGCGGTGTCGTCGGCTGCGTCCGTCTGTTCGGCCGAAGTCGTCCCGTCCGCCGCGTCGTC
>NZ_JAHDGE010000003.1:0-17733 GCF_020627745.1 Pseudooctadecabacter sp.
ATGATCGCCTTCTTGCTGCTGGAAACGCTGATGTTGGGCGTGTTCCTCGCCCTTGATCTGGTGCTGTTCTATCTGTTCTTTGAGGCCGGTTTGATCCCGATGTTCCTGATCATCGGCATCTGGGGCGGCAAGGAACGGATTTACGCGTCGTTCAAGTTCTTCCTTTATACCTTCCTCGGGTCGGTTCTGATGCTGGTCGCCATGGTTGCGATGTATGCGCAGGCGGGCACCACGGATATTCCGACGCTCATGGGCTTTGCCTTCGGGACGGAGACGTTCTCGATCCTCGGTATTCAGATCGTGGGCGGCATGCAGACGCTGTTGTGGCTGGCGTTCTTTGCCTCTTTTGCGGTGAAAATGCCCATGTGGCCGGTGCACACTTGGTTGCCCGATGCCCACGTGCAGGCGCCCACGGCGGGGTCCGTGGTTCTGGCCGCGATCCTGTTGAAGATGGGCGGCTACGGCTTCTTGCGGTTCTCCCTGCCGATGTTCCCCATCGGGTCCGAGGTTATGGCCCCGCTGGTGTTGTGGCTGTCGGCCATCGCGATCGTCTACACGTCTCTGGTGGCCTTGGTGCAGCAGGACATGAAGAAATTGATCGCCTATTCTTCCGTCGCCCACATGGGCTTTGTGACCATGGGCATCTTTGCGATGAACCAACAGGGGCTGGACGGCGCGATTTTCCAGATGCTCAGCCACGGCTTCATCTCTGGTGCGTTGTTCCTGTGTGTGGGCGTGATCTATGACCGGATGCACACCCGTGAGATCGACGCTTACGGCGGTCTTGTGAACCGGATGCCAGCCTATGCGCTAATCTTCATGTTCTTCACCATGGCCAACGTGGGTCTGCCGGGCACCTCTGGTTTTGTGGGCGAATTCCTGACGCTGATGGCGGTCTTCCAGGTCAACACATGGGTCGCGGCTGTGGCTACGACCGGCGTGATCTTCTCAGCCGCTTATGCGCTGTGGCTCTACCGCCGCGTGGTCATGGGCGACCTGATCAAGGAAAGCCTGAAATCCATCACCGACATGACCCGCCGCGAAAAGGCGATCTTTGCGCCGCTGGTGGTCATGACCCTTTTGCTGGGCGTCTATCCCGCCCTTGTCACCGATATCATCGGGCCATCGGTCGCCGCTCTGGTCGGCCAGGTCGAAACCGCGCAGGCCGCCTTCGAGGCGTCCTCCATGCTGGCCCAGAACTAAGGAACCCTTGCGATGTTGTCCCAAGATCTCAACACCATCCTGCCGGAAATCGTCATTTCGCTTTATGCGATGGGCGCATTGCTGGCGGCGGTCTACACGGTGAAAGACAAGGCAGCGCCGCTGCTGGTCTGGATCACATCCGGCCTGTTTGTCGCCGTCGCGTTCTGGATCGGCACAACCGGTGAGGGCGCGACCGAAGCGTTCTCCGGCATGTTCCAAGACGATGCCTTTAGCCGTTTTGCCAAGGTCGCGATCCTTCTGTCCGCCGCCGCCGTGTTGCTGATGAGCCAGGATTACATGGCCAAGCGGGACTTGCTGCGGTTCGAATACCCGCTGCTGATCGCGCTGGCCGTGGTCGGTATGATGATGATGGTCTCAGCCGGTGATCTGATGTCCCTTTATATGGGGTTGGAACTGCAATCGCTGGCGCTTTACGTCGTAGCCTCCCTGCGCCGCGATAGCGTGAAATCCACCGAGGCGGGTCTGAAATACTTTGTGCTGGGCGCGCTGTCCTCGGGTCTGCTTCTTTACGGTGCATCGTTGACCTACGGCTTTGCGGGCACGACGTCTTTTGCGGGCATTATCGAGGCCACCGATGGCGGTGTGTCCCTTGGCCTGCTGTTCGGTCTGGTGTTCCTGAGTGCGGGTTTCGCGTTCAAAGTGTCCGCCGCACCGTTCCACATGTGGACGCCGGATGTTTACGAAGGCTCCCCCACGCCGGTCACTGCGTTCTTCGCGACGGCCCCCAAAATCGCGGCCATGGCGCTGTTCGCGCGGGTTGTGCATGACGCTTTCGGTAATTCCATCAGCGACTGGCAGCAGATTGTGGCCTTCCTGTCCGTGGTCTCCATGTTCCTGGGCGCGATTGCCGCCATCGGGCAGCGCGACATCAAACGTCTGATGGCCTATTCCTCTATCGCCCATATGGGGTTTGCCCTGATGGGTCTGGCCGCCGGTACGGCGTTCGGCGTGCAGGCGATGCTGGTTTATCTGGGCATTTACGTGGCGATGAACATCGGCACCTTTGCCTTCATCCTGTCCATGGAAAAAGACGGGATGCCGGTCACGGATATCCAGTCACTGAACATGTATTCCAAGCGTGAACCGCTGAAGGCGGTCGCGATGCTGGTGCTTCTGTTCTCACTGGCCGGTGTGCCGCCGATGCTGGGCTTCTTTGGTAAGCTGTATGTGTTGCAGGCCGCCTATGGCGCGGGCCTGGGCTGGCTGGCTGTGGCCGGTGTCATCGCGTCGGTGATCGGGGCCTTCTATTACCTGCGCATCGTGTTCTTCATGTACTTCGGCGAAGATCAGGATGAGGCGCGGTTGGACAAGGGCGACACACCCGTCCTCTGGGGATTCCTCGTGGCCTCTGCGGCGGTCATGGTTTTGGGCGTTGTGAACCTGTTCGGGATCGAACCGCTGGCCGAAGCGGCATCCCTTGCCCTTGTCAACTAAGCCTGATTGGCCGGCGGACGTCGGCCATATCCACCACGATGAGGTCACCAGCACGCTGGATGCCGCACGCCTGCGGGCGGCAGACACATTGGCCCCCACATGGATCACTGCGACCCGCCAGACCGCCAGCCGTGGCCGGCGGGGCAGGGCGTGGGTGGCACCGGTTGGCAATTTCTACGGCACGTTGATCGTCCCCTGCGCAGACCCCGAACAGGGGGCTTTGCGGTCATTCGTCGCGGCACTGGCGCTGCGCGACGCGCTTGAAGGCGTCATGGGCGCGGGGCCGAAGCTGGCCCTGAAATGGCCTAATGATGTGTTGGTCAATTCCGGCAAGATCGCGGGGATACTGCTTGAAAGCCTTACCCCCCATGGGCGTTTCGAAGGTGTGGCCGTTGGCATCGGTGTTAATCTGGTGGCGGCCCCCACCGCAGATGATGTCGAAGCGCGCGCCGTGCCGCCTGTCAGCGTCAAAGGCGAAAGCGGGGTGGATGTGACGTCGGACATGTTCCTCAGTCACTTGGCCCCGGCCTTCGCCCATTGGGACGCACAGCTTGCGACCTATGGCTTTGGGCCCGTTCGCACCGCGTGGCTGGCCCACGCCGCCAAGCTGGGCGAAACGATCACCGCGCGCCTGCCGAACGAGGACGTGACGGGACGCTTTGAAACTGTGGATGAAAACGGCTATCTGATCCTCACCACCGCCAAAGGCCCGCGCACGATCGCGGCGGCGGACGTTTATTTCTAGGGGGCAGGGCCATGCTGCTGTGCATTGATTGCGGAAACACCAATACGGTTTTTGCCTTGTGGGACGGGGACCAGTTCGTCTGTACCTTCCGCACGTCAACCGAATGGCAACGCACGGCGGATCAGTATTTCGTCTGGTGGAAGACGCTGCTGACCCATCAGGGGATCGAGGCGCAGGTCGATGACGTCATCATTTCCTCCACCGTGCCGCGCGTTGTGTTCAACCTGCGCGTCATGGCGGACCGCTATTTCAACACGCGGCCTTTGGTCGTGGGCAAACCCGATTGCCTGCTGCCACAAACGCCGCGCGTGGATGAGGGAACCCAAGTCGGTCCCGACAGGTTGGTGAACACAGCAGGTGCGTTTGACCGTCACGGCGGCGACCTGATCGTCGTGGATTTCGGCACCGCAACAACGTTTGATGTGGTGGCCCATGACGGGGCCTATGTGGGGGGCGTGATCGCGCCCGGTGTGAATCTGTCACTTGAGGCGCTGCACCAGGCGGCGGCGGCCTTGCCCCACGTTGATGTAACGAAACCGCAGGCGGTGATTGGAACGAACACCGTCGCCTGCATGCAATCGGGTGTGTTCTGGGGCTATGTAGGCCTTGTGAATGGCATCTGTGACCGGATTAAGGGCGAATACGACCGCCCCATGACCGTCGTAGGAACCGGAGGGCTGGCACCATTGTTTTCAAGTGGTTACGCCCTCTTTGATGTAATTGAAGACGATTTGACGATGCACGGACTGACCGTGATTCACGCCTTCAACAAGGACAACGAATAATTAAATGAGCAAATCCAGATTGATGTATCTCCCCCTCGGCGGAGCGGGTGAGATCGGTATGAATTGTTACGTCTACGGCTACGGCCCCGAAGACGCAGAGCGCCTGATCGTGGTCGATCTTGGCGTGACCTTCCCCGACATGGACGGCACGCCTGGCGTGGATCTGATCCTGCCCGATGTGAGCTGGCTTGAAGAACGCCGCAACCAGATTGACGGCATCTTCATCACCCACGCCCATGAAGACCACGTGGGCGCCGTGGGGCACCTGTTTGAACGTCTGGGCGCGCCGATTTATGCCCGCGCGTTTACCGCCAATATCGCGCGGCGCAAGATGTCTGAACACGGATTTTCGGAGGCGACGGTCACAACCGTGCAGCCTTGGCCTGAGACGGTGAAGGCGGGGCCGTTTACCGTGGGCTTCGTGCCGATCAGCCATTCGATCCCTGAAAGCAGCGGTCTGGTGATCGACAGCAAGGGCGGGCGGATCGTGCACACCGGTGATTTCAAGATCGACACCAACCCCGGTGTGGGTGAACCGTTCGATCATGAACTGTGGAAGTCACTGGGCAAGGACGGCGTCAAAGCGTTGGTCTGCGATTCCACCAATGTTTTCTCCACCAATGAAGGGCGCAGCGAAAGCACCGTGGGCCCCGAGATTGAGAAGTTTCTTGGCACCGCCAAAGGCATGGTCGCGGCCACCACTTTTGCGTCCAACATTGCCCGCGTGCGCACGATTGCACAGGCCGCCGATCGGGCAGGGCGATCAGTCTGCCTTTTGGGCCGGTCCATGCGCCGCATGGTCGAGGCGGCCAGTGAAGTGGGCATCCTCGACGACTTCCCCGCAACGATTTCCCCCGAAGACGTGGGCAACATCCCGCGCGAAAACGTGCTGTTGCTGGTGACGGGAAGCCAAGGCGAACGCCGTGCAGCCTCGGCGCAACTGGCCAATGGCAAATATATGGGGATCACGATGAAGGAAGGGGACACCTTCCTTTTCTCGTCCAAAACCATTCCGGGCAACGAACGCGGCGTGATCCGCATCATGAACCAGCTGTCTGAATTGGGCGTGGATGTGGTGGATGACAGTGGCGGTTTGTACCACGTGTCCGGCCACGCCAACCGCCCCGATCTTGAGGTCATGCGCGACCTGATCAAACCGCAGACCCTGATCCCTATGCATGGCGAACACCGCCATCTGCGTGAACACGTCAAGATCGCGGAGGCTGCAGGCGTGCAGGGTGTGCTGGCCGTCAACGGCATGATGATTGACCTCAGCGGGAACAAACCCAAGGTGGCCGAATATATCGAGACGGGCCGCACCTATCTGGATGGCACCGTGAAGGTCGGCCAGTTTGACGGCGTGATCCGCGACCGCATTCGCATGGCGCTGAACGGGCATGTGACGGTGACGTTGATTATGGATGAAAACGACGAACCGTTGGGCGAACCCTGGTGTGAGGTCATGGGCCTTCCGGAGGTTGGCCGCAACAACGCACCGCTGGTCGATGTGTTGGAGGAGGACCTGAACCAGTTCCTTGGCCGTGCAAACGACAAGACGCTGACCGATGACGACAAGCTCGAAAAAGAGCTGCGTCAGATCACGCGCCGTACAACGCAGGCGGAAATCGGCAAGAAGGCCGAAGTCACGGTCGTGATTTCACGGCTCAGCTAAAGGGTCTTACAGATGCAAGAAGGGCGCCCGTTGCGGCGCCCTTTTTCGTTTGAAATCAGCGGGGTGGCTACCCCATGCGTTCTTCGAAACTTTGCAGGATGAAGCTGGGCGCGTCGTCGCCCATACCCACGACCTTTGGTCCGCGATCGTGATGGTCGCGGCCTCGGCCACGGCCCCCGCGGGACCGTTTGGATTTGTCTTCGTCGTGCTTGGGCGCGTCCTGTTTCGGGGCGTCCTGTTTGGGTGCATCGGCCTTCGGGGCCTCAGCTGGCTGTTCGGCGGGCGTCGCCTCGGCCTGAGGGGCGTCTTGCGCCGGTGCGGCATCAGCTTTTGGCTCATCCGATTTGCGGCCACGGCCCCCACGGCTGCGGGTGCGCTTGGGCTTGTCTTCGCGGGGGGCCTCGTCGGCTTTGGGGGCCTCAGCCGCCGGTGCGCCGCCGGGCACGTCGATGCGCGGCACTTCCATCTCGACCAGACGTTCGATGTCTTCGAAGTTCTTTTCGTCCCGCGGCACGCAGATCATGATCGCCGTGCCCTTTTTGCCTGCGCGGCCCGTCCGGCCAATGCGGTGGACGTAGTCTTCGGCGTGGCTGGGCACGTCGTAGTTGAACACGTGGGACACGTTGGGAATGTCGAGCCCTCGTGCGGCCACGTCCGAGGCCACTAGGAACCGAAGCGATCCGTCGCGGAACCCTTCAAGCGTGCGCATGCGGTGCGATTGGTCCAGATCACCGTGAATGGGCGCGGCATCAAGGCCATATTTCTTCAAGGATTTCGCCACGATATCCACATCGACCTTACGGTTGCAGAAAATGATCCCGTTGCGGCATTCCGCGCCTTCGCTTTCGATCAAGTCCCTGAGAAGCTTGCGCTTTTCCGACCCTTCACGATCCTTGCGGGAGGCTTTGAACATCACCACACCTTGTTTGATGTTCTCGGACGTGGTGGCGGCACGGGCCACTTCGATTTTCTCAGGGTTGCTGAGGAAGGTGTTTGTGATCCGCTCAATCTCGGGCGCCATGGTGGCGGAGAAGAACAGCGTCTGACGGGTAAAGGGCGTCAAGCCAAAGATGCGTTCGATGTCGGGAATGAACCCCATATCGAGCATCCGGTCGGCCTCATCCACGACCATGATTTTCACGTCGGACAGGATCAGTTTGCCCCGTTCGAAATGGTCCAGCAGGCGGCCCGGTGTGGCGATGAGCACATCAACGCCACGGTCGATCAGCGCATCCTGTTCCTTGAACGACACGCCGCCGATCAACAGGGCCTTGGTCAGTTTGGTGTGTTTGGCATAGGCGTCGAAGTTCTCGGCCACCTGTGCGGCCAGCTCGCGCGTGGGCGCCAGCACCAAAGACCGGGGCATCCGCGCCCGTGCGCGTCCGCGTTTCAGAAGGCTGATCATCGGCAGCGTAAAGCTGGCGGTTTTGCCGGTGCCGGTCTGGGCGATGCCCAACACGTCGCGGCCTTCGAGGGCGGGGGGAATCGCGCCCGCCTGAATGGGGGTCGGCGTTTCGTAGCCGGTTTCTTCGACGGCCTTGAGGACCTTCTTGTCGAGGTTCAAATCGCTGAATTTAATCAATTTTATCCCTTACGTGGAGTTTGCAGCGCTACGGCCGCAAATCGTCACGCGGCCGGGCGGGCCGAATTGCCTGCCCTCTTGGGTGGGCCACACTTACGGTTGGGCGGGGCTAAGGTCAAGGAAACAAAGGACAACGTGTCCCCACGACGCAAAGACGCCACAGGCTTGGGATCCTATGGCGCCTCAGTCATGATGATCGGTCAGAAGGGCGCTACAGCGCGCGGGCGTTCGTCAGAACGGTCGTCTGCCATGTTTCGCTGTCAGTCACGGTTTGCAGTGCGCCGCGCAGGGTAATGCGTTCGCCTTCGACGTAGCCGGGCAGCGGATCGGCCATGGTCACCTGCAAGGACGTTCCATGTTCGGGATCACCGCAGAAGGGGCAGAACCCCATGTCGGAAATCAGGATGAATTCCTTGATGTCCGTCTCGGAATACAGGGGAACCACATAGCCGGAGATGTCGAATTGCTCGACCCCGTTTTCGATGGCGGACGGGAAGACTTTACGGACCTCGTAAGAGGTGTCGGTGATGATTTCCTCAACCTCGATCTGGTCCAGCAGCGCCCAGTTGGCATCATCGGCCCAAACAGCACCGGCAAATGTAGCCAGCGGGGCAGAGAGGGCGGCAATCGAAACACTGGTTCTGGTCATCGGGGTCTCCGTTTGTCGTCAGAAGAGACTTTAGCCGCACCGAAACGCGTCATCCAATAAAATCTTTCTGGGTCGGCGAATTGTTGCGGATTGGACTCAGCTGGCCATCATTTCCTTGGTCGCGGTCAACTGGATATCGGGGTAGTCGCGTACGACGCGGTCGATGTCCCATTGCAGGCGGGTGAGGTAAACGACATCGCCGTCGCTGTCTTGCCCGATGTGCTGTTTGTTGGCGGCCACGAATGTCTCGACCGCTTCTTTGCTGCCTGACACCCAACGCGCGGAGGTGAATTGCGATTGTTCGAACCGCACGGGCAAGCCGTATTCCATCTCGATCCGGCTGGCGAGGACTTCGAATTGCAGTTGGCCCACGACGCCCACGATAAAGCCCGACCCGAAGGTTGGTTTGAACACTTTGGCGGCCCCTTCTTCGGCAAATTGCATCAGCGCCTTTTCAAGGTGCTTGGCCTTCAACGGATCGCCCGCGCGCACGCCCTGCAGCAGTTCCGGCGCAAACGACGGGATGCCTTTGACCTGCAACGCCTCGCCTTCGGTCAGCGTGTCGCCGATGCGCAACTGGCCGTGGTTGGGGATGCCGATGATGTCACCGGCCCAAGCCTCCTCCGCCAGTTCACGATCCGAGGCGAGGAACAGCACAGGGTTCGAAATCGCCATGGGTTTCTTGGTGCGCACGTGGGTCAGCTTTTGCCCACGGGTGAAGTGGCCCGACGCCATACGCACGAAGGCCACGCGGTCGCGGTGCTTGGGGTCCATGTTGGCCTGCACCTTAAACACGAAGCCCGCGACTTTGCTTTCTTCGGGCATGATCTGGCGCGGTTCGGCCGATTGGGGCTGGGGTTCGGGGCCAAAGGCACCGATACCTTCCATCAATTCGCGCACGCCAAAGGAATTGATCGCGGAGCCGAACCAGATGGGCGTCATGGTGCCCTCAAGTACGGCCTTGGGATCAAGCGTGGGCAGGAGTTCCTTCGCCATCTCAATCTCCTCGCGGAATTGTTCCAACAGGGGGGCGGGCACGTGCGTTTCCCATGCGGGGTCATCAAGGCCGTTGATCTGGATGGATTCCGCCACGGTGTTACGGTCCGCGCGGTCCATAATATCAAGGCGGTCGCGCAGAATGTCATAACAGCCGATAAAATCGCGGCCCACGCCGATGGGCCAGCTGGCGGGCGTCACGTCAATGGCGAGGTTTTCCTGAATTTCGTCAATAATCTCAAAAGTGTCGCGGCTTTCGCGGTCCATCTTGTTACAAAAGGTCAGGATTGGCAGATCGCGCAGGCGGCAGACCTCAAACAGTTTTTGCGTTTGGCTTTCCACACCCTTGGCCCCGTCGATGACCATCACGGCAGCGTCCACCGCTGTCAGCGTGCGGTAGGTGTCCTCGGAGAAGTCGGAGTGGCCGGGGGTGTCCACGAGGTTGTAGCGCAGCGACCCTTTGGCAGAGGCGAAATCGAACGACATGGCGGAAGCGGAGACGGAGATGCCGCGGTCCTTTTCCATTTGCATGAAGTCCGACCGCGTGCGCCGCGCCTCACCCTTGGCGCGCACCTGTCCGGCCATCTGAATGGCCCCGCCAAACAGCAGGAATTTCTCTGTCAGCGTCGTCTTGCCCGCATCAGGGTGCGAGATGATCGCAAAGGTGCGGCGGCGGGCAATTTCGGCGGGAAGGTCAGGGCGATTTGTCATGGCCGCGCTATACCGGTCATGACATGCAAGGGCAATCGCGGCGCGGTCTATTCGGTTACGATGAAAGCACCATCGCCGATTTCCACGGTATTGCCGCCAATATCCACGGACCCGGTCACGAGACCAACAGCGCCGACCACATCCCCCCCACCGGTGAGAGGCGTGCCAAAGGTGCCGGACATGTCCGCATCGACGACCACCGTCCCGGTTTGGGGGCCAACCAGCGTCCCCGTCAGGTCACCATTGAACCCGACGCCAGTTGCGATGCCGGAATCGCCCAATTCTCCGTTGGTGATGTCCAGCCCGCCGGAAAAGTCTTCACCAAAATCGGTGGTAAAATTGTCGGCTCTGCCTGAAACCGTTCCGCTGGGATCGCTATAGGCAACCTCAAGCGCAAGGTCACCGATGATTGACGTGCGGTCGACGTCCGTCAATGTCACGCCGACCGCGCCGTTGAAGGTGGCGGTCCCCGATGTGGGCAGGTCCGAAAAGTTTTGAACCGGTTGCGTCGTGTCAAGAAAATTGTCCCGCTGCACGAAGAACCCGTCACGACGTTCGTCAAAGGTCGGTTCGCTTGATGATCCGCACGCGGTCAGAACAGCGGCCATCACAGAGAGGGTGAGAAGAGAGCGGGGCAGGGGCATGAGCGTAAAGATCCTTTGGTGCAACCTTTGGACGATCACACAGGTCCGCAGTGCACCGCAAGGCATTTTGGTTGAATGTCTTACAGGTCTACCAAGGCCTAGCTGGAGGATGCTTTCTTTAACAGCTGCACGATATCTGGCCGTGTGGCGAGGCTTTCGGGGACTTCGAAATCGTTGTGTGCGGCCAATGCGTGGGCATCAAGGGCCACGTCATCGGGCAGGGCGGCACGGGTGCGGCTGTCGACCAGCAGGGTTTCGGCGGCGATGCCTTCGGCATAGATGATCTGGTGGTCGTCAAAGAGGATCTGGTAATAGTCGACGAAGCCGCCGTCCTGCTGGACGACGGTATCGCCGTTGATCAGGTGGCGGACTTTTACGAGGACTTCGGACCGACCTGCGCCAAGGTGATCCTCACGCTGGTAGATGAACAGACGGTGATCGGGCGACAGGACCAGATCGCGGGTGTTAAAGAGAGCCCCTTCGCGGATGACCACAGGGGCGTAATCGCCCACGGCGCGCAGGGTGGTTTCCCCGATCCAGCGGATGGCCTGCGGGCCTGCGTCGCGGGTCAGCACGCGGTCGCCGATCTGCAGGTCCTCAATCGGGACCTGAGCACCCGAGGCCAGTGTGATGTGGGTGCCGCGGGCAAAACGCACGCAGGCCACATCCCCGAATTTCATCTGCGCCGTGTCGCGGTCGCTGCCGACAAGGCGATAATCGGTTTCGGGGTTCAGGGCGGCCAGCGGCATCAGGTAGACCTCAGCGGCGTCCTCGCCCTCAACCTCCACCAGGATCAGGGCCTCATAGGTGGCGCCGTCGGGGGCCATGAGGGTGATCGCGCAATCGAGAAACAGAAGGTTGCCAGGGGTGCCTGTGGCGCTGCCGTCAGAGATGACAAAGCCGCCGTCCTGCGCGATTTCATAGGTCAGGGCATCCCGCGGGGTGTCGGCGGCAAGGTGGTAGATGTCGTCAAGCACCAGTTCGTCCATGAACGACACGGCATCGCCTTCGGCAACGCCATCGACCACGCGGAATGCGTCGGAGGCGAAAACGGCGATGGTGGTGCGGGCGCTTTGGGACATCTGGACTAGATACTTGGAACAGGGGTGGTCATTGGCAAGACGGCTACCGTAGAAACGTGGCGAAATATGGCCCCTGCACAGGTTTTGCGAGGGCAGCGATATCGGAGGAGAGACATCATGGATATGGGCCTGAAAGGCAAGCGCGCATTGGTGTGCGCATCGTCAAAGGGATTGGGGCGCGGCTGTGCGGAGGCCTTGGCCGCCGAAGGGGTTGATCTGATCCTCAACGCACGCGGCGCCGAAGCGCTGGAGGCCACGGCCGCCGAAATCCGCGACGCTCACGGTGTGGATGTCGTGACCGTCGCGGGTGACATCACCGACGGAGACGTTCAGGCGCAGGTGATCAAGGCCGCGCAAGGCGTTGATATATTGGTCAATAACGCCGGTGGCCCGCCGCCCGGCATGTGGACAGACTGGAACCGTGACGATTTCATCGCGGCCTTTGACGCCAACATGCTGGCCCCCATCGCGCTGATCCAAGCGCTGGTGCCTGCCATGATGGACAAGGGCTGGGGCCGGGTGGTGAACATCACCTCGGCGTCCGTCAAGGCGCCCATTCCGGTGCTGGGGCTGAGCAACACCGCACGCACGGGTCTGACCGGTTTTGTGGCGGGCACATCGCGGCAGGTGGCGGGGTCCGGTGTGACCATCAACAACCTTTTGCCGGGCATCCACGCCACGGACCGCGCTGTCAGTCTGGATGAGGGCGTGATGAAGGCTCAGGGCATCACCATGGAGGAGGCCAAGGCGCAGCGCGAGGCCACGATCCCCGCCGGACGCTATGGCACCCGTGAAGAATTCGGCGCGGCCTGTGCCTTCCTGTGTTCGGACAAGGCGGGCTTTATCGTGGGGCAAAACCTGCTGCTGGACGGAGGCGCGTTGAACGCCACGATCTGACCGGATCGGGGCGAGGTCAGGGTGAGGTTGGGGTGTGACCTTGAGAGGGGGCTTTCGCGAAAAGTCCCGTCCCCTTGCCACGGTGGGACGGCATTGTTATCTGGCGATAGTATCCGATTATTTCCGTAAGGTTTATTTCTGTGGACATCCCCGCGCCGGACTTTCCGCGATTAGAAATCCGCAACCTCGCCCGCAGTTTTGCAGGCCGCAAGGTGGTGGATGACGTATCGTTGACGATCATGCCGGGACAGGTGACGTGTCTGCTGGGGCCATCGGGCTGCGGCAAATCCACCACGCTGCGGATGATCGCGGGAATTGAAACGCAGGATGCCGGCGAAATCTGGTCCGACGGGGCGCTGGTTTGCGACGCCAGCCAGCATACCCCGCCGGAGGCGCGGGGCATCGGGCTGATGTTTCAGGACTTTGCCCTGTTTCCCCACCTGACCGTGGCCGGCAATGTGGCCTACGGGTTGAAGGGCCGCGCGTCCAAGACCCGCGCACGGGTGGAGGAGTTGTTGGCCAAGGTCGGCATGTCCGCCCATATCGACCGCTATCCCCACGAATTGTCGGGCGGCGAACAACAGCGCGTGGCGCTGGCCCGTGCACTGGCACCGCGTCCGCGTATCATGTTGATGGACGAGCCGTTCAGCGGCCTTGACGACCGTCTGCGCGATGACATCCGCGACGAGACTTTGGATGTCCTGAAGGCCGAAGGCACAGCCGTTCTGCTTGTCACCCACGAGCCGGAGGAGGCGATGCGCATGGCCGATGAAATCGCCTTGATGCGCGGGGGGCGGATTATCCAGACAGGCGCGCCCTACAACATCTACAACACTCCGGTCGACAAGGATGCGGCGGCGTTTTTCAGCGATGTGAACGTGGTTCCGGCGACGGTGCAGGGGGCGCTGGCGCAAACGGCCTTTGGCCAGTTTCTGGTGCCCGGCGTGGCGGACGGGACGAAGGTGGACATTGTGATCCGGCCCCAACACCTCAAGATTGATTTCGACCGGCAGGGCAAGGGCCCCAACCCCACGATTGCAGACGGCACGCCCGCGCGGGGCACTGTCAAACGCGCGCGGTTCATGGGCGTCGAAAGCCTTGTGGAATTTACGCTTGATGATGGCAGCCAGATGTCGGCGCTGGTGCCGTCGGTGTTCTTGCCCAAACCGGGCATGGTCCTATGGCTGATGATCCGGCGCGACAAATGCTTCATCTTCCCGCGCCCTGAGACGTCGGTAATCTGACAGACGTTTGCCGACCTCGTCCACGAAAAGGCTGGGCAGCACGCGGCAGGCGGTGATCTGGTCGATCCGCAGGTCGTCGAATTTGCGGGTGGTGTCGCACCAGACAATGCAGGTCCACAGCCGTCCCCAGTATTCAAGTTGCAGGGGCCGCACGGTGCGGTCGCGGTCCATTGTCAGGCTGAGTTTCTGGCGCGCGCGGATGGCGCTGCGCATTTTTGGCAGATGTTGAAAGCCGCGTGCCGCGTCGGCAAAAGGATAGACCGCCAGAGCGCGCGGGGTGTCGCCTTCGGGCAGGACGCCGTCAAGTTTGGTGGCCAGTGATGTGGCCGCTGCGGCCAGATCGGGATCCTGCGCCTGACGCATGGCGGCCAGCCCGACATGCAGCGCCTCTAGTTCGGCCATACTGAGGTTCAGAGGGGGCAGGGTGATCGCCGCCGTCACGCGGTAGCCTGTCCCGCGCTCCCCCTCGATGGGCACACCGGAGGCGGCGAGAGTTTCCATATCGCGGTAGACCGTGCGCAGCGACACGCCCGTGGCCCGCGCCAGATCGGCGGCGCGGTGCAGATCGCCGCCGCGCAAATGGCGAATCAGGGTCATTAGTCTGTCGGCACGGCGCATTGGGCCTCCTTTGCGGGTGCAGAATTGTCAAAAACTTGTCAGTTGTCAATTTTATGACACGAATATGAGGAAACCCTTGTAAAATTGGCCGTGATCGGGCGCTTTATGCTTTTCACGGGGAGAATTTTGCTTACAACTGGCCTTCGCAATGATTTTGCGGGTGCAACATGCCCGCCTTTGGTTTCGGAGAGAGAACATGCTCAACAATATCGGCCTTCCCGGCCTTCTTCTGATCGCCGTCGTGGTTCTGGTCCTGTTTGGCCGCGGCAAAATCTCGTCTTTGATGGGCGAGGTGGGCAAAGGCATCACGGCGTTCAAGAAGGGCGTCGACGATGGCAAGAAAGAGCTTGAGGACGGCATGAACGAGGACAACATGACCGATGTGCGCGACGTGACCCCGCCAGAGCATGGCGATATTGCCCGCAGCACCGCCGATCCGGAAATGGCCGACAAGACCCGGTCGTAATCTGACCGCCGGAAGGGTGCGCCATGTTTGATCTTGGTTTTATGGAAATGCTGGTGATCGGGGTTGTGGCCCTGATCGTCGTGGGGCCCAAGGATTTGCCAGGGCTGTTCCGGTCCGTGGGGCGGTTCATGGGCAAGGCAAAGGGGATGGCGCGGGAATTTTCCAGCGCCATGAACGCCGCTGCCGATGAGGCCGGGGTGAACGAGATCAACAAGACGATCAAGGCGGCGGCGAACCCGCAGAAGTTTGGCGTCGACAAGATCCGCGAAGCCACCAAGATGGACACGTCCGGTGAGGCCGCAAAGCCCGCCACGGCGACCGACAAGCTGCGCGCGGAAATGACCGAAGAGCGCAAGGCCACAGCCGAAAAGATCAACAAGGCGATGGCCGAGAAGGCCGAGACACGCATGGCCGCCGAAAAGGCGCAGGCTGAGGCGGCCGAGGCCGCTGCGAAGGACGCGACATGAGCCAGACCGACACCCCCGACGACATCGAGGACAGCGCCGCCCCGTTGATCGAACATCTGGCGGAATTGCGCACGCGGCTGATCCGCTGCGTGGTTTATTTCCTGATCGGGATGATCATCTGTTTCACGGTCGCAACGCCGATTTTCAATTTCCTGACGGCCCCTTTGTGTTCGGTTCTGGCGGACCGGGGGCAGGACTGCGATCTGATCTTTATCTCCCCCCAAGAGGGGTTTTTCGTGGCGATCAAGGTGTCGCTGCTGGGCGGGTTCATCCTGTCGTTCCCGTTTATCGCCAACCAGATGTGGCGGTTTGTGGCGCCGGGGCTGTATCGCAATGAAAAGGGTGCGTTTTTGCCGTTTCTGGTGGCCTCGCCCTTCATGTTCTTGCTGGGCGCGTCCTTTGCGTTCTACGTCGTCACCCCGCTGGCCTATGATTTCTTCCTTGGGTTCCAGCAGTTTGGCGGTGAGGGTGAGGTTGTCGACAGCGGCATGAATGCGGCCCCCCTGTCGGTGGTGTTCCAGGGCTCTGCGCAGGAATATCTGAACCTGACGGTGAAATTTATCGTGGCCTTCGGCATGTGTTTCCAGCTGCCGGTGTTGTTGACCCTGATGGGCAAGGCCGGTCTGGTCAGCGCCGAAGGTCTGCGCAACGTGCGCAAATATGCGGTCGTGGGCATTCTGGTGCTGGCGGCCCTGGTGACGCCGCCGGACGTGATCACGCAGATCATCCTTTTTGTGGTGGTTTACGGCCTGTACGAGGTGTCGATCCAGCTGGTCAAGCGGGTGGAACGGCAACGTGAGGCCAAACTGCGGGCCGAAGGGCTGTGGTTCGAGGATGATGAAGAGGCCGAAGACTTCGAAGCGGCTGCGGATGACGCTGAGGATGACGGGGCCACCAAGTGAGCGATGAGGCCTTAGCCCGGATCGCGGCGGCGCTGGAACGACTGGCGCCGCCCCCCGCCACCGCCCCCGATTTCAGCGCCTCTGCCTACGTCTGGCACGCGGATCCAGACCGGCTGGACCCTGTGGACACCGTCAACCGTGTAGACCTGTCTTTGCTGGTGGGCATCAACCGCAGCCGCGACACGCTGCACGCCAATACGCTGCAATTTGCCAAAGGGCTGCCCGCCAACAACGCCTTGTTGTGGGGTGCCCGCGGGATGGGAAAATCGAGCCTTGTCAAAGCGATCCACGGCGATGTTCATGCATCGCATGACGGCCTGAAAATCGTCGAGGTCCAACGCGAGGACCTGCCCAGTATTGGCCGTTGTCTGGCGTTGCTGCGAGGCCGTGCGGAGCGGTTTATCCTGTTCTGTGATGACCTGAGCTTTGGTCATGACGATGCGCATTATAAATCGTTGAAGGCGGTTCTGGACGGCGGGATCGAGGGACGGCCCGAGAATGTGGTTCTTTATGCCACGTCAAACCGTCGTCACCTGATGCCCCGAGATATGATCGAAAACGAAAAGCAATCGGGCATTAATCCGTCCGAAGCGGTCGAAGAAAAGGTGTCCCTGTCGGACCGGTTCGGGCTTTGGCTGGGGTTCCATCCCTGCACCCAAGACGAATACCTTGAGATGATCCGGGGGTATTGCGACGCCTACGGGATTGCGATTTCAGATGAGGATTTGCGGGCGGAGGCCATTGAATGGCAGGCCACACGCGGATCCCGGTCGGGGCGCGTGGCCTGGCAGTATTTCATCGATCTGGCCGGTCGGCGCGGCGTGGCGGTTTAGGCAAATATCATCTGACTTTATCGGTCTAAAAAAATTAGCTAATTTTCTTAGACCGGTTCAGAAGTGCGTAAGAGCCATTTCTGATCTTGCTAGGGCAGATAATCGGCAGGGTCGACGCTTTCCAGACCATCACGGACTTCAAAATGCAAAAAGCTGGGGCTGCCTGCAGCGACCTTGGCGATGGACTGGCCTTGGGTGACGCTGTCGTCTTTGGCCACGCTCAGGTCATCCACGTTCACATAGACCGTCAGGATATTGCCTGTGTGGCGCACCACAACGATCTGCGCGCCGTTGGTGTTTTGCGTGATCGCGGCCACCGTGCCTGCGGCCGCGGCTTTGACGGATGTGCCTGCAGGCACGCCGATATCAATGCCTTCGTTGCGGCCAGGATTATAGGCGCGGATGATGTCGCCTTGCACGGGGTAGATGAAAGGCGCGCTGGTCGCAGGCGTGGATGGCCGGCCGATGTCCGGCGCGGGCACGGGGGCTTCGACGGCGGGCGCTTGCGGAGTGGCATCGACGCTGGGCAGCGGGGCCACTGCGCTGGGCGGGGTCGGTGTGTTGGACCCTTGGCCGGGGGCCGC
Organism: Pseudooctadecabacter sp.; assembly: GCF_020627745.1. Lineage (GTDB taxonomy): Bacteria > Pseudomonadota > Alphaproteobacteria > Rhodobacterales > Rhodobacteraceae > Octadecabacter. The sequence goes on from NZ_JAHDGE010000003.1 coordinate 17,536, forward strand.
TGTGGCAGGACGGCTGGGCGGGGTTGCGCCGGCCACGGGGATCAACAGCTGCTGGCCTTCGCGGATCGTAAGATCCGACCCCAGCCCGTTCCATTCCGCCAGTGCCGCCACAGGCACATCGTAAAGACGCGCGATCTGGAAGGCCGTTTCGCCACGGGCCACGCGGTGCAATCCGGGTTCCTGCCCCGTTTGCGGCGC
>NZ_JAHDGE010000003.1:17833-110534 GCF_020627745.1 Pseudooctadecabacter sp.
TTTGTTCGCCCGCGCGTTCAATCGCGTCAGAGGCCAGCGTCGTCACATTCACCGCAGGTGGCTGAATGGGACCCGTGGTCACCGCGCCCGTCGCAGGTGAGGGTTCGGCCACGCGCGCGGGCAGGGCCACGATTTCATCGCGGCGCAGGGCCACATCGGCGTCCACGCCGTTGAAGGCGGCCAGTGCATTGGCGTCCAAATTCAGGCGGGTCGCGATCTGGCGGACGGTTTCGCCACGTTGGGCTACGACCACTTGATAATTGGGGTAGGAAATCACGCCACGGTCATCGGGTCGGGGCCGGTCAGCCAGGTTCTGGGCTGCGGCTGTGGTGTTAAAGCCACCGCCCAACCCCCTGAGATCACTGTCCAAATTCAGCGGGGTCAGGTTGAAATTCTCGTCGCAGGCGGCAAGGGCCAGCAGGGCCGTTGAGGCCAGACAGACGGACCGGATGCGGGATATGCTTTGGCGGGGCATTGGGGCTCACTCCTCAGAATGTCGGATCTTTTGCCCGACTTTGCAGCGTTATACCGCGAATTCAGTCTTTTCCCAAGCCCTCAAGCAAGGGGACGAAGCGCACTGGGCGAATTTCCTCATACTCGAACCCTGTGTCGGTGCGGCTGACGCGGATCAGTTGCTGGACGCTGTCCGATTGGCCCACGGGCAGGACCATGATGCCCCCCACCTTGAGCTGTGCCAAAAGCGGCCCGGGCGGGTCCTCGGCGGCGGCGGTCACAAGGATGCGGTCAAAGGGGGCCTGATCGGGCAGGCCGAAACTTCCGTCGGCGGTGAAGGCCGTCAGATTGGTGATGTCGAGCTTGGTAAAGATCGCGCGGGCATCGCGCATCAGCGTTTTGTGCCGGTCCACCGTATAAACGCGGCGCGCCAGATGGCTGAGGATCGCCGCCTGATAGCCCGAGCCTGTCCCGACCTCGAGAACCTTGTCGCGCGGTTGCACCTGCAAGGCCTGCGTCATCAAGCCAACGACCGACGGCTGGCTGATGGTCTGGCCGCAGGCAATGGGCAGGGGCATGTCGTCATAGGCGCGATCCGCGAAGTGGCCTTTGACAAACAGGGCGCGGTCCGTGCGTTCCATGGCCGTCAACACCCGCGCGTCCGTCACGCCCTTGGAGCGCAGCGCGAAAAGGAATTGCATCTGGCGTTCGGCTAGCGTGGACATCATGAGAGGCGTGTTTCGAGGTCTGACAAAAGATCATGGGCCGTCAAATCGGCACGCATGGGGGTGATAGAGGTGTAGCCGTCAAGGTTCGCGGTCACATCGGTGCCCGCGCCCGTTGGCACGTCTTGCGGGCCGCCTGTGACCCAAAGAAAGCGGCGGCCGTTGGGGGCCGTGACCGGTGTCATGCCGAACTTGGTGTCGCGGCGGAACCCTTGGGCAGCGACTTTGTGGCCTTTGACATCGCGGGCTGCCACGGGTGGGAAATTGACGTTGTAGAACACACGGTAGTCGTCCTGCGTCCAGATGCCTTTGTCCCAGATGGCGCGGACGGTGGCCGCACCATGGGCTGCTGCGGCCTCAAAGGGGTCCTCCAGATCCCGGTTGCCGGGGCCGAAGAACTGGCTCAGCGCAATGCCGGGCACGCCTTGCAATGCGGCCTCCATAATCGCGCCGATGGTGCCGGAATAGAGCGTGTTGTCGGCGGCGTTGTTGCCGCGGTTGACGCCGGACAGGATCAGATCGGGGGGCGTGTCTTTCATCACATCGTAAAGGGCTGCCAGCACGCAATCCGCAGGCGCGCCTTCCATGGCGAAGCGTTTGGGGCCGAATTCGGTGATCAACGAGGGGTGCGCGTAGCTGATGCAATGGCCGACGCCGGATTGTTCAAAGGCGGGGGCGACGGTCCAGACCTCTCCGTCGGGGCCCGCGACGGCGTGGGCGATGGCTGTCAGCGTGGCCAGACCGGGGGCATTGATGCCGTCGTCGTTGGTGATGAGAATGCGCATGATGTGCCCCTTTGTGGATGTGATACGCCAGCGGGTTTGGGCCGACAAGCGGGGGCGTGCAGTGCGCGCGCGGGCGTTGCAGGAAAGACTCTGACGGGCCGGGATTTGAGGCGGGCCGACCCTCCGGGGGGAGTTTTGTGGGCCAGATGAAGACAGGACGGGCGCAGTTCGCAACGGACGCGCGGCACGGCAGAAGGGGCTAGGCGAGGATGTCGGGCAGCAGGCGGGTGGCTTCGTCACGCGGGTCGGCGAGAGTGCTGCGATCTTCGCCGGGGAAGAACCGTGCGCGGGTGGCGCTGGACATGGGGTTCGGGTTCAAAATCTGCACCTGCGGACCGGTTTTGACCGTTTCGGCCTGCCATGACCGCGCGAGTGCGATCTGGGCGGCTTTGGTCGCCCCGTAGGAGCCGAAAAAGGCCGTGCCGCCCCTTGGATCGTCAAGGAATACGGCCTTGCCAACGGCACCCAAAAGGGGCGCCACATAGGAAATCAGACGCGATGTAGCGGTCAGGTTTACATCCGTCGATTTGCTGAAATCGGACGGGTTGACGTGGCTGGCGGGGGTCAGTGGAGCCGCGTGAATGGCGGCGTGGACCCACAGATCGAGGCTGCCCCAGCGATCAAAGATTGACCGGCACAGTTGCTGCATGGCGGCGTCCACGGTGATGTCCATGGGGGCCAAAGTGGCTTCGCCACCCAAAGCCTTGATCCGGTCGTCAAGGTCTTCGAGGGCGCCGGTGGTGCGGCCCACGGCGATGATGTGATGGGTGGGGGCCAGAGCCTCGGCCAAGGCTGCGCCGAGCCCGCGAGAGGCACCAGTGATCAATGCAGTTTTCATGGGCGTTCTTTAGGCGTGCGCGCGCGGTTTGGCAATGCGCGCCCTAGCCGATCACAAGGCGGTGTCTGGTCTGGCCATCGGCCACCATGGCCCAGCCGTCACCGGTGCCGATCAGGGTCAGCCCGTCTTGCGGCATGCCTTGATCCAGCATGATGTTGGTCCCGTCGCGGCGGATCAGGGCGCGCGCGCTGTCGTTGGATGTATAGATGCCCAAAAGGGTCAGCGGCCGGTTCAGGCCGGTGGCGGGTTCGGTCGCCGCACGGGCGGTTTCCGCGTTGGTGGTTGGCATTTTATCGCTCCGGTTTTGTCGTTTCGGAGGCGATTTATGGGCAATGCTGCGGGTGCAAAAGGGGGTGTGACGAAGCGTCAGTTTCTTTAGGCAAAAAGGGGCCGATCCGCGTTATTCGGCGGCGGTTTTCATCTCAAACCCCTGTTCGAGCATGTCCGCCGGCTTGACAGGATATTCGCCGGAGAAACATGCGTCACAGTATTTCGGCGCGGACGGGTCACGGCCCGTGGCTTCGCCGACAGCACGGTACAACCCATCGAGGGAGATGAATTTGAGGCTGTCGACACCCAGATGGTCACGCATTTCGTCCTCGGACATGGTGGCGGCCAGCAGCTTTTCGCGCTGGGGCGTGTCGACGCCGTAAAAGCACGGCCATGCGGTGGGGGGGGAGGCAATGCGGAAATGCACCTCAGCCGCACCGGCATCGAGGATCATATCCTTGATCTTGCGCGAAGTCGTGCCGCGCACCACGCTGTCGTCCACCAGTATGACCCGTTTGCCCTGGATCAGCGCGCGGTTCACGTTGAGTTTCAGGCGCACCCCCATGTTGCGGATGCTTTCCGTGGGTTCGATAAACGTGCGGCCCATGTATTGGTTGCGGATGATACCCATAGCGTAGGGAATGCCCGATTGCAGCGAATAGCCGATTGCGGCGGGGGTGCCTGAATCGGGCACGGGGCAGACCAGATCGGCCTCAACCGGGGCTTCTTTCGCCAGTTCGCGACCGATGTTTTCGCGGGTCTCATAGACGCTGCGCCCGCCAAGGATGCTGTCGGGGCGGCTGAAATAAACGTGCTCGAAGATACAGAACCGCGATTTGGCAGGACGGAAGGGATGGTGGCTTTGCACGCCTTTTTCCGTGATGACGACCATTTCGCCCGGTTCGATTTCACGAATGAAGGTCGCGTTGATGATGTCCAGCGCACAGGTCTCGGACGCCAGCACCCAGCCGTCGCCCAGCTGGCCCAGCACCAGCGGGCGCACGCCCAGCGGATCGCGGCAGCCGATCAGCTTGGTGCGGGTCATGGCGACGACGGAAAACGCGCCTTCGACCTTGCGCAGGGCTTCTTCCATGCGGTCGGGGATGCTGCGCCCCATCGACCGCGCCATCAGGTGGATGATACATTCGCTGTCCGACGAGCTTTGAAAGATCGAGCCGCGCTCAATCAGTTCTTTGCGCAACGCCATGGCGTTGGTGATATTGCCGTTGTGGGCAATCGCCGCCCCGCCCATGGAAAATTCGCCAAAAAACGGCTGCACGTCGCGGATCTGTGTCGCCCCTTTGGAGCCTGCCGTTGAATAGCGCACATGGCCGATCCCGATTGGGCCAGGCACGGTGGCCAGCGTGTCTTCGTCGGTGAAATTGTCACGCACCAGACCGAAACGGCGGGCGGAGTTGAAGCCCTGTTCGGGATCATGGGTGACGATGCCGCCTGCCTCTTGTCCGCGGTGTTGCAGGGCATGCAGGCCAAGGGCCACAACGGAGGCCGCATTGGCGACGCCGACCACTCCGAACACCCCGCATTCTTCCTTGAGCTTATCGTCGTCGAAGGGATGGGCGGGGGGCATTTGATCGCGCAGGGTCTGGGACACGTGGGGCAGCTCCGAATCCGGGGTGGCGTGTGAGGGCGTCTTAACCCGTTGTTACGATTCTGTCACGTCAGGATCGGCGGATTTGGGCTGGGCCTAGGTTCGGCAGATGATTAGGTTGATGCTGGGTGATAGTGAAGGGACAGCGGATGGTTGGTTTGATTGCAGCGGCAGCGATGGTGGCATCGTTTTTCCTGCCTTGGGTGGCTTTTTTCGGCACCGAATTGGGACCGGTCTATTTCTTTGATGAAAACGCCCCGCCCATGGGCGACTACCCGTGGCGGGTCTACGCCGTGCTGGCCAGCTTTGCCTTCGCGGCCTTGGCGGTTCTTTGCGTTGTTCTGCGCCGCCGGGCCGGTCTGGTCATGTTGATCGCAGGGGGCATTCCGGTGGGCCTGATCGCGGAGCCGATCCTGCGCGGTGTGGATCAGATACAGGATTTGCCGGTGGAGGTGCCCCGCGGCATCCCGGGCGGGGGCGATGTGCAGGGCGTCCTGGACACGGTGTCACAATACATCGCGATCGGCCTGCCGATGTATCTTATCGCGGCGTTTGTTCTGGTTCTGGCGGGTCTGGTCCGTCTGGTGCGCGGGACCTGAGCGATTATTCAGGGGCGCCGCAGCTGCCAACCAACTGTTCGTATTGAGTGGTGATCCAGCCCAAAGCAGCCTCGGGGTTCTGATTTTCGACCGAGCCGGTGAGGTTGGAGAACACAGCGATCGCGCGTGAGTTTTCGATCATTTCGATGTTCTGGGATTCAAGCACGGTTTGGTAGACAAAGAAGGCAACCGCGACCAGCAGGATGCCGCGCAAGGCACCGAACAGGAACCCAAGGCCCTGATCAAGGCCCCCCAGCACCGACCGCTGGATCAGCGACGAAAAGAGCGGTGTGAAAATCGACGCGATGACCAGCACCACGGCAAAGACGGCTGCAAAAGCGACAATGATGCTGAGTTCACAACTGTCGCCAATATAGCCGCCGACAACGGGGATCTGGCGGACCAGCGGCGTGACCTGATCGGCAAAGATAAACGCCACGATGGTGGCGATGACCCAGCCTGCAATCGCCAATGCCTCGCGCACAAAACCGCGGCTGTAGGCCAGCAAGGCAGACAGCACGATGATAAGGGCCACGACGCCGTCGATGATGGTAAAGTCAGCCATGGTATTCCCGATCTGCCCAAGGGCGCGTTGCTGGGGCTATCTGGCCCCGAAAACCTGTTCCACAAAGGTGTGAAGGTCCTGCATTTCGCGCACAGCCACACCCGCATCGCCGCCGCGCTTGGCGCGCACCGGCGTGATTGCGGAGGTAAAACCAAGTTTTGACGCCTCTTTCAACCGATTTTCGGTCTGCGGGGCAGGGCGCAGGCCGCCTGACAGGCTGATTTCGCCAAAAATGACACTTTCCTTGGGCAGGGCTGCGTCCTCACGGGCGGATATCAGCGCAGCGGCGACGGCCAGATCGGCGGCAGGTTCGCTGACACGCAGGCCGCCGGCCACATTCAGATACACATCAAGCCCTGTGAAGGGCACGCCCGCGCGGGATTCGAGAACGGCGAGGATCATGGCCAAACGCGAGCCATCCCAGCCCACCACAGTACGGCGTGGCTGGCTGTGGGGGGAGGGCGCGACAAGCGCCTGAAATTCGCACAACATGGGCCGCGACCCTTCGATGCCTGCAAAAACCACCGACCCCGGTGCCGGATCGCCGCGTTCGCTGAGAAACAGCGCAGAGGGGTTTTTAACCTCAGCCAGACCTTTGCCCGTCATCTCAAACACGCCGATTTCATCGGCAGGACCAAAACGGTTTTTGACTGCGCGCAGGATGCGGAACTGGTGGCCCCGTTCGCCTTCGAAATAAAGCACGGTGTCGACCATATGTTCGACCACACGCGGGCCCGCGATGGCGCCTTCTTTAGTGACATGGCCCACCATGACCACGGCAATGCCCCGCGATTTGGCAAAAGACGTCAGTTCGTGGGCCGCAGCGCGGACCTGAGAGACGGAACCCGGTGCGGCCTCAACCGTGTCGAGCCACATGGTCTGAATGGAATCGATGATGACGAAGTCGGGCTGTTCGGCCTCAAGCGTGGTCAGAATATCGCGCAGGTTGGTTTCGGAGGCGAGTTTGACTGGGCTTTCCGTCAGGCCCAACCGTCGCGCGCGCATCTGCACCTGAGAGGCCGATTCCTCACCCGAGATATAGAGCACCTTCAGCCCGTTGCGGGCAAACCGTGCAGCGGCCTGCAACAAAAGGGTCGATTTGCCGATGCCCGGATCGCCGCCGACCAGAAGGGCGGAGGCTTTGACAAGACCGCCGCCTAAGGTGCGGTCCAATTCGCCCACGCCGGATAGGGTGCGGGGCGGTTCCTTTTCAGTGGTGGCGAGGTCAGTGAGGGTGATTTCCTTGCCGCGGATGCCGCCCATGGCCTTTTTGGATTTGGGACCGGTGGACAGCGGCTTGACCTCTTCTATCGTATTCCATTCGCCGCAGGTGTCGCATTTGCCGGACCACTTGGTCGTGGCGGCGTTGCATTTGGAACAGATGAAGGTCGGATCTTTGGCCATGTTCTTGTTTTGGTCCTGTTTCGCGCCGGACGCAAGGGCGGTGAGCATGGCGTCGTCAGGATTTGAGTTTTTTTGGCCAGATGAAGGGGGACCGCCGCGATCTACCGGGGCTGTTTTGCCAGATGGCGGGCGGTGAGGATCGACACCGCGATGGAGCCTATGACGCAGGCGGTGAAGAGATAAAGGCCCCACCCACCCTCAACCGTAACACGGCCCGCGCCTTTGACGACCACCACATAAAGCGCGATGAGAAAGATGTCCGCCATAGCCAGTTTGCCCAGATAGCCCAGCACGGGCAGGGTTTTCGCCTTGAGCAGGTCAAAATGCACAAGGGCCAGGCCGATGGTCTTGAGGTAGGGCGCGAAGATGGCGAAGGCCGTGACAACCAAGGCTAGGAACACATCACTGGCCCAAAGCGATTGCACGCCCGAGATGACCGAGATTTCGTCCATCCCAAAGATCGGCAACAGGGCGGCGCGCAAAAGCGGGGCGAACCACGCGATGGGAAACAGGACAAGAAGCGACAGATTGGCTGCGCGAAGAAGGTTGAGCATGGCAGGGCCTTTGGTGTTCGGACCTTTGTTGCCCAAAGCAAAACGCCCCGCAAGTGCGAGGCGTCTGGAGTTTTATTCTGCTGCGGGCTTTTGCGGCATCGGGACGATTTCGGCACTGTCCTTGCCCAGGGTATAGCCCAGTCCCGGAAGGGTCGCCTCAAGCTGTTCTTCAAGCTGGCTGAGTTGGCTGGCGACGACGCTTTCTTCCAGTTCGACCTGTTGGGACCATTTCCGGATATCGCGCAGGTTGTGGTGTGCTTCGACGATGAGGGTTTGCTGACGCTCGACCTCTTCCTGACGTTGGCGCAGGAAGGTTTTGGCACGGGCGACCTTTTCGTCGTTGTAGATGTCGGCCAGTTCGCGGGACTGTTGGGACATTTGTGCCGCCAGTTCCATGATCTGGGGTTCAAGGCTGTCGAGATCGGGGTGGTCGCGCAGATAGGCGAGGCGTTCGCGCACGGCGTCGAATTCGGAACTCATTGAGAAGACGCCGGAGCGGTCGGCGGTGTGACAGACATGATAGGCGCGCGCGACGTCTTCCATCGACACCCGGAAATCACGGTGCGCGCGTTCCAGTGACATAACGCGACCGGCGCTGGGCATGAAAAAGAACAGCGATGCCAGAATGACCGTGATGACAATTTGCGTGATCATGCCCGCGTTGGGCACAGTGAAGTCCCCGAAGGTGGCCGTGAACGACAGCCACGGAACAACGCCGAATGCGGCGGCCACTGTGTAGGACAGGGCAGACAGGCCGATCAGAAAAATGACGACCAAGGATACCGAATGTAGGATGCGATGGCTGCGCGCCAGCAAAGACCGATCAGACACGTAAAACCCCCCAGGTTAGGTTGTATAGATCGTTAACCCCACTCTAGGCAAAAAGTTGCCTACCCCTAAGGGGAAAAACGAAAAAAGGGCGGCAAGGTCAGGAAAACCGGAAAGAAAACAAGGATTTGGTCCGCGTCGTTTCTTTTGCCGCGACAAAAATAAGTGCCGGATACCATTGTTCACATGGCCGCAGAGGCAAAGATGTCGCACACGTAAACCGCACGATCACAAGATGCTGCGCGAACGCGGATATGTGGAATTTCGCGGCGCAAACGGGGCGCGAATCAAGCGGACAAAGGGGATGGACCGTGGCGGGCGGTTGCACCCTTAGGCGATTGCCGCCCCTTTGGATAGGCTGGCGATTACCGGATGGCGGTCATCGGGCCGGTGCTGCGCCCGTTGATGAATTGCTGCAGATAAGGATCATCGGCCGTGTCCAGGGCCGCGCCTGGGCCGGTCCAACGAATGATCCCGTCGTGCAGCATCGCCACATCGTCAGCGATGGCGCGCACAGAGGACATATCATGGGTGATGGTGATGGCGGTGACGCCTAGGTCGGTCACGATGTCGCGGATCAGGTCATTTATGACGCCCGCCATGATCGGATCCAGTCCGGTGGTGGGTTCATCGAAAAAGATAATTTCGGGGTCGGCACAGATCGCGCGCGCGAGGCCCACACGTTTTTGCATCCCGCCCGAGAGTTCGGCAGGCAGGCGGTCGGCCACGTCGGCGGACAGGCCCACACGCCGCAGTTTGTCGAGGGCTATGGCGCGGGCCTCGGCGCGGGGGCGTTTGAGGGCGCCGCGCAGCAGACGAAAGGCCACGTTTTGCCAGACCGGCAAGCTGTCGAACAGGGCAGCCCCCTGAAACAGCATCCCGAACCGCGCGAGAAGGACGTCACGATCGGTTCGGGTGATGTCGGTGCCATCGACGGTGATGGTGCCGCGGTCAGTTGCAACAAGACCCAAAACGGATTTGATCAGCACCGATTTGCCGGTGCCCGAGCCGCCGATGACGACCATGGAGCGTCCTTTGCCAACGGTGAGGTTGACCCCGCGCAAGACCTTGTTGGGGCCAAAGGACGTGTGCACATTCTCAAGCGTGATCATCGCGCCGGTGTCCTTTCAGACGGGAGGGCAGAGATACGCGCCTTTCGCGGATGGGTGAACGGGTGTCGCATGACCGGTGAGCGGGGATGGATCATGCGGAAAAGAACGCCTCTGTCAGGATGAAATTCGCAGCGAGGATCAGAACGGCGGCGGCCACCACGCCGGATTTCGTGGCTTGGCCCACGCCCATGGCACCACGGGTGCTGTGCATTCCGTAGTAGCAGCCGACAAGGGCCGCGATGAACCCGAAGACCGCCCCCTTGACCAGACTGGACAAAATGTCCGTCACGGTCAGAAAATCGGCAGTGTTTTGCAGATAGGCCGCCGCGTTGAAGCCCAGCCGCTGCGTGCCCACCAGATAGCCGCCGAAAATACCGATGATGTCGCCCACGGCGACGAGGACCGGCATGACGAGGGTGGCCGCCAGCACGCGGGGCAGGGCGAGGTATTTCAGAGGATCGGTGGACAAGGTCACCAGCGCATCGATCTGTTCCGTGACCTTCATGGTGGCGATTTCGGCAGCGATGGAGGACGTGACCCGCGCCGCGATCATCAGGCCCACCAACACAGGCCCCAATTCGCGCACCATGCCGATGGCCACAATCTGGGGCACCACGGCTTCGGCCGAAAACCGCGCGCCGCCGGCGTAGATTTGCAAGGCCAGCGCGCCACCGGTGAAAAGCGCCGTCAGCCCCACCACCGGAAGGGAGAAAAAGCCGATCTGCACGAGGGCCGCGCCAAATTCGCGCCCGTAAAACGGGGGGCGCACCAGATGTGACAGCGTCTGCGCGGTGAACAGCACCAGCCTGCCGAGGGCCGCCAGACCCCCAAGGGTCGCCGCGCCGATCTGCGCCAGCGGCGCGGTCATCCGCCGGAATACCGGCGCTGGTATCGCGCCCCCAGCGAGGTCAGGATTTCATAGCCGATGGTGCCTGCACAGGCGGCCAGTGTATCGACAGTCTGGTCGGGGCCGAGGATGGACAAGGCTCCGGGCAGGTCGGGCAGGTCGGTCACATCAGCGGTGATCAGGTCCATGGACACACGCCCCACCACAGGGACCTGTTGCGCGCCGTGATAAAGATGTGCGCCTGCCCCCAATGCGCGGATCAGCCCGTCGGCGTAACCGCCTGAAACAGTGGCAATCTTGGACGGGCGCGGGGCTGTCCAGCTGTTGCCGTAGCCCACGGTCTCACCCTCCTCAACATCACGAATCTGGATCACGGGCAGGTCGAGGTAGGCGACCGGCTGTGCATCCGCAAAGGGGTGGCCGCCATAAAGGCCCACACCGGGGCGAACCATGTCGAAATGATACTCAGGCCCCAGCAAAATGCCGCCCGTCGCGGCGAGGGACCGTGGAACGGAAATCCCGTCCGTCATCAGGTGGAACTGGTCCAGTTGCTGGCGGTTCATCGGGTGGTCCGGTTCATCGGCGCAGGCCAGATGGGAGATCACCATGCGGCAGTTCTGCGACAAAGCGATTTCCGCCACGCTGGCCCATTCGGACATTTCCAACCCCAGACGGTTCATGCCGGTGTCCAGCTGGATGCCGAACGGGTGTTCCGGCAGGGCCTCAAGATGGCGGGTCAGCTGGCCCACGGTGTTGATCATCGGCGTCAGCATCATGTCACCGATCATGTCCGTATCGCCACGCATATGGCCCGAGAAGATGCAGATTTCCACGTTTGGACCAAGGGCCTGTCGCAGGATCGCGCCCTCTTCGGCGACAGCCACAAAGAACCGTTTGACGCCCGCCCGCATCAGCGCGCGCCCGACCTTACCCGCACCCAGACCATAGCCATCGGCCTTGACCACGGCGGCAGTTTCAGCGGTGCTTAGGGCATCCAGCGCGCGCCAGTTTGTGACCAGCGCCTCCAGATCGACATTAAGAAAACCAGTAGACATGGGCGCGTTTGTGACAGGGGCGGATGGGTGCTGCAAGGGGCTGCGTGGGTTTGGCGGGACGGCACCCGATTTCGGGGGCGGACTCAGGTATTTTTGAACCAGAGAACCGGGGCCGCGCGGCAGAGCTGCAAGGGACCCTAGAAGTCCTGATCGCTGCCTTGCTGCCACGGTTTCACAAGGTTTCCGAAGCGGGTGAATTCCGGTGTGAAGCTGAGTTCGACCGTGCCGATGGGGCCGTGACGTTGTTTGCCGATGATGACCTCGGCCTTGCCAAACAGGCTGTTCATCTTGTCCTGCCAGACGGCCATGGCCTCAAGGTTGCTGTCATCGGGTTTTTCGCGTTCGACGTAGTATTCGCCACGGTAGACGAACATGACGACGTCGGCGTCTTGTTCAATCGAGCCGGATTCGCGCAAGTCGCTGAGCTGCGGGCGCTTGTCTTCGCGGCTTTCGACCTGACGCGAAAGCTGGGACAGGGCAATGACGGGGATGTTGAGTTCCTTGGCAATGGCCTTGAGGCCCATGGAAATCTCACCGATTTCCTGCACGCGGTTGTCGGACGTGCCGCGCACCAGTTGCAGGTAGTCCACAATCAGCAGGTCCAACCCGTGGGTCCGTTTCAGACGGCGGGCACGGGCGGCCAACTGGCTGATGGGGATGGCGGCGGTGTCGTCGATGAACAGCGGGCAGGCCTCAAGCTGTTTGGCGGCGTCCACAAAGCGGCGGAATTCGCCTTCGGTCATGTCGCCCTGACGGATTTTGTGGCTGGAGATTTCGGAGGCTTCGGCAAGGATACGGCCCGCCAATTGTTCGGCCGACATCTCAAGCGAGAAAAAGCCCACGACACCGCCATCGACCGCCCCTTCGGACCCGTCGGGCATTTTGCCTTTGCGGTAGGCTTTGGCCACGTTGTAGGCGATGTTTGTGGCAAGCGAGGTCTTCCCCATGGACGGACGACCGGCGAGGATCAGAAGGTCGGATTTGTGCAGGCCGCCCAATTTGCCGTCCAGATCAATCAGGTCCGTGGCCACACCGGCCAGCCCGCCGTCGCGCTGATAGGCGGAGTTGGCGACGTTGACGGCTTCGGTCACCGCCTTGAGGAAGGACTGAAAGCCGCCCTCGGACGTGCCTTGTTCGGCCAGTTTATAAAGCGCCTGTTCGGCCTCGACGATCTGTTCCTTGGGCTCGGACGCCACATCGACCTTGGCGGCTTTGGTGGCGATGTCCTGGCCCACGGTGATCAATTCGCGGCGCACGCTGAGGTCATAGATCATCTGCGCATAATCGCGCGCGGCAAAGGCGGAAATCGCGGCACCGGCCAGACGCGCCAGATAGGCGGGGCCGCCCAGTTCTTTCAGGCCCTCGTCGTCTTCAAGAAACGCCTTGAGCGTCACCGGCGAGGCGAGGTTGTTTTTGGCGATGCGGGCGGCTGCGGTCTCAAAAATGCGGGCATGCACGGGATCGTAGAAATGATCCGGCCCGACGATGGAGGCCACGCGGTCGAAGATGTCGTTGTTGGTCAGGATCGCGCCCAGCAGTTGCTGTTCGGCTTCGATGGAATGGGGGGCGTTGTCGACATTGGCCTCGGTCGTGCCCGATGCGTTGAAGGTCGTGATCTCATTCATGGCCTGTCCCCTTTGTCGTCGCGATGCCTGATTGCCCTGACGCGTCCCACTGCGGAGTTGTGTGATACAAAGCCGACCGGTGCTGCGCAAATTGTATAAAGCTGTGGATAGGCTGTGGGCGCCATTGTGCCACAAAATATGGCCTGCGGCTAGGGGCTGCAGGCCATATGTTGCGGTATGGCGGGCTTTTGCGCCTTAACTATTTCTTAAACTTTATGCGTGTGCTGCCGACCAGCCTGCCGGGTCCCTCAGGTAGGCTTCGACTGCATCCAGGGTCGCGGCATCAAAGGATTCGGATGTCTTCGCCTCGGCCAGAACATCCCACCACGTGCACAGATGCAAAAGCTGCACGCCGTGATCGGCCAGCGTCTGTTCGACCCCTTCAAAGATGCCGTAAAAGAAGATGACGGCAGTGGCGTTGCAGGTCGCACCGGTGTCGCGGATGGCGTCGACGAAGGACAGTTTCGATCCGCCATCGGTGGTCAGATCCTCGACCAGCAACACCCGCTGGCCTTCGGTCATGACCCCTTCGATGCGCGCATTGCGTCCGTATCCTTTGGGTTTCTTGCGCACATAGGTCATGGGCAGGGCCAGACGTTCCGCCATCATCGCGCCGAAGGGAATACCGGCGGTCTCACCGCCTGCGACATTGTCAAAGGCTTCAAACCCCACTTCGCGCATGGTGGTGATGGCCAGAAAATCCATCAAGGTGGTGCGGATGCGCGGAAACGAAATCAGTTTGCGGCAATCCACGTAGGTGGGGGCCTTTTTGCCCGACGCATGGGTGAAGGGCTCGGTCGCGTTGAAATCAATCGCGCCGATCTCGATCAGCATCCGGGCGGTCAGTCGCGCAATTTCGGCCTTGTCGGGATAGGAGGTGGGGATCATGGGCTGTGTGCTTTCTTCATCTTGGCAAATACAACTCCCGCCGGAGGCCACAAAATTATATAATTTTGTTTACGCTTCAACGGACCAGTGCAGCGGGAAGCCGGGGTCGAAGACAGTCACGGGGCCGTCGCCGGTTTCAACTTGGGCGGGATAGGTGACGGGGGCGCCGCGGGTCAGGGTGATGGTGTCCTCATTCGGGGCCAGCCCGTAGAACCTCGGGCCTGCAAGGGAGGTAAAGTTTTCCAGCTTGTCGAGCGCACCGGCCACGTCAAACACCTCGGCCAGGCAGGACAGGGTGTTGGGCGCGGTAAAGCAGCCCGCGCAGCCGCAGGGCAGGAACTTGTTGGCATCCGTGTGCGGCGCTGAATCCGTGCCCAGAAAGAACCGTTTGTCGCCGGAGATCGCGGCAGCCACCAGCGCGATGCGGTGCTTTTCACGTTTGGCCACGGGCAGGCAGTAATAATGGGGTTTGATGCCGCCGGCCAGAATGTGGTTGCGGTTGATAATCAGGTGGTGCGTCGTGATCGTCGCCGCCAGATTGGCGCGGCTGTCGCGGACGTAGTCCACGGCATTTTCCGTCGTCACATGTTCCATGATGATCTTGAGGTCGGGGACCTTTTTGCGGATCGGTTTGAGCACGCGGTCGATGAACACGGCCTCACGGTCGAAAATGTCGACCTCGGGATCGGTGACTTCGCCGTGCACACACAGGGGCAGGCCAATGTCGGCCATGCGTTCCAGCACGGGGCGGACCTTGTCGAAATCCTTCACGCCGGAGGCAGAGTTCGTCGTGGCCCCCGCGGGATAGAGCTTCACCGCCGTGATGATGCCGTCCGCATGGGCCTGCGCCAGATCGTCCGGATCGGTGTTTTCCGTCAGATAACAGGTCATCAAGGGGCGGAACGTGCTGCCATCCGGCAGGGCGGCCATGATCCGGTCGCGGTAGGCGCCCGCCTGTGCGCCGGTGACCACAGGGGGCACCAGATTGGGCATGATGATGGCGCGGGCGAAATGGGCCGCAGTCATCGGGGCCACGGCGTGCATCATGGCACCGTCCCGCAGGTGCAGGTGCCAGTCGTCGGGGCGGCGGATTGTCAGGCGGTCTGGGCTGATCTTGGGCATATCCCCGCCTTACACCGCCTGAGGGAAACTGGGAAGAGGGTTCCCCCTTGCATGACGCGCCTCGTTGCTGATGATGGCATCAGCCAAAAGGGGACGAAGAACATGCTTGGATTTATCATTGCCGTGATTGCAGGGGCCGTCACCCCGATGATTGAAACACCTGCGGCGCGGCCCGTGGCGCGCGCACTGGGCGAAAATATCGAGATTCAGGACGGCGAAATCCGCCTCATTGCTTTCATGATTGCCATGATCGGCGCCGCCATCTTGTGCATGATCTTTGACAGCGGTTCGGCGCTGGGCCTGATGGTCGGCGGAAGTCTGGGCTATTTCGGGATGCGTCTGGTGCGGTGGGTGCAGCGCATCATCGAAGGCCGCCGCGACTGAAACAGACATGGTGTCAGGGCGCGATGCCCTGCGCCTCCAGCTCGGCCAGCTTTTGCGCAAACAGAGGTCTGTTCGCGTCCTCCACCATAGCGCGGCATAAACGTGCCAGCAGACGCGGATGGGTGCCGTCCTCATCCAGTTTCCCGAAAAGCGTCCGGACGTATTTGAGGTTGTCCTGACGGGCACGCCACAGATGGGCAAAGCCCAGATGCGTCAGGTCACCGGACATGGCCTGTTCGACCAGATCGGTCCAGATGCCAATGCCCATCAGGGACCGGTCTGCACGGTCCCCCAGATGCGGACAGCTGAGATGATGGATATTGTCGCCCTGAAACAGGGAGGCATGAACCGCGTCCTCGACGACCTGCGGATCGTGGATAATCCAGACATCGCTGGCCGTTTCCACCATCTGCGGCGCATATCCATAGCGGCTGGTAAAATCGAGGCGGCGTGCCGTGGGGAACCGTCTGTCCCATCCGGCGCGGGCCACATCCAGCGTGGCCTGCGGCTGGATCGCCAGCACCCGCGCATCGGGTGCCGCCACCGAAAAGGCCGCCGCCGCGTATCCGCCGGGACCGGCGCCGTAAAACAGGATGCGGTCGAAATCATCGAAAAATCCGTCGTCAATCATCCGGTCGAAAAATCCGAAGATGGCCGGATGGCGGAACCAGTCATCCACGTGTTCGCACAGGACCGTCAGGCTGGACCAGCCGTGGCTTTGCACGAAAGACCACCCCAGCGGGGCACAATCGGCCTGCGCGTTCTGAATAGCGGAGGCGGACTCAAAGCTGACAAGCAATGTGCGTCCCGCTTCGACAAATGCCGCAGAATAACGGGGGCCGACGGGTTCGAAAAACCCGTATTCCTCGCTCACAGTTTCAAGCGTTTCGGCCCATGTCTGTCCATCCAGGCCGGACAGGTCATATTGGAAACCAGCAGATATATCTTTCATACTACATACTCTTACGTCGTGTGATCCCACTCACAAGATAGCCTTTTGGTCAGGGAATGGGGCAGAAATACGCGGCAGGTGCGTTGTTTTCGCGAAGACGTCAGAAGAACGCCTGAAGGCCGGTTTGGGCCCGCCCGAGGATCAACGCATGCACGTCGTGGGTGCCTTCGTATGTGTTGACGGTCTCAAGGTTGACCATGTGGCGCATCACGTGGAATTCGTCCGAAATCCCGTTCCCGCCATGCATATCCCGCGCCGCGCGCGCCACATCCAGCGCCTTGCCGCAGTTGTTGCGTTTCATCATCGAAATCATCTCGGGCGCGGCGGTGCCCGCCTCCATCAGGCGCCCCAGTTGCAAAGACCCTTGCAGGCCCAGCGTGATTTCCGTCTGCATATCTGCCAGTTTCTTTTGAAACAGCTGCGTTTGCGCCAGTGGTTTGCCGAATTGTGTGCGGTCCAGCCCGTATTGCAACGCCGCGTGCCAGCAAAATTCAGCCGCCCCCATAACCCCCCACGAGATGCCATAGCGCGCGCGGTTCAGACAGCCGAATGGTCCCTTAAGGCCCTGCACATTGGGCAACAGGGCGTCTTCGCCGACCTCAACCCCGTCCATCACAATCTCACCGGTGATCGAGGCGCGCAGCGACAGCTTGCCGCCGATCTTGGGCGCGCTGAGGCCGGACATGCCCTTGTCCAGAACAAAGCCCCGGATTTTGCCGTCATGGTGATCCGACTTGGCCCAAACCACAAAGACATCCGCAATCGGCGCATTCGAAATCCACATTTTCGATCCGGTGATCTTGTAGCCATTGGCGGTTTTGACAGCCCGCGTCTTCATCCCCGCAGGATCGCTGCCTGCGTCCGGTTCGGTCAGCCCGAAACAGCCGATCAAATCCCCCGACGCCAGTCCGGGCAGGTATTTCCGGCGCTGGTCTTCGGACCCGTAGGCGTGGATCGGATACATCACCAGCGACGATTGCACCGACATCATCGACCGGTATCCGCTGTCGACCCGCTCAATCTCACGCGCCACAAGGCCGTATGTCACATAGCCCGCGCCCAGCCCGCCGTAGTCTTCGGGAATCGTCAGCCCCAAAAGCCCCGCATCGCCCATCTGCTTGAAAATGGCAGGGTCCGTGGCCTCCTCGCGGTAGGCGTCCTTGACGCGCGGCTGCAAGCTGTCTTGCGCAAAGGTCCGCGCCGCATCGCGCAACATGCGTTCATCTTCGGTCAGCTGGTCTTCAAGACGCAGGGCATCGGACCAGTCAAAGGCAGCCAGATCGGGGCCGAAGCCGGTCTTGATGGGGGACACATCGGTCATAAGATTGCTCCATTCGGGTTCATTTGAACTTACCCGCTGCCGCAGCGGGCCACAATGCGCGGCTTGACGCGGTGGGTCTGGGATGCAGCTATGGTCGGGAGAGGATGGCCAGATGCATTCAATTGATGATGTCCAAACAGCATTGGCGCAGGAAGGCTACGTCTGCGGCCGCGCCCTTGCGACGGTGGTGTTTTTGTCCCGCGCGCTGGGCCGCCCCTTGTTTCTTGAAGGTGAGGCCGGCACCGGCAAAACCGAAATCGCCAAAGCGCTCGCGGCCTCTCTGGGGCGCGATCTGATCCGGCTGCAGTGCTACGAAGGTCTGGACGCAGCCTCTGCCGTGTACGAATGGAACTTCGCCGAACAGATGATCGCCATCCGCACGGCAGAGGCCGCAGGCGGGGCGGACCGCAACGCGCTGAAATCCGAACTTTTCACCGAAGACTACCTGATCGCACGTCCGCTGCTGCAGGCCATGCGCCCCAACCCCAAAGGCGCGCCTGTCCTTCTGATTGACGAGATCGACCGCACAGATGCCCCGTTTGAGGCGTTCCTGCTCGAAGCGCTCAGCGATTTTCAGGTCACGATCCCCGAATTGGGCACCATCAAAGCGCCCGAACCGCCGCTGGTCATCCTGACGTCCAATCGCACCCGCGAAGTTCACGACGCCCTTAAACGGCGGTGTTTGTACCACTGGGTCGACTACCCCACCTTTGATCGCGAAATGGACATCCTGACCGCGCGGGTGCCCGATGCCGCACGCGACCTCAGCCGCGAGGTCGTGGCCTTTGTCCAACGATTGCGCGGGGAGGATCTGTTCAAGACCCCAGGTGTGGCCGAAACCATCGACTGGGCGAAATGCCTGCTGGCGCTGGATGTGATCACCCTGTCGCCTGAAGTGATCAGCGACACCTTGGGCGCGATCCTGAAATACCAAGACGACATTCAGGCGCTGCAAGGCTCGGCTGCCAAACGTCTTTTGGATGAGGCCCGCGCGGATCTGGCGACGGGATGATGTTTCTCTGGTTCCAAAATACCTCGGGGGAGGCCGCAAGGCCGGGGGCAGCGCCCCCCTCCGACGCCTTATGACATACCCCGACCTACCCCTGCCGGATGACCCCAGCCTTGCACGCAATATCACCCATTTTGCCCGTGCCCTGCGCCGCGCGGGCCTGCCCATTGGGCCGGGTCGCGTCCTTGACGCGGTTCGGGCCGTTCGGGCCGCGGGCTTCACCAAACGGGCGGATTTTTTCTATACGTTGCAGGCCTGTTTTGTGAACCGCCCCGACCAGCGCGCCGTCTTCGCCCAGACCTTCCGGCTCTATTGGCGCGACCCGCAGTATCTGGAACATATGATGTCCCTGCTGATCCCGCAGGTGCAGGGCCTCAATGAAGATCGCCCACCGGAGCCTGCGGAAAAACGCGCGGCTCAAGGTATTCTGGATGCCCCGCCACCCATCACCCCGCAGGACGCCGAAGAGACCGAGATTGACATCGACGCCTCCCACACGATGTCCACGCAGACCCAGATCAAGACCCTCGATTTCGAACAGATGAGCGCGGATGAAATGGCCCGCGCGCGGCGCATTCTGTCCACCCTGCGCCTGCCAGTGAAACCTCTCCCCTCGCGCAGGACGCGCGGCGGGGCGGGGGCCTTGCCCGATTGGCGCCAGACCCTGCGGGCGGCAAACCGGCAGGGCGGGGAGGTGACCAAATTCATGACCCGTGCCAAACGCACCCAGCCGCCCAATCTGGTGGTGCTCTGCGATATATCGGGCTCCATGTCCGCCTATTCCCGCGCGGTGCTGCATTTCATCCACACGGTGTCGAACCAGCGCGGCGCGGGCTGGGGGCACATCCACGCCTTCACTTTCGGCACCCATCTGACCAACATCACGCGCCATCTGCGCACCCGCGACGTGGACGCGGCACTGGCCGCAGCAGGTGCACAAGCCCAAGATTGGGAGGGGGGCACACGCATCGGGGCGTGTCTTGACCGGTTCAACCGCGACTGGTCACGGCGGGTGTTGGGGCAGGGGGCGGTCGTGCTGCTGATCACCGATGGGCTGGACCGCGATGATGCGGGTCTTTTGTCCGGTGCCATGCAGCGGCTGTCGCGGACCGCACGGCAGGTCATATGGCTCAACCCGCTTATGCGCTGGGCGGATTTCGCGCCCAAAGCACGCGGCATTCAGGCGATGCTGCCCTATGTGGACAGCTTTCGCGCAGGTCACAACATCGCCTCCCTCGAAGGGCTGGCGGCGGCCATGGCGGACCCGACTGACGCGGGCGACAAGGCCCGCATGATGGCGATGATGCGCGAACAATCTGACGTGATGGGTGGCAAAGGAGCGTAAGGCACCCTAAGTAAACGCATCTGTTCAGATGAAAGACCTTTATGCGCAGCCTTCCCAAAACCTCCACCAATCTTAATGATGAGCAAATTCAGGGCTGGAAGGTCGTTAAACGTGTCATCCCGTATCTTTGGCCCGACGACCAGCCATGGGTGAAACGCCGCGTTGTGGCCGCACTGGCGGTGTTGTTTCTGGCCAAAGTCATCGCCGTCGGCACCCCGATTTTCTACAAGAACGCGGTGGATGCGCTGTCTGGCGAAGGGACGGGCATGTTGCTGGCGCTGGGCGCTGTGGGCCTGACCATTGCCTACGGTGTGGCGCGGTTGATGAATGTGGGCTTTCAACAGCTGCGCGATGTGATCTTCGCGCGGGTGGGGCAACGGGCGCTGCGGGCACTGGCGCTTGAGACATTCACCCACATTCACCGGCTGTCCCTGCGCTATCACATCACCCGCAAAACCGGCGGGTTAAGCCGGATCATCGAACGGGGCGTCAAGGGGGTGGAATTCCTGCTGCGGTTCTTGCTGTTTTCCATCGGCCCGCTTGTGCTTGAGCTGTTGATGATCTCAATCGTTTTGTTTTTTCTTTTTGATGTCTGGTACTTGGCGGTCGTTGTTGGGACCATTGCGCTTTATATCTGGTTCACATTCACGGTCACCGAATGGCGCGTGAAAATCCGCAAGGAGATGAACGACCAGGACACCGATGCCAACCAGAAGGCCATCGACAGTCTTCTGAATTTCGAGACGGTCAAATATTTCGGCGCCGAAGCGCGGGAGGCCGCGCGCTATGACGTCGCGATGGAAGGGTATGAGAAGGCGGCGTTGAAGACGTCCTATTCGCTGGCCTTTTTGAACTTCGGCCAGTCCGTGCTGATCACCGGTGGCTTGGTCGCCGTCATGGTCATGGCCGCCGTGGGCGTGCAAAACGGGGCACTTACTGTGGGCGATTTCGTCATGGTGAACGCCTATATGATCCAGATCACCATGCCGCTGAATTTCCTTGGCACGGTCTATCGCGAGATCCGTCAGGCGCTGGTCGACATGGGGGAGATGTTCACCCTACTGGAACAACCCGCCGAGGTAACGGACCGCGCGGGGGCGAAGGCGCTGAACGTCACCGGCGGGGAGGTGATGTTCGAGAACGTGTATTTTGGCTATGACGCCGAACGTCCGATCCTCAAGGGCGTTGATCTGCCTGTACCTGCGGGGCAGACGGTGGCGATTGTGGGGTCCTCAGGGTCCGGAAAATCCACGCTGGGGCGGCTGTTGTTCCGGTTTTATGACGTGAACGACGGGGCCATCCGGATCGACGGGCAAGACATCCGCGATGTGACCCAAGACAGCCTGCATGACCAGATCGGTGTCGTGCCGCAGGACACGGTGCTGTTCAACGACACCATCCGCTACAACATCGCTTACGGGCGTGATGGGGCCACGTTTGACGACATCGTGGGGGCGGCGAAGGCTGCGAAAATTCACGACTTTATCGAAGGCTTGCCCGATGGCTATGAAACCACCGTGGGCGAGCGCGGGTTGAAGTTGTCTGGCGGGGAAAAGCAGCGCGTGGGCATCGCTCGTACGTTGCTGAAGAACCCGCCGATCCTGATACTGGACGAAGCGACAAGCGCTTTGGACACGGATACCGAGATGGAAATTCAGAATGAACTCAAGGCCATGGGCGAAGGGCGCACGGTGCTGACCATTGCCCACCGCCTGTCCACGATTGCCGATGCAGACCGGATTGTGGTGTTGGAAAACGGCGTGATCGTCGAAGAAGGTAGCCACGACAGGTTGCTGGAAGCCGAGGGGCGTTATGCGCAGCTGTGGCACCGCCAGCAGCAGGACGAAGAGGCTGCGTGAGCAAGGACTATCCGCAGACCCCCGACGGGCGGTATTTTGTGGCCAAGGGGCGGCTTTGGCGGCGGTCAGATCCGTCCTTGGATGAGGACACGCGGCAAAGGCACGTGAACGATTTGATGGCGGCCCGCCGTGCGGTCGGGCAGGCCCGCACCGACGACGCCAAACGCGCCGCGCGAGCCCAAGTGGATGCCGCCAAGCGCGCGCTGGGCGAGCGTGGACCCGTCTGGTGGGAAGATGACGCCCCCGATGAGACGCGCAAGGCCCCGTGGAATTCCAGCTACGCGGATTGGTGGGCGGCTTTGCCCCAACCGGCAAAGGACCGCGGGACCACCTAGCGGAGGGTTTTGGCATAATCCGCGGCGAACTGGCTGTAACCCTCGGTCATCGTGCCGATCTGGTCCGATGCGATGGTGTGCACCTTGGGCAGGGCATGAAATGGCACGGTGGGGTAGGCGTGGTGTTCTGCGTGATAGGGCATGTTCCACGCCAGAAAATTGACGATCCCGTTGGTCAGGGTCGTGCGGGAATTCAGAAACATATTGGCCACCTGCGGGCAACGCCCGTGTTCGGCCAGAAGGTAAAGACGCAGCACAGGAAAGCCCAATACCAGCGGGATCAGCCAGACCCAGATCAGGACCGGGTTGATGAATAGGGTGTAGAACAGGGCGAGACCATAGACGGCAATCAACACTCGGGCCTCGGTGGTCAGGCGCGACACCGCGCGGGGACTGACGTAACTTTCGTCCAGGCGCCCGCGTGCATTATCCCACAACGTCCGCGCCTTCGCCGCCCAATAGCCCAGCGACGACAGGTGCCAGACAAGGGCTGGCCACGTGTCCGGCTTGACGGTCCCTTGCAGTTCGGGATCGCGGTCGGGGTCATTTGTGAACCGGTGATGGGCCATGTGAAAGGCGCGGAACCAGCCAAAGGGCTGGATCAGGATAAGGGCACAGGTGTGGCCCACGACCTCGTTCAGCCAAGGCGTGCGGAACGGTGTCTGGTGGGTGCATTCATGTTGCAGTGTGAACAGGAACGCCAGTGCAATGCCAAGTGGCAGCAGACCGACCCACCACCCCGGCAGGCCAGATGCGACACAGGCGGCAAGGATCGCAATAAGGGCGATGTGTCCCGCCAGATGCCACAGGCCATGGCGATTGTTTCGGGCTGTCAGCCCCGCGCGGTCGTCGGGCGCAAGGCTGGCCCAGACCTGCGCGGGGGTCGCTGTCATTCCGCCGCCTGAAGGGGGGTGGGCGGATTGGGGCGGGTGTCGCGCTCATCCTCCACCTCCACCTCTGCCTCAAGTTCGGTGGAGTCCAGCGGTGCGTCGGGATCGCCCCAGATGATTTCCGGTGCTTTGACACGCTTGGCCTCGCGGGCCAGCGCCCAGTCTTCGGCGGCCCTGCTGGACCGGCCCCCGCCCATTTTGGCGAGCGACCACGCGCCCCAACGGGCATAGGTCGTGACCCAGACGCGCAGCGCCAGCATGGACGGCGTAAACACCAGCGTCAGCACGGTCGCAATGCCCAGGCCGAACACCACAGCCGTCGCCAGCTGTTTCCACCACAGCGATGTGGGGCTGTCGACGCTGTAACCGCCGCCGATGAAATCAAGGCTAAGGCCGAACATCATGGGTGCCAGACCGGCCATGGTGGTGATCGTGGTCAGCAACACAGGACGGATCCGGTCCTCAGCCGTGCGGGTGATCGCCTCGGTCCTTGGCATATAGCGTTCGTATTCCTGATAGGTGTCGATCAGAACAATGTTGTTGTTCACCACGATGCCCGCCAGCGCCACAATGCCCGTGCCCGTCATGATGATCGAAAACGCCTGATCCATGACCAACATACCGATCAGCACGCCGGTGGTGGACAGGATGACCGCAAGCAACACCAACACGGAGTTGTAGATGGAGTTGAACTGCGCCAGCAGGATGATGAACATCAGCGCCAGCGCGCCCATGAAGGCCGTGGCAAGGAAGGCACCGGATTCCGCCTGATCGGCCTGATCGCCGGTCCATTGATAGTTGACCGACGCAGGCAAAGGCTGGGTGTCGAGCCAGGCTGTCAGCACCTCGATCCGTTCGTTGCCGTTGATGACAACAGGCAGGGCGTCGCCATCGGTGATCGCCTGCTGCACGGCATCGACGCTGTTCGCATCGGCGAGGGTGACGAGTTCCAAAACCTCACCGCCGGAGGTTTCAACCGTCCGGGTGCCGTCGGCCACAGTTTCCCCCTCGGCCACGTCGCGGAAGATACCGAGCGTGGATTGGTCGTCGCCTTCGCCGGTGACAAATTTGGTGAGGCCGGGCAGCACGTCCGCTTTGATGTCGAAGTACCGCGCCTGATCAATGCGGTCGATCTGGGCCAGTTTCGGGACTGGCGTGCGGGTGATGAAGTTCGACAACGGCACGAGGCCTGCATTGGTGCGCACGCGCAGGCTGTCGAGGGTGGACAGCACGCGGTCCTGTTCGGGCAGGCGCACGCGGATTTCGATTTCCTCGTCCGATGACTCCACGCGCATGGTGTCCAGCAAAATGCCGCGTGTGACCAGTTGCACCATGCCGCCGACCGTCGCCACATCCGCGCCGAAACGACCGGCTTTTTCGACATCTACGTCGATCTGCCAGTCGATGCCGGGCAGGGGGCGGCTGTCTTCGATCAGGGTCAGGCCCGTGGTGGTGTCAAACTGGGCGCGGGCGATGCGCGTGGCCTCTTGCAACTCAAGCCAGTTGTCGCCCGACAGACGCAGGTGCACCGGTTTGGCCGCCGCCGGACCGCGGCTGAGGTTCAGGATTTCGGTACGGATACCGGGAATGGTTGAGAGGTTTTCGGTCAGCCGTTCCAGCACCAAATCACCGTCCAGCGTGGCCAGATCAAGATCGTTGGCGCGGGCAAAATCGGGACGGTCTTCCCACGGGACCAGTTCCAGTTGAAGTTGGCCGATGGTGTCGCGGGGGCCTTCGCCGCCGCCGGTGTTCTGGTTCAGACCGCCCGCACCGGCAAAGGCAAAGACCGACTGGATGCCCGGTTCAGCCAAGGCAATCGCCTCGGCCTGGGCGACGATGTCGTCCTTTTCGTCAATGCTGAGGTTGCCGCGCGCCTGTACGTAGACAATCGCCTGTTCGGGTTCGGATTCCACAAAGAATTCCACGCCGTTGTTGTTGGCCCCGAAGAAGGTGAAGGTCGTCATCACCGCGAAGATCACAGCGGCGATCGATACGATGGGCATGATCGGGTTGCCCGCGATGAAGTGGATCACGTGGCCGAAAATAGAGCGTCGATAGCCTGCTTTGATCCGCTTGGCGGGGCGTTCAATCTTGGCGGCCCCAACGGTGATGGACACAGCGATCGCACCGGCCAAGAACAGGATCATACCGGGGAGGGAGGCAAAAAAGCCGCCCTCAACCATAGCACCGGTGAAATAGCCGGGGTTCAGGGTCAACATAGCACCGGCAAAGACCATCATGATGGCGGGGGCAATCAGGACCACGCGGACGACCCATGGCAGGGTGCGTTTCAGGGCCTCAGACGCGGCCCCAAAGGCGTTGGACATGCGGCCCGTGACGCCGCCCATGACGGGCAGATAGATCAATGCCACGATCAGCGAGGCGGACAGCACAAAGATGATTGTGACCGGCAACATGCCCATGAATTGCCCCGGAACACCGGGCCAGAACAACATGGGCAGGAAGGCGCACAGCGTCGTCGCGGTGGAACTGACGATGGGCCAGAACATCCGCTTGGCCGCGTCCGTATAGGCCTGCATCGGCCCCGCGCCGTCTTTCATGCGTTTGTCGGCGTATTCCACCACAACGATGGCGCCGTCCACCAACATGCCCACGGCCAAGATCAGGCCGAACATGACGATGTTGGAAATCGTGACGCCCATCACGGCGAGGAAGGCGAAACACAGCAAGAAAGACGTGGGAATCGCAAAGCCCACCAGCAACGCAGGCCGCGTGCCAAGGGCCGCCAGAACCACGATCATCACCAGCGCGATGGCCGTCAGAACGGAGCCTTCCAACTGGCGGACCATGCTGTCCACGTTGCGCGACTGGTCGTTGCTGACACCCACCTGCACGGCGTCGCGCAGGTCTTGGGGCCAGCTTGCGACCTCGTCGTCGACGACGGTCTTCACCTCGGCCGCCGTGTCGATCAAGTTGAAACCACGGCGTTTGACCACCTGAAGCGCCACGGTGGTTGTGCCGTTGAACCGCGCGGTGCTGGCGCGGTCTTCGAACGTCAGGCGGATTTCGGCAAGATCCCCAAGGGTGATCACACGGTCGCCGTTGGTTTTGACAGGCAGGGTGTAGATGTCGCGCGGTTCGTCAAAACTGGACGGAATTTTGACCGCGAAGGAGCCTTGATCGGTCGCGACTTCACCTGCGGCAATCAGCAGGTTGTTCTGGGTGACGACGTTGATCAGCTCCCCTGCGGTGACGTTATACGCCTCCAGCTTCAGGGGGTCGATCAGAACCTCGATCATCTCGTCGCGTTGGCCGGTCAGCGACGCCTCAAGCACGCCGTCGATGCCTTCGACAGCCTCTTGCAGGTCTTCGGCCACTTGGATCAGGGTCCGTTCGGGGACGTTGCCGGTCAGGTTAACGATGACGATGGGAAATTCGGAAAAGTTTATTTCATTGATGGAATAATTGTCCGCACCTGCGGGAAACTGACCCTCGGCGGCGTTCATCGCATCGCGGATGTCGGCCATGGTGTCGGTCTTGTTCCAGCCGAAATCGAATTCGAGCGCGACCCCTGCGTAGCCTTCGGAGGCCGTCGCCGTCATCTCCAGCAGGCCGTCGATGTCCTGCAATTCGGCTTCCATGGGTTTGACCAGCAAGGTTTCCGAATCCTCGGCGGAGATGCCGGGGAAGGGGACGGACACGAAGATCACCGGGATTTCGATGTCAGGTTCACCCTCTTTGGGCAGGCCGTTGTAGGCAAAACCGCCGGCCAGCAGGGACAGCACGATAAAGGCAATCACCATCCGCGCGCGGGAGGCTGCGACATCAACGAGTTTAATCATCCCTCGGCCTCCTGCATGGTCGGTATGACGGGCACGCCGTCTGTGACGTATTCCTGACCCACAACGATCACATCGACCGTCTCGGGCAGGCCCGTGACCCACATGCCGTCGATGGTGTCGCGCAACACGCCCACGGGCAAAAAGCGCGCGATGTTGCCGTCGCCCACAACGCGGATGCCGATGTTGCCGTCATTGTCCAAGGTCATGGCAGAGGCAGGCAGCAGATGCGCGCTGCGCCCGTCCGACGCCACAAGGATTTCGGCGGTCTGGCCGTCGCTGATGGCAAAATCGGCATTGGGCACTTCGATTTCTACGCGGAAGGTGCGGGTTTGTTCATCGGCGGACCGAGACAGGAAGCTGACCTGACCCACGACCTCTTGTCCCGATGTCAGACGCGCACCGGCCTGCGCGCCGACAGCAATCTGGGCCACGTTGTCTTCGGGCACAAAGCCCACCAGTTTGATCGGGTCCAGCTGGATGATCGTGGCGCAGGGCGCGCCGGGCTGCATCAGCGTGCCCAGTTCGGCGGTGTCTGATTCCAGCAGGCCGGAAAACGGTGCCGTGATGTTAAGACGGTCCAGTTCCTTTTCAGCGGCGGCAACACCGGCCTGTGCGGCCTCAATCCCGGCCTGTGCGCCGGTCACCTGGCTTGTTGCACGTTGGACACCGGCATTTGCGGCCTCAAGCGCGGCTTCGGCGCTGACCAGACGGGTGGTGGAGGCAAAGCCGTCCTGGCTGAGCTGGCGGGCGGCGTTGACGTTGATTTCAGCCTCACGCACGCGGGCCTGCGCCTCGGCCACGGCGGCCTGTGCCTCGGGCACGCGGCCTTGTGCTTCGGTCAGGCGGGCGCGCGCCTCGGCCAGCATTGATTCCCGCGTGCCGGGGTCCAGTTGGCACATCAGCTGGCCTTCCTCGATGGTGGCGCCTTTGCGGATCGGTTCTGAAATGACCTGACCGGATGTTTCGGAGGCGACGGTGACCTGACGTGCGGCCTCTGTGCGGCCGCGCAGAACAACGGCACTGTCCACGGTTTCCGCGCGCGATGTCATGGCGACGACGCTGACGGGGTCGATGGTGTCCTCGTCCCCCTGTGTGTCATCTGTCGCGGGTTCGACCTGTGCAAATGCCAGAAGCTGTTCACGTTCGAACACCAGCGCATACAGGGTCAGCGATACGATGATCGCGGTGAGAAGGGGCATGATACGCATTAAGCAACTCTCAAGATCGGGGCCGGGCCGCCGCGGATGCGGGCCTTGTCTATGTCCTGCGACATATAAACCATTACGCTAAACTGACCAGTTCAGATTAAAGAAAATTTGCCGCAGGTGCAACATAGGAAAGTAAATGGGATTTACATTTCCGGTCTGCAAGTCTTTTGCCGCTTTTGGCCGCCCCTTGATCGTGCAACCCTTGCCCCCCTTTGCCGCTTCAAGATAAGAGGGGGCCACGACATGGGGTGAGGACCAGATGAGCAATACAGACAGCTTCATAGACGAGGTGTCCGAAGAGGTCCGCAAGGACCGGCTTTTCGGCTATATGCGCAAGTATGGCTGGATCGCTGTTCTGGTGGTTCTGGTGCTGGTGGGAGGCACCGCGTTCTCCGAATACCGCAAGGCACAAGCAGAGGCTGCGGCCAAATCCACGGGCGATGCGATCCTGACCGCGCTGGAAATGGACGATGATGCCGAACGGACGGCTGCGTTGCGCGCGGTTGAGGCCGAGGGCGGTGCTGCGGCTGTGACAGGTCTGCTGGCGGGGTCTGATCTGGTCGAAACGGGTGAGGCGGAAGCCGCAACCGAGGTTCTGAACGCCGTGGCCCTGCAAGATGATGCGCCACAGGTGTACCGCGATCTTGCGGCATTGAAGGCTGCGATGATCACAGATGGTCCCCTGTCCGAAGATGACCGACGGGCCACGTTTGAACGCCTTGCTGCCCCCGGTGCTACATTCCGCCTGATTGCGCAGGAACAGCTGGCCCTGATGAACGTCGCCGCCGGTGAAACGGAACTGGCGCTGGACCAGTTTGCCGCCATCGCGCAGGACGCCGAAGTCACGCGGGGCTTGCGTGATCGCGCATTCGGCATGATTGTGGCACTGGACGGTGATATCGAGAGTTTGATCTTGGGCAACACCGACCCGATCGACCAATAAACCCGACCTAAAGGGGGGGATGACGTGACAGGCCAAGACACACCCAACACGGGACGTTTTCGGACATCTTTGCTGGCCCTTCTGGCGGCGACGGGCCTTCTGGCGGCCTGCGGCGAACGGGACATCATCCTTCCGGGTGAACGGCTTGGCATCCGGGGCGAGGCTTTGGGTGCGGATGCTTTCATCAATGAGGCACGCCCGATTGCGCTGGCCGCCCAGGTGACCAATGCGGACTGGACCCACCGCAATGGCGGACCGGCCCACCGGATCACCCACCCCACACTGGGTGCCGCGCTGACGCCGGTCTTTGCCGCAAACATCGGTGCGGGCAACACCCGCCGGTTGCGGATCACGGCCGATCCTGTGGTGTCGGGCGGTCGAATTTTCACGCTGGAT
Organism: Pseudooctadecabacter sp.; assembly: GCF_020627745.1. Lineage (GTDB taxonomy): Bacteria > Pseudomonadota > Alphaproteobacteria > Rhodobacterales > Rhodobacteraceae > Octadecabacter. Next base: position 47,558 of record NZ_JAHDGE010000003.1, read on the forward strand.
GCAAAATCGCAGGTGACGGCAACATCAAGCGCCGGTGAAACCCTTTGGGCGCAAAGCGTTATTCCCGTGACCGACAATCCCACCGATGCATCGGGCGGCGGTCTGGCCACGGATGGCGACATTGTTGTGGCCACCACCGGTTTCGGTGAGGTCGTGGCGCTGGATGCAGCGTCGGGCGGGGAAATCTGGCGTCAGGATCTGGACGCACCGGGCACATCCGCGCCCACGATCCGGGGTGATCTGGTCTATGTGGTCAGCCGCGACGGGCGCGCTTGGGCGATTGAACGGGGCAATGGCCGCGTGCGCTGGACCATTGGCACCACGCAGCCGGTGTCGAATTTCTCGGGCGGGGCGGGGGCGGCTGTGACTTCTGATCTGGCGATCTTCCCGTTCCCGACGGGCGAAGTGTTGGCGGCGTTCCCCGATGGTGGTTTGCGCCGCTGGTCAACGGTGGTGACTGGGCAGCGCCCCGGTCAGGCCGCATCGAACATTTCCGACATTGCCGGTGATCCGGTGGTCGATGGCGACCGCATCTATGTAGGCAATGTGTCGGGCCGTGTGGTGGCCTTGAATGCAGCCAACGGCGACCGTGACTGGACGGCGACCGAAGGGGCCGTGGGCCCTGTCTGGCCTGCGGGCGGGTCGATCTTTATGGTGAACGATCTTGGGGAATTGTTGCGGCTGGATGCGGCTGACGGCACACCGGTCTGGCGCGTCGCGCTGCCCGGATTTGAGGAAACCCGCGAACGTCGCCAGAAAACACGTTTCGCCCATTACGGCCCGATTGTTGCGGGGGGCCGCGTTATCGTGGCCAGCGGTGACGGGCTGTTGCGGCAGTTTGACCCGACCTCCGGCGCGCTGGTGGGCACCGCCCCGATCGCCGGCGGGGCCGCGTCGAACCCTGTTGTGGCGAACGGGACACTTTATGTCGTGACACAGCGTGGGCAACTGGTGGCTTTCCGTTAGGCGGTAAAGGGTGTAGTGGGCGGCACTTAACCTGATAGAGTCGCATCATGTCCTTCACACTTGCCATCGTGGGCCGCCCCAATGTGGGCAAATCCACCCTCTTTAACCGTCTTGTCGGCAAAAAGCTGGCGCTGGTCGATGACCAGCCCGGTGTGACGCGCGATTTGCGCGAAGGGGCTGCGCGGTTGGGGGACCTGAAGTTCACCATCATCGACACCGCCGGTCTGGAAGAGGCGACGGACGACAGCCTGCAGGGCCGTATGCGCCGCCTGACCGAACGCGCCGTGGAAATGGCAGATGTGTGTCTGTTCATGTACGACGGGCGCACAGGCGTCATGCCCGCGGATGAGGTGTTTGCAGATATTCTGCGCAAGAAAAACGCCCATGTGATCCTCGCCGCCAACAAATCCGAAGGCAAAGCCGCCGATGCGGGTGTGTTGGAGGGGTATAATCTTGGCCTGGGCGAACCGATCCGTTTGTCGGCTGAGCACGGCGAGGGGTTGGGTGAGCTTTACGATGTCCTCATGCCCTTGTCCGATGAGTTCGAAGAACGCGCCGCGGCGGACGCGCCGGAAACGGATGTGGATGTTGAGGACGACGAGGACGATGAGGGCGCGCGCGTCCCGACCCGCGCCAAGCCGTTGCAGATTGCTGTCGTGGGGCGCCCGAATGCGGGCAAATCCACGTTGATCAACAAAATCCTTGGCGAAGACCGGTTGCTCACCGGACCCGAGGCCGGGATCACGCGGGATGCCATTTCGGTGCAGATGGATTGGACGGCAGGCGATAGCACGGTGCCGGTGCGGATTTTCGACACAGCTGGTATGCGCAAACGGGCCAAGGTTCAGGAAAAGCTTGAGAAATTGTCGGTCAGCGACGGTCTGCGCGCGGTAAAATTCGCCGAGGTCGTGGTGGTGTTGCTGGATGTGGAAATTCCGTTTGAACAGCAGGATTTGCGCATTGCCGATCTGGCCGAACGGGAAGGCCGTGCAGTGGTTCTGGCGGTGAACAAATGGGATATGGAGCCTGAAAAGCAGGCCAAGCTGAAAGAGCTGAAAGAGGCGTTCGAGCGGCTGTTGCCACAGCTGAAAGGCGCGCCGTTGATCACAGTGTCGGCCAAAACGGGCCGCGGTCTTGACCGTCTGCAAGAGGCAATTCTGCGCGCCCATGACATCTGGAACCGCCGCATCACCACCGCGCAATTGAACCGTTGGCTGATGGGCATGACCGAGGCGCATCCGCCCCCCGCACCGGGCGGGCGGCGCATCAAGATGCGCTATATGACGCAGGTGAAAACGCGACCGCCGGGGTTTGTGGTGATGTGTTCCCACCCCGACATGTTGCCCGCCAGTTATTCGCGGTATCTGGTCAACGGTTTGCGGCTGGATTTCGACATGCCCGGCACGCCGATCCGCCTGCATTTCCGGTCACAGGCGGACAAGAACCCCTATAAGAACAAGACCAAATCCACGCCGTCCCGTCTGCGCAAGCATTTGGGCAAGGGACGCGCCGACGAGTAGGGTTTTCAGGTATTTCTGAACCAGAGAAACGGGGCGTGGTCTAGGACGCGACCGGGCGCGTGTCATTGCGGGTTTGATAGGCGAGGAGTGCGCCGATCAAAACGATGCCAATGGCGGCTTCGGCAGATACAAGGGTCATACCGTTGGCGACAATGATGCCGACCGATGCCCAGATCACCGTCAATCCGTAGCCGGGCGCGTTGGGCTTGATCCATTGGACGGGCAGGGCGATGGCGAGTGCCAGTGCGATGCCCGCATAGGCCCAGCCGGTTTGATCAAACAGCACGCCGTAGCCTGCCATGGTGGATCCGACGGACACACAGGATGCGGCCGTCAGCCAGCCTGCGTAGATCGACACAGGCCAGCGCGCCCAGCCCGCGTCATGCGCTGGCGCGCGTAACATCGCGATCACGGCGGGCACGGCCATGGCGATGATCAGGACCGTGGCCCCAATGGCGGTCTGGTTGGCCACCCACAACCACGGGGTGCCCAAGGCAAGGCTGACAATCAGCGGCGCGCGCATGATATCCCACGCAGGATCCGTGGCCCGTTTCCAGACGCCAAAGACCGCCGAGACCACCAACCAGCCGTAGATCAGCCCCCAGATGGAAAAGGCATAGCCCGCCGGCTGGATGGGCGGGTCGATCTGGGGGATGGGCAGTTGATCGGCCTCGAACCCCGAAAAAGGAGATGTCAGGGCGGGCGAGATCACGAAGGTGATTGTGAACAGCAATGTCAGAAGTGCGCGGGTCATTTTGGGCCTTTGATTGTGTGGTGTTTAACGCAGGGTCCGGCCCATTGGTTCATTTGTGGTCAGGAATAGCCGACTTGACCACAAGGGCTGCCGTCTTTCACCTTTGAAGAAGGTATTTTCAAAGGAAACGCAGTATGAAACGCATTGTTATTTTCATCGACGGGACGTGGAACAGGCCCGATGCGGAGCATCCGACCAATGTCGTCCGTCTGGCGCGCTGTGTTCAGCACCGAACCGACAGCGGGATGCCTCAGGTGGTTTTGTACACCGCCGGTGTGGGGTCGGGTGCAGGCAACAACCGTGTGGCGCGCAAGATGGATCGCGTGTTTGGGGGCACTCTGGGCTGGGGTCTTCTGGCGCTGATGGAGGACATGTACCGCCGTTTGGTCTTTGCCTATGAGCCGGGGGACGAAATCATGATCTTCGGCTTTTCGCGTGGGGCCTTTGCCGCGCGGTCCCTTGTGGGGTTCATCCGGTCGGCGGGCATCTGCGGGCGCGACCGGTTGCGCGATATTCCCGCGGCGGTGGCGCGGTATGTTTCCCGCGCCCCTGAAACCCATCCGCGCACTGACGAAAGTTATGCGTTCCGGCTGGGGTTTGCCCCGCGCGTCGTGACCTCGCTGGAGGAGCGGGCCTGGCGCGTCAAACACGGGCATAATACCGCAGGGGTTGTTGATTTGCGCGTGGCCTATCTGGGGGTCTGGGACACGGTGAAGGCGCTGGGCCTGCCTGCTGCGTTGCCTCTGGCTGACCGGTTCAACCGCAACTACACGTTTCATGATGCCAAGCTGTCATCCATGGTGATGGCGGCCCGCCACGCGATTGCCATTGATGAGCGGCGCAAGACCTTTCCGGCGATGCCATGGGACAACATGGAGGTTTTGAACAGCGATAACAACCACTTCGTACCTGAGTACCTGCAACAGTGGTTCCCCGGAAACCACGGGTCTGTGGGCGGCGGGGGCAGCCGTCGGGGGCTGTCGTCTGTGGCTTTGAACTGGATCATGCTGGGGGCTGTAAAGGCGGGGCTGGGCCTTGACTGGCGCGAGATGCGGCATGTGGCGGACCGTTTCGACGTCAACGAACCGCTCGACAACAAATTCGGGCCGGTGGGGCTTGCATCGGTTCTGAACCATTGGTCGACCCATCGGGACGGGCCACGGAGCCTGTCCGAGATGTCGATGCTGGCCATCGACCGTGCCTTTGCAGACAAGGCCTACCGGCGGACGCCGACCCTGAGCAAGGTGTACGACGAGCTATACCGCATGGACGAGACCCAGCGCGAGCGGATGCGCGAGGCGCACAGGGTGACCGATGGGGCCTATACGCACCGGTTGGGGCAGGTGACATGGCCCGGACCACCGGAGTGGTCGCGTACCCCCGATACCCTAGACGAGTGATCCGTCGGCGCTGATCGCGGTTTTGCCGCCCAGATAGGGGTGTAAAGCCGCGGGAAGCGTGACGGAGCCATCGGGCTGCTGGCCATTTTCCAGCACCGCGATCAGGCACCGCCCGACCGCAAGGCCGGACCCGTTGAGGGTATGGACAAACTGCGGCTTGCCGCCTTCGCCGGGTTTGAACCGCGCGTTCATGCGACGGGCCTGAAAATCGCCGGTGGTCGAAACCGACGAGATTTCGCGGTAGGTGTTCTGGCCGGGCAACCACGCTTCGATGTCAAAGGTACGGCGCGCGCCAAACCCCATGTCGCCGGTGCACAGCACGACCGTTCTGTAAGGAATTTCAAGACGTTCAAGGATATCCTCGGCACAGCGCAACATGCGTTTTTGTTCGGCGTCGGACTCGTCCGGGTGGGTCACTGACACCATTTCGACCTTTTCAAACTGGTGCTGACGCAACATGCCGGCGGTATCGCGACCGGCGCTTCCGGCTTCAGAGCGGAAGCACAGCGAATGAGCGGTGTAGCGGCGGGGCAGGTCGGCTTCGTCCAGAACCTCACCGGCAGCGATATAGGTGAGGGGAATTTCGGAGGTTGAAATCAGCCACATGCCTTCCTCGGTCCGGTAGCTGTCTTCGGCAAACTTGGGCAGTTTGTCGGTGCCATACATGGCGTCATCGCGCACCAGAACGGGGGTGTTGATTTCGGTAAGGCCGTTGTCGGTGGTGTGCACATCCAGCATGAACTGCGACAAAGCGCGGTTCACGCGGGCCACGGCCCCGCTGAGCAGCACAAACCGCGCGCCCGAGATTTTGGCGGCGGTTTCAAAGTCCATCCCGCCTTTGACGGCGGGAATATCGTAATGTTCCAGCGCGCCGTCGATGTCGCGCGGGGTGCCCCAGCGGTTGATTTCGACGTTGTCATCCTCATCCGCGCCATCAGGCACGTCGTCTGCGGGCAGGTTGGGAATTTCGGCCAGACGGGCGGTCAGCGCGGCGTCCTGCGCTTTGGCTTCCTCGTTCAACGCGGCAATTTGCTGTTTCTTTTCAGCGACCAGCGCGCGCAACCGTTCAAATTCCGCCTCATCGCCACGGCCTTTGGCAGCGCCCACTTCCTTTGCGGCTTTGTTGGCTTCGGCCTGTGCGGTTTCGGCCGCCTGGATCTTGGCGCGGCGGGCTTCGTCCAGTGCCAGCAACTCCTCGGACAGGGGCGCGTCCCCACGGCGGGAGAGGGCGGCGTCAAAGGCTGCGGGGTTCTCTCGGATGGCGCGGATGTCGTGCATTGGAATGTCCTCGGAAAGTGATTACGTGGGGCAGGATATGGCGCAAAATGCACGCCATGAAAAGCACATGCTGCGCGTTGCGAATCCCGTGCGGCAAACGTAGTGTGCCGCAACTTTGGCGCGGGGGGTCCGGGCCGACAGATAAGGAAGAACGACCATGGAAGCCTTCGGCCAATTTATCCCGCTTATCCTGATCTTTGCGATCATGTATTTCCTGTTGATCCGTCCGCAGCAAAAGAAACTGCAACAGCATCAGGCGATGGTGGCGGCCCTGCGGCGCGGCGATCAGGTGGTGACGCAAGGCGGGTTGATCGGCAAGGTCAGCAAGGTCGTTGATGATGGCGAAGTGATTGTGGAACTGGGTGAAGGCATGAAAGTGCGCGTCGTCCGGTCGACCATTGCGCAGGTTCTGAACAAGACGGAGCCCGCAGAGGCGTAAATCCTGCGGCACAGGCCCCATCGGGATGCGCCGCCTTCGATTTTTACCGAACCAAACCTTGCCCGCCTTCCCGCGTGGCCCTAGCCCGACAGACAGGACATCGAGATGCTTAAGATTGATCTTTGGAAACGCATGGCGATCTGGCTTGTTGTGGCGTTCGGCATTGCTGTGGCTGTGCCCAACGGGTTCTACAACACGGTCGAGGTGTCCAACGATGCAGAGGCCGCCTTGGCCGCTGGCGAAACGGGATCCGATCTTGAGGCGCAGGCGGCGGCCTGGCCGTCGTTCCTGCCCGACAATCTGGTCAATCTGGGGCTGGATTTGCGCGGCGGTGCGCAGCTTCTGGCCGAGGTGCAGGTCGAGGATGTTTATGAGACGCGGATGCGTGCGCTTTGGCCCGAGGTCCGCGATGTGCTGGCCGCACAGCGGGACACGGTCGGCTTTGTGACCGACGAAAGCAACACGGAAGGCGAATTGCGCGTGCGCATTTCCGAACCCGCAGGCATGGACCGCGCCTTGTCGCTGGTGCGCGGGTTGGCCCAGCAGGTTGTCAGCGTCACCGGTGTGGGGCAGACGGATATCGTCGTGCGGGCGGTGTCCGACACCGATCTGGTCATCACCCTGTCCGAGGCCGAGATGCAGGCAACGGATGACCGCACTGTGCGTCAGGCTCTTGAGATTGTGCGCCGCCGGATCGACGAAGTCGGCACGCGTGAGCCGTCCATCCAGCGGCAGGGTGCGACCCGTATCCTCATTCAGGTGCCCGGGGTCGGATCGGCGCAAGAGGTCAAGGACATCATCGGCACCACGGCGCAGCTGGGGTTTCACCCCGTCGTAGGCCGGACCAGTGACGCAGACGAACGGGCGGGGGCGGGCAACGTAGTGCTGCCGTCTCTGGATGAGGCAGGTGTGTATTACATTGTCGAACGGTCCCCCGTTGTGACGGGTGAGGATTTGGTGGACAGCCAGCCCACGTTTGACCAGAACAACCGCCCCGCCGTGACCTTCCGGTTCAATCCGTCGGGCGCACGCAAGTTTGGCGATTATACGCTTGAGAACATCGGGTCGCCTTTCGCGATTGTGCTGGATGATGAGGTCGTGTCGGCCCCGACCATTCAGGCGCATATCTCGGGCGGGTCGGGGATTATCACGGGCCAGTTCACGGTTGAGGAATCGACCAATCTGGCCGTGTTGCTGCGCGCCGGTGCCTTGCCGGCAGAACTGGATTTCTTGCAGGAACAGACCGTGGGCCCCGATCTGGGGCAGGACAGCATCAATGCGGGTGCGATCGCCTGTCTGGTCGCCTTTGCGCTGGTGCTGATCTACATGGTCCTCAGCTACGGGCTGTTTGGCATCTTTGCCAATGTGGCCTTGCTGGTGAACGTGGCGTTGATCTTCGGGCTGTTGTCCCTCATCGGTGGCACGCTGACCTTGCCGGGCATTGCGGGGATCGTGTTGACAATCGGTATGGCGGTGGACGCCAATGTGCTGATTTTTGAACGTATCCGCGAGGAGGCCCGCACCGCCAAAGGCCCCGCCCGCGCGATCGAGTTGGGCTATGAAAAGGCGCTGTCGGCCATCATCGACGCCAACATCACCACCTTCCTGACGGCGGTCATCCTGTTTGCCATGGGCGCAGGGCCGGTGCGCGGGTTCGCGATCACGCTGGGTCTGGGCATCCTTACATCCGTATTTACGGCCATTTTCGTAACCCGCCTGTTGGTGATCATATGGTTTGAACGCAAACGCCCAAAGGCGTTGTTCACTGGCAAATACCTGCGGTTGGTCAAGGCCAACACGGCGTTTGATTTTTTCAACCGTGCCAAGCTGTGGCTTGGGGCGTCGGCAGTAATGGTTGTCATTGCCGCCGGGTCCTTCGCCTATCAGGGCCTCAATTTCGGCATTGATTTCAAGGGGGGTACGACCCTGCGAACCGAAAGCGCCCAGAGCGTTGATGTAGGCGAGTACCGCGCCGTGGTTGAGGCACTTGAGGTGGGCGAAGTCACTGTCACGGAAGTCTTCGACCCAACCTTTGGACCTGACGAAAACGTGGCCACCGTGGCGCTTCAGGCGCAGGACGGCGAGGAGGCGGTGACGAATGACACCATCGGGGCCGTGCAGGATGCCCTGCGCACCATTGATCCGGAGATGACCTTTCCAGCCGTGGAATCCGTGGGACCCACCGTATCAGGAGAGCTGATTCAGGCGGCGATCCTCGCGGTGGTTTTGGCCATCGGCGCAGTGCTGATCTACATCTGGCTGCGGTTCGAATGGCAGTTTGCCTTGGGGGCCGTGGCGGCGCTTGTGCATGACGTGGTGCTGACGATCGGGATATTCTCGGAGCTGCAAATCCGGTTTGATCTGGCGATCATCGCGGCGCTGCTGACCATCGTGGGCTATTCGTTGAATGACACCGTGGTGGTCTTTGACCGCGTACGCGAAAACCTGCGCAAGTATAAGGCCAAGGACCTGAAGGAGGTTTTGAACCTGTCGATCAACGAAACCCTCAGCCGGACGTTCATGACGTCGTTCACGACCTTGCTGGCGCTGATATCGCTCTATGTGCTGGGCGGGGACGTGATCCGCGGGTTCGTCTTTGCGATGATCTGGGGCGTGATTGTGGGCACCTATTCGTCGATCTTTGTGGCCTCGACCACCTTGCTGGTGCTTGGCGTGAAACGGGACTGGTCGAACGACAACAAGAATGTGGGCGGACAATATGCCAACATTGATGCTTGATTGCTGGCCGACCCTCCGGGGGGAGTTTTTTGGGCCAGATGAAGGGGGGCCGTCATGCGCCTGAATGAGGTTGTTTATACGGACGCCAAGCCCGTCGATGGCTACGGCCCCGGATTTTTCCGCATCGGTGGTGAGGTGTATGAGGGCGCATTGGTCGTGCTGCCCACAGGCATCGCGCCCTGGGGCGGCTACGACGACGCGCAGACCTTGATTGATGCGGTGGCCGATCTGGATGTCGTGTTTGTGGGCACCGGCGCCGACATCGCCCATATCCCCGCCGATCTGCGTACCGCCCTCGAGGATGCGGGGCTGGGGGTTGAGGTGATGTCGTCGCCCACCGCCTGCCGCACCTATAATGTTTTGCTGAGCGAGGGCCGCCGCGTCGGGCTGGCCCTGCTGCCGGTCTGACGGGTGCTGCGGGTCCGTGACCTCGCGGTTGCGCGCGGTGGCGTGCCGGTGTTGGAAGGCGTGTCTTTTGACGTGAACGCGGGGCAGGCGCTGGTACTGCGCGGCCCCAATGGCGTTGGCAAAACCACCCTGTTGCGCACGCTCGCGGGGTTACAGCCCGCCCTGTCCGGTAAAGTAGATTTCGCGGAAGATACGGGCGCATACGCCAGCCATGCGGACGGGATCAAGGCACAGCTGACCGTCACGGAAAACCTTGCCTTCTGGGCGCAGGTTCATGGGGCGGATTTGCCCGATAGGGTGTTCGATGCCTTTGATCTGGTGGACCTGCGGGACCGTTTGGCGGGCACATTGTCCGCAGGACAAAAACGCCGCCTCGGGTTGGCGCGCCTTGGTGTCATCGGACGCCGCGTTTTGTTTCTGGATGAACCGACGGTCAGTCTGGACGGTTTTTCCGTCAAAATGTTCGCGACATGGCTGCGGGACAGTCATTTGGCGCAAGGCGGCGTGGCCGTGATCGCCACCCATATCGACCTCGGCATCGACGCGCCCGAGATGGATCTGACCCCGTTCAAAGCCACGCCCGAGGCCTCCGGCGGGTCGGATGAGGCATTCCTGTGAGGCTTACGCGCGGTGACGCGCGATATCTGGCAAAGCCGACGCGCGGTGACGTGCGATGATCGCCTTGTTGCGCCGCGATCTGGCGCTTGCCGTGCGGGCAGGCGGCGGCTTTGGCCTTGGCCTTGCGTTCTTTTTGATCGTTGTCGTGCTGGTCCCCTTCGGCGTGGGACCCGAGGCGGAGGTGCTGTCGCGCATCGCACCCGGCATCCTATGGGTCGCGGCCTTACTTGCAGCGCTTTTGTCGCTGGACCGGATATTCGCGCTGGATTTTGAGGACGGGTCGCTGCCGCTTTTGGCGACATCGCCTTTGCCGTTGGAGGGGGTCGCCCTGGTCAAAGGCGTGGCCCATTGGATCACGACGGGCCTGCCCTTGACACTGGCGGCACCGGCGCTGGGGTTTTTGCTGAACATGGCGCCGGGGGCCTATGTGTGGATGTTGGCATCCCTCGCCCTTGGCACACCCGCCTTGTCGATGATCGGCGCCTTCGGGGCGGCCATCACCGTGGGGTTGAAACGGGGCGGGCTGTTGATGTCGCTGCTCGTTTTGCCGCTTTACGTGCCCACACTGATTTTCGGGGCAGAGGCCGTGCGCCGCGGGGCCGATGGGCTGTCGGCCACAACGCCGCTGATGATGCTGGCGGGGATCACGCTGGGCTGCTTTGCCTTGCTGCCTTTCGCCGCCTCCGCCGCATTGCGGGTGAATTTAAGGTGAGCGGCCTTGTCGCCCCCTTCGGGAAGGGCTAGCTAACGCGCATGTCGATCTGGGAATATGCCAATCCGAAAAAGTTCATCGCAACCACCACCCCTTGGGTGCCTGTGTTGCTGTGGGGATCCATCGCCATTCTGGTGGTGGGGCTGGTCTGGGGGTTTTTCTTTACGCCCGATGATTTCCGGCAGGGATCGACCGTCAAGATTTTCTACGTCCATGTGCCGTCTGCCCTGATGGCGATCAATGCGTGGTTCATGATGCTGGTGGCGTCGCTGATCTGGTTGATCCGACGCCATCACGTCAGCGCCTTGGCCGCCCGCGCGGCAGCCCCTATTGGCGTGGTCATGACCCTGATTGCGCTGTTTACAGGGGCCGTCTGGGGCCAGCCCATGTGGGGCACGTGGTGGGCGTGGGACCCGCGTCTCACGTCCTTTCTGATCCTGTTTTTGTTCTATCTGGGCTACATCGCCCTGTGGGAAGCGATTGAGGACCCCGACACCGCCGCCGACCTGACATCGGTGCTGTGCATCGTGGGCTCTGTCTTTGCGGTGCTGTCCCGCTATGCGGTGAATTTCTGGAACCAGGGCCTGCACCAGCCTGCGTCGCTGTCGCTGGATAAGGAGGAAAACGTCGCTGACGTCTTCTGGTATCCCGCGCTGGTGTGTATCGCGGGCTTCGTTCTGCTGTTCATCGCACTGGTGCTGATGCGCACCGCCACCGAAATCCGCGCGCGCCGCATTCGTGCGCTTGAGGCGAGGATGCGGTCATGATGCCCGATCTAGGAAAATACGCGACCGAGGTGTTGTTGGCCTATGGCGTGTCGATTGGCCTGTTGGTGGTCATCGTGGCGCTGTCAATGCGCCGTGCCCGCAAGGTCCGCGCCCAGCTTGACCAAGTCGAGGCGCGCAAAGGGCCTAGGAAATGAAATGGCTCCTGATGATCCCCGTGGTGCTGTTTGCAGCCCTTGCGGGGCTTTTTGCGGCGGGCATGTTTTTGGGGCAGGGGGATGAACTCCCCTCCGCGCTGATTGGCGAACCCGCGCCCGTTGTCGCGGTGGAGGAGATCGCGGGCCTGACGCCGCTGACGGATGAGATGCTGCGCGACGGCCAGGTCAAGATCGTGAACTTCTGGGCCAGCTGGTGCGCGCCGTGCCGCGTAGAACACCCCAACCTGATGGCCTTGGCCGCTGAAGGCATCCCCGTCTATGGCGTGAACTACAAGGATTTCGACCCCAACGCTGTGGCTTTTCTTGAGGAACTCGACAATCCCTACACCGCCGTCGGGGCCGATAAACAGGGCTTCTATGCCATTGACTGGGGCGTCTACGGCGTGCCGGAAACATTTGTGGTGGGCGGCGATGGCACGATCCTGTTCCGCATGGCCAACCCTGTCACCCAGCGCGGGCTGGAAGAACGGCTGCGCCCCGCGCTTGAGGCGGCGATGGCCTCTCAGCCCAGCGAATAACGCAGCGACATACAGCTAAGGCCGCCATCCACAAGGGCCGCCTGCGATGTGTTCAAAACCTTCACCGAATAGCCCGCATCTGTCAGCCTGTCCGCCGTGCGCGGATGGCCAGCAGACACGAAAACATGGTCATTGACGCGGATCGCATTGGCCGCAGCCTCCTCACCCGGAACGGTTTCAATGATCTTGAGGCCCCTGAACGCGCCGGAGGCCGCTAAGGCTGGGGTGGCCAAAACCGTTTCGGCGTCCAATAGGGAACTCTCGGTCTTGAAATGCAAAATCTCTGGCGGGGTCTGGAGAACCTCCAAAGCGTATCCCTGCGCCTCAACAAGGGGGCGCAAATCTTCGGCCCCCGTGGCGCTGGTGCGCGCGGAGAGGCCCAACAGGACGCGGTCATCGGTGCACAGGATGTCGCCGCCATCGACAAACCCTTCGGTGTGCAAATCCACGACGTCCGCCATGTGGTGCACCAGTGCAGGACGCAGCGCATCGGCCTCGCCCAGCCGCGTCGGCGCGCCGGGCCGCAAGACGATGGCCACACCGTTCAACACCAAGGCGGGGTCTTCGATGAAAACGCTGTCGGGAAAGGCCTCATCTGCAGGCAGCACAGCAACGGTGCACCCTGCATCGCGTAGGGCGCTGACGTAGGCGTCATGCTCTGCCGCAAACACCGCAGGGTCAGGATCGCCCTGATCGGCAGCGCGCAGCCCGTCGGTGACAGAGGTTGCAGGGGCGCGGCACAGCGCGTGGGTGAACTGATAGGATCTATGTGTCATCGTGCTACCCTAACCGTCACAGGTGCCACGTCTATGTCTCTCTGGTTCAAAAATACCTGAAATCCACCATCACACAAAAATGCGGCGCCCGAATATCAGACGCCGCACCGACCATAACGGCCCGCTAAAATTCGCGAATTTTAGCCGCCCGACCCCGCAGGGTCAGGCTGCCTTGGCCAGATTGCGCAGCACATAGTGCAGCACGCCCCCGTGTTCGATGTATTCGACCTCAATCGCGGTATCGATCCGGCATTTGAGGGTGATCTCCTTGACCGTTCCGTCGGCCATGGTGATCTGGCAAGGCACCTCTTGCAGCGGGGTCACCGCATCAAGCCCCGTGATCGTCACCGTCTCCTCACCAGTCAGGCCCAGCGATTTGCGTGTGTCGCCACCGGTGAACTCAAAGGGGATCACGCCCATGCCCACAAGGTTGGACCGGTGGATGCGCTCGAAACTTTCGGCGATGACGGCCTTGACCCCCAACAGGTTGGTGCCCTTGGCCGCCCAGTCCCGCGACGATCCGGCGCCGTATTGTTCACCGCCGAAAATCACCGTGGGCGTGCCCTGATCCTGATAGGCCATGGCCGCCTCAAAGATTGAGGTCTGTTTGCCATCCGGCCCCAAAGTATAGCCGCCTTCGACACCGTCGAGCATTTCGTTCTTGATGCGGATGTTGGCAAAGGTGCCGCGCATCATGACCTCGTGGTTGCCGCGCCGCGACCCGTAGGAGTTGAATTCCCGCACAGGGACCTGCCGTTCCACCAGATACTGGCCCGCTGGCGTGCTTTCCTTGAAGGACCCCGCGGGGCTGATGTGGTCGGTGGTGATCATATCGCCCAGGACCGCCAGCACCTTGGCCCCTTCGATATTGGTGATCGTGCCGGGGTCTTTGGACATGCCCTGAAAATAGGGCGGGTTCTGGATATAGGTCGACGTGCTGGGCCAGTCGTAGGTTTCCTGATCAGGGGTTTCCACGCCCTGCCATTTTTCGTCGCCCTTGAAGACGTCCGCGTATTTTTCCTGAAACGCGGCGCGGGTGACGGTCTTTTCGACCAGCTCCGCCACCTCCTGCGACGAAGGCCAGATGTCTTTCAGAAAGACGTCGTTGCCGTCCTTGTCTTGACCCAAGGGGTCTTTGGTGAGGTCCACATTCATGTCACCGGCCAGTGCATAGGCCACCACCAACGGCGGCGAGGCCAGATAATTGGCGCGCACGTCGGGTGAAATGCGCCCTTCAAAATTGCGGTTGCCCGACAGGACGGAGGTGGCGATGATATCGCCTTCGTTGATCGCTTCGGACAGTTCTTTCTGGATCGGGCCGGAGTTGCCGATGCAGGTCGTGCAGCCGTAGCCCACCAAGTTGAAGCCGATGGCGTCCAGATCCTCTTGCAGGCCCGCGGCCTCAAGATAGGCAGACACGACCTGGCTGCCGGGGGCGAGCGATGTTTTCACCCACGGTTTCCGGTTCAGCCCCAATTCCCGCGCCTTGCGCGCCACCAGCCCTGCGCCGATCATGACATAAGGGTTGGATGTGTTGGTGCAGGACGTGATGGAGGCGATGACGATGGACCCGTCGTGGATGGTGTAATCCTCGCCCGCGACCTTGGCGCGTTTGTGTTTTCCTTCATCGCCTGGGATGTCGCGCGGGGCGGGCTGGCCGCCTTCGCCGGTCCAGTCTGCCTTTTCCTCCTGATCGGCGGACCATTCAGGGCGCTGGCCGGTGATGTAGTTGCCAAAGGTCTGCGCGGCCTCGGTCAGGGCGACGTAATCCTGCGGACGTTTAGGGCCGGAAATCGCAGGCACAATGGTGCCCATGTCCAGATGCAGGGTGTCGGTGTAAATCGGCGCGTAATCATCGCCGCGCCACAGACCGTTTTCCTTGGCATAAGCCTCAACCAGAGCAATCCGGTCTTTGTCGCGGCCTGTGTTTTCCAGATAGCGCAGGGTTTCACCGTCGATGGGGAAGAACCCGCAGGTGGCGCCGTATTCCGGTGCCATATTGGCGATGGTCGCGCGGTCGGCCAGGGGCAGGGTGTCGAGGCCCGCACCATAAAATTCGACGAATTTTCCAACCACGCCCTTTTCGCGCAGCATCTCGACGACCTTCAGGACCAGATCGGTGCCGGTGGTGCCTTCCATCATCTGGCCGGTCAGCTCAAACCCCACAACCTCGGGGATCAGCATGGAAATGGGCTGACCCAGCATCGCGGCCTCCGCCTCGATCCCACCAACGCCCCAGCCCAGCACGGCAGCGCCATTGACCATGGTGGTGTGGCTGTCGGTGCCCACAAGGGTGTCGGGGTAGGCGACCTCCTCCCCGTGTTGGTCGGTGTCGGTCCAGACCGTCTGGCTGAGGTATTCAAGGTTCACCTGGTGACAAATGCCCGTGCCGGGCGGCACCACGCGAAAATTGTTGAACGCGGTCTGACCCCATTTGAGGAACGTGTAGCGTTCCATGTTGCGTTCATATTCGCGGTCCACGTTCATCTGAAAGGCCCGTGGGTTGCCGAATTCGTCGATCATCACGGAGTGATCAATCACCAGATCCACAGGGTTCAGAGGATTGATCTGTTGCGCATCGCCGCCCAAGGCCACGATCCCGTCGCGCATCGCCGCAAGGTCAACGACCGCAGGCACGCCGGTGAAATCCTGCATCAGCACGCGCGCAGGGCGATAGGCAATTTCGCGGGGGTTTTTACCGCCTTGGGTCCCCCATTCAGCAAAGGCCTTGATATCGTCGGTCGTCACCGTCTTGCCGTCTTCGAACCGCAACATGTTTTCCAGAACAACCTTCAACGCCGCCGGCAATCTGGAAAAGTCCCCCAAACCGGCGGCTTGCGCGGCGGGGATGGAATAATAGGCAACGGTCTGATCCCCGACCGTCAGCGTGGTGCGGGTTTTGGATTGGTCGTGACCAACGGTGATGGGCATTTGGTTCTCCTTCGAGGTGTGGCAGGGATCAACGCGTAAGCTGACCTATCGTTGCATCCGGCGGGGGGGTTAGGAAAGGGGGCGGGGTCGAATTGTAACACTGCCCTCGCAAACGGTTGATTGGCACCGGGCGGACGGGTCGGATAGGCAGGGGGCATTGAATAGGAATTCCGAATGCGTCGTCTTATTGCCAGCCTTGCCACAGTGTTGACCCTCGCCACCCCGGTGGTGGCCGATGGCCCTGTGGTTGTTGAACTTTATACCTCTCAGGGCTGTTCCAGTTGCCCGCCTGCGGATGCGCTTTTGCATGATCTGGCGGAACGGGGGGATGTGATTCCTCTCGCGTTGCATGTGGATTATTGGGACTACATCGGCTGGGCCGACAGTTTTGCCGACCCGTCCCATACCCGCCGACAGCAAAATTATGCGGCCGTGGCCGGGGTCAACACGATCTACACTCCGCAAATGATCATCGGCGGAGAGGACCATGTCGTCGGCACCAAACCGATGCAGGTGGCCGAGGCGATCATGGCGCAAAAGGCGCCAACAGGGGTGCGCGTTTCGGCAACGCGGTCGGGCAACCAGTTGACGATTTCGGGCAGAACGGCGCAGGCCCTGCCCAGCGGTACGGTGGTGCAGATCGTGCGGTTCAGCCCGTCCGAAACGGTTGATATCCGGCGGGGCGAGAACGCGGGACGCACATTGTCTTATGCCAATATCGTGACGGATTGGGACGTGGTGGGCGAATGGTCCGGGCGCGGTGCGCTTGAGATGACAGTGCCCGTTTCCGGCGCGGCCCCGATTGTTGTGATCGTACAGGAACACGGGCCGGGCGCTGTGCTGGCGACGGCTGTCCTGCGCTGATCACGGCAATTTTGCGAGCCCCGTGCCGATCATGCTGTCACGGGTGACAAGGGCCGCCAGTTCGTGTTCCGACAGGTTTTCTGTTCCTTCGGGACGGGCTGGGATCACGATGTAGCGCATGTCTGCGGTGCTGTCGTGCACCCGAACGGTCGTGGTGTCGGGCAGAGTTACGCCAAATTCGGCAAGCACCGCGCGCGGTTCGCGCACGGTCCGGCTGCGATAGGCGCGGGATTTGTACCAGTCGGGCGGCAACCCCAAAAGATTGCGTGGATAGCATGAACACAGGGTGCAGACGACGACGTTGTGGACGTCGGCAGTGTTTTCCAGTGCGATCAGGTTGAGGGGGCCGATGTCGAACCCCATGTCGCGGGTTGCTGCGGAGGCGTCGGCCAGCAGTTCTGCGCGAAAGGCCGGGTCAGTCCAGGCGCGGGCCACGACCTGCGCGCCGTTTGCCGGGCTTCGGGCGTCCATGGTCTCGATCTGGGCTGCGATGTCGGCTGGGGTGGTGATGCCTTTTTCTACAAGCAATTCCCGCACGGCGATTTCCATGGTTTGCCAATAGCTCAGCGGGGTGTCGTCGTCTTCGCGGTAAGGATGGCCGGAGGGGCTGAGGTGGTCATGGTGATCATGGGGCATCGGCAGGCTCCAACCAGTGGTCATAAATTTCAGCATCAAGGGTGTCGTCGGGGTGCGGCGTGTCTTCGCCCCAGATGTCACCGAGGCGAAAGCGGACACGGTACAGGGGAAGTGCCGGGGCCGCGTGGCCGTAGGCCAGATCTTCGGGGTTGGGAAACGCCCCCAATGACCGTTCGATGACGCCGATTTTGCCCCGCAGATAATGCGGGGTGCGCACATGGCCGGGGGGCATCATGGGTTTGACGCGGACGTGTTGCATCACGTGGCCTGTGCCGCGTCGCCGTAGGTGGCCCCGCGTTTGGCAACTTCGTCCATCTTTTCTGCGAGCTCGGCCGTAGTATAGGCGCCGCCTTCGATCAGGTTCTGATTGACCGAGGCGATCCAGCGTTCGTAGTAGGTCATGCTTTCGAACGCGTCCTTGCCCATATCTTCGAGGACACGGCGCAGCCCGTCGACGGTGAAATATCCTTTGGCCGATCCGATGATCATGAGGGCGTCGACACGTTTTTCCCAGAGCGAAAAATCGTGTTGGTCGGTGGGAACGGGGCCAGCCGCATCGCCGCCCATGTCATGCCAACGGCGCGCCGTATGTGCATGGTCAGGGTGGCGGGGGGACGATGATTTGGTCATGCCTGTGATGCTAGGAGCAGTTGCGCCGTAAGGAAAGACTGCTTTTGACGGCTCAGTCGTTGCTGCTGTCGTCTTCGACCACCAAAACAATGATGCCCTCGTCCGCCGCATTGCGTATGGCCGCAACCACGGCGGTTTGCGCCTTTTCCCCATCGGACTGCTTGATTTTGCCGCCTTCTTCGATTTCGTCGCGCAGGTTGTCGGCCATGCGACTGGACATGTTGTTCAGGATAAAATCAGCCGCGTCCGCCAGTGTGCCGCCCGCCTGCAGGGCATAGGCCAGACTTGCGACAAGATCGGACTGATCGGCTTCGCGAATGGCCTTGGGAACATCGGGGACAGACAGCCTGTCGGGGATATCGGCAAAGGTGAAGATCGCCTTGCGGACCCCCTCACCAAAGGTCGGATCTTCGGACAGGAGCCCTTCGAGAATGCCGTCGCGGGTGCTGGCAGAGCTGGAATTGAGGATGGCACCGATCCGGGTTTCGGCGCTTTCGGCGAAAGCAGGCATGGTCGCGCCGCAATAATTCTGCGCAAGGCTTGCGCCGATCCGTGCCATGGCCTGCGCTGTCACCTTGGTGGTGCGGGACATGGAATAGGCGATCCGTCGTGCACGGTCCCCCGGCATCATGCCAAGCAATTCGGCGGCTTTCGGCGTCGACATTTTGGACAGCATGATTGCACAAACCTCGGGGCTTTCGGCCTCGGTGATGGGCAAAATCGCCTTGTTCTCAAGCTCCAAAACAGATTTCCACGGATCATGACCGGCGCGTGCCGCGGCCTCTTCGCGCAGTTTGGCCGCAGTGGCGGGGGAGATCCGGCCCTCAAGGGATTTCAAGGCAGCCTCAACGCTGCCGGGCGCGGTCAGGGCGACGGCAGACAGTTCTTTCGAAAATTCGTCAATGACGTGGTGCAAAGTCACTTTGTCAATGATGCTGAGCGCGCCCAATTCCCGTGTCAGCCGCGCCTGCGATGCTTCGGGAAGGTCTTCGAGGGGCAGATTTCCGTCATTGCGCAACAGCAGCTGTACCACCATCGCGGCCTTGCGGGATCGCGGAATATCGGGGAGCGTCTGGGTCGGCGTTGCCATGGTGCACCTTTGATCTGAGTGCGTGTGGTCTAGCCAAAGGACATGAATCGGTGGTTAACCGCGATGATATTTCAACCGGCCGGGATGAAAGTGTCGGTTCGCCTGTTAATTTATGTCAAAAGTGAAATTCAACCCAAGGTTTAGCTGGGATGGGTCATTTTGACGGACAGGTCGTGCAATTCATTTCTCAGCGCGTCATCCATCCCTGTTTTGGATGCGGTCAGAAGATGTAATTGGCGAATATAGTCGGATAATTGCTGCATTTCCTCGTCTGTATATTCGCGGTCCGGACGGGCGAACCCGCCAATACTGCGGGTGTCATCCGCCTCAATCCCGATAGCTGCACCGTACTTCATCCCATAAGCCGATGATTGTTCGTAGATTTTCAGCACATCCTGATCCGATAAATCGGACCAACGGATATACCCCTCATTCGAGAAAGCCCAACTGACAGTCGGATCAGACAGCACATAACCGTTTTGGGAATACACTTCCATCCAGGCTTTCGGGTAGGTCTGGAATTGAAATTCGGACGATGTGAGGCGAATATGGAATGCAATTGCGAAACCCGCGGGCGCGAGGTCCTCTATTGTTTCCAAAAGGGTCGTAATTTTGTCTATATTATCCATAATGAGCTTCCGCGCTCTCTTTGAGGTTGCTTGCGTCTGAACAGACAGAATACATAAAGTGCACAGCACATGAGAATAGTAATCGGATCACGTTCCAAAGGACAGGAACATCTGTAGGATCCGATGCGCGAGAGGGCGCAGCTTGACGGATTTAGAGACCCACGATGACGTCCTGATGTTGGCCCCGACGGGCTATTACATCGCGTTGAGAGTGGGTTTTGCCTTTCCGATGGAGGAGGTCAATGCCCTTCCGCAACCATGGGTCGATCACTACACCAAATTGAGGTTCATGCTGCATGATCCGGTCACGCGCTGGGTTTACAGCAACACGGGCGCGGTTCGGTGGCGGGACATTGAACTGCCCGATCCCATGCGGGTGCTGGATCAGGCGCAGACCTTTGGGCTGCGTTACGGGTTGGCGGTGTCCTATTTTGACGGCAACACCGACGGGCACCGGTCGTTTGGCCATTTCGCGCGATCGGATCGGGATTTCGAGGACGACGAAATTCTGTCGCTGACAGGGTATATCGAACGTCGGCACCACGAGAAAGCGCCGCCGACGAACCTGACCCAAGCCGAACTTGAGGCGCTGTCGATGCTGCGGGAGGGGATGCGCCTGAAACAGATTGCGCACGACCTTGGGGTGTCGGAGGGGGCGGTCAAACAACGTCTGAAGAATGCCAAGACCAAACTCGGGGCGCAGACCTCTGCGCAGGCGGCGGCGTTGGCGAAGGAATTCGGGCTGCTTTGAAGGCCGCCTATTCGTTAACAAATAGTTAATATTTCCCGGAGTTTAGGTCTTTTCCGAATTCGGCGTCGGATTTTCGCGAAAATGATAGGAAAGTATTAACCATCTTCTGAAAGCAGCGCTAAATGGACTCTCCAAAAAGGAGAGTAGAAATGGAAAATATCACCTTTGAATTGTCCGGCGTCCATCAACATGGTCCGGCCTTTTTTGACTATCTTGCGCTTAGAAAACAGTTCTTCGTCGATACATTGCATTGGCAGATACCACACAATGCGGATGTGGAGATGGACCAATACGACAACCCGATGGCACGCTATTCGCTGGTTCTGGATGATCAGGGTCGCGTCCTGGCAGGCGCTCGGGCTATGTCCTGTGCCGCACAGTGGGGCGATCACACGTACATGCTGAAGGATGCGATGACGGGTAAACTGTCGACGATCCCCAACAACTTGCTGGATAAGGTCATTGACGCCCCGAACGTGTGGGAGTGTACGCGGCTTGTCATTTCACCTGAAGTCCGGTCGATGCGGGTGCGCACGCAATGTCTTGATCTGATCGTCGAAGGGCTGATCGATATGGCCAACGCCGAAGGCGCGGACACGTTGATTTCGCTGTCCAACCTGTGGCTCCTGCGTGCGTTGAAACGTCTGGGCTACGGTGCCGAACTGATGGGGGAGCCATATGAGAATGGCGATGACGGGCACAAATACGCCGTCATGGCGATTGCGGCCCGTCACAAGCATCAGGCCGAACTGAACGCAGCCTGACGCATATAAACCATCCGTGGGCGCTTTGGGGGGCCCACGGAGGCAAAGGGGTGGGGTTAGCCGAACACGCGCTTGAAAATCGTGTCGACGTGTTTGGTGTGATAATCCATGTCGAATTTTTCGTTGATGCCGTCCACACCAAGGGCGGCAACCACATCGTCATCTGCGAGGAGTTCTTCGCGGAAATCGACGCGGTGTTCCCACACCTTCAGCGCATTGCGCTGGACCATGGAATAGGCGTCTTCGCGGCTGACGCCGGCCTGTGTCAGGGCCAAAAGCACGCGCTGGGACATCACCAATCCTGGGAATTTGTTCATATTGTCGAGCATATTTTCAGGGAAGATCAACATCTTGTCGACGACGCCGGTCAAACGGTTCAACGCAAAGTCCAACGTCACCGTCGCATCCGGCCCGATGCCGCGTTCCACCGACGAATGTGAAATATCGCGTTCATGCCACAACGCCACGTTTTCCATCGCGGGGATCACGGTCATGCGCACCAGACGGGCCAGACCGGTCAGATTTTCGGTCAACACAGGGTTCTTTTTGTGCGGCATTGCGGAGGAGCCTTTTTGCCCCATGGAGAAGAATTCCGCACCCTCCAGCACTTCGGTCCGCTGCATGTGGCGGATTTCGATGGCGACGTTTTCGATGGACGACGCGATGACGCCCAATACGGAAAAGAACATCGCGTGGCGGTCGCGGGGGATGACCTGGGTGCTGATGGGTTCAGGTGTCAGGCCCAGTTTTTCGCACACATGTTCTTCGACCGCGGGGTCGATGTTGGCGAAGGTGCCCACGGCGCCGGAAATGGCACCGGTTGCGATTTCGTCACGGGCTGCGACCATACGGGCGCGGTTGCGGTCCATTTCGGCATAGAACCGTGCAAAGGTCAGACCCATTGTGGTGGGTTCGGCGTGGATACCGTGGCTGCGGCCCACACGGACGGTCATCTTGTGTTCCATCGCACGTTTTTTCAGCGCGGCCAGCAGGTTATCCAGATCGGCGATCAGGATGTCGGCGGCGCGGACAAGTTGCACGTTGAAACAGGTGTCCAGCACATCCGATGATGTCATGCCTTGGTGCACGAACCGTGCTTCGTCTGAACCGACGTGTTCGGCCAGATGGGTCAGAAAGGCGATGACGTCGTGTTTGGTGACGGCTTCGATTTCGTCGATGCGGGCCACATCAAATTCCACGTCTTTGGCTTTCCAGACAGCCTCGGCGTTTTCGCGGGGGATCACGCCGATGTCGGCCATGGCGTCGCAGGCGTGGGCCTCGATCTCATACCAGATGCGGAACTTGGTGGCGGGGTCCCAGATGGCGGTCATTTCAGGGCGGGCGTAACGGGGAATCATGGGCAAATGGCCTTTTTGTGACGTGCGAAATCGGGTTTGCTGCGTCATAAGCTGTGGGGCGGCCAAGAACAACAGGGGGTGGCATATGCGGAGAATGGTTTTGGCAGCTGTGCTGGTGCCCGGTGCCGCACTGGCGGAGTTTAAGGCGATGACCGGGGCCGAGATTGAGGCTGCTCTGACGGATCGCGCTTTGGTCTACACCGACGGGGCCACACAGGATTTCCGCGCCTCTGGCCGGACGCTGTATAATGCGGGGCGGGACAGCTGGGGCTATTGGGCCGTGCGCGGGGACGCCTATTGCAGCCAGTGGCCCCCCAGCGATGGCTGGTTTTGTTACGACATGGCGCGGGACGGTGATGTTCTGCGGTTCATTGCCGAAGACGGCAGTTTCACCGACGGGGTCTACAGCGACTGATGCGGGGTATCGCGGATTTTCAGGGCGGCTATACCGTGTCGCGCCGGATTGAGGACCGGTTGACCGGGGCCGAGACCACATTTGAGGGCACGGCCACGATCACGGCAGACGGGCCGGGGGCGATTTACCGCGAAACGGGCGCGTTGCAGATGGGCAGTGGCACCTTCACTGCAGAACGGTCGTATCTGTGGCGCCCTGCAGGCGCGCGCATCGAAGTGGCCTTTGCCGATGGGCAGCCGTTTCATGACTTTGATCCCGAACATGGCGGGCAGGCCACAGAACATCTGTGCGGCGCGGACATGTATCGGGGGGGGTATGACTTTTCGGAATGGACCTGTTGGTCCCTGCGCTGGGACGTCTCTGGCCCGCGCAAGGAGTACACTTCGGTCACGTGGTATGTGCGGCGTTAGCGATATCTGGGGGCCAAGGCGGCCTTCGCACTTGCAGAACGCGCGCGCACAGGGTTATCTGCGGCCAACGAAATAAAGGAGAGCGTCATGTCGACAGCCACAACAAACATGGTCCTGAGCGACCGCCTTTGGGATGCGCAGGGTGCGGCCCTCTGGATCAAGCGTGCAATTTTGCTGGTGGCCGGTGTGGCCGCGCTGACGGTTTCCGCCAAGATCCAGATCCTGACACAGCCGGTGCCGGTGACCTTGCAAATGCTGGTTGTCATGGTGATCGGTGCGGCCTACGGGCCCAAGCTGGGGGCTGCGACGGTGGCGTCCTACATCGCTTTGGGTCTGCAGGGTCTGCCTGTGTTTGCGGGGGCTGTTGCCGGTCCGGCCTATGTGCTGGGGGCCACGGGTGGCTATCTTCTGGGCTTCATGATTGCCGCATATGCGGTCGGCGCGCTGGCCTCTGCCGGTTGGGACCGGTCCCCGTTGCGGATGGCTGCGGCCATGGCCGTGGGCATCTTGTGCGTCTACATCCCGGGTGTGATGTGGCTGAGCGCCGGTGCGGCCCTGTTGGGTGGTGCTGCGACGGCGGCGGTGTCCGGCTTTGTGGGTGGCGAAGCCTTCACCGGTTACGGTTGGGCCAACTGGTATGCCTACGGTGTCAAAACCTTCATCTGGGTTGATGCGCTGAAGCTGGTGGTTGCGGTCATCGCATTCCCCGCGATCTGGAAGCTGGTGGGCGACGCCCGCGGCTAAGACCTGTTTATGGGTATTAAAATGAGAGGCGCGGAGCGATGCTCCGCGCCTCGTTTTGTTTATGGGTGCCTGTTGCGTGTGTGAGCCCATCGCGGAAGGCGTGGTTTTTGGGTTGAGAGATGCGCCTCCGGCGGGAGTATTTGCAGCAAAACGAAACAGGCGATTATGCCAGTTCGGTTTTGATGTGATTGCTGCGTTCCAGTGTTTGGTGCACGGGACAGCGGTCCGCGATTTCCAGAAGGCGCGCGCGTTGTGTGTCGTCCAGATCGCCTGTCAGGTGGATGGTGCGGGTGAAGCTGTCGATCTTGGATTTGGCCTCGGCATCCTGGCCGTGGACTTTGTCGTGGGTGACATCGACACTGACCGAGGCGAGGGGCCAGCCTTTGCGACGGGCATACATGCGGATGGTCATGGAGGTACAGGCGCCCAGACCGGCGGACAAAAAGCCGTAGGGGGTGAGGCCCTTGTTGGTGCCGCCATAGGCTGCGGGTTCGTCGGCCAGGACATGGTGCGGGCCGCTTTGGATGTCTTGCAGAAAGCCCGCAGGGTCGGCTTCGGACACGCGCAGGATGCCTTCGGGGATGCCGATGGGGGGCGCGGGGCGGCGCAAGTCGATGTATTTGGAGGCCCAGCCTGCAATCAGCGTGGCCGCATATTCCGCGTCTTCGGCCCGACCCAGCAGGTGGTCGGCGTCGTCAAGGGTGATGAAGCTTTTGGGGTGTTTGGCGGCCAGAAAAATCTCGGATGCGTTGGTGATGCTGACGGTGGCATCGCGAGGCGCGTGAAGCACCAGAAGGGCTGCGTTCAGCTTGGAGATCGCAGGCGTCAGTTCGCCTTTGGCGATGTCTTCGAGGAAATCGTTGGAGATGCGGAAGGGGCGACCGCCCAAGGACACCTCGGCCACGCCGTCGCGGATGATATCGGGAAGGCTGTCTGCGAAGTTTTCGGTGACATGTTCGGGGTCAAAGGGCGCGCCGATGGTGACCACGCCTTTGATTGACGTCATCTGCGGGGCGGCCTTGAGAACGGCTGCACCGCCCAAGGAGTGTCCGATCAGCAGGGAGGGGGACATATCGCGTTTGTCGAGTTCTGCACAAGCGGCGATGAGATCCTGCACATTGGTGGTGAAGTTTGTGTTTTCAAATTCACCCTCTGAATGACCAAGGCCGGTGAAGTCGAACCGCAGCACGGCGATGCCCATCGAGGCAAGGCGGCCCGCGATCCGGCGCGCGGCGGGGATGTCTTTGGAACAGGTGAAGCAGTGCGCAAAGAGCGCCGTGGCCAGATGTGGACCATCGGGCATATCAAGGCGCGCGGCAAGCTGTTGGCCGTCATGACCGGGGAAGGTGAAACGTTCTGTGGGCATTTAATCGGGGTCCTTATGTTGTCTTGAACGTGGACCTGTATCAGGGATGTCGCAAGGGATGTGACGGTGGCGTCACGGAGAGGTGAAAGATGTGGCAAACGGTTGGACGTGGATTGGCGGTGCTGGGCGCTGGCGTTGTTGTGGGGTCATTCGCCGGTGATCTGCACCCTATCGGCGACAGTCTGGCTGTCTTTCGCGCCGTCTGGATTGCCGGGACACTGGCGATCTGTGCGTTCATCTGGCGCAGCAGGACGGCCCGTGTGGCGGCGCTGGTCTGTGGAGTGGCCGCTGCTGTGTCCGTTTTTTCAGCGTGGAACTGGACGGGTCCAGAGGGGTCTGTGGCCTTGACGGTTTATCAAAAGAACATGAAGTTTCGTCCTGCGGATCGCACGGATTTCATTGCCGACGTTCTGGCGCAAGACGTTGATATTGTGACACTGCAAGAGGTCAGCCGTGCCAATCAACCCGTGCTTGAGGCCTTGCGCGCGGCGTTTCCCTATCAGCTGCTGTGCAACGGTCATCGTGTCGGGGCTGTCGCGATTTTGTCGAAGACGCCTTTGACCGGAACAACCTGCGGGACACAGCCCGGATTTGCACGGGCTGCGACCGATGTGAACGGGACGCCGGTTCAGGTTGTGTCACTGCACTTGCATTGGCCGTGGCCCTATAACCAGGCGCGGCACGTGGCGGATTTGCTGCCGGATCTGGCGCCGCTGGAGGATGGGCCGACTGTGGTGGGAGGAGATTTCAACATGGTGGCGGACGGGCGCAGTGTTGCAGCGATTGAGCGCGCGACCGGCACCGCGCGGGTCGGTCCGCGCGTGGCCACGTTCGAGCTTTATGGATTTCCTTTGGGGATTGACCATGTCCTTGCGACAGGCGGCCTTGGCGTGCTGTCTGCCCGCCCTTTGTTGGGTGCAGATCACTACGGTCTTGTGGCGCGGATCGCCTGGCCCTAGCCGCCCATCAATTCCGCATCCCACGGATAGGTCGTCAGACGTTCATAGCCGTCCTCGGTGATCAGCACCTGATCTTCGAGCTTGATGGAGAAATCGCCGCCGACTTCGCCGACCAAGGCCTCGACACAAAGGGTCATGCCGGGCTGAAGTTCGTAATCAAACGCACCGGAGACCATTTTGTCGGGGTAGGCCACGAGGGGCCATTCATCGCAGAGCCCCACGCCGTGCATCAGGCAGCCGTATTTCTGCGCCTGGTATTTGTCGTGCAGCACATGGGTGTTGCGGCTGAGGTCTTCGATATTCACACCCGGTTTCAGCATTTCCATATTGGTTTCAATATGTTCGACGCCGTGCTTCATCGCCTCGATCATATCGGGGCGGGGTTTGTCGGGGCCAATCCACCAGCTGCGCGAGATGTCGATACAAATGCCGTAGCTGCCCACCAGATCGGTGTCGAAGCTGATGATTTCATTGGGCTGGGTGATGCGCGGTCCACATTCCTGAAACCACGGGTTGGTGCGCGGGCCAGAGGCCAGAAGCCGCGTTTCGATCCATTCACCGCCACGGCGAATGTTTTCGGTGTGCAGAACCGCCCAGATGTCGTCCTCGGACGTGCGGCCGTTTCCGGCGTGGCCCCGCGCGAAATCCTCCATCGCGCGCACGGCTGTTTCGCAGGCGTGGTTGGCGCAGCGCATGGCCAGAATTTCGTCGGGGCCTTTAATGGCGCGGGATTTTTCGGTGACTTCCTCCCCTTCCATGATCTCGAAACCCTGCGCTTCAAGTGCGCGCAACCCGTGCAGCATGACCTTGTCGACGGCCAAACGCATGTTGCCGCCGCCGTGCGTTTCGATCAGGGCACGGACCTCGTTTGAAAAGACGTCAGCGGCCACATCGACCCTATCGCCACGGTCGAAATAGAACAGATCCGCGCCGGAGCGTTGTTCGCGCACAAGCGGGTTGAAGGTGCTGAGGAAGGGGGAATTCTTGTAGTCCCAGATGACCATGTACCCGTCAGCGCACAGCAGAACCGCGCGGAACGGGTTGTGGGTGTTCCACAGTTGCATATTCGTGCTGTCAGTGGCGTAACGGATGTTGAGGGGGTCGAACATCAGCAACCCGCCATAGCCGCGGTCGACGATGTGCGATGTCAAACGCCGCCAGCGAAAGTCCCGCATGGCGGACAGGTTGGGCAGGGTGAGGCCCGCGGCCTCCCATTCCCGAAACGCAAGCTGTGTGGGGCCAATCTCGATCCGGTCGGCGTCGTTTGGGGTGCCGTCCCCCAAAGTGGCACCACGGGTGGGATCAATCTTGCGCGTGTCGCGGTAGTGGGTGTTCATGGTTGTCCTCCCTTTGTGGTGCTAACGTGAGGGTGGAACATGCTTGGATGTCTTGTCCGGTCAGAAAACGACATGGGAAACGGTCACAATGGACACGTCAGAAGAGGGTATCTTGCACCCGCATTTGCCCGCCGACCAACTCGACCGGGCGGCTGCGCGTCTTCCGTCCATGCAGCCGGTGCGGGGACCGTGGCTGCGCACGGACGAGGCCTATGCCGCACAAATGGCCGAACGGCGCAGGCTTTTGGATGGTCGTCGTCGGGATGTCTATCGCCAGTGCCCGGAAGGCCTGACCGCCGCGCGCGATTTTTTGACCCAGGCGTTGGATGCTTTGCCTGAAGGGTTCAAGACGACGGGGGATACTGTGCTGTGTCCTGACGGGGCTGATGTCGCCCTAGACTGGAACGCCCCGCTGCTTTCGGTGGGCCGGTTTTTGCAACAGGACGTTTGTATATTGCAAAAACAGGGGGATGAGCATGTTCTGACGGGGGCCGTGCTGTGCTTTCCGGCCAGCTGGACCTTGGCAGAAAAAATCGGCAAGCCGCTAACCCGTATCCACACACCCGTGCCCGATTATGACGACGCCATCGCCCGACGGGTTCAAAGGCTGTTCGATGGTGTGAAACGGGGGCAGCCCATGTGGCGGGCGAACGCGTTGCGGTATCGCGATCCCGCCTTGTTCCAGCCCCGCGCAGAGGCGGATCAACGCCCGGTTGGTGGCCCCGACGATCCTTTCATCCGAAGCGAAAGGCAGACGGTGTTGCGATTGGGGGGCGAGGGGGCTGTCGCTTTTATTATTCACACCATGGTGGTGCGGGCGGTCTAGAAGACGAGATACAAGAGGCCTGCCGAAAGGATACCCATTGTCGTCGCGGCCTTAACGGCGTTTGAAAAGCACCATCGGACCGGATCCTTGATCATGTCGGCAAAGCTGCGCGGGTCGTCGCCATAATGCAAAGATCCCCCGCCAGTCGCGACCCCACGGGCCTGCCATGCCTGAGGCATGGTGGATGCGCCTTTCCGTACTGCGGAAGCTGGCACATTGCAGGCCCGATGGGATCCAAATCCGTAAGTGGATTGATAGGGCGACGACGGCGGGGTGTACTGGTTCACTTTACTCATGAGCCGTTACTGTCATCCGATGTGGTCAACATCACGTTAACGTCAAGGAAAGTTCGGGAAGAAATTTCGACGGAAATAGGGCAAAAACCCCTTGGTTTGTGGCCAATCCCGAACAATTTTCAGAAATTTGCGTAAATGAGCGTCATAGTCTCATTTTCGCGCAGATTTGACGGCTCATGCAAAAAGGGCGCCCCATGAGGGCGCCCCTTCGTGTTGTGTCGTCGTCCGAATTAGCAGCTGTAGTACAGCTTGAATTCGACGGGGTGGGGTGTGTGTTCGTATTCGTACACTTCTTCCCACTTCAGATCCATGTACCCTGCGATCTGGTCTTTGGTGAAGACGTCACCGGCCAGCAGGAAGTCCATGTCTTTTTCCAACTCTTCCAGCGCTTCGCGCAGGGAGGCGCAGACCGTCGGGATTTCAGCCAACTCTTCCGGAGGCAGATCATAAAGGTCTTTGTCAGATGCCGCACCGGGATCAATTTTGTTCTTGATGCCGTCAAGGCCAGCCATCAGCAGCGCTGCGAAGCACAGGTAGGGGTTGGCTGCGGGGTCAGGGAAACGGGCCTCAACGCGCTTGGCTTTGGGGCTTTCGGTCCATGGAATACGCACACAACCGGAGCGGTTGCGCGCAGAGTAGG
This sequence comes from Pseudooctadecabacter sp., assembly GCF_020627745.1. Taxonomy (GTDB): domain Bacteria; phylum Pseudomonadota; class Alphaproteobacteria; order Rhodobacterales; family Rhodobacteraceae; genus Octadecabacter. Next base: position 77,275 of record NZ_JAHDGE010000003.1, read on the forward strand.
CACGCAGAACGGGGGCTTCAAAGCCCGGGATCAGACGCTTGTAGGAGTTGGTGGACGGGTTCGTGAAGGCGTTCAGCGCCTTCGCGTGCTTCAGGATACCGCCGATGAAATACAGCGCTTCCTGAGACAGGTCGGCGTATTTGTCGCCTGCAAACAATGGCTTGCCGTCTTTCCAGATGGACATGTTCACATGCATGCCGGTGCCGTTGTCGCCCGCGATGGGCTTGGGCATGAATGTCGCCGACTTGCCGTAGGCCTGGGCGACGTTGTGGATGACGTACTTGTATTTCTGTAGCTCGTCGGCCTGCTTGGTCAGGCTGTCAAAGATCAGGCCCAGTTCGTGCTGGCAAGACGCCACTTCGTGGTGGTGCTTGTCGACCTTCATGCCCAGACGCTTCATCGTGGACAGCATTTCAGAACGGATGTCCTGAGCATCGTCGATGGGGTTGACGGGGAAATAGCCGCCCTTGACGCCCGGACGGTGGCCGGTGTTGCCCATTTCGTATTCGGCATCGGTGTTCCATGCGGCGTCGATGGCATCGACTTCATAGCCCACCTTGTTCATGCCGACGGAGAAACGCACGTCGTCGAACAGGAAGAATTCCGCCTCTGGGCCCATGTAGGCCACGTCGCCGATACCGGTGGATTTCAGGTATGCTTCGGCTTTTTCGGCCGTGCCGCGCGGGTCGCGGTCATAGGCTTCACCGGTGTCCGGCTCAACAATAGAGCAGTGCAGACACAACGTCTTTTCCGCGTAGAACGGGTCAATATAGGCGCTGGATGTGTCCGGCATCAGTTTCATGTCGGATTCGTCGATGGATTTCCAACCGGCAATGGACGAGCCGTCGAACATAAAGCCTTCTTCAAGGAAGTCTTCGTCGACCTGATCGGAGCACAATGTGACGTGCTGCAGTTTGCCGCGCGGGTCCGTAAAACGGATGTCGACGTAATCGACATCTTCGTCAGCGATCATTTTCACGAGATCTTTGTTCTTCATTACTTGAGTTTCCCCTGGTCAATAATGGATGGATTGGGTGTGAGACAGCGCGCGTTAAAGCGCGTCGTCGCCTTCTTCGCCTGTCCGGATGCGGATGGCTTGCGCAACGTCGGATACGAAAATCTTGCCGTCGCCGATCTTGTCGGTCTTGGCTGCGGTGATGATGGCCTGAATGGCGCCGTCGACCTGCTCATCGGCCAGAACGACTTCGATCTTCACCTTGGGCAGAAAATCGACAACGTATTCCGCGCCGCGGTACAATTCGGTGTGGCCTTTCTGACGGCCAAAACCTTTGACTTCCACGACACTCAGGCCTTGGATGCCAGCATCTTGCAGGGCTTCCTTAACTTCGTCCAGTTTGAACGGTTTGATGATGGCCTCGATTTTCTTCATGGGCCGACTCCCCCCTAAATTGATGCGTTCGGATGCGTGAGACCATTTTCAGGGGCAGGGCTCAATTCAAGGGGGGGATGCCGCAACATCAGGCAGGGGGTTTTGGTGGCCATTGCCCAAAAATTAGGCAGCTAGGCGAGAATGTGTGCAGAAGTGAATCTTGCTGCTTGGGCCTCTGCCATCCGGATGAACAGGTCGGGGGCACCTTCGCTTTCTCTGGTTCCAAAATACCTCGGGTGAGCGCGCAGCGCGAGGGCAGAGCCCTCAAATGCGCAACGCAGCCCCAAGGGGACTGCGTATCTGGCGTGGCGCAGCAGCCCCGCCGTCTATAAAGGGGCGCGCGTCAGCGCACGATCCTTTCAGGCGTGCTGCCGTCAGACGTTGGTGCTGGCGACTTCAAGTCCGTCGGCGTAGATGATGTGTTGACGGTCAAAGACCAGTTCATAGGTCATCATCGATACTTCGTCCCGTTCGGAGATGAATTCACCGTCAATAAGACGCTTGGCTTTCACGGTCGCCACATCGGCGCCGAAAAGCGCCTTGGCGCGCCAGTCGCGGATGTGAACAAGCGTATCCGGGCCGACAATCATATCTTCTTCGGGGCGCGTGTGGCCCAAAGACCCGGCCTTGATCTGGATGGCGGCGACTTTGGCCTTTGTGCTGCGGATGTCACGCAGAACAGACATGCCGGCATCGCGGGTGATGATGCGGTCGCCAACTTTCAAACGTTCGACAGGCGTTTCTCCATCCAGTGTCATGACGGTGGTGCCTTCGGCCAGACCTGCCACATTCTGGCGGCTGGCGGATTTCAGGGGTGTCGCAACGATTGTGCGATCTTCAAAGTCTTTATTACGTCCCAGGTGCATGGCGTTTCTCGCTCTCAGCTTATGTCTGCTCAATGTTTGACCTGAAATATGGCAACAAAACGTTACTGGTGGGACATATTTCGTATCTTTGCGGGGCATTCGTGGGATGTGAGTCTTTTTCGCCACGGCGCAAACGCAGAGAAATCAACGCGATGTGCGATGACGAAGCGGTGCAAAAGACCTGTCCAGACAGGGCGTTTTCCTCTCGCATCCCCTGACGCGTTTTGCTAAGACGCGCCCAACTTAAGGGGATGGCTTTGCCGTCCCCTTATAAATACTGCGGGTGTGGCGGAATTGGTAGACGCACCAGATTTAGGTTCTGGCGCCGCAAGGCGTGGGGGTTCAAGTCCCTTCACCCGCACCAAATTGCCCTATTTTCGGGGCACGTGAGATATAAAGGACGATACCCATGACGGTCAAAGAGACCCTGAACGACGGCCTGAAACGCGGCTATGAGATTACCGTGACCGCCGCCGAGCTGGACGCCGCGGTGAACGACAAGCTCAAAGAAGCCCAGCCCGAGATCGAGATGAAGGGCTTTCGCAAGGGTAAGGTTCCGATGGCGCTGCTGAAAAAGCAGTTTGGCCCAAAGGTTCTGGGCGAAGCCATGCAGGAAGCTGTGGACGGTGCCATGAACAAGCACCTCGAAGAATCCGGCGATCGCCCCGCGATGCAGCCCGAGATGAAGATGACCAACGAAGACTGGAAAGAAGGCGACGATGTCGTCGTATCCGTGTCTTATGAAAAGCTGCCTGAAATTCCCGAGGTCGATTTCTCTGGCATCAAGCTCGAAAAGCTGGTGGTGAAGGCTGATGACGCCTCTGTTGAAGAGGCTCTGGGTTCTTTGGCTGAGACCGCGCAGAACTTTGAAGACCGCAAGAAGGGCTCCAAAGCGAAAGACGGCGATCAGGTGATCTTTGATTTCTTGGGCAAAGTTGATGGTGAAGCATTTGACGGTGGTGCCGCTGAAGGCCACGCGCTGGTTCTGGGCTCCGGTCAGTTTATTCCCGGTTTCGAAGAGGGTCTGATCGGTGTGAAAGCCGGTGACGAAAAAGATGTCACAGTGACCTTCCCTGAGGATTACAACGCCGAACATCTGGCTGGCAAAGAAGCCGTGTTTGAATGCAAAATCCACAATGTGCAGGAACCAAAAGCCGCCGAGATCGACGACGAGATGGCCAAGCAGTTCGGTGCCGAAGATCTGGCCGGTCTGAAGGGTCAAATCTCCGAGAAGTTGGAAGATGAGTACAAAGGGGCGGCCCGTGCCGTCACCAAGCGTGCACTGCTGGATGAGCTGGACAACGCCGTATCCTTCGAGCTGCCCCCGTCGTTGGTTGAGGCTGAGGCGGGCCAGATCGCGCACCAGCTGTGGCACGAGGAAAACCCAGACGTGCAGGGCCATGATCACCCCGAGATCGAGCCGACAGACGAGCATGTCAAACTGGCCGAACGTCGTGTGAAACTGGGCCTGCTGCTGGCCGAAATCGGTCAGAAGGCCGAAGTGCAGGTGTCCGACGCAGAGTTTACCCAGGCGGTGATGAACCAGGCGCGGCAGTACGGCAATCAGGCGCGCCAGTTCTTTGAGTTTGTGCAGCAGAACCCGCAGATGCAGCAGCAGATTCGTGCACCCCTGTTTGAAGACAAGGTCGTTGACCACATTGTCGAAGGCGCCAAGGTGACCGAGAAAGAGGTCTCCAAGGATGACCTGCAAAAGGCTGTTGAGGCCTTGGAAGAAGAATAAATTCGCGTCCTACGACACGTTTTTTGGCCGTCCCTTTGGGGCGGCCTTTTTATTAACGCAGGGATTGCAGGAAAACTACGGAATTCCTGACCCGATCTGCACAACTTTTCCCTAGGTAAGTTTTGACCTTCTGGTTAATCTTTTGCCACGTTTTATATTTTGGGGAAAAACAATGAAAAAACTTTTGGTTACGGTCGCCGCATTTGTGGGTTTGGCAGGGGCGGCACAGGCGTGCCCGAACTGGAGCCTTGATCCCAACTACGGGTCTTACAACCTGTCGCTTGGACAGATGCGCGCGGGTCAGCGTATTGGCCTTCAGGCGGGGGGCAATAATTACGTCTGGAACTGCCCGAACGTGAATCCGCAGACCGATACGGGGGCGGGATACTTTACGTCATCACCGGATGTCCGCATTTTTGCGAACAACATCGAAGGCAACCGTCTGGTGCTGCGGGTTAACAGCAACTGCGACAGCGCGCTGCTGATCAACACGGGCACCGCGACGTGGTATTATGACGATGATGATGCCGGAAATCTGGACCCTCAGATTGTGTTGACGCGGCCGCGGAGCGGACAGATCGACATTTGGGTCGGCACGTATGATGGCGGTTATTGCGATGCGAACCTGATTATTCAGGCGCAGTAACTTCGCAGAAAAATCCGGCGGAGCCGTCCCCATGCCGGGGGCGGCTTTGTTGTGTTGACGGAATTGTCAGACGCGACGGGTTTTCGCGCCAGCCAGCGGTGGTCTAGGATAGGGTTATGAAAATACTCAGCCTGTTCTTTATCGGTCTGGCCGCGAGTGCGTCGGCATCATGCCCTGACCCGACGTTGGATGCGCCGCGATATTCCGCGACGGGGCCAGAATTGATCGCGCCGCAGGCATGGCCCGTAGATGTTCTGGCCGAAGCGGTTGCGCCCTGTCCGGACTGGAGAATGCAGGGGACGGTGCCAGAGCAGGTCGAAGGGTTCCTGCCTGTCGCGCCGACGGCGGTCTTCGATCTGGTCGGTCTGGCACCCCATATCCTGATGGTGATGGCGCAAGCGCCTTGCGACCCGTTGCTGGCGGTACGGTCGCCAGATGGATTGTGGCACTTTGGTGAGACGGCAAATGACCGTGAGGAAGTTGTGGTCTGGAGCGCTTCGGATGGTCCGTTGCAGGTCTGGATCGGGTCACGCGGGGCGTCCGCATGTTCAGGTGACGTCATCCTCGAAACCTTCGACCGTTAGGCCACACTTTCAAGTTCGGGATTGCGCGGACCCGCGCCAAGTAGGCCCAGAAGATCCTGTCCATTGGCGGGGCGGTGAAAATAGAACCCTTGAGCCAGCGAACAGCCGAGATCGGACAGGGCTTTCACATCCACTTCGGTTTCGACACCCTCAGCGACGATATCCACATTAAGAGCGGTGCCGAGGCCCACGAGCATCGACACGATGCTGCCGGACACCCTGTTACAATGGGCATCCCCTGCGAAGGCACGGTCGATTTTCAGGGCGGACAAAGGCATGGTCTTGAGGTGGGCAAGGTTGGAATATCCGGTTCCGAAATCGTCAATGGACAGCCCGCAGCCCAATCCCTGAATACCGTGCAGGTTATCAAGGACATCTTCATTGTCGGGCACAAAGGCGGTTTCCGTCACCTCGAGCTTGATCAGGTTGGGTGCAATATCGTGGCGTGACAGGATGTCGGTCAGCTGGGCGGCAAATCCGGGGCGCGCCACGTCGTGGCCCGAGATGTTGATCGAGGCGAAGAAATCCCTGTCAGATTGGCGTGTCCCTTTAATCTTGTTCAGCGTCTTGCAGGTTTCGACCAAAGCAAATTCGGTCAACGACCCTATCACGCCGAGGTCTTCGGCGACCGTGATGAACTGATCCGGCGGCACGAAGCCCCGTTCGGGATGACACCAGCGCATCAACGCTTCAAATCCTACGATGTCACCGGTCTGAAGGGTGACAATCGGCTGGTACACCATGGAGAATTCCGATTTTGCGATGCTTCGAAGCAGGTCGATTTCGAACTTGTAGCGTTCAATCAGGTCATCGGCGTTTTTGACCTTGGGCGTGGCCGCGGGCGGGGCGGCAGCTGTGTCACTGCTGACCGAGGACAACCGCGCGTTGAAGGCGATAGATGTCTCTACACACGCCCTCAACAATGGGCTGATCGCGTCGAAATCATTCAGAATATGGCTGGCCGCAACGCGAAAAACGATTGTGTCCGTGACCGCCTGCGCGCCGACATAACGCGGGTGATTTGTCAGCACTGACAGACCGCCCAGCACCGCGCCGCGCCCGCGCGTTTCGCAATCATAGCGTTTGCCCTGTTCGGTGCGGAACATCACCACCTCACCCGAGGCGACGACAAAGGCATCTGTATTGTGATCGCCCTGTTCGTACAAAACGTCACCCGCGCGGAGTGCGACTAATCCAACTGGCTGCATTGTTTGTCCAATCCCCCAAAGTTCGGCTTGCCTTCATCCTCCTAAGGGGCACTGGTTAAGTTTGACTGAATTGGAACAATTTGAACGAAAAAGGCCGCGCAATGTCCTGCGCGGCCCAATGTCGTAAGCTGAGGAAAGACGATCAGTCTTCGTCGGAGGCGTCTTCGGCATCTGCTGCAGGGGCAGGGGCTTCGTCGTCACCGAAATCATCCATGCCAGCGGCACCGATGTCATCGAAGAGTTCCTGAATTTCGAATTCTGCTGCGGCTTCTTCTTCGGCGGCCAGTTCAGCGATGGATTTACCAGCGGCCTGAAGTTCGGCTTCCTCGGTGGAGCGTGCCACGTTCAGCTTGATGATTGCGGACACCTCAGGGTGCAACGTCACGTTCACGTCGTGAATGCCCAGTTCCTTGATGGGGGCAATCAGGGCAACCTGACCACGGTCCACAGAGAAACCAGCCTCGGTTGCGGCATCTGCGGCGTCGCGTGTGGATACGGAGCCATAAAGATTGCCGCCGTCGGAGGCCTGACGAATCACGATGAAGGTTTCGCCGTCCAGCTTTGCGGCCAGATCTTCGGCTTCTTTCTTCGTTTCCAGATTGCGGGCTTCAAGCTGCGCCTTCTGGTCTTCAAAAGCTTTCATGTTGTGCGCGTTGGCACGGAGCGCCTTGCCTTGGGGCAGCAGGAAGTTGCGGGCATAGCCCTCCTTGACGGAGACGACTTCGCCCATCTGACCCAGCTTGGCTACGCGTTCGAGAAGGATGATATCCATGATGTCGGTCCTTTACTTAACAGCGTAAGGCAGCAGGGCGAGGAACCGGGCGCGTTTGATCGCACGTGCCAGGGCACGCTGGTTCTTTGCACCGACTGCGGTGATACGGGAGGGAACGATCTTGCCGCGCTCAGAGATGTAGCGCTGCAGGGTACGTGTGTCTTTGTAGTCGATCTTCGGGGCGTTCTCGCCCTCAAATGGATCGGACTTACGACGACGGAAAAATGGTTTGGTAGCCATGACTTACAGTCCTTTCTTTATGCGATGGATTAACGGCGCTCGCGACGGCTGTCGCGTTCGTCACGTTTCTGCATCTGAACCGAGGGGCCTTCCTCGTGCTCGTCGACTTTGATCGTCAGAACGCGCATCACATCGTCGTGCAGGCGCATCAGACGTTCCATTTCCTGCACGGCAGGCGCTGGCGCGTCGGACCGCAAATAGGCGTAGTGGCCCTTGCGGTTCTTGTTGATCTTGTAGGCCATGGTCTTGACGCCCCAGTACTCGGATTCGACCACCTTGCCGCCGTTGTCGGCCAGCACTGTGGAGAAATGTTCGATGAGGCTTTCAGCTTGCGTGTTGGACAGGTCCTGACGCGCAATAAACGTATGCTCATAAAGCGGCATGCGTAACTCCAGTCATATTCGGCGCATTTCATAGGGCGAGGCAGACGGTCCCGCCCTCACCCACGAGAGACTGCGCAGTTCATAAATAACCGCGGGACCGATGGGGCCTTATACAAATGTGGGCCGGGGGATCAAGCGAAAGACGCCGGGCTGATCAGGGACGGCATCCTGGGGAGCCGGGTCGGACCACGGGACGCTGTCATTAACCCTTTATTAACCATCATTGGTCGCAAAGCTGTCCTTTTTCGGCCCCGATTGGCCGTCAGGTTGGGGATGAACAGAGGAGACACCCTATGACAGCCATTCCAGACACGTCTTCGTTTATCAGTACCGCCACGTCCGGCCTCACATCGAAACCGTTGCTTCAGCCCCAGATCAAGGAACACTTCTGGGGGTATGAAATCGCCATGTCGGAGGCCGAACTGGGGTCTGCGGCGGTGATCCGCCTGACCGCGCTGTTTGCTGCCATGGTTTTTGCCACCGCCGCCTTGGGATTGATGCTGTTGCCTGCGGGACTGGCCCCTGATGTGCATGCGGCGGCGCGGGGGTTGGGCGCTCTGGTTTTGATCTGTTCTGCCGGGGTGGCCGGTCTGGTGGCCGCGCGCTGTCGCCGGATCAAGGTTCAGATCGACACGCTGACGGGCGAAATACGGGAGGTGTCGGGCGGCATCTACGGATCGCCCGCGGCCCTGTCGTGCCATGGACTGGATGCGGTGACGGATGTGAGGGTTGTCGTATCCAACTTCGACAGCGGGTTCGGGCAGGTTCATGTTGATATTTCAGGCTACGGCACCATCGCAGCCGGCGACGGGGCAGTTGCGACCCTTGGCGCGTTGCGGGGCAGGATCGCCCATGACTGCGGGCTGCAGACGGGCCGCCCCCGCGATGCGGTATGGTCGGGGCCCTTGGCGGCCTAACGCCTAAGGACATTTCAGTTTGCGGCCCCGTTTCAGGGGCCGTTTGCGCATGCGGACCTCAGATGTCTTGTGCCGCACCGGCTGTCGCTATACCCCTTGCTGCAATCAAGAAGGGAGAAAGCCGCATGAGAGCTTTTGTTTTTCCAGGGCAGGGTGCCCAGACCATCGGGATGGGCAAGGCGCTGGCGGATGCCTATCCTGCAGCGCAGGCCGTTTTTGACGAAGTTGACGAGGCTTTGGGGGAAAAACTGTCCGATCTGGTCTGGACGGGCGATATCGGGGATTTGACCCTGACGCGAAACGCTCAGCCGGCTTTGATGGCCACGTCCCTGGCCGCCATGCGCGCGCTTGAGGCCGAGGGCGTCACGATTGAAGCGGCGTCCTTTGTGGCGGGTCATTCCTTGGGCGAATATTCCGCGCTGGCTGCGGCCGGAGCAGTGAGCATTGCAGACACCGCCCGGCTGCTGCGCATTCGAGGAGAGGCCATGCAAGAGGCGGTGCCGGTGGGCGTGGGCGCCATGGCAGTGCTGCTGGGCATGGATTTTGAACAGGCCATCGCCGTCGCGGAAGAGGCCGCACAGGGCGAGGTCTGTCAGGCCGCCAACGACAATGATCCGTCGCAGGTGGTGGTGTCCGGTCACAAGGCGGCGGTCGAACGCGCGGTTGAGATTGCCAAGGCCAAGGGCGCCAAACGGGCCATGTTGCTGCCTGTCAGCGCGCCCTTTCATTCGTCCCTGATGGCCCCGGCGGCTGAGGTCATGGCGGGCGCGTTGGCAGATGTGACGATGGTGGCCCCTGCGGTGCCCTTGGTTGCAAACGTCCGCGCCGAGGCGGTGGACGCGGATGAAATCAAGACGCTTTTGGTGGAACAGGTCACCGGATCTGTGCGCTGGCGTGAGAGCGTGCAGTGGATGGCGGCTGCCGGAGTGACCGAAGCATGGGAGATCGGGGCGGGCAAAGCCTTGTCCGGCATGGTCAAACGGGTTGATCGCAGCGTGGCCACACGTGCCGTGGGCACGCCCGAAGATGTTGTGGCGGCGGTTGCTGCCCTGAACGAAGGATAAGATATGTTTGATTTGACTGGGAAAAACGCGCTGATCACCGGAGCCTCTGGCGGGATAGGCGGCGAGATCGCCAAGACCTTGCATGCCGCAGGTGCCACCGTGGGCCTGTCTGGCACGCGGGTGGAGCCTCTTGAAGCTCTAGCCGCTGAGTTGGGCGAACGCGCCCACGTGCTGCCCTGCAATCTCAGCGATGGAGAGGCTGTCGATGCGCTGCCCAAGCAGGCCACCGAGGCTATGGGATCGGTTGATATTCTGGTCAACAACGCAGGGATCACCCGCGATCAGATTTTCATGCGGATGTCCGATGCGGAATGGTCTGATGTGATCAACGTGAACCTTACGTCCACCATGCGGCTGTGCAAGGGCGTCATTCGCGGCATGATGAAGGCGCGGTCGGGGCGGATTATCAACGTCAGTTCCATCGTCGGGGCTACGGGCAATCCGGGGCAGGCCAATTACGCAGCCTCCAAGGCGGGTATGGTGGGGATGAGCAAATCCATCGCCTATGAAGTCGCGTCGCGCGGCATCACCGTCAACTGTATTGCGCCGGGTTTCATCGCGACGGCCATGACCGACAAATTGACGGACGATCAAAAGGACAAGATCAACGGCCAAATCCCAGCCGGTCGCATGGGCACGCCCGAGGAAATTGCGGCCGCGGCGCTTTATCTGGCCAGCGACGGGGCGGCCTACGTCACGGGCACAACTTTGCATGTCAATGGTGGTATGGCGATGCTGTAGCGCCTATATAGGGCATCTGACCAAACGGTCTGAAAGCGTTTGCCAAGCGGGGAATCTCTGCTATAGGCCACGCAGAATTGGGGTTCGTGACGTTGCGTCGGGAACTTCGGGGCCCTTCGCGGGGCGCAAATGGTCCGGTATTGCGGGAGTGATGACGGGCTGACCAACGGGCGCAAAGCCCTGAACTATGTGAGGAATTTGACATGAGCGACGTCGCAGATCGCGTTCGTAAGATCGTTGTAGAGCACCTGGGTGTGGAAGAAGATAAAGTTGTTGAGGGCGCGTCCTTCATCGACGACCTGGGCGCAGACAGCCTTGATACGGTTGAGCTGGTCATGGCCTTTGAAGAGGAATTCGGTATCGAAATCCCCGACGATGCAGCCGAAACGATCCAGAGCTTCGGCGACGCCGTGAAGTTCATCAAAGAAGCGTCCTAAGCGACCCTATCTTTGACGGTTAGGAAAAGGGTGGTGCCGCTTGGTGCCGCCCTTTTTCGATGGCGCGTTGCGCTGTGGTTCGCGGCTGTCCGGTCAGGCGTGTCGATGGTCCCGGATCGGGCGGGCGGCCAGGATTGAACGCAGATCGGCGGGCAGCAGAGGATCCGCAAAGACGACACCTGCAAAGTGCCCGTTTTGCCATGTAATCCTTGCGGGAATGTCGATGCCCTTGATTGTGATCGTGGCGTCCTGTGAAGGGACCGGATCATCCGGCAGTTTGATTTTTGCCCCCTTGCTGCTGATGTCAAAAATGCGCGTTCGGAAGTCCATAGCGCCCGTCCGTATGCTTACCGGGATATTGCACATGATCCGTTTGGTGCGCCGTCCCCTTTTTCGAAACAGGTAAACCGCCCCGCCAAGGGTGATTAGGGTCGTGATCAGCAGGGCCGCGAAAGCGAGAAAATCGGCCGTCCATGCGGAAAAACCGCCCCGGATGCCGCGTGTGGTCAAGTCGGCCGGATTGCTTGCACTTTCTTGAGGCGAGGACAGCATGAGGTAGGAATGCGTGCCGCAAACCGGAGAACTTGCGGAGAGCATGTTTTGCAAAAGCCGACGCGTTTCAGGCGCCGCGAGCTGGGCTTGTTTGACAGACGGTGGCGTGTCGGTCGGGACCATGATCTGATCGACCGATGCGGTGTAGTCGCGCAGGGCGGCGCGGAGGGCGGCATTCCGCGGGAAGAAAGTTTTCAGGATGTCCGTGTTGTCGGCCAGTTGCTGCAGGGTTGTCGTCGTTCGGGTTGTGGGGCCGGTGGCGATGCGACTTTCAATTCGGTCGATGCTTTTGATCAGGTCACACAAGTCCGCCGCCGCCGGGGAGCCGGTGCCGATCAGAAAAACTGCCATAAGGTATCGCGCGTGTTCCAAGGAACCTCCGTCCAGAACTGAAGGCATATTGAGGGTGAATCTTTTCCAAAGTCTTAAGCTTGCCGATCCGGACCGCAGGTTGGCCATGGGCTTGCCCCCAGCTTGCGAAGCGGGGTAAATGACTTCAAAGAAAAGCAAGCGTGAGGGTGTGGCATGCGTCGAGTGGTCGTAACAGGTTTGGGGTTGGTGACGCCCCTTGCGGATGGGGTCGAGAAAAGCTGGGAGCGTATTTTGGATGCGCAATCCGGCGCAGGACCGATTACGCATTTTGACCCCGAAGGGTTTGGCACGACGTATGCCTGCGAAGTGCCCTATGGCGACGGCAGTGACGGCACGTTCAATCCTGACGCCTATATGGAGCCGAAAGAGCGCCGGAAGGTCGATGATTTTATCGTCTTCGCGATGGCGGCCGCCAAGCAGGCCGTCGAGGACGCTGGTTGGCAGCCTGAGGACGCAGCGGATCTGGAACGGACGGGTGTCTTGACGGGATCGGGCATTGGCGGCCTCAATTCCATCGCCAACACCGCGATCATGATGAAGGAAAAGGGGCCGCGCCGTGTGTCGCCGTTTTTTGTGCCGGGCGCGTTGATCAACCTGATTTCTGGCCAGATCGCCATCAAGTACGGGTTCAAAGGCCCCAACCATGCGGTTGTAACGGCCTGTTCCACGGGCGCGCACGCCATTGGCGATGCCACGCAGCTGATCAAATCGGGTCGTGCGGATGTGATGATTGCTGGCGGGGCCGAGGCCACGATCTGCGAGATCGGGATCGCGGGTTTCAACGCCTGTAAGGCGCTGTCGACCAAACGTGCTGATGACCCCAAGGCGGCCAGCCGCCCCTATGACGCGGACCGTGACGGGTTCGTGATGGGCGAGGGTGCGGGCATGGTCGTGCTGGAAGACTACGATCACGCGGTGGCCCGCGGGGCCAAGATTTACGCCGAAGTGTTGGGCTATGGCCTGACCGGTGACGCCTATCACATCACGGCCCCGTCTGAGGACGGTGAAGGTGGGGAGCGGTCCATGCGGATGGCGTTGAAGGATGCGGGGCTGGAGCCTGCGGATATTGATTACATCAATGCCCACGGCACATCGACCATGGCGGATACCATTGAGTTGGGTGCGGTTGAGCGGATGATGGGGGAGGCTGCGTCTAAGGTGACGATGTCCTCCACGAAGTCGGCCACGGGGCACCTTTTGGGGGCTGCGGGCGCGATTGAGGCCATATTCTCGATCCTTGCGATCCGCGATCAGGTGGCACCGCCGACGATCAATCTGGACAATCCGGCCGTTGAAACAAAGGTCGATCTGGCACCCAATGCCAAGGTCGAACGGGAGATCAATGTGGCGCTGTCGAATTCGTTCGGGTTTGGCGGTACGAATGCTTCCGTCCTGTTTGGTAAGGTCACCTAACCATGTGGAAACATATCGCCAGCAATGCGCTGACGTTTCTGGTTGTTCTGCTGTTTCTGGCGGGCGGCGTGATTGTCTGGGGGACCAACCAGTATTCCGCGGAAGGGCCTTTGGATGAGGCGATCTGCGTGCAGGTGCCTTCGGGCAGCAACATGCGGCGGGTCAGTGAAAATCTGGAACGGGAGGGGGCGATTTCGTCGTCTTCGATTTTCCGGATGGGTGCGGATTATTCCGACAAGACGAGCCTTCTGAAGGCGGGCAGTTTTCTGGTGCCTGCGTCGTCGTCCATGGAAGAGATCGTGGATATCGTGACGCGCGGCGGGGCAAGCACCTGCGGGACCGAGATTGTCTACCGGGTGGGTGTGACGCGGACGCTGGCGCAGGTGCGTGAACTGGACCCCGCGACGGGCCGGTTTGAACAACTGGCAAGTTTCGAGCCTGCGGTTGAGGACACGCCTGCGGTTTACACCGAAACCCGAGAGCAGAGCGATACGCAGTACCGCGTTGTTATTTCGGAAGGGGTGACAAGCTGGCAGGTTGTTCAGGCGCTGAACGCGCTGGAATTCATGGAGGGGCAGGTCGAAGAGATCCCGCCGGAGGGGCTTCTGGCGCCTGATTCTTATCAGGTGAGCGCGGGGGATTCGGTGGCGGAATTGCTGGCGCAAATGCAATCCGCGCAGGAGCGCACCTTGGCTGAGGCGTGGGCATCACGGGCCGATGGGTTGCCTTTGGACAGCCCCGAAGAGGCGCTGATTCTGGCGTCGATCATTGAGAAAGAGGCCTCGACCTCGGATGAGCGGTTTGATGTGGCGTCGGTCTTTGTAAACCGTTTGAATCAGGGGATGCGGTTGCAGACCGACCCCACGGTGATTTACGGCGTCACGGAAGGGCGCGGGGTGCTGGGACGCGGGTTGCGGCAAAGCGAGCTGCGGGCCGATAACCCCTGGAATACTTATGTGATTGACGGTTTGCCGGCGACGCCCATTGCCAATCCGGGTGCGGGGTCCATCGAGGCCGCGTTGAACCCGGCGGACACCGATTACATCTTCTTTGTGGCCAAAACGCTGGACCCGCGCGACGGGCATAATTTTGCCGTCACGCTGGCCGAACACAACGACAATGTTGCGATTTATCGGCGTCTGGAAGCGGAGCGGGATGCGTCATCTGACAACTAAAAGGTTAACGGATGTTCCTATGGGGCGTGCGCTAACACTTTGCTAATTTTTGGGAAATTGGACGGCGGGGGGTAAGTTTCCCCCATGCTGGAAGAGACTTGGACGGGTCTTGGGGCATTTCACCCCAAGGCCCGTTTTCGTTGGACGATCGGGCGGAGCAACCTGAGAGGGGATTGCCCCATGACAACCCAAAGCGGTGGTAACACCACCGAACAGAAATCGGCCGCCGAACGTATTGAGGAGGCTAGGCGGCTTCATTCAAGCATTCGGGACACGCTGAAAGCAGTTTTGGATCTGGTTGAGCAGGGAGAGCTCAAGGAGGTGGCATCGCTGCCGAAACAGATGACGCAACTGCATCAGGCGTACCTCGATATCAATAAGAAAGAGGCAGAGTTCAATGACAAACACGGAACAGGACTTCGGGACGGGGACATTGATTTCGATGCCGTCCGGGATCAAATCAGGTGCCGCCTTGGTCGCATCCGCAAATGCTGCCGACCAAGCGACGTTTCTGAACGGTCTGACGAAAGCTGAACTGAGGGCCTTGCCCTTTTTGTTCGCGTTCTGGGCGTTGGACCATCAAGTGCCGCCGGAGGGGGACTGGCGGACCTGGGTCATTCTGGGGGGCCGCGGTGCGGGAAAGACGCGCGCGGGTGCAGAGTGGGTCCGGTCGATGGTGGAGGGGTCGCGTCCGCGCGACCCCGGCCCGGCGCGGCGGATCGGTTTGATCGGGGAGACGATGGAGCAGGTGCGCGAGGTTATGGTGTTTGGCGAGAGCGGGATATTGGCCTGTTCGCCGCCTGACCGCCGCCCTAAATGGAGTGCCACGCGGCAGATGCTGACATGGCCCAATGGCGCGGAAGCACGGCTGTATTCCTCGTTTGATCCCGAACGTTTGCGCGGGCCGCAGTTTGACGCGGTTTGGGCCGATGAACTGGCGAAATGGCCGAAGGCGGCCAAGACGTGGGAGACGTTGCAGTTTTGTCTGCGGTTGGGCGACAAGCCACGGGCCTGCGTGACCACGACGCCGAAGAACGTGGCAGTGCTGAAGGATTTGTTGGCGCGGGATGGCACGGTGCAGACCCATGCGTCGACAGCGGAAAACCGCGCCAATCTGGCGGACGGGTTTATTGAGGCCGTGCAGGAGCAGTTTGGCGGGTCGCGTTATGGGCGGCAGGAGTTGGAGGGCATCTTGCTGCCTGATGTGGAGGGTGCGCTTTGGACGTCCGACGCGCTGGAGGCCGTGCATGTGAAAACCGTGCCTGAACTGGACCGGATCGTGGTGGCGGTGGACCCGCCTGCGGGGTCGGGTGCCACGTCGGATGCCTGCGGGATCGTGGTGGCGGGCATTGTGATGCAGGGGCCTGTCAAGGACTGGCGTGTCTATGTGTTGGAAGATGCGTCTGTCCAAGGGTTGTCGCCCAATGGCTGGGCGGCGGCTGCCGTCGCCGCGATGGACCGGCACGGGGCGGACCGGATGGTGGCCGAGGTCAATCAGGGCGGTGCCATGGTGGAGACCATCGTGCGGTCGATTGATCCGACGGTGTCCTATCGGGGTGTTCATGCCACGCGTGGAAAATCCGCACGGGCGGAGCCTGTGGCGGCTTTGTACGAGCAGGGCCGCGTGCGGCATGTGTCAGGTCTGGGTGAGTTGGAAGACGAGATGTGCCAGATGACGGCGCAGGGGTTTGATGGACAAGGATCGCCGGACCGCGTGGATGCGCTGGTTTGGGCATTGACGGATCTGTTTCTTGAGCCGTCTGCCAAGTGGCGTGCGCCACGGGTGCGCGGGCTTTAGGGCCTGAAAACAAAGGCGTTTGTGGGGTGTTGCAGGGGCACCGCGCGGGGGCCTCAGACCTTCGTAATCATTTAGATGCAAATTCTATTCAAGTTGCAGCGATTGCCGCGATTGAAAGCGGGACCCAAGGGAGAGTTGGATGTTTGATTTTCTGAAGCGATCTGATGTTGAGACAGCGCAGGCGGCGCCGTCCGAGGTAAAGGCATCGGCCACGGGCAAGATTGCCGCTTGGGGGGCTGCGGGTCGCACAGTTTGGGGCGCACGGGATGCGGCCAGCCTGACACGGGTCGGGTTTACGGCGAACCCTGTGGGCTTTCGCGCGGTCAAGATGATCGCGGAGGCAGCAGCGGCGTTGCCATTGGTGTTGCAAGATGATGTGCGCCGCTATGACAGCCATCCGGTCATGGACCTGATCCAGCGGCCCAATGGCGCGCAGGGCCGGGCGGAGCTGTTTGAGGCGTTGTTTGGTCAGCTGTTGTTGACGGGCAATGGCTATGTCGAGGCTGTGGCCTCTGAGGACGGGCCGGTGGAGCTGCATGTGTTGCGGTCGGACCGGATGTCGATTGTGCCGGGTGCCGATGGCTGGCCTGTGGCCTATGATTACACCGTGGGCGGGCGCAAGCACCGCTTTGCGGTGGGTGAGGGGGCATCCCCGATTTGTCATATCAAGTCGTTCCACCCGCAGGATGACCATTACGGGTTGAGCCCGATGCAGGCGGCTGCCACGGCGCTGGATGTGCACAATGCGGCCAGCCGGTGGTCCAAGGCTTTATTGGATAATGCCGCACGGCCATCGGGCGCGATTGTCTATCGCGGGGCTGACGGGCAGTCGCAACTGTCGAGCGATCAATATGACCGGTTGCTGCATGAGATGGAGACACAGCATCAAGGGGCCAAGAACGCGGGCCGTCCGATGTTGCTGGAAGGGGGGCTGGATTGGAAGCCTATGGGCTTCAGCCCCTCGGACATGGAATTTCTGAAGACCAAGGAAGGGGCCGCGCGTGAGATCGCCATTGCCTTCGGCGTGCCGCCGATGTTGCTGGGGATTCAGGGCGATGCGACCTATGCGAATTACCAAGAGGCGAACCGCGCGTTTTACCGATTGACGGTCTTGCCGCTGGTCACACGGGTCACGGGTGCGATTGCCGACTGGCTGGGGGATTTCTCCGGTGAGCGGATCGATCTGAAGCCTGATCTGGATCAGGTGCCGGCCCTGGCGTCCGAGCGGGATGCGCAGTGGAAACGGGTGGGCGAGGCGTCTTTCCTGACGGATGCAGAAAAGCGTCATCTGCTGGGATTGCCCGCGTTGGAGGTGGGCGATGAATGATCTGCGCGACAGTTTTGAGTGCGGCCCGAGCCTGCGCATTGAGGCCCATGAGAGGCTGGCGGCGCTGCAATTTGCGCAGCTGAACACCCAGCTGGGCAAGATTGAAACGATGATGGAACGGCTGGAACGCCGGTTGTGGCTGACGGTTTACGGCGTGGTCGGTGTGATCCTGGCGCAGGCGTTTGAATCCATTTTGACGGCGACCCCCTAAGGGAGATTTGAGATGACTTTGGAACATAAATTTATCGCCCTTGGGGATGCCAAGCCGGTTGAAAACGGGATCGAGATTTCGGGCTATGGGTCGCTGTTCGGCAAGGCCGATCAGGGCGGCGATGTGGTGGCCAAAGGGGCCTATGCCAAGTCGCTGGAACGCATGGCCGCGAAGAACAATCGCGTCAAGATGCTGTGGCAGCACGACCCTGAACAGCCCATCGGCGTCTGGGATGAGGTCCGTGAGGATGAGGCGGGCCTGTGGGTCAAGGGCCGTATTCTGACAGATGTGGAAAAGGGCCGTGAGGCCGCCGCGCTGATTGAGGCGGGCGCCATTGACGGGCTGTCGATTGGGTACCGCACGGTGCGGGCCACAAAGAATGACACGGGCGGTCGCCTGTTGTCGGAGCTGGAGCTTTGGGAGGTGTCGCTGGTGACCTTCCCGATGCTTCCTGATGCGCGGGTGGGCGCGAAGGGGGATGACCCCTTTGAGACCGCCATGCGTGATTTGGCAGGGGTGTTTGAGGATGCCCGTGCCGTGCTGGGCGGGATGTAGCCCCGGCGTTTCACCGAAAAGATCTGAAGGATCACCAACATGACGACACCCGAGTGCAAGGCTCGGGCCGGGGAAGATGCGCCTTGTGCGGCGACCCCAAGCCCGAACCCAGCCGCTGAGCTGAAGTCCGCGATGGCGGGCTTTGTGAGCGAATTCAAAGACTTCACGACCAACATTCAAACCAAGTTGCAAGAGCAGGATGACCGCATGACCAAACTTGATCGTAAATCTACCTTTGGCGCACGCCCCGCGCTGGCCACCGCTGCCTCTGTTGAGGCGCCCCATCAAAAGGCGTTTGAGGACTATCTGCGGTCCGGCGATGATGACGCGCTGCGTGGCCTTGAGATGGAAGGCAAATCCATGTCCACGGCTGTGGCCGCCGACGGTGGTTATCTGGTGGACCCGCAGACATCTGCGACGGTTCAATCCACGCTGGCCGCCACGGCGTCCATCCGTGCGATTGCCAATGTGGTGAACGTGGAAGCCACGTCCTACGATGTGCTGATTGATCACACCGAAATGGGTGCGGGCTGGGCCACTGAGGCAGGATCCACCGCCGAGACGGGCACGCCGTCCATCGACCGCATCACCATTCCGCTGCATGAGCTGTCCGCGCTGCCCAAAGCGTCCCAGCGTCTGCTGGATGACAGCGCCTTCAACATCGACGAATGGCTGGCCGGTCGCATCGCCGACAAGTTTGCCCGTTCCGAGGCCGCTGCTTTCGTAAACGGTGACGGCATCGACAAGCCCACCGGTTTCCTGACAGCACCGTCTGTGGACAATGACGTTTGGGCCTGGGGCAACCTTGGCTATGTCGTCACCGGTGCCGACGGCGATTTCAACGGGGCCGATGCGCTGATCGATCTGGTCTATGCGCTGGGTGCTGAATACCGCGCCAATGGTACGTTCGTCATGAACTCAAAAACGGCCGGTGCTGTGCGCAAGCTGAAGGACAATGACGGCCGCTTCTTGTGGTCTGACGGTCTGACGGCAGGTGAGCCTGCACGTCTGCTGGGCTATGCCGTTCTGATCGCGGAAGACATGCCCGACATCGGGTCTGACACCACGCCAATCGCCTTTGGTGATTTCGGGGCCGGTTACACCGTGGCCGAACGCCCTGATCTGCGCGTGCTGCGCGATCCCTTCAGCGCCAAGCCACACGTGCTGTTCTATGCGACCAAGCGCGTGGGCGGGTCTGTTTCCGACTATGCGGCGATCAAGCTGCTGAAGTTCGGCACCGCGTAAGCGCGCTGCTGCACGGAACGGTTCTGCCTTCGGGCAGGGCCGGGTCCGGGCGCGTGCGGGGCGCGAGTTCATCTTCGCGTTGTCCAGCTGCTTCCTTCCGTCCGAGCAATGCGGGGAGCACGCGTCCGGGTTTTCAGCCAAATGGCGGACCCAATTTGAAGACCGTTTTCGGAGAGACCCAATGATGTTGATTGAAGAAACCACGGTGCCGACAGGGGCTTTGCCGGTCGCCCTGTTCAAAGAACACCTGCGCCTTGGATCGGGCTTTGCCGATGACGGACTGCAGGACACGCTGATCGAGAGCTTTTTGCGCTCTGCTATGGCGGCGATTGAGGCGCGGACCGGCAAGGCGCTGATTGAGCGCACGTTCAGCTGGACGTTGACGCGGTGGCGCGATGGCGGTGCGCAGGCGCTGCCGATTGGGCCGGTGAGTGCGATTGTGGATGTGGTTCTGGTGGACCGTCTGGGCGGTGAGACCGTCGTGGATGCGGCCAGCTATCAGTTGCGTCCTGACATGCAGCGGCCTGTGCTGGCGTCTGTTGCCGCCGCACTGCCCACGATCCCCCAGGCGGGATCGGTGAAGGTGCAGATGCTGGCGGGCTTTGGCCCCGAATGGAGCGATTTGCCCGCAGATCTGGCGCAGGCCGTGTTGCTGTTGGCTGCCCATTATTACGAGTACCGCCATGAGGTGCAGTACGATGGCGGCTGCATGCCCTTTGGTGTCAGCGCCTTGATTGAACGTCACCGGGTGATGCGCCTGACGGGCGGGGGTGCGGTGTAATGGCGTATCGTTTGAACCGCCAACTGCTGCTGGAAACACCTGCACGGGTGGCGGATGGCGCGGGCGGGTTTACCCAAAGCTGGATGCCGCTGGGGCATTTGTGGGCCCATGTGGTCGCGCGCTCTGGCCGTGAGGCGGCGGGGACTGCGGCCCCGCTGAGCCGGGTGTCCTACAAGATTTTTGTGCGTGCGGCCCCTGTCGGATCGCAAGCGCGCCCGAAGCCGGATCAGCGCTTTGTCGAAGGCACGCGGGTGTTCCGCATTCTGGCGGTGGCCGAGGACGATACAGACGGGCGGTATCTGGCATGCACCGCCCAAGAGGAGACAGTGGCATGAGCTATGGCGTTTCTGCGGCCCTGCAAGCGGCTGTTTATCAAGCACTTTCAGCGGATGCGACGCTGGCCTCTTTGGTCGGCAATCACATTTATGACGCGTTTCCGGCGGGCACTTTGCCGCCCCTCTACGTGGCGCTGGGGCCGGAATTGGTGAAGGACCAGTCGGACAAGACGGGTGGCGGTGCGGTGCATCAATTCACTGTCTCGGTGGTGACTGACACCGCAGGCTTTGCCACCGCCAAGCAGGCGGCGGGTGCTGTGTCTGACGCGCTGGTCGATGCCGATCTGACCCTGAACCGTGGCACGCTGGTCGCGCTGAATTTCTACCGCGCCAAGGCAGTGCGGGTGGGTGCGGCGGATGAGCGGCGCATTGATCTGACGTTCAACGCCCGTGTGGCGGACGATTAAACCTTTCTTTCTAACCCTTACGGAGTACGGATTATGACAGCGCAAAATGGCAAGGATCTGTTGATCAAGATCGACATGACAGGTGATGGCCTGTTCGAGACAGCCGCTGGCCTGCGGGCCACGCGCATCAGTTTCAACGCAGAAACCGTGGATGTGACGTCGCTGGACAGCACTGGCGGCTGGCGTGAAGTGCTGGGCGGGGCCGGTGTGAAATCCGCCTCGATCAGTGGGTCGGGCGTGTTCAAGGACGCCACAAGCGATGAACGCGTACGGCAAGTGTTCTTTGACGGCGAGACCCCGGATTTTCAGGTGATCATCCCTGATTTCGGCACCATCGAGGGCGCGTTCCTTGTGAGTTCCATCGAGTATGCGGGCAACTACAACGGTGAAGCCACCTATGAGTTGTCGATGACGTCCGCCGGCGAAGTCACCTTTGTGGCCTTCCCGTAATGGATTTGGCCACGCAGATGCCCCCGGCAAACCCCTGGGCGGGGGAGGTGGCGCTGGTTCTGGATGGAACGGCGCACATCTGCAAGCTGACGCTGGGGGCATTGGCGGAGCTGGAGGCGTCTTTGCAGGCGGATACTTTAGTGGCGCTGGTGGCGCGGTTTGAAGCGGGCGGATTTTCCACGCGGGACGTTTTGGCGTTGATCGTTGCGGGCCTGCGCGGTGGTGGCTGGCGGGGATCGGCACGGGATTTGCTGTGCGCTGAGATCGAAGGCGGGCCGGTGCGGGCGGCGGAGGCGGCGGCCGAGCTGTTGGCCCGTGCCTTTGCCACACCATGAGCCGCGCAGCGAGTTTCGATTGGCCCGGTTTGATGCGGACGGGCCTGCGCGATCTGGGGCTGAAACCACATGAATTCTGGGCGCTGACGCCAGCCGAGTTGTGGCTGCTGTTGGGGCCTGAGGCGGGCGAGATGCCCATGGGACGGGGCCGGTTGGATCAACTGGCGGCGGATTATCCCGACCGCGTTGCGGATGAAGGAGCGAGTTATGGATGACATCGACGGGTTGGACGCCCTTGAGACCGAAGCCAAGGCGCTGGAGGAAACGTTAGGGTCGGTGACGGCGATGACGGATGCCTTTGACGGCCAGTTGCGCCGGATGCAGGGCACTTTGGGCGACACCACACGCGATCTGGGCAATCTGGAGCGCGGGTTTTCGGGCGGTTTGCGCAAGGCTTTTGACGGGTTGGTTTTTGACGGCAACTCGCTGTCGGACGCGTTTTCGACCTTGGGCGAGGCGATGTCGCGCACGGTTTACAACAACGCGATGAAGCCTGTGACGGATCATTTCGGCGGCATTCTGGCCGGTGGGGTGAATGCGCTGGTCGGTGCGTTGATGCCTTTTGAGAAGGGTGGCGCGTTTTCGGGCGGACAGCAGCGGGCCTTTGCCAAGGGCGGGGTGGTCAACGGGGCCACGACCTTCCCGATGCGCGGCGGCACTGGCCTGATGGGTGAAGCGGGGCCGGAGGCGATTATGCCGCTGACCCGTGGGGCCGACGGCAGCCTTGGCGTGAAGGCGCAGGGCGGGCAATCGGTGAACATCACCATGAATATCTCGACCCCGGATGTGGCCGGGTTCCAGCGGTCACAAAGCCAGATCGCGGCCTCCATGAGCCGCGCTTTGAGCCGTGGCCAACGCAATCGGTAAGGGAGCAAGCAGATGAGTTTTCATGAGGTACGGTTCCCCACGAACCTGAGCTTTGGCGCGCTGGGCGGGCCGGAACGGCGCACCGAGATTGTGACTTTGTCCAACGGGTTTGAGGAGCGCAACACGCCGTGGGCGCATTCGCGTCGTCGGTATGATGCGGGCATGGGCCTGCGGTCGCTGGATGATGTCGAAGCCGTTGTTGCGTTCTTCGAGGCGCGGCAGGGACAGATGTTCGGGTTTCGCTGGAAAGACTGGGCGGATTTCCGATCCGCCGCACCCAAGGCGCAGATCACCGGTGAGGATCAGGTCATCGGGATGGGGGATGAGGTGCAGACCGCGTTCCAGCTGGTGAAAAATTACGCCTCCGGCACTGCGTCCTATGCGCGGCCGGTCAAAAAGCCGGTGGTGGGCACCGTATTGGTGGCTGTAGGGGGTGAAACCATGGTGGAGGGGGTCGATTATGAAGTCGATCATCTGACGGGTGTGGTAACCTTCAATCACCCTCCCGATCTGCAAGGCGAAGTCACAGCAGGTTACGAATTCGATGTACCGGTCCGGTTTGATACGGACGCAATCGTCACGTCTATGGCGACCTTTCAGGCCGGTGAAGTGCCGGATATTCCGGTGGTCGAGGTGCGGGTATGACCGCATTTCAGGGACATTTGGACAGCGGCATCACGACGCTTGCGCGGTGCTGGGCTGTGATCCGTCGCGACGGGACCCTTTACGGGTTTACCGACCATGACGGACCGCTAACCTTTGACGGGATCACATTCAAAGCAGACAGCGGAATGACGGCGCGGGCCATCGTGTCAGCGACCGGTTTGTCTGTGGACAATTCCGAAGCCATGGGTGCGCTGAGCGATGCGGCGATCACGGAAGCGGACATTGAGGCCGGACGCTTTGACGGGGCCGAGGTGAAAGCCTGGCTGGTCAACTGGGCCGATGTCGAGATGCGCAGCCTGAGATTTGCCGGATCCATCGGGGAATTGCGCCGCGCGGGTGGTGCATTTCATGCCGAGTTGCGTGGTCTGACCGAGATGCTCAACCAGCCGCAGGGACGGGTTTATCAAACGCCTTGCGCTGCGATCTTGGGCGATGGGCGATGTGGATTTGACGTGAGGTCCGACGGGTTCTTCGTTGAAACCGCAGTGGAGAGTATCGAAGAAAGCCGGCGGTTCGTGTTCGAGGACATGACCGGTTTCGAGCCTGCATGGTTTGAGCGTGGACGCCTGAAGGTGATCACCGGGGAGGCTGCGGGCCTTGTAGCGATGGTCAAGCGCGACCGGTTTGTCAGGTCGCAACGCCAGATCGAAATTTGGGAGGCGTTCAGGACCCCAATCGCGCCCGGGGACATGATCGTCATCGAGGCCGGCTGCGACAAGCGGTTCGACACCTGCCGGTCCAAATTCAGTAATGGCGTCAACTTTCAGGGGTTTCCGGACATTCCGGGCGATGACTGGCTGGTCAGCACCCCCGTCCAGAGCAAGACGGCAACGGGTGGCAGCCTCCGCAGGCTTTTGACCTCATGAATGCGATTGTTGAGGAAGCGCGAAGCTGGATCGGGACGCCCTACGTTCATCAGGCGGCCCGTAAAGGAGCAGGCTGCGATTGCTTGGGGTTGTTGCGTGGTGTCTGGTCTTCCTTGACCTCTGCGCCGTTGATCACAGTACCGCCCTACACCGCTGACTGGTCGGAACCGCAAGGTGATGAAAGGCTGTGGAGAGGCATTGCGGAGCGGCTGACGCGGAAAGATCGAGATGCCGCGGCCGCGGGCGATGTCCTTCTTTTCCGCATGCAAAGTGGTGCGGTCGCCAAACATGTGGGCCTTCAGGCCCAGATCGGGCCATCGCCCACATTTATTCATGCCTATCAAGGGCACGGCGTCGTCGAAAACGCACTGACGGCCCCTTGGCAAAGACGGGTGGTGGCCCGCTTCGCCGTCCCTGCACACTATAACACAGAGGTCTGACATCATGGCGACGATTGTATTATCTGCAGCGGGCATGGCCCTTGGCGGGTCCTTTGGCGGCACTGTCATGGGCATCGGTATGGCGACCATCGGGCGCGCCGCCGGTGCCACTTTAGGACGGGCGATTGATCAGCGCCTGATGGGAACAGGCAGCGACGCCGTTGAAACCGGCCGCGTCGACCGGTTCAGGCTAACGGGGGCCAGCGAAGGGGCGGGAATGGCGCGCCTTTATGGCCGGATGCGGATTGCCGGACAGGTCATCTGGGCCACGCAGTTTGAAGAAACATCGCGGACCTCAGGCGGTGGCAAAGGTGCGCCCAAGCCGCCCAAGACCACCAGCTACAGCTATTCTGTTTCGCTTGCGATCGCGCTGGGCGAAGGGGAAATTTCACGCGTGGGGCGGGTCTGGGCTGACGGAGCAGAAGTCGCGCGCGACGATCTGAACATGCGGGTCTACACCGGATCAATGGATCAGATGCCGGACCCGAAAATTGAGGCGGTCGAAGGCGCGGGACAGGTTCCGGCCTATCGCGGAACGGCCTATGTGGTGCTTGAGGATCTGGATCTGTCTCAGTTCGGCAATCGCGTGCCGCAGTTCTCGTTTGAAGTGATGCGCCCCGGGCAGGGCGATGCAGCGGTTCATTCGGATATGGCTTCCTTGGTCACAGGCGTGGCATTGGTGCCGGGCACGGGGGAATACGCCTTGGCGACGACACCTGTCACGGTGTCCTCAGGTTTTGGCCAGCGCCGGTCGACCAACGTGAACACGCCGTCTGGCAAGACAGATTACCTGACCTCTGTTGAGGCACTGGAAGAAGAATTGCCAAATTGCGGATCGGTCACGATGGTTGTGTCGTGGTTTGGCGATGACCTGCGGTGCGGGGAGTGTCAGATCAAGCCGAAAGTCGAGCAGACCGAGGCGGACGGCAAAGAAATGAAATGGCGCGTCTCCGGTACGTCCCGCGCTGCAGCAGAACAGGTGCCCACCGAGGCTGGTCGCCCCGTCTACGGAGGCACGCCAGCGGATGCGTCGGTCATCGAAGCCTTGCGGGATTTGACGGATCGCGGGCAAAAGGCGGTCTTTTACCCGTTTATTTTGATGGAACAACTGGACGGCAATGGATTGCCGGACCCGTGGTCGGATGCGGATAGCCAGCCGCGTTTGCCGTGGCGCGGGCGGATCACGACGTCTTTGGCGCCCGGCCAAGCTGGCTCACCTGACCGCACAGCAACAGCCGATGCAGAGGTCGCGGCGTTCTTCGGTGCCGCCGAGCCGGGCGATTTCACGATCAGCGGTGAAGATGTGATCTATTCCGGCCCAAACGAGTGGTCGTATCGCCGGTTCATCCTGCACTACGCCCATCTGTGTGCGATTGCGGGGTCGGTTGACGCGTTCTGCATCGGGTCAGAGATGCGGGCGCTGACGCAAATTCGTGGTGCGGTTGGTTTTCCGGCGGTTGAGGCAATGAAAGCCCTTGCCGCTGATGTGCGCGGCATTCTGGGGCCGGATGTGAAGATCGGCTATGCGGCGGACTGGTCGGAATACCATGGCTACCAGCCCGTTGGCACGGCGGACAAGATATTCCACCTCGACCCGTTGTGGGCGGATGATGCGATTGATTTCATCGGTATCGACAACTACATGCCGCTGTCCGACTGGCGCGATGGGGAAGATCACCTCGATGCGGGGTACGGGTCGATCTACAACCTTGATTATCTGGCCGCCAACGTGGAGGGCGGCGAGGGGTATGATTGGTACTATCATTCCCAAGAAGCCGTCGAGGCACAGATCAGAACCCCGATCACGGACGGGGAGGGTGAGCCATGGATCTGGCGCTATAAGGATCTGCGCAACTGGTGGCTGCGGGCACATCACGACCGTGTGGACGGCGTGCGTGCGGCCTTGCCCACCGCGTGGGAGCCGGGGTCCAAACCTATCTGGTTTACCGAAATTGGCTGTGCTGCTGTGGACAAGGCCACCAATGAGCCGAACCGCTTTGTGGATCTGAAATCCTCTGAAAGCGGGCTGCCCCGCGCGTCCAACGGCATTCGCGATGACTACATCCAGATGCAATATCTGCGGGCGATCTATCAGCATTACGCGGACGAGGACCTGAACCCTGTGTCCGACGTCACTGGCGTGCGCATGGTCGATCCGGACCGTATCCATGTCTGGGCGTGGGATGCACGGCCGTTCCCGGCCTTTCCCGGAAACGGGGGACTGTGGTCGGACAATGTGAATTATTCGCGAGGCCATTGGATCAACGGGCGGGCGGCCTCACGGTCTTTGCCGTCTGTCGTGGCTGAGATTTGCGAAGGGGCAGGGATCACGTCTTACGATGTGTCTGCGTTGCACGGTGTGGTGCGCGGCTA
Source organism: Pseudooctadecabacter sp. (assembly GCF_020627745.1). GTDB lineage: Bacteria > Pseudomonadota > Alphaproteobacteria > Rhodobacterales > Rhodobacteraceae > Octadecabacter. The sequence continues at coordinate 104,432 of NZ_JAHDGE010000003.1, forward strand.
CGGCGTAGATGATGTGACTACCGCGCGATCTGCTTTGCAGCCCCTGATGGTGGCCTACGGGTTTGATGCGATTGAACGGGACGGTGTTTTGGTGTTCCGCACACGCGGGGCGCGGTTGGATGCTGATCTGGACCGGTCACAGCTGGTCTATGAGGCTGACGCGGAGGGCGCGATTGAGTTGACACGCGCGCAGGACGCCGAAGTCGCAGGCCGCGTGCGGTTGGGCTTTGTCGAGGCGGATGCCGATTATGAGGTCCGCACGACCGAGGCTATTTTTGCAGATGATCGGGGGCTGACGACGTCAGCGTCGGAACTGCCGCTGGTTTTGACCAGTGCCGAGGGGCAGCGCATTGCAGAGCGGTGGTTGTCAGAAGCCCGCGTGGCGCGGGATACGGCACGGTTTACGTTGCCTCCGTCCTTGATGAACGTGGGCGCAGGCGATGTGGTCCGGTTGCCGGACGAGCATGGTGACGGTCTGTTCCGGATTGACCATGCGGAGCAAACGGACCGGCAGGCCCTTGAGGCGGTCCGGATTGAGCCTGCGATCTATGAGCCGCAGGACGTGACAGAGAAGACCTTTAATCTGCGCGATTTCGTGGCGCCTGTACCGGTTGAATTGATGCTGATGGACCTGCCGCTTTTGCGCGGGGATGAAGACCCTGTCGCGCCCTATGTGGCTGCAGCGGGTGTGCCTTGGCCGGGCAGTGTCGCCGTCTATTCGGCACCGCAGGATGCAGACTATCAGTTGAACCGGCTTTTGCCGGCGGCCACAGTCATGGGGCTGACGACGACGAGTATGACCCGCGGATGCCCAGGTGTGATCGACCGCGGGCCGGGTCTGACAGTGGAACTGATCCGAGGTGATCTGTCGTCGGTCTCGATGGCGCAACTTCTGGGTGGGGCAAACCTTGCAGCGATCGGCGACGGGTCTGCGGAAAACTGGGAAGTTTTCCAGTTTGCCGATGCCGAACTGATCGGGCCGAACACCTACAACCTGACGACACGTTTGCGCGGACAGGCGGGAACCGATGGCATCACGCCTCAAGAATGGCCCGAAGGGTCCGTCTTTGTCCTGCTTGACGGCACGCCGCTGCAGCTGTCAGGCGGTGCGCGCGGGGTGGATCGGCACATTCGGTTTGGTCCGGGTACGCGCCCCATGTCTGACCCGAGCTATCAGTACCGCGTTGATGCCACCAATGGGGCAGGCTTGCGGCCTTACCGCGTGGCACATCTGCGTGCGACAGTGTCCGACAGTGGCATTGATGTCAGCTGGATCAGACGCACCCGTAAGGATGGCGACAGTTGGGACGGAGAGGACACGCCCCTATCGGAAGCCTTCGAAAGATATGCTGTCGTGGTGAGCCGAGGTGGAAATATTGTCCGTCGGACGACCGTATCGGAGGCCGCTTGGAGCTATTCGAACGGACTGCAGGTTCTGGACGGGACCGGCGACATCCGCATCGAGGTGGCCCAGATTTCAGACATCTATGGACCTGGCCCCTCCGCGGCGATTGACGTGGCAGCGTAATGCGGGCTGTTGGGCTGAGCGATCTGGATATGGCGGCACGTGCGGTCCTGCCTCGTCCCCCATTGGATCAGCCACAGTTTGCGCGAGACCTGATTGCGCAGGCAGATGTCTGTGACCGGTGGCGCAAACGCACGGGGCGGGCGCATCCGTCCGGGGGGACGGGGTCGCTTTACGCGCAGGCGGCGTTGCACCCCTTGGGACCTTCCGGAGCTGCCGAAGGCGCTTACTGTGCCGCCATGAGCCATGTTTTGGCGGCCCTGACCGCGTGGCGAGGCCGGATGCATCACAAGGTGTGACGATGCATTTCACAGCTTTGTTCTTGGAAACTTCGCATTATCTGGAGTAGGAGAGCAGGGAAAGTGAGGTGCACCATGGCCCAGACCCAGACAAAAATCGCGAAAGTTGATCCTGTTTGGCAGCGTATCTGCGATGAGGCAGAGACAGCGATCCGGGATGAGCCGCTGATCGGCGGCTTTGTACATACCTCTGTCTTGCACCACGCGTCGCTGGAAAACGCTTTGGCGTACCGGATTTCGATGAAGCTTGCGTCGTCCGAAATGTCCGACCAGATGCTGCGTGAAATTGCCGATCATGCCTATGCGTCCGAGCCGTCACTGGCTGATGCGGCGCGGGCGGATATTGTTGCGATCTATGACCGTGACCCCGCATGTTTGCGGTTTTTGCAGCCGTTGTTGTTCTTCAAGGGCTTTCAGGCAGTGCAGGCGCACCGGTTGGGCGCGTGGCTGTTTCGTCAGGGCAGGCGCGATCTGGCGTATTATGTTCAGATGCGGGTGTCAGAAATTTTCGGCGTCGATATCCATCCAGGTGCCACCATCGGCAAGGGTTTGATGATTGACCATGCCCATTCCATCGTGATCGGCGAAACCGCCGTGGTGGGTGACAATGTGTCGATGCTGCATTCCGTGACCTTGGGCGGGACCGGCAAGGAAGAGGAAGACCGACATCCCAAGATCGGGGACGGAGTTCTGATCGGTGCGGGTGCGAAAGTGCTGGGCAACATCACCATCGGACATTGCAGCCGCATCGCCGCCGGGTCTGTGGTGTTGGAGGCCGTGGCGCCGATGAAGACCGTGGCGGGGGTGCCTGCCAAGGTTGTGGGCGAGGCGGGCTGTTCCCAGCCGTCGCAGACCATGGACCAGTTGCTGCGCACACACGGATAGGGGTTTCGAACGGGCTTCGCCCATCCGATCCGCGCCGCTGCGCGGCGATTTGGGGCTTTGCCCCCGGCCTGCGGCCTCCCCCAGGATATTTTTGAGACAAAGACAATAAGGGCCGCGCAGATATGATCTGGCGGCCCTTTGTCGTGACGTGAGTTTGGCCGTCAGGCCAGCATGCCCATCGGATCTTCGAGGTTGGACTTGATCGCGTTCAGCAAATCCGCACCCAGTGCGCCGTCGATGACGCGGTGATCCACGCTGAGCGTTGTCGACATGACCGTGGCCACCTTGATTTCGCCGTCTTCGCCCACGACGGGTTTCTTGGCCCCCGCCCCGACAGCCAGAATAGCGGCGTGGGGGGGGTTGATGATGGCGTCGAAGTTGTCGATGCCGAACATGCCGAGGTTGGAGATCGCAAAGCTGCCGCCTACGTATTCGTGCGGGGCCAGTTTGCCATCGCGCGCACGGCCGGCGAGGTCTTTCATCTGGGTGGACAGCGCCGAGAGAGACTTCATCTCGGCGTCCTGCAGCACAGGCGTGAAAAGCCCGCCTTCAACGGCCACGGCCACGGCCACATCGGAGGCCTTGAACTTCAACGTCCGGTCGCCGGCCCAAACAGCGTTGGCATCGGGCACCTGTTGCAGCGCGAGGGCGCAGGCCTTGATGATGAAATCATTGACCGACAGTTTCACGCCGCGCGGCTCAAGCGTCTTGTTAAGCTGGCTGCGGAACTTGAGCAGGGCGTCCAGTTCGATGTCGCGGCGCAGGTAGAAATGCGGGACGGTCTGCTTGGCCTCGGTGAGGCGGGCGGCGACGGTCTTGCGCATACCATTCAACGACACCTCTTCGAAGTCGCGCTCGGCGTACATCTTGAGGACCTGTTCGGTGCTTGGACCTGTGGCCATCGCAGCCCCCTTGGCCGCAGGTGCTGCGGCGGGGGTGTCTGCCTTGGACGTGGACGCGGAGGCGTCCTGCGGTTTGGCATTTTCCACGTCGGCCTTGATGATGCGTCCGTGGGGGCCGGAGCCCTTGATCTGGCTCAGGTCCAGTCCCTTGTCCTTGGCGATGCGGCGGGCCAATGGTGTCGCGAAGAGGCGGCTGCCATCCGCAGATGGTGCAGCTTTCTGCGGCGCATCGCCTTTGCCATAGCCTTTCTGGGGCGCTGTGGCGTCCGAGGCGCCAGCGGGTGCTGCATGGCTGTCCTTATCCGCGGATAAGGTATCCTCCTGATTATTAACGCTTTCTTCACCTTTCGTGGAGGCAGGGGCAGACATGTCCTCCCCCTCTTCGCCGACGATGGCGATGGGGGTGTTGACCTTTACGCCCTCGGTGCCTTCCGCGACGAGGATCTTGCCGATGACCCCTTCGTCTACGGCCTCGAATTCCATCGTGGCCTTGTCGGTTTCGATTTCGGCCAGAAGGTCGCCCGATTGCACGGTGTCGCCTTCCTTGACCAGCCATTTGGCCAGCGTGCCTTCCTCCATCGTGGGGGAGAGCGCGGGCATGAGAATTTCGGTTGCCATTGTGGTCTCTCCTTACCGGTAGGTGACTTTGTTCACGGCTTCGATCACCTCGGCGGTGGTCGTCAACGCGAGCTTTTCGAGGTTGGCCGCATAGGGCATGGGCACATCCTTACCGGTGCAGTTGATGACCGGCGCGTCAAGGTAATCAAACGCCTCCTGCATGATGGTGGCCCCGATGTGGTTGCCGATGGAGCCCACGGGCCAGCCTTCTTCAACTGTGATGCAACGATTTGTTTTCTTTACAGAATTCAGGACCGTTTCATAGTCGATCGGACGCAGGGTGCGCAGGTCGATGACCTCGGCCTCGACCCCGTCTTCGGCCAGTTTTGCAGCTGCTTCCATGGCGTATGTCATGCCGATGCCGAAGGACACGATGGTCACATCGCTGCCTTCACGGGCGACTTTGGCCTTGCCGAAGGGGATGGTGAAATCATCCATCACGGGCACTTCAAAGGACCGACCGTAGAGGATTTCATTTTCCAGGAAGATGACCGGATTGGGGTCCCGAATGGCGGTTTTCATCAGGCCCTTCGCGTCCGCCGCCGAATAGGGCATGACCACCTTGAGGCCCGGCACAGAGGCATACCATGCGGCATAATCCTGGCTGTGCTGTGCGCCCACACGGGCCGCCGCGCCGTTGGGGCCACGGAACACCATCGGTGCCCCCATCTGGCCGCCGGACATATAGAGCGTCTTGGCCGCCGAATTGATGATCTGGTCAATCGCCTGCATGGCGAAGTTGAAGGTCATGAATTCGACGATGGGTTTCAACCCGCCGAACGCCGCACCAACGGCGATGCCGGTGAAGCCGTGTTCGGTGATGGGGGTGTCGATGACGCGCTTTTCGCCGAATTTATCCAGCAGACCTTGGGAAATTTTGTAGGCACCTTGGTATTCACCCACTTCTTCGCCCATGAGGAAGACGTTTTCGTCGCGCTCCATCTCCTCGGCCATGGCCTCGTTCAGGGCCTCGCGGACGGTCATGGTTTTCATTTCCGTGCCTTCGGGCCAGTCGGGGGACCGGTCGACCTGCGCGGGCGCGGGGTGGTCCATGCCGGCGGATTTTTGATCTTCGGAGCTCTGTTCCTTGTCGGCAGGGGCCGGTTGCTGGGCGGGCTCCTCGGACTTGGCCGCGGAGGCGGCTGACATGTCCTCACCCTCTTCGCCGATGATGGCGATGGGGGTGTTCACCTTGACGCCTTCGGTGCCTTCTTCGATCAGGATCTTGCCGACGATGCCTTCGTCCACAGCTTCGAATTCCATGGTGGCCTTGTCGGTCTCGATCTCGGCGATGATGTCGCCTGATTTGACCTCATCGCCTTCCTTGACGAGCCATTTGGCCAGGGTGCCTTCCTCCATTGTGGGGGAGAGGGCGGGCATAAGCAGTTCAGTTGCCATTTTTTCCTCCGTTGCGCGTCAGGCGTCCTAGGATTGTTTCAAGTAAGCCCCCACGGGCGGGCTGGGTGATGATGACCTGCTTTGCGTCAGGTGCGTCCCCAATCAGATCGGTGAGTGCGCGTGACAGCTCAGAGATTTCAGTTTCGATTATGTTGAGACGCTCGCGGATCGCCATCAGCGCGGCCGTCTGGATCACTTTGTCCTGATCGCCGTCCTTTACGCCGGCGGCCTGAGCCGCCTCAGCGGCAGCTTTATTCGCATTTTCGACGCCAATGGCGCTGGCGATCGCGGACACCCGCGGGTTTTTTTCGCCCCATGTGATCATCAGTCTCGCTGCTTCGCGCACCTCGTCGGGCGTGTCGCTGGACAGCGTGGCCAATGCCAGAATGTTAGCAAGGTTGGTCATCAGGCAGATGCCTCTGCATAGATGTCTGTCCAGAGTTCGGAGACATCGGGTTCGGGGCTTTCCTTGGCGA
>NZ_JAHDGE010000003.1:110634-113592 GCF_020627745.1 Pseudooctadecabacter sp.
GCATAGATGTCTGTCCAGAGTTCGGAGACATCGGGTTCGGGGCTTTCCTTGGCGAACTCGGCGCTTTCGTTGACGACGCCTTTGATGTCCTTGTCGATCGCCTTGAGGTCGTCTTCGGAGGCGTGTTTGCCGGTCAGCAGCATTTCGCGAACCTGTTCGATGGGATCGCGTTCGTCGCGCATTTTCTGCACTTCCTCGCGGGTCCGGTATTTGGCGGGGTCGGACATGGAGTGGCCACGGTAGCGGTATGTTTTCACTTCCAGAATATAGGGGCCTTCGCCGGACCGGCAGTGCGCGGTCGCTTTTTCGGAGGCTTCCTTGACGGCCAGCACGTTCATGCCGTCGACGATTTCACCGGGGATGCCGAAGGCTTCGCCACGGGTATAGAGATCGGGGGTCGAGGTGGAGCGTTTCTGGGATGTGCCCATGGCGTACTGGTTGTTTTCGATCACGAAAATCACCGGCAGTTTCCACAGGGCGGCCATGTTGAATGTCTCGTAAATCTGGCCCTGGTTTGCAGCGCCGTCGCCGAAATAGGCGAAGGTCACGTTGTCGTTGCCTTTGTATTTGTCCGAAAAGGCAAGGCCCGCGCCAAGGGGGACCTGTGCCGCAACGATGCCGTGGCCGCCGTAGAAATCCTTTTCTTTCGAGAACATGTGCATGGAGCCACCCTTGCCCTTGGAATAGCCGCCCTCGCGGCCCGTCAGCTCAGCCATGACGCCGTTGGGGTCCATGCCGCAGGCCAGCATGTGGCCGTGATCGCGGTAGGAGGTGATGCGTTTGTCACCGTCTTTGGCCGCAGCCTCAAGGCCGACAACAACGGCCTCTTGTCCGATGTAGAGGTGGCAGAAGCCGCCGATGAGACCCATTCCATAGAGTTGACCGGCCTTTTCCTCGAATCGACGGATCAGCAGCATGTCCTTGTAGTAACCCAACAGCTCCTCAGCGGAGACATTTGATTTCTTTGAGCTTTTCTTGGCGGCCATGGGTCCTCCCGGAGTGTTTCTTAACGCGCGAAAAAATATAGTTTAGCGTTAAACTATCTTCTAAATGGTTTGTTCCCAAAAATCGACCGACAATGTGACGCAAGGGCATCTGCGGGCGGAAAACCCGCCTTGCGTCTGGTGCATAGGCGGGGGAGGATGGGCCATGAAATACAAGATCCGACAGGAAAAAGACGGCGACGCGGCGGCGATCCGCGATGTGGTGGCCCGCGCGTTCGAGGGCAAATCCTTTGCCGACCCCGATGACAAGCTGATCGTGGACCGGCTGCGCGATGATGGTGCGCTGGTGTTGTCCCTGGTGGCCGAAACAGGCGGCAAGATCATCGGGCAGGTGGCCCTGTCACCGGCCAAGGTGGGCGATCTGAAATACCTGTGTGTAGGGCCGCTGGCCGTGGTGCCGGAGCATCAGGGCAAAGGCATTGGCGCGGATTTGATGGGGCACGCCTTGGGCGTGGCGCAGGCTTACGGGCGCGACGGGGCGGTGCTGCTGGGGGACCCCAAATATTACAGCCGCTTCGGGTTCGAAAAGGTGGCAGGGGTCACTTATGACGGGAAGGGGGCGGATGCCTTGCAGGTTCTGCCCTTCACCGATGCGCCCTCAGGCGCGGTGACGTTTCATCCCGTTCTTAGCGGATGACGATTTCGTCGGCGCGGACCATGCCCAGCACGTCGCGGGCCTGTTCGTCCAGAAGATCCAGATCAAGGTAGGTGTCGGACAGCCGGCGGGTCAGGTTTTCCATCCGCGCAACTTCCGCCTGCACGAGGGCCAGTTCCTCGGCCAGCATACGCCCTTCGGCGTCGATTTCCGCCCGTTTGAACACGCCGTAGTCGCCCTGCACAGCGGCAAAGGTGAAATAGACGGCCAGCATCAATGTGCCTGCGAAATAGAGAAGGACCCCCATAGGGGCGCGTTTGGATTTCATGCGGTCTGCCTCACATGCGGTGTCTGATGCACCGCTTTGGGACAGATTCGCACATTTGATTCGCCAAGGGAATCCCCTTTGTGACGGTCAGGCAATTATGCCCCGTGATCCGAGACAATTAAGTGGACAGACGTGTCGCGGGCCGGTCAGCCAGAGGAGGGTTTTTGTCAGGCCACCGACGCTGCGTGGATGCTGTCGATGGTGGCCGCAATGGTCGTGTTGAAGTCCGCATCCGATTGCGTGGCGGACAGACCTTCGGTCAGCGCGCGGCTGAAACTGGCGACGATGCCGGCGTTCCTGGCCAGTCGTGCGTTGGCTTCGGTGCGGTCATAGCCGCCGGAAAGGGCCACGACCTTCATGACCTTGGGGTGATCCACCAGCGGCTGATATTGGCCGGGGGTTTCGGGCAGGGTCAGCTTCAACATCACCTCATCGTCCTGTGCGTCCAGATGTTTGAGGATCGACGTCATCAACATATCCTCCGCACGGGCCTTATCGGCCATGGTGATGGTGATTTCGGGCTCAAGGATCGGCACAAGACCGTGGGACAACACCTCGGCCCCGATCTGGAATTGCTGGGCGACGATGGCGTCGATGCCTGTCTGGTTGGCCTCGTCGATCACGGCGCGCATTTTGGTGCCGAAGATGCCGCCCGTGCGCGCGCGGGGCAGCAGGTCGGACAGATGCGGCATGGGTTTCATCAGCTTCACGCCGTGGGACGCGGCCTCAAGCCCCTTGTCGATTTTCAGGAAGGGAACAACGCCATTGTCTTCCCACAGGGTGGCGGCGGTGGGTTTGCCGTTCACCTGCCGGTCCATGGTCATTTCAAACAGAATGGCCCCGATCACTTTGTCGCCAGTGAAGGTGGGGGCGTTGATGATGCGGGCGCGCATGTCGTGGATCAGGTCGAACATCTCGCCCTCGCCGCTGTAGGCATCCTCAGGCACACCATAGAGCGCCAGCGCCTTGGGGGTGGAGCCGCCGGATTGATCCAGAGCTGCGATAAACCCGCGTCCCGCCCGGATTTTGTC
>NZ_JAHDGE010000003.1:113692-128137 GCF_020627745.1 Pseudooctadecabacter sp.
AGGGTTTTCCCCTCCATCCATTCCAGAAACGCGCCACCGGCGGAGGAAATGTAGGTGAAATCGTCGGCCACACCCGCTTGGTTCAGCGCGGCCACCGTGTCGCCACCGCCGGCCACGGTGATCAGGTCACCGGCTTTGGTTTTGGCCGCCGCATCCTGGGCTGCGGCGTAGGTGGCTTTGTGGAAGGGCTCAATCTCAAACGCGCCCAGTGGGCCGTTCCAGATCACGGTTTTGGCACGGGCAAAGACCTGCGCGATATGCGCCACGCTGTCGGGGCCTGCATCAAGGATCATCATGTCGGCGGGCACGTCCTCGGCCATGACGGTTTTGGCATCGGCACCGGCCTTGAACTCAGCCGCGACAACCACGTCACGGGGCAGCAGCAGTTCGCAGCCCGCCTTGGCGGCTTTGTCCGCGATGTCGCGCGCGGTGTCGGCCAGATCGTGTTCACACAGCGATTTGCCCACATCGAGGCCCTGAGCGGCGAGGAACGTATTGGCCATTCCGCCGCCGATGACGATGACATCGACCTTGTCGATCAGATTGCCAAGCAGGTCCAGCTTGGTGGAGACTTTCGCCCCGCCCACCACAGCCACCACAGGCCGTTCGGGGCTGCCAAGCGCCTTTTCCAGCGCCTGCAGTTCTTCGGCCATCAGGCGGCCTGCGCAGTTGGGCAGCAGTTCGGCCACGCCGGTGGTCGAGGCATGGGCGCGGTGGGCGGCGGAGAAGGCATCGTTGCAGAACACATCGCCGAGGGAGGCGAGGAACTGCGCCATTTTGGGATCGTTCGCCTCTTCCATAGCCGAAAAACGCGTGTTTTCGATGAGGATCACAGCGTCCGCCGGGGTGGCCTCGATCGTTTGGCGGTCGGGGCGTTCGATGAAGGTGACGGGGCGGCCCAACGTGGCCTCAAGCGTGGGCACGGTGACACGCAGGGACATGTCAGGGACGTATTCGCCCTTGGGCCGACCAAAGTGGGCCAGCATCACGGGCTTGCCCCCCTTGGCGAGGATGTCGGTGATTGTCGGTTTGATCCGTTCGATGCGGGTGGCGTCGGTGACTTTGCCATCCTCCACAGGCACGTTGATGTCCACGCGGGTGAGTACGATTTTGCCGTCCAAATCCATATCGTCGAGTGTGTTCCAGCCCATGGGTCTCTCCTTTGTTATGGCGCGTTCATCGCCAATCGGGTGCGGGGCGTCAACCGGATGGGGTTTTGGCGGGTTGGAATCCCCGTGCGCCGCGCATAGGTTCGCGCCAACGCAGATGAAAAGGAGACCGGCATGGCCGAGATCAAAGACCCCGAGAACACGATCCTGATGGAACTTAAAGACGGGACAGTGACGATTGAACTGCTGCCCGACGTGGCCCCCGCCCATGTGCAGCGTATGAAAGAACTGGTGCGCGCCGGTGCCTATGACAATGTGGCGTTCCACCGTGTGATCGACGGCTTCATGGCCCAGACCGGCGATGTGGCCAATGGCAACATGGAAAAGGATTTCAACATCGGTCGCGCGGGCACCGGCGGGTCCGATATGCCTGATCTGCCGGCAGAATTCTCCCGCATCCCCCATGCGCGCGGGTCCATTGGTGCTGCGCGGTCGGCCAACCCGAACTCGGCCAACAGCCAGTTCTTCATCAACTTCAAGGACAATGACTTTCTGAACGGCCAGTACACGGTCTACGGCCAAGTCACCTCCGGTATGGAACACGTGGACGCGATCACCCGTGGTGAGCCGCCGATGAACCCCGACCGGATGATCTCCATGAAGGTGGCAGCCGATGTTTAAGCGCGCGGTTGTTGCGGCCACGCTGTGTGCCGGAATGGCACAGGCGGGCGGGATCGAAATTACCGTCGCCGGTGAGGCCGAGGGTGTGATCACCATTGATCTGTTCGAAGATGTCGCACCGCTTCATGCGGCGCAGATCACCGCTTTGGCCGCCGAGGGTGCCTATGATGGTGTGGTGTTTCACCGCGTGATCGACGGCTTTATGGCGCAAACGGGCGATGTGGCCTTTGGTGACAGCACCGATGCGGCGTTTGATATGCGCCGTGCGGGCACCGGCGGGTCCGATCTGGGCGATATCCCGTTGGAGGCCACGACCGAGATGTCTTTTACCCGTGGCAAGGTCGGCATGGCGCGGTCGCAGAACCCCAATTCGGCCAACAGCCAGTTCTTTATCATGTTCGAAGACGGGCCGTTTCTGGATGGTCAGTATACGATCATCGGTGAGGTGACGGAGGGCATGGATGTGGTCGATGCGATCAAGCTGGGCACGGGGCCAAATGGCGCTGTGGTGGGTGAGGCCGACCGCATGGTTGAGGTCACCGTGATCGAGTGAGCTTTGCCCGATAAGGTATTGAAAAGGCCGGGCGTTGCGTCCGGCCTTTTTCGTGGGGGGACCAAAATTCGCGAATTTTGGGGCGACGGCGCGATGCGATTTAGGTGCCGCAGAAGGTTTGCAGGACTTTTTCGTTCGGGTCCGGCGGCTGCATGTAGGGTTCGTTTTTGGTGAACGGGTTTGTCACGGCGGCCAGCAGGGCGTGGAACGGCGCATAGTCGCCGGTGGTGGCGGCCTGAATGGCCTCTTCGATTTTGTGGGTGCGGGGGATGACCTGCGGGTTGTGGCGCGCCCAAAGGGCGTCGTCGGGGTCTGCGGCGCGCCATGTTTTATGCCAGTCGGGAAAGGTCGTCGCCGTCTGGTGCAAATTCGCAAAGGTGTTGGTGAAATCGGCTTTGGCCTTCGCCATGTGGTCCAGCAAATCTTGGGCAAGCACCGCCGCCTGATCCGTGGCGGGCAGGCCCAGTTTGGGCGCAAAGGCGCGGGTCCATTCGGACTGGAACAGCGCCGGAAAACGATTGATGACAGCTGTGAAGTCCTCGATCGCCTGATCCTGATCGGGCATAACCGGCACGAGGGCCGTGGCAAATTGCGCCAAATTCCAGTGGGTTATCGGGGGTTGGTTGGAGTATGCGTAGCGACCCTGATGGTCGATCGAGCTGAAGACCGTGTCGGGGTGATAGGTGTCCATAAAGGCGCAGGGGCCGTAATCAATCGTCTCACCGGCGATCTGCACATTGTCGGTGTTCATCACGCCGTGAATGAACCCGTGCGCCATCCAAAGGGCCACCAGCCGCGCCTGTCTGGCCATGACCTGTTCCAGCAGGCCCGAGGGGCCGCCCGCATCCGGGTAGTGGCGCGCGATGGTGTAGCCGGTCAGCTTTTCGAGGGCTTCTACATCGCCGCGTGCGGCGAAGAATTGGAACGTGCCCACACGGATGTGGGAGGCCGCGACGCGGGTCACAATCGCGCCGGGCAGCGGGCCTTGTTCGCGCAGAACCCGGTCGCCGGTCGTCACGGCGGCGAGTGCTTTTGTTGTCGGGATATCAAGGGCCTGCATGGCGCAGCTCATCAGGTATTCGCGCAAGACGGGGCCTACCCATGCGCGCCCGTCACCGCTGCGCGAATAGGGCGTGGGGCCGGAGCCTTTGAGTTGGATATCCACGCGGCCAAGCGGGCTGTCGAGTTCCCCCAGATGCAGCGCGCGCCCGTCGCCCAACTGGGGCGAAAAGCCGCCGAACTGGTGGCCCGCATAGACCTGCGCGAAGGGTGTGGCCGTGTCGGGCAGGGCGTTGCCGGAGAAGATCGCGGCGGCCTCTGCGTCGGTCATGGTGCCGGTCTCAAGGCCCAGATCAGCGGCCAGCGCGTGGTTGAAGACGATCAGCTGCGGGTCGCTGACGGGGGCCGCTGTCTGGCGGGTGTAGAACCGGTCCGGCAGGGTCAGGTAGGTGGTGTCGAACGGCAGGGACAGGGGCATCTGGAACCTCGGATTTGGCGGCATGGCTGGCGTATGACGACCGGTATGGCCGGGGCGGTTGGCCGTCTACAGCACGCGGGTCATCAGCGCGTAGCGATCACGTAGTTTGAAATGCGCGCGGGAGTAGAGACGCTGGGTCGCTTCGTCGCTGCGGTCAACCTCAAGGTGGAGCGCTTTGACGCCGACATCCGCCAGACTGGCGGCGACCGTGTGCAGCACCTCGGAGGCGAGGCCGCGTTTGCGCACGGCGGGGCGGATGAAGAGTTCGTCGACAAAAGCCTCCATCCCGCCCAGTTCCATGGACCAGCCGAAGGTGATGATGACGTAGCCCGTGGGCGCGCGCGCCGGACCAAAGAGCCATGCGGCCCCGTGGGGGGAGCCCGCCAGCAGCGGCGCAAGGGCGGCGGCGCGGGTGTCGTCGGTCGTGTCCAGCCCGTATTCGGCATGAAAGGCCGCAATCAGCGGCAGCAGACGCGGTGCGTCGTCGGGGGTGGCAAGGTGCATGGCGGTGGTCATGGCGTCCTTGTGCCTGCGGGGGCGGCGAAAGACCAGAGGCCCTAGCTGTAACGGGCGAGCCTGTCCGCCAGCAGCGCGTAGAAGCCTTCGGCGTCCAGATCACCCATGAACATGCAGTTGGGCGCGCGGTCGGTGACGCGCCACCAGTCGGCCACGGTCATGCCCAGCGTCAGGTCGGACTGCGTTTCGATTTCCACATTGATGTGGCGACCGGTGAACAGGTCCGGCTGGATCAGATAGGCAATGACCGTCGGATCATGCAAAGGCGCGCCTTCGGAGCCGTATTTTTCCATATCGAAGCGTTCGAAAAAGTCGGTCCAGGCGGCGGTCATGTCGCCCACCCTTGTGCCAAGCGCGCGGAAGGCGTCGATGCGGGGTTTGGTTGTCAGCGCCTTGTGGGTCATATCCAGCGGCATGGCTGTCAGGGGCAGTCCGGCGGAGAAGACGATATCGGCGGCCTCGGGGTCCACGTAGATGTTGAATTCGGCGGTTGGGGTGATGTTGCCGCCTTCGAAATAGCCGCCGCCCATCAGGACAATCTCGGCAATGGCCTGTTTGATCTCGGGGGCGCGGGTGAGGGCGGTGGCGATGTTGGTCAGCGGGCCAAGGGGACACAGGGTGATGCTGTCCGGGGCCGCCGCGCGGCAGGTGTCGATGATCCAGTCCACCGCGTGCCGGTCTTGCAGGGGCATTGTGGGATCGGCCAGTTGCGGGCCGTCAAGACCGGTTTTGCCGTGGACATGTTCGGCGGTGACCAGTTTGCGTTTCAGCGGCGCGTCGCAGCCCGCAAAGACGAGTGTGTCCGGTCTGCCCGCCAGTTCGCACACGATGCGCGCGTTTTTCTGGGTCAGGGCCAGCGGCACGTTGCCGGCCACGGCGGTGATGCCCAGCACATTCAATTCAGGCGAAGCGAGGGCCAGCAGGATCGCGATGGCGTCGTCCTGTCCGGGATCGGTGTCGATGATGATATCGCGGGGCATGGGTCTTGGTCTTTCATTACGGCGCCGGTCGCGTCATAGCGTTAACCATTGTGACCTTTCACATCAAGGGAAAGGCAGGTGACGTGAGGGAAAGGAGGGCTCTGCCCTCGCGCTGCGCGCTCACCCGGGATATTTTCGAGACAAAGATGAGGGGGATCAGACGCGGCCTTGGGATTTGAGGCGCGCATGAAGGGGGCCCGCGTCGGGGTGGGCGGTTTCCAGCGCGAAGATATAGGCGTGGGTCAGAAAGAAGCAGGCGGCGTCGGTGTCGGGGGCCTGATCCGCGGCTTGGGTGTAGAGCGCTACGAGGGCGTAGGTGTCGCCCGTGCTGTGGGCGGCCAGCAGTTGCGCGTTCAGGTCGGTCATTCTGCCGCTTGCAGTTGCCCCGCCACCCAATGGTGAAAGCAATGGGTGGGGCTGTCCATGGCGGGTGAAAAGCGACCCCCGTCAAAACCGGGCGCCGACCGACCGCGTTGCATGCCTTCGACGACGGAAATGTCTTCTTCGAAGACGGTTTTCCATTGGGCGGCGTTGGCGGTCCGCAGGGCGTCGTCGGTGTCGGGGTCCGCGTAATAGAGGTGGATGTGTTCCGCTGTGCGGTTGTGGCCCACGGGGTCAAGGATGATGGCAAAGGCGTGGTCGCGCTGCGCGCCCAGCAGGACGTTGGGATACAGGGCAATGTATTCCGCGCCTTCGTTCCAGAAATCCGGCAGGTCCGCGAAATCGGGGAAGGTCCGGCCAGCGTCATCTTGAAGCTGGCGGTAGACCAAGGTGCCCTGACCGGAATACCGGCCGTAGCTTTCGATGTTGTAGTGGTCTTCGAGACGGGAATAGCTGTTCAGGCCGGGGTGGACCCACGGCAGGTGATAGCTTTCACAGTAGTTTTCGACGGCGAGTTTCCAGTTGCAGGCCACATCGAGGGTAAAGCGGCTGTCGGCCCCGCCATGAAAAAGCGGCTGGTCGTGATCCCGCCAGCGGTGGATCAGATCGGCGTGGAGGTCTTCGAAGGGGGGCGCGTCACCGGACAGGTTGATAAAGACGATATCGCGCCAGACGTGGCTGCGGACCTCGATCAGGCCCAAGTTGTCTTTGTCGATGGCCTCATGTGTGTTGTGACCGGGTCCGCCCACATGGGGGGTGGAGACGAGGGCCCCTTTCGTCGAGTAGCACCACGAATGATAGGGGCAGCGGATCGCGCCTTCGATCTTGCGGGGTTCGTCCACGAGGATCATGCCGCGGTGGCGGCAGATGTTCTGGAACACGCGGACCACGCCGTCCTTGTCGCGCAGCAGCAGCAGGGGGATGCCGGTGAAATCCAGCGGTTTGGCGCAGCCTGCTTCGGGCACGTCGGCTGCCACGGCAAGGCCCGCCCATGTGGCGTGCAGGGTCGCGCGCGCCTCGGACTGGAAGACATCCGGGTCGGTATAATGGGCGTTGGGCAGGCCGTTTGCCGCCTCGACCGGTTTGCGGACGGCATCAAGGGCGGTGGTGTCGTGGTCTTTGGCCATGATCTGTCCTTTCGTGCAACGGGGATGGGGCCAGCCTAGGCACGGGGCAGGGGCCCTGTCCGATAGGTTGACGACACCGAAATGGCATTGCGCGACATGGCGGGACAGGGCGCGGCACGGGGGGGCGGCATGGCACATGGGGGCTGTAGCCGCGACGCGGCATTGGGCGGCAAGCGGCCCATGGGGCGCGATCAGGTGGGCCGGGTTTTGCCTGTGGCGGTCGGGAGGCGTTGCAAAGGCGGTGCGCCGCCCATGCCACACCCCGGTTTTGACCAAGGATCGCCGAAAACCGCCCGCCGGTGACGGGGCTGTCGCACGGCGGGGGCGGGGGGCCTATCACAGGGATGCAAGGCAGATAACCTTGCACAGACGACTTTGATCCATGTCCCAAAGGAGATCACGTATGAAGACCATGACAGCCGCATTCGCCGGGGTTCTGACCCTGGCCGCACTGACCGCGCAGGCGCAGGAGATCGACGCGGAAATTGATGTGAACGGTGACGGGTTCTACAGCTTTCCCGAACTGGGTGTCGCCCTGCCGGACCTGACGGCAGAGGATTTCACCGCCATGGACACCACCGGTGACGGCCTGCTGGATGCCGCCGAGGTGATGGCGGCGCAAGAGGCGGGATTGATGCCTGCGGACGAGTGACGACGACCCCTCCCTTTCAGGGCGGCTGATCGCTCCGTCGTCCTGAGGCTGCCCGATGTTCCCCAAGCAGAGGGTGGCACTGCCCCTTGGCCCCGCAAAGGCCGAGGGGTTTTTTGTGTGCGGCGTCAGATTTCGCCGCGCGACAGGGCTGCGACACCGGTGCGGGCCATTTCCTGCAGGCCGATGGGGCGCATGAGGTCGGCAAAGGCGTCGATCTTTTCCGAGGTGCCGGTGATTTCAAAGGTGAAGCTGTCCAGCGTGCTGTCGACCACATTGGCGCGGAACACATCGGCCAGACGCAGGGCCTCGACCCGGTCCTCGCCTTTGCCGGCGACCTTGAACAGGGCCAGTTCGCGTTCCACGGCGCGGCCTTCCTGGGTCAGGTCATGGACATCGCGCACCGAAACGATGCGGCCCAGTTGGGCGGTGATCTGGTTGATGGTCTGGGGGGTGCCGGTGGTCACGACGGTGATGCGGCTGAGGTGGCCGGTGTGGTCCACCTCGGCCACCGTGAGGCTTTCGATGTTGTAGCCACGGCCCGAAAACAGCCCGATGACGCGCGCCAGAACGCCCGGTTCGTTTTCGACCAGAACGGCCAGCGTGTGGCGTTCTTCGTGGTCCGAGAACGTCGGACGCAGGTTGTAGGCGGAATGGGATGACGCGCCTTTTTTGAGTTTGAGTGCAGACATGGGGGTGGCTCCTTCAGGATGGGGGGCAATCAAGGGCGGCGCGGTAGGTGTTCACGCCGGTGTCCTTGGTGATGTTGGTGACGGGGCAGCCGGTGACGCGCCGGGCGGCGATGGCTGCATAGGAGAGCAGCAGGGCCGGATCGGTAAACCCGGTTTCGAAGTTGCGCACGGTGACTCCGCCCGCGGTGTCGGTGACGGTGAAGGGCACGCCTTCAACGGTGATGGTCTGTCCGGGCATGAAGCTGGCAATCGTGCCGCCGGTGCAGGCTGTGAGAGCCCCGGTAAAGACTGGGACGGCGAGGGCGCGGGTGCATCTGACCAGCCGCTCACGAATTGTTATGGATGTATTACAAGGGGTTAGCACAACGCGGTCCCCCTGCGAAACGCGCCTGTGGAACTTAATCCGTGAGGGGCGTGTTGGGTCTGCATCGCCCTAACGGACACTCTGTCTGTCACTTCCGGGGCATATAACTTGGAGACTACCATGACTTTCACCACAAAAACACTCGCGGCCACAACGGCAACCCTGATTGCACTGTCCGCGCCCGCCTTTGCAGCTGGCCATGAATTCGACGTCAACAGCGCACGTCTGGACCTGAGCCTTGATACGGATGGCGACACCGAGATCGACAACGATGAAATCATCGACGGCAACATGGCGATTTTCGACCTTGACGGCAACGGTGCCATTGATGCGGACGAACGTGGCGTGGCCGAGCAGGCCATCATGTCCGGCGGCACAATCGCGCTGGACGATTCCGGCATGATGATGGTCGAAATGGTCGAGGTCGACACGGCCGACACCATGGAGATTGATTTTGACGTGAACGCCGCACGTCTGGACCCGACCAACGATCTGAACGACGACGGTGAGACAACCGACGACGAGATCATCCGCGCCAACGAAGCGGTCTTCGATCTGGACGGCGACGGCACGATCGACGCAAACGAGCAGGGCATCGCCGAACAGATGCTTGAAAACTCGTAAAGATATCCTGACTGCAGGTCAGATTGGGCAGCCCCGGCGGGGCTGCCTTTTTTTGTGCCTGCTGAGGGTCTGCGGTGTTCGTATGCAGGGCCGGTTTGTGCAAAGCAGCGCGGGAAAAAGCCGTAATATTCCAGCGCGCTGCGCAACCCATGCGGGTTTTCTTGCGCAGATTTGGAACCGCAGGACGGGGTCGT
Organism: Pseudooctadecabacter sp.; assembly: GCF_020627745.1. Taxonomy (GTDB): domain Bacteria; phylum Pseudomonadota; class Alphaproteobacteria; order Rhodobacterales; family Rhodobacteraceae; genus Octadecabacter. Next base: position 123,040 of record NZ_JAHDGE010000003.1, read on the forward strand.
GTGTTGAATTGATGAAGCCCGTTGCGTCCGTTTCGCGGATGGCATCAGGCCATACAACTGAACGGAGACTACCATGACCAAGCTTATGAATTCCCTGATCGCATCCGCCGCCGTTGCCGTAATCGGCTCCGCCGCTGCCGCCAATGTTGCGTTTGAAGATTTTGACGTGAACGCGGCTGTGCTGGATCCAACAATGGATATGAACGAAGACGGTGAAGTGACCATCGACGAAATCATCGAGATGAACGAGATGGTTTTCGACATCAATGGTGACGGCACCATCGACGCCGCCGAACGTGGCGAAGCAGAACAGTGGCTGGAAAACGAACTCGGGTAACACCCTGTCGTGTTTGCAGTGAGGGCGGCCCCATAGGGGTCGCCTTTTTCATGTCTGACAGACGGGCCGCCCCCGAAAGGGCGCGCCCGTTGTGGCGTGTGAAGACCGGTGTTTTCACAAACCAGTGTCATGATCAGACGAGGACCGACCCCTTGGCGTCGATGACGCCTTGTGTTTCGGCCTCACCCAGCAGCATTTCATTGTGGGCCTTGCCCGACGGGATCATGGGGAAGCAGTTTTCATGCTTTTCCACCAGACAGTCAAAGATCACAGGGCCGGGGTGGGCGATCATTTCCATGATCGCTTCGTCCAGATCGGCCGGATCGGAGCATATGATGCCCTTGGCACCAAAGGCTTCGGCCAGTTTGACGAAATCGGGCAGGCTTTCGGACCAGCTGGAGGAATAGCGTTCCCCGTGCAGCAGTTCCTGCCACTGGCGCACCATGCCCAGACGTTCATTGTTCAGGATGAACTGTTTGACGGGCAGGTTGTATTGCACCGCTGTGCCCATTTCCTGCATGTTCATCAGCCAGGATGCCTCACCGGCGACGTTGATGACGAGGGCATCCGGATGCGCCATTTGCACACCGATGGACGCAGGAAAGCCGTAGCCCATGGTGCCAAGGCCGCCCGACGTCATCCACTGGTTGGGGTTTTCAAAACCCAGATACTGCGCGGCCCACATCTGGTGCTGGCCCACTTCGGTACAGATGTAGCGATCCTGTCGGTCCTTGGTCAAAGCCTCAAGCCGGGTGAGGGCGTGTTGGGGTTTGATCACCTTGCCCTCTTGCGTGAAAGCCAGACAGTTGACCTTTTTCCAGTCGGCGATCTGGTGCCGCCATTTGGTCACGCCTTCGGCGTTGGTTTTGCGGCCACGGGATTTCCAGACCTTGAGGATGTCTTCCAACACATGGGCCACATCGCCAATGATCGGAATGTCGGTCTGGATCACCTTGTTGATCGAACTTGGGTCGATGTCGATGTGCGCTTTCTTGGACTTGGGGCTGAACGCGTCCAGCCGGCCCGTGATCCGGTCATCAAAGCGCGCGCCGATGTTGATCATCAGATCGCAATCGTGCATCGCCATGTTCGCCTCATACAGGCCGTGCATCCCCAACATCCCGATCCAATGCTCACCCGACGCAGGGTAGGCGCCCAGACCCATCAGGGTTGAAGTGATGGGAAAGCCCGTGGCCTCCACCAGTTCGCGCAGCAGTTGCGACGCGGCAGGGCCGGAGTTGATGACGCCACCGCCGGTATAGAAAATCGGGCGTTTGGCCTTTTCCATGGCGGCGACCAGATCGGTGATGCCTTCAATGTCGCCTTTGACGGACGGCTGGTAATGCGATTTGCCGGGGTTGGGTTTGGCGTAGGTGCCGGACGCGAATTGCACATCCTTGGGAATGTCCACCAGAACAGGACCGGGGCGGCCCGATGTGGCGACGTGGAACGCCTCGTGGATGGTGCCCGACAGCTTGTCTGTCTCTTTCACCAGCCAGTTGTGTTTGGTGCACGGACGCGTGATGCCGACGGTGTCGGCCTCCTGAAACGCGTCGGACCCGATCATGAAGGTCGGCACCTGACCGGTGAACACAATGATCGGGATGCTGTCCATCAGCGCATCGGTCAGGCCGGTCACCGCATTGGTGGCCCCGGGGCCGGAGGTCACCAGCGCCACACCGGGCTTGCCGGTGGACCGCGCATAGCCTTCGGCGGCGTGAACCGCACCCTGTTCATGCCGCACCAGAATGTGCTTGATCGAGTTTTGCTGGAAAATTTCGTCATAGATCGGAAGGACCGCGCCACCGGGATAGCCAAAGACTGTGTCCACACCCTGATCAATCAGAGCCTGGACTACCATTTTTGCACCGGTCATTTGAGCTGACATTGTTCTATCCTCGATATGTCGCGTGTCATGTTGTCGTGTCGCATAAAAAAGCCCCCGAAGATTTCGGGGGCGCATGGGAACCTTATCAGGGTCAACCGTTACCGGCCCATGCGCGTTTTTCCTACAAGTACTAGGACGATGTTCATCCGAAGGCTCCTTTTGCGTGTGGGGTTTATGCCCAAGGCGATTTGGGGCGTCAACAGCACAAATTGCGAAAATGTCGTGGCGAGGCGGTTTTTTGCAACTTTGTTAAATGGGGCCGAGGGCCGGGCGCTGTGCTGCGCCGTTACAAAAGTCTCATCAGATCATAACCGATCCGAAACAGAACCGTCATCGCACCGTCATCCTCGGGGGTGATGTCGGATGGGCATAGGGCCGCACGGGGTGGCCTTTTCAATTCGAGGATCTGTCATGAAAGACATCGAACGCGCACACCTGAGCTGGGACGACTGGGACGAATTGCATGACCCGCGCCCGGAAGATACCGAATTTGACGCGGTTGTCGCGTCGGCCATGTCGCGCCGCGGGTTTCTGGGCCGTGTGCTGGCCATGGGATCGGGTGCGGCTGTCATGGGCACCGGCCTGCTGAACAGCACCTCCGCACAGGCGGCAACCACGCGGTTCGCCTTTACGCCCATTCCGATTGCCACGGATTTCACCATTCATGTGCCCGAGGGCTACAACTGGGCGCCGGTGGCCAAATGGGGGGACGCGCTGTTTTCCGACGCGCCGGACTTTGATGCGGTGACCGGTGTCACGCCTCAGGGTCAGGCCCGTGCCATCGGGGAAAACACCGACGGGATGGAGCTGTTCAACGTGGGCGGCCGTCAGGTTATCGCCGTGAACCATGAATACGCCAACACCGGCACGAACCTGCCGCGCACGGGCGGTGAGGTTACGAGCCTTGAGGATGTGACCCTGTTGCAAAACGCCCAAGGCGTGGCCGTGTTCGAGGTCGCCGAAGGCCCCGATGGCTGGCAGATTGTTGTCGACAGTGACCTGAACCGCCGGATCACCCACACGACACCGATGACCCTGACGGGCCCCGCGGCGGGTCACGACCTGCTGAAAACCGGTGCGGACCCCGAAGGCCTGACGGTGCTTGGCACGCTGAACAACTGCGGCGCGGGCAAGACGCCTTGGGGCACCTATCTGACCTGCGAAGAGAATTTCAACGGCTATTTCGGGTCAACGGATGCGCGTTTTGAACGGTCTGACGCCTTTGCGCGCTACGGGATCGGGCTTGAGGGGCGGTATGCCTACGAAAAATTCGATGCGCGGTTTGATCTGTCCCAAACTCCGAATGAGCCGAACCGCTTTGGCTACATCGTGGAAATCGACCCTGCCGATCCGACGTCGACCCCGGTGAAACACACCGCGCTGGGCCGGTTCAAACACGAAAACGCCGCCTGCGCTGTGGCCCCTGATGGCCGCGTGGTCGTCTACATGGGCGACGATGAACGCGGTGAGTTCATGTACAAATACGTCTCTGACGGGGTGTATACGCCGGGCGGTGACACGTCTGATCTGTTGGTGAACGGTCAGCTTTATGCCGCCCGCTTCAACGATGACGGTCGCGGGGAATGGATCGCGCTGACGCCCGAGGCGACGGGCATGGATGCCGCAGAAATTGCCATTCACACCCGCATCGCGGCCTCAGCCGTAGGCGCCACCACCATGGACCGCCCCGAATGGGTCGCCGTGAACCCTGTGGCGGTCGAAGGCTACTGTGCGCTGACCAACAACAAGAACCGCGCCGTAAAGGCCAATGCAGGCGGCGACGACACGCCCGTGAACGGCCCCAACCCGCGTGCGGAAAACACCTACGGCCAGATCGTGCGCTGGTATCCCGAAGGCGACAACCACGCGGCGGTCGATTTCACATGGGACCTGTATGTCATGGCAGGCAACCCGTCCGTGCATGGCGACGCCTATGCCGGGTCGGACAACGTGAACGTGGGCAATATGTTCAACAGCCCCGACGGGATGATGTTCGACAGCTCCGGCCTGTTGTGGATCCAGACGGACGGGGACGACAGCAACGAAGACGGCTTTGCCGGAATGGGCAACAACCAGATGCTGGTGGGGGATCCGGTCACCGGCCAGATTGAACGCTTCATGACCGGCCCCAACGGGTCCGAGGTCACGGGGATCACATGGTCATCCGACCGCCGCACAGCCTTTGTGGGCATCCAGCACCCGAAGGCTCCGTTCCCCGATGGGGAAGGATCGCTGGCACGCTCCACCATTGTGGCGATCAAACGCGATGATAACGCTGTGATCGGCTAAGTCATTTTCATGACGCGTGGGGCCGTATCTTGTGAAAGGCGCGGCCTTTTTCGTGCGCCTTGTCTTGCGCGCGGCGCTGGTCCCTATTGTGGACATGATTGCCTATGTGACGATCGGGGCCGATGATCTGGCCCGCGCGAAAAACTTCTACGTCGCGATTTTGCCCGCGCTGGGCTATCGCCTGTCCGAGGGGCCGGAGGGGCTGAGCTTCGCGCTGCCTGTGCCGGACGGCCAGCCCCCCACCCAGCCAGAGTTCTACGTCAAACCCACGTTCAACGGCGCGCCTGCCAGTGCAGGCAATGGCGCGATGGTGGCGTTTGAGGCACACGACCAGACACAAGTGCGCGCGCTGCACGCTGCAGGCCTCGCCGCTGGTGGCACGGATGAGGGCGCGCCGGGGTTCCGGCCCACCTACGGCGCACGGTTCTATGTCGGGTATCTGCGCGACCCCCAAGGCAACAAAATCGCGCTGTTCTCCAGCCATCCGGACGATCCTACGCGGGATGACGTCTAGCGCAGGTCCCCTGTTTCATCTGGCCCGAAAAACTCCCCCCGGAGGGCCGACTGGCCACGAACACCCCTCG
>NZ_JAHDGE010000003.1:128237-163230 GCF_020627745.1 Pseudooctadecabacter sp.
TCATCTGGCCCGAAAAACTCCCCCCGGAGGGCCGACTGGCCACGAACACCCCTCGTCAGAGGTGATCGCCCGCACAGGCCTTACCGCCCGCACAGGCCTATCGCCCGCACAGGCCTATCGGCCTGTGCCCTGCAAAACCCCGTGTTCCATGGCGTAGCGGGTCAGGCCGGCGGTGCTGGAGATGCCCAGCTTGCGTTTGATGTTTTTGCGGTGCGTTTCGACCGTGCGCACGGAGATGTCGAGGGCGGCGCCCACTTCCTTGTTGGATTTGCCCTGCGCCAGTTCCAGCAGGATTTGCTGTTCGCGCGATGTCAGCGGTTCGCGCCCGTCCGAGATGCGCGGCTTGAGCGATCCGCGCGCGCCGGTGCACAGGTATTCGCCGCCCTGCATCACGGTGTCGATCGCGGTTTTGATTTCGTCCGTTGGCACGTCCTTCAGCACATACCCCTTGGCCCCGTGGTTCAGCGCGGTGGAGATATATTCGGGGCTGTCGTGCATGGACAGGATCAGGATGCGGGTGTCGGGGCGCCGTTCGAGGATGATTTCGGTGGCAGACAGCCCGTTCACGCCCGGCATGTTGAGGTCAAGCAGGATCACATCGGGCTGCATCGCTTCGACCTGATCAATGGCCGCCTGTCCGTTGGTCAGCACGCCGATCACATCCAGATCGTCGTAGGTTTCCAGAATGGCTTCGATGCCTTCGGCCACCATGGGGTGGTCGTCGACGATAAGAACACGGATCGAGGTCATGCGGTGTTGTCCAGTTTACGGGCAGAGGTATCGGGGGGCAGCATATGCGACAGCGGCACGCGGGCTTCAATGGTTGTTCCGTTCTGGGAGGCCATGACGCGGAAGGTACCGCCCAGCTGTTCCATACGTTCGGACATATTGCGCAGTCCCAGCCCGCCCGAACTGCGCCGCGTCAGGCCGCGCCCGTTGTCGGTGATGCGCATGATGCCGCCCTTTGCGGTGCCTTTGAGGGCCATGGAGACTTGTGTGGCCTCGGCATGGCGTTCGATGTTGGTGAACGCCTCTTGCGCCACACGGTAAAGCGCGATGCGGGCGTCTTCGTCCAGCCGTCCGCGAAACACCACCGTTTCGAAATCGACGGTGATGCCGGTGCGGGCGCTGAAATCGTCGATCAGCGATTGCAGGGCAGGGGCAAGGCCCAGATCGTCCAGCACACCGGGGCGCAGATCGCGGGAGATGCGGCGGACCTCCCCGATGGCCCCGCCCAAGGCGTCGATGCCTTTGTCGAGGCTGGCCCCCGCACGAACGTCGCCCGAGGTGATCCGGCGGCGGGCCAGTTCCAGCGCATAACGCACGGAGACGAGGATCTGGCTGATGCCGTCATGCAGTTCGCGCGCCACACGTCCGCGTTCTTCTTCTTGCGTGTCGATAATCCGTTCGGTCAGTTCCTTCAGCTTGGCGTCGGCCAGCCTGCGTTCGCGGATGTTCAGAACGATGCCGGTCAGGAACACCGCCAGAAGGGCGGCGATGGTAATCAGCAGGATATAGAAGGTCGTCTGCTGGATGCGGCTTTCCACATCCGCACGGGCGGCGGCCACGGTTTCGCGCACGTCATCGACGAAAATGCCCGTGCCGATGGCCCACCGCCAGTCCTGCAGCCCGTTGACATAAACAATCATCGGCGCGGTTTCGCGGGTGGTGGGCTTGGGCCATTGAAATTCATGATACCCGCCGCCGGTGCGTGCCAGCCGGATGATCTCATCCGTGATGGGCACCCCGTCGATGTCATCAAGGCCCGACCAGTTCTGCCCGATCAGGTTCGTCTGACGCGGCGCCACCAGATTGCGGCCGTCGTAGTCGAACACGAAGAAATAGCCGTCTTGGCCGTAAAGCATCGCGGACAGGATGCGCGTGACCTCCAGCTTGGCGGCCTCGTCATCGGGGGCCGCGCGTCCGTAGATGTTCACAAAGGCCGTGCGGGCGATGGACAGGTAGTTCTGCAATTCCTCGCGTTTGGCGTCGATCAGCTGGGTTTCCAACGCGCGGATTTCACGGTCCGCCAGCGCGCGCGACTGGTTGGCGACGATCCATGTGATCAGCGCCACCGACAGCACCAGGGGCACGGTGGCCAGCAAAAAGAGCTTTTGCCCGTAGCTGAGGCGCAGGCTGGCGCGCAGGTTTTCCATGAAGGGTTCCATGGACGAATCGTTAACGGGGTTGCGGGTGATTCACTAGGGTCTGATTCGCGGCTGGCCGGTCTGTTGGCGCTAACTGCGGGGCGGAATTGGTAAGAAACGCTGACAATTCGGGCATTTCTACGGGGCAGTGGGTATTTCGCATGCGAAGTGAGTTCGTTAACGTCGGCCTACTTGAAACGATCTGTTCGCCTCTGGGAGGGGGAGGGCAGGCCATTCCATGGGAGGAAATTACACATGGATCGTCGTTCTTTCTTGAAGAACTCTGCGCTGGGCGGGTCCGCCGCAGCCGCAACAACTCTGGCAGCCCCGGCCTATGCCGCTGGCCACCGCACGCTGACGCTGGTCACCACCTGGGGCCGCGGCCTTGCCGGTGTGCATGACGCCGCACAGCGCGCCGCCGACACCATCACCGCCATGTCCGATGGCACGCTGACCATCGACCTGAAGGCCGCTGGCGAACTTGTGGGTGCCTTCGAAGTCTTTGACGCCGTGACCTCCGGTCAGGCCGACATGTACCACGGTGCCGACTACTACTTCGTGGGTCAGCATCCGGGCTATGCGTTCTTTACGTCCGTGCCGTTCGGCATGTCCCCACAGGAACTGATGAACTGGTACTACCACGGTGGCGGTCACGACCTGCACTCCGAGCTGGGCGAGATCTTCGGTCTCAAGTCCTTCCTCGCAGGCAACACCGGCCCACAGGCTGGCGGTTGGTTCGCCAACGAAATCACCGGTCCTGAGGATTTCCAGGGTCTCAAGTTCCGTATGCCGGGCCTTGGTGGTCAGGCGCTGGGCAACATGGGTGCCTCCGTTCAGAACCTTCCGGGTGCGGAAGTGTATCAGGCGCTGGCCTCCGGTGCGATTGACGGCACCGAGTGGATCGGCCCATGGGCGGACGAAAAGGCCGGTTTCCAGGAAATCACCAAGTTCTACTACACCGCTGGTATGCACGAGCCGGGCGCAGGCCTGTCCTTGGCAACCAACCTTGATGTCTTCAACGAGCTGTCCCCAGCCCACCAGAAGATCATCGAGATCGCCTCTGGCGAAGCGCACCAGTGGAACCTGGCACAGTTCATGAACAACAACGGTGCAGCGCTTGAGCGTCTGCAGGCCGGTGGCGTGAAGGTTCTGGAATTCCCTGACTCTGTCTGGGATGCGATGGGCACCGCCGCAATGGAGACCATGGACCAGTACAACGGTGACGAGCTCTATGACAAAATCCGTGCGTCCTACAACGCCTCCATGGCGGAATCCTCCAGCTGGATTTCCAAGTCCGAAGGTGCGTACCGCGCCCAGCGTGACCGTGTGATGGGCGGCTAAGGCTGCTGTCCGGGCCATCTGGTCCGGCGACGCGATCAGATCAGGCCCCGCCTTTGTGCGGGGCCTGACATCAAGCCCCGCCGCGCACGGCGGGCACTGATATTCAAGACATTTCGGGGGACAGGGCATGGAAGAAGACGCAGAGAACGCGGGTTTCTGGTCCAGCTATGAAAACGGCTTTACGCGATTGGTTGAACGCTGGCAGGGCAACGCCCCTGACGGGGCGGACCCGATTGCACCGGCCGAGACAACATTGGGCGCCATCTGGGACAGCATCGTCTGGGTCCTCGCCAATATTCTCGAGGCGCTCTACAACATTCTGTACGCAGTGACGCACCCCAATGTCTGGCTGGATTGGCTCAGCTGGGGCAACACGACCGAAGACAAAGAAGCGCTGATGCGGTTCATCTACTTTGGCGGGTCGGTCGAATTTTTCTTTGCGGTCTTCACGCTGTTCCTGATCATCACGGTGATCGCCTTTGCCTACCGCCCCTTCATGTGGGGCTGCGTGCGGGTGTTCGAGGCGATTGCGAATTCCGTCGGCCGTACCTTTGCCTGGGCCGGTCTGATCATGGTGGCGATCCAGATCATCATCATCTTTATGCAGCGCGTTTTTGCCGTGTCCGAGATCAGCTTCGGGTTCGGGATGGTCACGACCTTTGATGTGTCGTGGTGGGCGGAAAGCCTGAAGCTGTATAACGCCATGATCGTGTGCATGTGTGTGACCTACACCTTTGTGCAGGGCGGTCATGTGCGGGTCGATCTGATCTATTCCGCCGTCAGCCACCGCACCAAGCGGATCATCGACATGGTGGGCTCCATCATCTTTATGGTGCCTGCGGCGATCCTGACCTGGATGTACGGCTGGTACTTCCTGTGGCGGCATCTGGTGGTGCCGAAGCCATCGGCGTCAGACAGTCTGGACCGGTTGATCACCAAGGCGCGCGCGCTGCGCTGGAATGTGGAAACCATCGGGTTCAGCCCGAACGGGTTCAACGCCTATTTCCTGTTCAAGATCCTGCTGGTGGCCTTCACCGCGCTGGTGCTGTTGCAGGCCATAGCCTTTTTCTACCGGTCCTATCTGGAACTGGTCGAGGGCGAAGAGAGTGCGGGCAAATACCTGGACAAAGATTCCCTCGGAGAGGGTGAAGAAGCTTATGAGGGGACGCACTGATGCTCTTCGGACTTGATGGCGTAGAAATTGGCCTCATCATCGTTTTCCTGTGTTTGTTCGCAGGTATCTTGTCGGGCTTTCCGGTGGCCTTTGCCATTGGCGGATCGGCGGTCATTTCCTTTGCGATCATCGCAGCCCTGGATTCGGGCGGCTATCTGATCCATCAGGCGATTGACACGGGGACAGCGGAATATGCTGCCCTGATTGCCGAAGGGATCAGGCCGGACACCATATCGGTCTTCCGATACCCCGATCTGCCGCGCATCGCCGAACATGTCTTTGTGGGCGGCTGGGAAACCGCGCTGGATCGCAATGTGTCCTTCGTCGTGAACCGCATGAACGAACGGGTGCTGGCCGGTCAGTCGATCGAGACTTTGTTGGCGGTGCTGATGTTCGTGCTGATGGGGATCACGCTGGAACGGTCCAAGATCGCGGACGACTTGCTGACCACCATGAGCCGCGTCTTTGGCGGATTGCCGGGCGGTCTGGCCGTGTCGGTTGTGGTTGTGGGTGCGTTCTTGGCGGCCTCCACAGGGATCGTGGGTGCGACTGTTGTAACCATGGGGCTGCTGTCGCTGCCCACCATGTTGCGGGCGGGCTATTCCAAGGAACTGGCCACGGGCGTCATTGCGGCGTCTGGCACATTGGGGCAGATCATCCCGCCGTCCATCGTCATCGTGCTGTTGGGCACGCTGGCGGGGGATTTGTATTCCGCCGCACAAGAGGAACGTGCGCAGCTTGCGGGCTGTTCCGACGCGCTGACCTATCTGGGGGAACCTGCGGTGGTGTCTGTGGGCACGTTGTTCCAGGCGGCGCTGTTGCCGGGCATCATGCTGGCGTTTCTTTATGCGGCCTATGCCTTTGGCTTTGCCCTGCTGAACCCGGCCAAGGCGCCTGCGGTTGAAATGGGGTCCACAAACTCCGAAGTCATCACCCGCAACGAAGGGCTGACATGGTTCCTCGCCGTGCCCGGCGGTCTGATCATCTTGCTGGTGTTCTTGATGAACCTCGGCGTGGTGGGCAGCCAGTCTGTCATCGTCGACAGCTTTACCGATGCAGGCCAGACGGCCAGCTTGCGCACCAATGTGTCGCCGGAATGTGCGGCCTCCATGCAGGAGTTGCACGGAGATGAGGCGTGGAATGCCGCGCTTGCCGAACAGGCGACGATCAATGACGCAGGCGGGGTCGAACAGGCCCGCGCGCTGAGTGATGAGGAACGTGCAGAGGCCGTGGCCCAGAAGGTGGCGGATGCGCCCGTGATCGGCACCGGCATCGGTATTCTGGCGCTGCTGATTGCACTGGTTCTGGTGATTGCGCGGGGCGTGTCGCCCTCGGCCAATCCGTTGCCCCTGATTGTGGGCGGGGCCGGTGTGGTGCTGTTGTTGCTGGCCGATATCGTGCTGATTTCGCCGCTGACATCGCCCGGTGTGACGACGTTGATCATCATTCTGCCGCTGTTGCTGGTCATGTGGTCCATGCGCTTTGCGCTGGCGCGGCTGGCCAAGAACGATCTGTTGCGCGTGGTCTTCCCACCGCTGGTTCTGATTGTCGCGGTGCTGGGGTCGATCCTTGGCGGGATCACCAACCCGACGCCGGCTGCGGCCTTGGGCGCTGGCGGTGCCATCATGCTGGCGGCGTACCGCAAGCTGGCGGATCAGGAAAAGTCGGGCAAGATCATCCTGCTGGCCACGGCGGCTGTCGGGCTGATGCTGGTCGTGGGTGTAAACTTCGACATGCGGATCGGACAGGAAGAGGTCGCGTTCGAAGACTACCTTGCGTTCTTCTTTGCCTTCTCGATGTTCCTGTTTTCCATGTTCGGTCTGGCCTATGCCTGCGCCGTGTTGTGGCTGGGCGGGGTGCTGACACCGGTGGTGCGCGAGACGGCGAAGGTGACGTCGATGGTGTTCACCATCCTGATCGGGTCGCAGCTGTTGAACCTCGTGGTCATCTCCTTTGGCGGCGAACATTACATCCAGCAGTTCCTGCGGTCGTTCGATCAGGAATGGACGGTGTTCCTGATCGTGATGCTGGTGCTCTTTGTGCTGGGCTTCGTGTTGGACTTCCTTGAGATCATCTACATCGTGGTGCCCATTGTCGGCCCCGTCATCTATGGCGGCACGTTTGATCCCAAATGGGTGACCATCATGATCGCGGTGAACCTGCAGACGTCGTTCCTCACGCCGCCCTTTGGCTTTGCGCTGTTCTATCTGCGCGGGGTGGCCCCCAAGGAGGTCACGACAGGCGACATCTACCGCGGGGTGGCACCCTTCGTGCTGATCCAGGTGGTGGGTCTGGCGATCCTGGCGTTCTTCCCCAGTATCGTGACGATTGTGCCGAACCTCTTGAAGTGATGCAAAAGGCGCCCTGCGGGGCGCCTTTTCATTCGGGATGCATGCGGAATTTTCCGAGTGTCAAAGCATCTCCGGCTGGTCGTCATAGGCACCCAGCAGTTTGGGGATCTTGTCCTTGAACTTGAAGAACCCTGCGGTGGCATGGGGCCACGCCCGCGCATCATAGGGACGCAGGATTTTGGCAATGCCGTCCGGCAGCACGTCAGCGGTGCCGCCGACAGGCGGGTAGGACATGGCCACAGCATCGTGATCTTTCGCCCAGTTCGCGACGTCATCGGCGGTGTCCAGCACGGTCACCGTCCCGATCCGGGCCAGCAGATCGTCTTTCGCGCCCGCCATGAACGCCGACAGCTTTGCGCCTGTATGAAGGGGGCTGCGGTGGGCGGTGCCGTCGAAATAGGCAATCTGTGATACATCGAGTTGATCCAGCAGCCAGTCCGGCGTCATGTCGTCTTCGGTGACCAGAACGGCAACCGGGCCCTTTGGCAGCGGATCAGAGGTGGGCAGGGGGCTGCGGTCGGGATTGGGATACCCGTCAAGCGGGGGCGCAAAAGCGGCAAGGCCCTCGGGTTTGAACCGCCCTTCGGTGTACCGCGAGATGTTGGACGGTCGTGCCAGATAGGTTTTGCCCACGGTCTGCATCCCGCCGACCCAGCGCCATCCCAACGTATTGGACGCGGGATCGCCGTCCAGCAGGTGCCGCAGAAAGAAATCCGCGCCCAATTCCCATGGCAGACGCAGGGTGAACATCCAGATCGAGGCGAACCACATCCGTGCGTGGTTGTGCAGATAGCCCGTGTCCACCAGTTCGCGCGCCCAGTGGTCGAAACAGTCGATGCCGGTGTCGCCCGCGCAGGCGGCCTCCCATTCCGCGCGCAGTCCCGATTGGGTCTGCACATCATTGAGCGCCTGTGTCAGCCCCGCGCGGTACTGCGTCCAGACCGACGGGCGGTGTTCCAGCCAGCCTTTCCAATAGGTGCGCCAGTAGACCTCCTGTACGAACTTTTGTGCAGCCGAAGGGGAATGGGTGCCAAGGCAGGCGCGCAGCACCTCATCCTCCGTGATCATCCGGTGACGCAAATAGGGCGACAGCCGCGACACATCGTCATGGCCGGGCCGGTCATAGTTGCGCTGGGACGCATAGTCGCGCCCCATTCGCGGGGTGAAGGCTGTCAGACGCGCAAGCGCCGCCTGTCTGGAGGGGATGAATGTCATATGGTGCAAGCTAGGGGTGGTTGAAACCGGATCAAGGCGACCCTTTATATAGAAACCGATCCTCGTGGCTTTGGGCAAAATGGTGCCCTTGAAGCCCCCTGCAGCCCCCACTAAGGTTTGGGTAACATATACCCTGTAGACGGGCGCGGAATGCGTCCCTGAATCCCTGAGGCAGACCCAATGAATGATCCTGTTGAGACTTATATGAACCTTGTGCCGATGGTCGTCGAACAGACGTCCCGCGGTGAGAGGGCCTACGATATCTTCAGCCGCCTGCTGAAGGAACGCATCGTTTTCGTCAACGGCCCGATCCACGACGGCATGAGCCAGCTGATCGTGGCGCAGCTTTTGCACCTTGAGGCGGAGAACCCGAAAAAGGAAATCTCCATGTATATCAACAGCCCAGGCGGCGCTGTTCATTCGGGGATGAGCATTTATGACACCATGCAATACATCCGCCCCAAGGTCAGCACGCTGATTTGTGGCATGGCGGCCTCCATGGGCTCCGTCATCGCGGTGGGTGGTGAAAAGGGGATGCGGTTTGCACTGCCCAACTCCGAAGTGATGGTGCACCAGCCCTCCGGCGGCGCACAGGGCATGGCGTCGGACATCCTGATCCGCGCCAACCACATCGAACAAACCCGTGAGCGGATGTACAAATTGTACATGAAGCACACAGGGCAGGCCAAGAAAGAGGTCGAAAAGGCCCTCGACCGCGATAAGTGGATGACACCGGAAGAAGCCAAGGACTGGGGCCACATCGACGAGATCGTCGAAAGCCGCGGCAAACTTGAAGACGACGCATAGGTCCGCGCTGCGTTTTTGACGTTGTGGACCATTTCGGGCTGGCTTAGGGTAGACCCCAACCAGCCCGGAACACATTTACGGACCCAACATCTTGATGGGTCGACCAAGGGAATGACGACATGGCGACGACGTCTGGCGGCGACAGCAAGAATACCCTCTATTGCAGCTTTTGCGGCAAATCTCAGCATGAGGTGCGCAAACTGATTGCGGGCCCGACCGTGTTCATTTGCGATGAATGTGTCGAATTGTGCATGGATATCATCCGCGAGGAGACGAAATCAGCCGGGCTGAAAGCCTCCGAAGGGGTGCCAACACCGCTGGAGATTTGCGGCGTGCTGGATGATTACGTGATCGGTCAGGCCCATGCGAAACGGGTGCTGTCGGTGGCGGTGCACAACCACTACAAACGTCTGAACCACGCCGAGAAATCCGATATTGAACTGGCGAAATCCAACATCATGCTGATCGGCCCCACGGGGTGCGGCAAGACGCTTTTGGCGCAGACTTTGGCGCGCATTCTGGACGTGCCGTTCACCATGGCCGATGCGACGACCCTGACCGAAGCCGGCTACGTGGGCGAGGATGTTGAGAACATCATCCTCAAACTGTTGCAGGCGTCCGAATACAACGTGGAACGCGCGCAGCGCGGCATCGTCTATATTGACGAGGTCGACAAGATCACGCGCAAGTCCGACAATCCGTCGATCACCCGCGATGTGTCGGGCGAAGGCGTGCAGCAGGCCCTGCTGAAGATCATGGAAGGCACAGTTGCCTCCGTACCGCCGCAAGGCGGACGCAAACATCCGCAGCAGGAATTCCTGCAGGTGGACACGACGAATATTTTGTTCATCTGCGGCGGGGCCTTTGCGGGCCTTGATAAGATCATTGCGCAACGTGGCAAAGGTGCGGGCATGGGCTTTGGCGCCGAAGTGCGCGGCCCTGATGACCGCGGCGTGGGTGAGATTTTCACCGATCTGGAACCCGAGGACCTGTTGAAGTTCGGCCTGATCCCGGAATTCGTGGGGCGCTTGCCGGTGATCGCGACGCTTGAAGATCTGGATGAAGACGCGCTTGTCACGATCCTCAGCAAGCCCAAGAACGCGCTGGTCAAACAGTACCAGCGTCTGTTCGAGCTGGAAACCGTGACGCTGACCTTCACCGATGACGCGCTGACGGCGATTGCCAAGCGCGCGATCGAACGCAAGACAGGTGCACGGGGTCTGCGGTCCATCATGGAAGACATCCTGCTGGACACGATGTTTGACCTGCCGGGCATGGATACGGTGACCGAGGTGGTCGTGAATGAAGAGGCTGTCGGCCCCGACGCCAGCCCGCTGATGATCCACGACGAAAGCAAGAAAGAGGCCGAGCCCGCGACGGCGGGTTAAGGCCGGGGCGGGGGCAGATATGCTTGGCCCCGCCACCCCTATTTTACGCAGCTTCGACGAAGCCAAAGCGCGGGCATTCTATGTAGAATGGCTGGGTTTTGTAGTGGTGTTTGAACACCGGTTCGGGCCGCAGATGCCGCTGTACCTTGGGCTGCGCCGTGACGGGCTGGACCTGCATCTGACCGAACACCACGGCGACACGACGCCGGGCACGCGGGTGCGGATCGCCTGTGCAGACCTAGACGGATTTTACGATGACCTGATGACGCGCCCCTATGGCGCGCTCAACCCCGGCCCCCCGCAGGACCAGACCTGGGGCGAACGGGACCTGACGTTGACTGACCCTTTCGGCAACCGTCTGACATTTTTCGAGGGAACGACATGACCGTGAAACACATCCGCACCGGCAGCCCGTTTGAGGCGAACATCGGCTACAGCCGCGCGGTTGTGGCGGACGGTTGGGTCTTTGTGGCGGGCACGACAGGCTATGATTACGCGACCATGACCATGCCCGAGGCGGTCGAAGACCAATGCCGCAACACGTTCGATACGATCGCGCGGGCGCTGGCGGAGGCGGGCGCGACGCTGGATGATGTCGTGCGGGTCACCTATATCCTGCCCGACAAGGCCGACTGGCCGAAATGCTGGCCCATCACCAGTACCGTTTTCGCAAAGGCCCGACCTGCGGCGACAATGCTGGTGGCGGATTTGCAGGAAGAGGCGATGAAGATCGAAATTGAGGTGACCGCGCGCGTGCCGCAGGGCTGAGGAAAATTCGGGGCTTTTGGGCCTGCCCACCGGTTCGATCCTCTGGACCTTTGGGGCGCAATCGGGCATGTAAGCCCCAAGCCAAAGGGAGCCGTTCACATGGGTGTCGGGAATTTTATCAAACGAATTTTTGTCTGGTGGGACCACCAGACCATCGGCACGCAGCTGTGGACATGGCGCAAGGGCAAGAAGGTTGGTGAGGATGAGGCGGGCAACGTCTATTACACCAACGCTGACGAGAGCCGCCGGTGGGTGATTTTCAACGGTGAGGTTGAGGGCAGCCGCGTGAGCCCCGAGTGGCATGGCTGGCTGCATCATACGTGGGATGAACTCCCGTCCGAGGAGACTGTGCCCAACAAACCTTGGGAAAAGCCGCACCTGCCGAACCTGACCGGCACCGCGCAGGCCTATGCGCCCAAAGGATCCATCCGCAAACCGGACCCGTCCCCGCGCAGCGATTACGAGGCATGGAGCCCGGAATAACCGATGCGCGAAAACGCCACAGAGGTCATTGTCGGGGCCGTCGTTTGCGCGGCGGCTTTGGGCTTTTTGTGGGTGCTCGTGGGGGCCGCGGGCCTTGGTGGCGGACCGGTCGGGCAGGAGTTGCGGGCCAATTTCCGATCCGCCGAAGGGGTCACCGTGGGCACGGACATCCGCATGGCTGGCGTGTCCATCGGCACCGTCAGCGGTTTGTCGCTGAACACCGACAGCTACCGGGCGGAGGCTGTTTTCGCTATTGAAGAGGGCGTGCCGATCCCCGATGACAGTGCAGCTGTCGTGGCGTCGGAAGGGTTGCTGGGCGGCACCTTTGTCGAGATCGTGCCCGGCGGGTCGTTCGAGATGTATGCGGACGGCGCCGTGATCGAGGACACGCAAGGCGCGGTCAGCCTGATCCAGCTGTTGATGACATTTGTGGGACGGGACGACACATGAGATTTCTGACACGGGCCGCCGTCTTTGCATTGCTGGGTCTTGGCCTGCCCGCGACCGCGCAGGAGGCCACAAGCGCCCCCGGTGGAACGTTGCGTATCCTTGACAAGATCACCGGCCGGACGGACGATCTGACCTTTCGCAGCGGAGAGACACAGGCCTTCGGATTGATGGATATCACGATGTCCGAATGCCGGTATCCATCAGGCAACCGGTCGGGTGACGCCTTTACGCTGTTGACCATCGTTTACAACAACGAGGCCGATCCGGTGTTTCGCGGCTGGATGATTGCATCGGCCCCGGCGCTGAACGCGCTGGACCATCCGCGTTATGATGTCTGGGCGTTGCGCTGTAGCAGCGAATAGGGGTCGGGCACGGCATCTTGCCGGTCAAAATGCGCATCAAGAGACAAGGCGGCGGTCAGATGTTTGCGGTAGTCGGCGCGGGGAATTTCCACCGCACCGAGGCTGGCCAGATGGGGCGTGATGAACTGCGTGTCAAAGAGCGCGAAGCCCCCAGCGCGCAACCGGTCGACCAGATAGGCCAGTGCGACTTTGGACGCATCGGGCCTGCGGCTGAACATGCTTTCGCCGAAAAACGCCCCGCCCAAGGTGATGCCAAAGACGCCGCCGACCAGATCGGCCCCGTCCCATACCTCAATCGAGCGCGCCATGCGGGCCAGATGCAGCTGGCCGTAGAGGTCGGTCAGCATGGCGTTGATCCATGTTTCCTCGCGGTCCGCACAGCCCTGCACCACAGCGGCAAAATCGCGGTCATACGAGATTGAGAAGCGCCCCGACCGGATGGTCTTGCGCAAGGATCGAGACATGTGGAACCCGTCCAAGGGAATGACCCCGCGCAGGCGCGGATCGACCCAGAACAGCGTATCGTCGCCGCGGTGTTCGGCCATCGGAAAGATGCCGCCGGCATAGGCGGACAGCAGCATGTCGGCGGTAAGCTGGATGGTCACGCCCGATATCCTTTGTCATCTCCGGCTTCGCAGCACCGTCATCCGCCCCGAACGGTGCGGCGGGGGCGGAAGCCGCTACGGCCTGTTCCGGTTTTATTCCGGATTTGCCGTATGTCCAAGATGTCGGTGTGTCCGTGTTGCGGATATTGGCGCGCAAGGATGTGACGCCCCCCCCGGCTGGAGAGTGACCGGACGCCGGACCCCTGGCGATGACGCACGGGACGGGCATGATCGGCGCACCAAAAGCCAAAGGTGCGCCGTTCGGGTGCGTCCTCCGACGGGTCCATGTCCCTCAGGTTTGAAGGTTGTCCTCAAGCCAGTGTTCCAGCCAGTGGATGTTGTAGTTGCCTGACAACACGGCCTCTTCCTGCAGAAGCGCATGAAAGAGGGGGACAGTGGTGTCGACGCCGTCAACGATCAATTCCCCCAAGGCACGGGCCAGACGGGCCAAGGCTTCGGGACGGTCACGGCCATGCACGATCAGTTTGCCGATCAGGCTGTCGTAGTAGGGCGGGATGGAATAGCCGTCATAAAGCGCGGAGTCCATGCGCACGCCAAGACCGCCAGGTGCATGAAATTGCGTGATTTTCCCCGGACAGGGCGAAAAATTGGGAAGCTTTTCCGCATTGATCCGGACCTCGATTGCGTGACCGTTGATCTGCAAATCGTCTTGGGTGAAAGACATGGGCAGGCCGGCGGCCACACGGATTTGTTCGCGCACCAGGTCCTGGCCAAAGATGGCTTCGGTGACGGGGTGTTCCACCTGCAGGCGGGTGTTCATTTCGATGAAATAGAACTCACCGTTTTCATACAGAAATTCGATGGTGCCCGCGCCGATGTAGTTGATGCGCGCGCAGGCGTCGGCGCAAACCTTGCCGATGGCGGCGCGTTCCTCAGCGCTGATGGCGGGGCCGGGGGCCTCTTCGAAGACCTTTTGGTGGCGCCGCTGGAGGGAGCAATCCCGTTCGCCCAGATGCACCGCATTGCCTTTGCCATCGCCGAACACCTGAATTTCGATGTGGCGCGGCGTGGTCAGGTATTTTTCGATGTAGACGTCGGGATTGCCGAAGTTGGCCTTGCCTTCGGCACGGGCCGTCTGGAAGGCGGATTTCATTTCCTCGGCGGAATTGGCGACTTTCATGCCCTTGCCGCCGCCACCGGCTGTGGCCTTGATGATGACCGGATAGCCGAACTCCTCACCGATTTTCAGGGCGTCCTCAAGCGTGTCGACCCCCCCGTCCGAGCCGGGAACGCAGGGCACGCCCAGTTCCTTCATCGTGTCTTTCGCGGTGATCTTGTCGCCCATGACGCGGATGTGTTCGGCGGTGGGGCCGATGAACGTCAGGCCGTGGTCTTCGACGATCTGCACGAATTGCGCGTTTTCGCTCAGGAACCCGTAGCCGGGATGGATCGCCTGTGCGCCGGTGATTTCGCAGGCGGAGATGATCGCCGGAAAGCTGAGGTAGCTGGAGGGCGAGGCGGGCGGGCCGATGCACACGCTTTCGTCGGCCATGCGCACATGCATGGCGTCCGCGTCGGCGGTGGAATGGACCGCGACGGACCCGATGCCCATTTCGCGGCACGCACGGATCACGCGCAGCGCGATTTCCCCACGGTTCGCGATGAGGATTTTGTCAAACATATCTGAACCTTACTCGACGACCATCAAGGGGGCGCCGAATTCAACCGGCGCGCCGTCTTCGACCAACAGTCGCTTTACCGTGCCGGATTTCGGCGCGGGAATGTGGTTCATGGTTTTCATCGCTTCGATGATCAGCAGGGTATCCCCTTCGGAGACACTGTCGCCGACCTTGACGAAATTGGCAGCCCCCGGTTCAGGGGACAGATAGATTGTGCCGACCATGGGCGAGGTGACCGCGCCGGGCAGGCTGGCGGGGTCTGCATCGGTGGCAGGCGCGGGCGTGGCGGGGGCTGCTGCGGGGGCGGGGGCCGCTGCAGGTGCGGCGGCCGGGGCCGCCTGCGTCACGACCTGCTGGGCCTGCTGGCGACTGACACGCACGTTGAGGCTGTCGTTCTCGCCGTAGTCGCGTTTGACCTGAAGTTCGGTCAGATCGTTTTCGCGCAGCAATTCCGCGAGCGCCTGAATGAATGTGACATCGGAGTCGTGAGGTGTTTTTTTGGTCATTGTTCCCTCGGCCTTTTGCCTGTCTTTCTGCGTGGCATGGCCCGCACCGGGGTGGGGCTTTGACACGCTTACACCATGGTCGCGGTGGAGAAAAGCGCGAGAGGGCCGGAAAATGACGTGGCGTTACACGGCAGGCGTGTCGGGGTCAGTACGGGGCGGCTGCGGATCGGAGGGATCGGCCCCGTCGGGCAACATGAAAATGCCGTAGGGTTTGAGGGTGCGTTCACTGACGCCGGTGTCCGATATGACGGTTGTCACGGGGGCAGGATCAGCGGCGAGGGCCACGGCGCTGACGATGCCGACCTGCGCAGGTGTTGCAGGCAGCGGCAGCGGTACGTCGGGGCGGGGCGCATCTTTGGTGGCCACAGCATCGGCCACAGCCCGACCGTCGGGTTTGGCAGGCGGAGGTGCGGCGTCACCCTGCGCCGGTGGCGCGGGGAAAAGTGAAGGAATATCCATGTACAGCTCCATCAACATCAGGAGCCCCCACCGGTGCATTCGATCACCTAAAACCTAACAACCGGTAAACAGACACGTCAAAACCGCACGGGTCAGGGTCACCCGCGCGATTCTGATGTGTTTTCGGTCAATCCGTCCGGTTCATGCGGTTTTCAATCAGATCGTCCACCACCGAGGGATCGGCAAGGGTCGAGGTGTCGCCCAATGCGCCGAAATCATCCTCGGCAATCTTGCGCAGAATGCGGCGCATGATCTTGCCGGACCGTGTTTTGGGCAGGCCCGGCGCCCATTGGATCAGGTCAGGCTTGGCGATGGGGCCGATTTCGGTGCGGACCCAGGTTTCCAGTTCCTTGCGCAACTCTTCTGTCGGGTCTTCACCATTCATTAAGGTGACATAGGCATAGATGCCCTGACCCTTGATGTCGTGCGGATAGCCCACCACGGCAGATTCGGCCACTTTCGCGTGGGCCACGAGGGCGGATTCGACTTCTGCGGTGCCCATGCGGTGGCCGGAGACGTTGATGACGTCGTCAACCCGGCCCGTCACCCAGTAATCCCCGTCTGCATCCCGTTTGCAGCCATCACCGGAGAAGTAATACCCGGCATAATCCCCGAAATAGGTTTTTTCGAACCGTTCATGATCGCCCCAGACGGTGCGCATCTGGCCGGGCCAGCTGTCGCCCATGCAAAGAACACCCTCCACGTCGTTGCCGTGAATTTCCTCGCCCGATTGCGGGTCCAGCACCACGGGTTTGACGCCGAAAAACGGTGTTTGCGCCGCACCCGGTTTCAGGGTCGTGGCACCGGGCAGGGGGGTCAGCATGTGACCGCCGGTTTCGGTCTGCCAGAAGGTATCGACGATGGGGCAGCGTCCGCCGCCCACGACGTTGTAGTACCATGTCCAGGCTTCGGGGTTGATCGGTTCCCCCACGGACCCCAGCAGGCGCAGATCGCTCAGAT
This sequence comes from Pseudooctadecabacter sp., assembly GCF_020627745.1. Classification (GTDB taxonomy): domain Bacteria; phylum Pseudomonadota; class Alphaproteobacteria; order Rhodobacterales; family Rhodobacteraceae; genus Octadecabacter. The sequence continues at coordinate 144,894 of NZ_JAHDGE010000003.1, forward strand.
CGTGGCCTTTGACATAATCATCGCCAGCCCCCATGAGCGCGCGGATGGCCGTGGGGGCGGTGTAGAACTGATTGACCTTGTGTTTGGCGCAGACCTCCCAGAAGCGGCCCGCGTCGGGGTAGGTGGGCACGCCTTCGAACATGATCGTGGTGGCACCGTTGGCCAGTGGCCCGTAGACAATGTAGCTGTGGCCGGTGACCCAGCCCACATCCGCCGTACACCAGAAGACGTCGCCGTCGTGGTAATCAAAGGTGTATTGATGGGTCATGGAGGCATAGACCAGATAGCCGCCCGTGGTGTGCACGACGCCCTTGGGCTGACCTGTGGAGCCTGAGGTGTAGAGGATGAACAACGGGTCCTCGGCGTTCATTTCTTCGGGCTTTTGGTAATCGTCGGCCTCAAGCACCATGTCGTTGTAGCTGTAATCGCGGTCGGTCCATGTGGTCTGGCCACCGGTGCGCTTCACGACCAGACATTTGACGCTGTCCTTGCAGTGCAGCAGGGCGGCATCGGTGTTGGATTTCAGCGGCGTGGCGCGACCCCCACGGGGGGCGTAGTCGGCGGTGATGACGACCTTGGCGTCACAACCGTTGATGCGTGCGCCCAAAGCATCGGGGGAAAATCCTGCGAACACAATGGAGTGCACAGCGCCGATGCGCGTGCAGGCCAGCATGGCATAGGCGGCCTCGGGGATCATCGGCATATAGAGGACGACGCGGTCGCCTTTGGTCACGCCCAGTTCCTGCAGCACATTGGCCATCCGGCAGACGTGCCCCTGCAATTCGCGGTAGGTGATGTGCAGGGCGTCGTCTTTGGGATCATCGGGTTCCCAGATGATCGCCGTTTGATCGCCACGGGTTTCCACGTGACGATCCACGCAGTTCGCGGAGACGTTCAGCGTGCCGTCTTCGAACCATTTGATGTCGATGTTGCCCGGCTGGAATGAGGTGTTTTTGACCTTGGTGTAGGGCTTGATCCAGTCAACGCGTTTGCCCTGTTCGGCCCAGAACCCTTCTGGGTCACTGATCGAATGGGCGTACATTTCGGCATAGGTTTCGGCATCCGCGTGGGCGCGTTTGGCTTGTTCGGCGGTGGGGGGGTATGTGTTGGACATGGGGTCCTCGTGCTTTGACTTGGGGGCAGGGGGCGGCCCATTGCGGGCCGCCCGTGATCAGATGTGTTGGCGCACTCTTGTGGCCGGATCAGATCGCCAGATACTTGGCGCGCAGGGCTTCGTCTTCGAGGACTTCTTGCGCAGAGCCGTCGTAGACCACCTTACCAATGTCGAGGATCACAGCGCGGTCGGCCAGTTTCAACGCGGCCACCGCGTTTTGTTCTACGATCACCGTGGTGATGCCCTGTTCGCGGATCAGTTCCAGCGTTTTGGCGATTTCCTGCACGATGACAGGGGCGAGACCTTCGTAAGGTTCATCAAGCAACAGAACCTTGATGTCGCGGCACAGTGCACGGGCGATGGACAACATCTGCTGCTCGCCCCCCGACAACGTCACACCTTCCTGATTGCGCCGTTCGCGCAGACGCGGGAACAGGTCATAAACGCGGTCGATGGACCAGCCTTTGGGTGGGGCGATCTGGGCGAGTTTCAGGTTTTCCTCAACCGTCAATCCAGGAATGATCGAGCGGTCTTCGGGCACCAGTTGAATGCCCGCCTGTGCGGCCTGATGGGCGCGCATGTCGTGCAGGGGCTGGTGATCCAGCCAGATTTCACCGTGCTTGAGTTCGGGGTCATCCATCCGCGCGATCGTCCGCAGGGTGGAGGTTTTGCCCGCCCCGTTGCGCCCCAGAAGGGCGAGGATTTCACCCTCATGGATGTCAAAGCTGACGCCTTGGACGATGTAGCTTTCGCCGTAATAGGCCTCAATATCCCAGACAGAGAGGAATTTGGCGGAGGTGCCTGCCATGTTGCGGTTTTTGTCGAATTTGCCTTCGGGGCGGAGTTCTTCAACGTGTGTCATGTCGGTTCCTTGATCGGGGGCCAAAGCCGTGTGGGGGCTTTGTGGGGACAGAGTTTCTTTCGAAACCCTGCCCGGTTAGACCTGTGCTTCGCCCAAGTAGGCTTCGCGCACTTTGGGGTGGCCTTTGATGTTGTCGGGGGTGTCTTCCACCAGCGGCGTGCCTTGGGCCAGAACGGTGATGCGTTCGGCCAAGGAGAACACGACGTTCATGTCGTGTTCGATGATCGCCATGGTGATGCCCCGTTCGCGACGGATGGTTTTGAGCAGCTCAATGGTGTTTTCCGTATCCGCGCGGGCCATGCCGGCGGTCGGTTCATCAAGCAGCAACAGGCGCGGGTCCTGAACCAGACACATGGCCATTTCCAGACGCCGTTTGTCGCCGCGCGACATGGATGACGCCGTCATGTCCCGTTTGTCCAACATGCCCACCTCATCGAGCATGCTTTCCGCCTTTTCGATCATGTCGCCCTCGTGTCGGGTCGACTGGATGGCGTGCATCCGGAAGGCACCGTCGCGTTTGGCAAAACACGGGATCAGCATGTTTTCCATGACCGTCAGATCAGCAAAGATTTCCGGTGTCTGGAACACGCGGCTGATGCCCATCTGGTTGATCTCGTGCGGCTGGCGGCCCAGCACGGATTGCCCGTCAAAGACCACCGATCCGCTGTCGGGGATCAGTTTGCCCACCAGCACGTTCAGCAGGGTGGATTTGCCAGCCCCGTTGGGGCCGATGATGGCGTGGCAGGTGTTTTCTGCCACATCGAGGTTCACGTCGCCCAAGGCCTGCAGACCGCCGAAGCGCTTGTTGACGCCTTTTACTGTGAGGATTCCCATGATGTTTCTCCTTATCCGTCGGTCTTGTTGCGGCGGAATTTGTTGGCGATGCGCTGGCCACCTTCGACGAGGCCACCGGGCAGGAAGATCACGACCAGCATGAACAGGATGCCCAGCGTCAGGTGCCAGCCTTTGCCGATGAACGGATAGACGATCGACACCATCACGTCCTCGGCCCCGTCCGGCAGGAAGGCGAACCATTCGTGCAGGATGTCCTTGTTGATCTTGGAGACGATGTTTTCCATGTATTTGATGAAACCCGCGCCAAGGATCGGACCCATCAGGGTGCCGGCACCGCCGAGGATTGTCATGATCACGACCTCACCGGAGGCGGTCCAGAACATGCGTTCCGGCCCCACTTGGGTGTCCATGGCGACCATCAGACCACCGGCCAGACCCGCATACATGCCGGAGATCACGAAGGCCGACAGCGTGTAGCGCTTGGGCGTAAGGCCGGTGTAGTTCATGCGTTGCTGGTTCGATTTCACCGCACGCAACATGATCCCGAAGGGGCTGCGGAAGATGCGGATGCTGAGGTAGAAGGCCACCAGAAGGGCGACACCTGCGATGTAGTAGCCAAGGTTGAAGGTGAACAGCCAGCTGCCCACGGCCAGTTCGTAGGAATTGCCCATTTCGGCCCCGAAAAGGTTCGCACGCCCGATGCTGCCATCGGTCGGGCCACCAAAGAGGGGGCTGTCGGTGTTCTTGATCTGCAGGCCCGTCTCACCGCCGGTGATCGGGGTCAGCACGGAATAGGCCAGCGCGTAGGACATCTGCGCGAAGGCCAGTGTCAGGATCGAAAAGTAGATGCCCGAGCGGCGCAGCGAGATAAAGCCCACCACCAGTGTGAACGCCCCTGCAATGACAATCGCCATGACGATGCCGGGGATCACATTGAGCGTGACCAGCTTCATCGACCAGATCGCCGCATAGCTGCCCACACCCAGGAAGGCGGCGTGGCCGAAGCTGAGGTAGCCGGTCAGGCCAAAGAGGATGTTAAACCCGATGGCAAAGATGCCGAAGATCACGAAACGCTGCATCAAGTCGGGGTAGCCCGCGTTGAACTGCGCCATCGCAGACCCTTCGGGGAAGGGGTTGAGGATGAAGGGGGCCAGCATCACCAGTGCAAAGACGATCAGCATAAGCGTGCTGTCTTTCTTGGTGAGGCCCAGCATCCCCCCCGAGGCCGCGCGCGGACGCGCGGTGGGGGTTGCCGTTGTGACGGATGGGTTGGTTTGGTCGGTCATTGGATTAATCCTCCATCACGCCTTTGCGACCCATCAGGCCACGGGGGCGGGTCAGCAAAATGACGATTGCGACAAGGTAGATGATGATCTGGTTGATGCCAGGCAGCACGTCGACCACAGCGGGCATGGACGCAAAGCTTTCAAGGATCCCCAGAAGGAAGCCGGCAGCGACAGCACCGGGCAGGGAGCCCATGCCGCCCACAACGACGACCACGAAGCTCAGGACCAGAAAGTCCATGCCCATGTGGTAGTTCGGGGCCACAATCGGTGCGTACATCACACCGGCGACACCGGCCACGGCGGCGGCAAGGCCGAACATGAAGGTAAAGCGCTTGTCGATGTCGATGCCCAGAAGGCCCACGGTTTCACGGTCGGCCATACCGGCGCGCACGACCATCCCGAAGGTGGTGAACTGCAGGAAGGCGAAGACACCGGCGATGATCAGGGCGGAGAAGAAGAAATAGACCAGACGCCAGTAGGGGTACATGATCGCGTTGGCTTCGTATCCAAGCCAGACACCGAAATCCAAAGACCCTTTGAATGCGTCAGGGGCGGGGGTCTGGATGGGGTTCGCGCCGAAGAAATACTTGATGATTTCCTGCAAAACGATGGCCAGACCGAAGGTCACAAGGATCTGGTCGGCGTGGGGACGTTTGTAAAAGTGCTTGATCAGGCCCCGTTCCATCGCAAACCCGATGCCGATCATCACGGGGATCGAGAACAGGATGGCCAGCGGCACGGCCCAATCCATGATGGTGGCACCCGCGGCGTCACCGAACCACCGCTGGACGTAGAAAACATCCACCTGCAGCGGGTTGCCCAGAAAATCCGTCTGGCTTTCATCCACAACCTTGTAGGAGGCCGACAGGATGCGCGACAGGATCACGGCGCAAAACGCACCCATCATGAACAGCGCACCATGGGCGAAGTTCACAACGCCAAGCGTTCCGAAAATGAGGGTAAGGCCAAGCGCGATCAGCGCATAGGCAGAGCCTTTATCAAGCCCGTTGAGAATTTGAACGATGATCTGGTCCATGGGGTGGGTGCCTCTGATCGTTGCGTATTATGGGGCTGTTCGCGCCAGCGCGGTAAAGCCTCGGATGATGTGTTTGATGTGTGGGTTGGGTGGCCCGAACCCTCGGGCCACCCTTATCGGTGTCAGGCTTATGCGCCGTTGTTGCACTCACCCAGGGAGGCGTCTGCGCCGCCCATCTGTGGGTGATCGGGGGCGTACATGACCTGATCAACAGGTGTGACTTCCACGATTTCAAGCAGGTCGAACTCGGATGTCGGGTTCTCTTTACCCTTCACAACCAGCACGTCCTTGAAGCACTGGTGATCGTCGGCACGGTAGAGCGTCTTGCCGTTGCCCAGACCGTCGAATTCGTAGCCTTCGAGGGCTTCTGCCACCGCACATGGGGCGAAGGAGCCTGCACGGGTGACCGCATCCGCATACAGCAGCGTCTGCACGTAGGTCGTGTGTGCCGCCTGAGAGGGCGGGAAGCCGTACTTGGTGCCGAAGGACCGCACGAACGCCTGAGAGCCTTCGTCCTGCAGGGACCAGTGCCAGTTTGTGGAGCCGAAGATGCCCTTCACGTTTTCGCCCGCACCACGTGCCATCAGGCGCGAGTACAGTGGAACAACGATTTCGAAGTTCTTGCCGTTGGCCTGTGCTTCGCGCAGACCGAACTGAACCGCGTTGGTCAGAGAGTTGACCATGTTTCCGCCGTAGTGGTTCAGAACCAGAACGTCGGCACCGGAGTTCAGAACAGGTGCGATGTAGGAGGAGAAGTCTGTCTGTGTCAGTGGTGTTTTCACTGTGTTGACAGTTTCCCAGCCCATGGCCTCGGTGGAGGACACGATCGCTTCTTCTGTGGTGTAACCCCAGTTGTAGTCGGCGGTCAGGTGGTAGGCCTTACGGTCGGTGCCGTACTGCGCTGCCAACACGGGCGCAAGCGCCGCACCGGTCATGTAGGAGTTGAAGAAGTGACGGAAACCGTTGGCCTTGCGGTCCTTACCGGTTGTGTCGTTGGAGTGCGTGAGGCCAGCCATGAAGATGACGCCGGCTTCCTGACACAGGGCCTGAACAGCCACAGCCACACCGGAGGACGAACCGCCTGTGATCATGATGGCGCCGTCTTTTTCGATCATGGAACGGGCAGATGCGCGGGCGGCGTCAGATTTTGTCTGCGTGTCGCCGGTCACATACTTGACCTCACGGCCCAGAATGCCTGTGCCGTCCAGAACCTTGGAGCTGAACGTGTTCAACATGCCGCCGTCGCCGCCACCGTTCAGGTGCTCGACCGCCAGTTCATAGGCGCGCAGTTCGTCCGCGCCTTCGTCCGCGTAGGGGCCGGTCTGTGGCACGTTGAAGCCCAGAACAACCTCGCTGTCGCCGGGGGCGTTGGTGAAACCGGCATGGCCATCGGCGCGCAGGTACTGTGGCAGCGCGAGGGCTGCACCACCGACGGCACCGGTTTTGATGACACCGCGGCGTGTGAAGTTAGATTTAGACATATAGTCCTCCCTTAAGTGTTTGCGCTGGGACCTCCCTGGCCCGTGGTGCGCGTACGCATTTGATAGCGTGAGCGTAGTAAAGGGGGGATGCAGCAACTTTCCAACGGTGCCGGAGGTTCCAAATGTATTTTGGTAAATTTGTAGACAGCGCGGCGCGGAATTTTGTAAAGAAGTTTACACCGCACTGCGGCGGCGGGCCGTTTCTTTAAGGAAAAGTGAATGTCAGGGCAGGGAACAACAGGGGCGCGACTGCGCAGCAGACGGATGGATTTGGGGCTGCGGCAGGCGGACGTGGCGCGTGCGGCGGGCATTTCGGCATCCTATCTGAACCTCATCGAACACAACCGCCGCAGAATCGGGTCGCACCTTACGGCTGTATTGGCGCAGGTGTTGCAGGTGGATGAGGCCGCTTTGGACGAGGATGGAAACGAGACGGTGCTGGCCCCTTTGCGGGCGGCTGCGGCGGCCTTTCCACAGGCAGGGGCCGACGGGGCGATGGCCGATGCATTGGTCGCGCGTTTTCCGGGATGGGCCAAGGTGGTGGCGTCACAGGCCGAACGGATTGCCCAGCTTGAGGCGCGCACGCAGGCGCTGAGCGACCGGTTGGCCCATGACAGCCAGATTGCGGGATCCCTGCACGAGGTGATTTCAACCGCGACGGCGATCCGGTCAACCGCGTCTATTCTTGCCGAAACGCCTGATCTGGACGCGGACTGGCAGGCGCGGTTTCACGCCAACATCGACACGGATTCGGCGCGGCTGGCCGAAAGTTCACAAGCGCTGTTGGGGTTTCTGGATATGGAGGTCGAGGCCGGTGGCGATGCCCTGCCCACGCCGGTTGAGGCCGCGGATGCGGTGATGGCCGGCTGGGGGCACTACGTGGCCGAGGCCGAGGCGCAGGACCTGCCGGATATGGCGGGGCTGGACGGGCCGGTGCGTGGTATTTTGACGGGGTGGGTGGAGCAGGCGGGTGCGGACGCCGCGCTTTTGCCGTTGGGGCCGTTCATGCAGGCCGCGCGTGCGCTGGCCTGTGATCCCGCGCGGCTGGCGGCGCGGTTTGGTGTCCCTCTTGAGGTCGTGTTGCGCCGTCTGGCCCATTTGCCGCCCCAGACCGGCAATGACAGCCTCCCGCCCATGGGGCTGGCTGTCTGTGATGCCGCGGGGGTGGTGACGTTCCAAAAGCCGATCTTGGATTTTCGACTGCCACGGGCGGGGGCGGGGTGTCCGTTGTGGCCGCTTTATCAGGCGCTGACCCAGCCGGGCCGCGCCATCGCACGCACCGTGCGGATGCCCGGTGCCGCGCGCACGGCCTTTGAATGCTTTGCCATCGCGGGGCCTGTGGGGCCGGTGTCTTTCGGGGGGGAGCCGCGTGTGGCCGCGACGATGCTGGTGCGCCCCGCCAAGGGCAACGGCGGGGCGGGCACGGTCGGGCCGGGCTGCCGGTTGTGTCCCGTCGTAAGCTGCGACAGCCGCCGTCATCCCAGCCTGCTGGCGCAGGGTGAAGGCAGGCTTTGACTTAGGGCCGGACTTTGGCGATACTTTTCAGGCCGCCCCTTTGGGAGAGGGGGGCGGATTTGCACCACGGGAGGGGAGTGACGATGGGCAGACGTGTCCTTCTGATCGAGGATGAGCCGAATATCATCGAGGCGATCAGTTATTTGCTGTCGCGCGATGGCTGGACTGTGCACACCCATTCGGATGGCGAAACCGCCATGGATAAAGTGCGTCAGGGCGTGCCGGAACTGATTATCCTTGACGTGATGCTGCCGGGCCGATCGGGCTATGACATCCTGCGGGACCTGCGGGCAGACCCCGACACCGCCGAGGTGCCGGTGATGATGCTGACCGCACGCGGGCAGGCGCGGGATCGTGAAATGGCCACAAGCCTTGGTGCCACACGGTTCATGACGAAACCCTTTTCCAATGCCGAGGTGCTGGAGAGCGTGCGCGCACTGGCGACATCCCCGTCGTGACCCGCCCCGACGCCGACCAAACCACCCCAGAAGTCATCGTGCGTCCGGGCAAACGGGTCGAATTTCTGGACAGGGCCAGCTACCGCCAGCGCCGGATGCGCGACGCCGCCCGCATCCTGCCTGTTTTCGCGGCGATCATGATGGTCCTGCCACTGATGTGGCCCCGTGGCAGCGAAGGCCAGAGCCTGACCAGCAACGGGATGCTGTATCTGTTCGGGCTGTGGTTTGTCCTTGTGGTGCTGGCTTTTGCCGTCAGTCGGGTGCTGCGGACCGGCGCGGCTGAGGATGGCACGGGGCAGGTGCGCGAATGATCTCGTTCAACCTGCTGGTCCTCGTCTCGCTTGGCTATGTGGTGTTCCTGTTTCTGGTGGCGTTCTACGCCGAACGGCGCGCCGCGCGGGGGCAATCGGGCTGGCTGCGGTCGTCGTCGATCTACACCCTGTCGCTGAGCATTTATTGCACCGCGTGGACGTTCTACGGTGCTGTGGGCTATGCTGCGCGGTCCGGGCTGGAGTTTCTGACGATCTATCTGGGGCCGACGCTGGTGATGATCGGCTGGTGGTGGCTGTTGCGCAAACTGGTGCGCATCGGGCGGTCCCAACGTCTGACATCCATTGCGGATTTGATTTCCTCGCGGTTTGGCAAATCCACGGTGCTGGGCGGCATGGTCACGGTTTTGGCCATCGTCGGCACCACCCCCTACATTGCTTTGCAGCTGCAATCCGTCACCCAATCTATCGGCGTCTTCGCCGCCGGGTCCGGTGAGGTGTGGGAGGCGAGCGATTTCAACGGGGCTGCCATGTGGGTGGCCATCGGGCTGGCGGTGTTCACGGTGCTGTTCGGCACGCGCAATCTGGACGCCAACGAACGTCACCACGGGATCGTGCTGGCCATTGCGGTGGAATCAGTGGTGAAACTGGTGGCCCTGCTGGCTGTCGGCGTCTTCGTGGTTTGGGGCATCGCGGGGGGGATCGGCCCGACACTGGCGCTGATCGACGCCTCGCCACAGGCCACATGGGCACCGCAGCCCAGCCGCTGGGTCGGGCTGATCTTTGTATCGGGTGCTGCGTTCTTGTGCCTGCCACGCATGTTTCAGGTGCTGGTGGTCGAGAATTCGGACGAAAGGCATCTGAGCACGGCAGGCTGGGCCTTTCCGGCGTACCTTTTGTTGATGAGCCTGTTTGTCGTGCCGATTGCTGTCGTGGGGCTGGACATAATGCCCGAAGGGGCCAACCCCGATCTGTTTGTCGTGACGCTCCCCTTGATGCAGGGGCGCGAAGGGCTGGCGATCTTGGCCTTTCTGGGGGGCTTTTCATCGGCCACCTCCATGGTGATCGTGGCGACGCTGGCGCTGGCCACGATGGTCAGCAACCACATCGTGGTGCCCAGCTGGCTGAATTCCCGCACGCCGGGGGCGATGGTGTCAGGCGATGTGCGCGATGTTGTCGTGGTGTCGCGGCGGGTGTCCATCGCGGTGATCATGGCGCTTGGCTATATCTACTTCCGTCTGTCGGGCGGCGGTACGGCGCTGGCGGCCATTGGTTTGGTGTCCTTTGCGGGGGTTATTCAGGTGTTGCCCGCCATGGTGGGCGGTGTCGTTTGGCGCGGGGCCAACCGTTGGGGCGCGGGGGCGGGCCTGTCGGTGGGCTTTCTGGTCTGGGGCTGGACGCAGTTTCTGCCCAGCTTTGGCGTGGATGCCGCGCTAAGCCGCGCAGTGTTTGATGTGGGGCCCTTTGGCATCGGCTGGTTGCGGCCACTGGCGCTCTTTGGCATCGAGGGGATGGACCCGCTGGTCCACGCGGTGTTCTGGTCGATGTTTCTGAACACCGGCGCCTTTGTTGTGGTGTCGATCCTGACCTTCCCCAACCCGTTGGAGCGGCTGCAGGGCGCACAATTCGTCAACGTCTTCGACTATTCCAGCGGTGCGCGCACATGGTCGCAATCGGCCGCGCAGGCCGAAGACCTGCTGGTCATGGCGCAGCGCATCCTGGGCGGGGCGGAGGCGCAGGGGCTGTTTCAGGCCGAGGCGCAGGCGCAGGGCAAGGCCGGATTTTTGCCGGACGTGACGCCGGAATTTATCGGCAAGCTGGAACGCGAATTGTCCGGGTCCGTGGGGGCCGCAACGGCCCACGCCATGATCGGCCAGTTGACCGAGGGGCAGATGGTCAGCGTCGATGACCTGATCGCGGTGGCCGATGAAACCGCGCAGATCATGGAATATTCCAACCGGCTTGAGGCCAAATCCGCCGAACAGGAGCGCACCGCGCGCGCTCTGCAAGAGGCCAACGACAAGCTGACAGCGGTGTCGATACAAAAGGATGCGTTTCTCAGCCAGATCAGCCATGAATTGCGCACGCCCATGACGTCGATCCGGTCGTTTTCCGACATTCTGCGGGACGGAGAGGTTGAGGACGATGCCCGCAAACGCTTTGCCGGCATCATTCATGACGAAACGAACCGTCTGACACGGCTGCTGGATGATTTGCTGGATCTGGGCGTGCTGGAAAGCGGGCAGGTTCAGTTGAACATGGGCAGCGGCACGCTTGAGGATATTCTGGACCGCGCGGTGATGGCATCCGGCGTGGATCAGGACGCGCTGACAATTTCGCGCAGGCGGCCCAACGAGGCCGTTGAGGTTTACACCGACACCGAACGACTGGCGCAGGTGTTCATCAACCTGATCAGCAATGCGGCAAAATATGCGGTGGCCGAGACCCCGACGCTCAAGATCATCGTGCGCCAGCTAGGCGGGCGCAGAGTGGTGGATTTTGTTGACAACGGGCCGGGCATTCCGGCGGAAAGCCAGTCGATGATTTTCGAGAAATTCTCAAGGCTTGAGGACGAAGGCAAGGCGGGGGGTGCGGGGCTTGGCCTTGCGATTTGCCGCCAGATCATGGGCACATTGGGCGGCGATGTGACCTATGTGCCGGCACAGGGCGGGGCTGCGTTTCGCGTGACCTTGCCGGAGGCGCAAAGCCTTGCGGCGCAATAGCCGCATTAATGGGATCGTAAGATGTGCGCCCTAGTCATGGCAGCATGAGCAGCGTTCCGGACCCCGCAACATGACCGCTATGAACCCCGTTCTGGCCCGAAAAATGGGGCTTGAGGCACCGCCTGCGGCCGCTGTGGCGGACCCTGCGTCCCCCTTGCGGCTGATGCGGCGTGCGGTGTCGCGTGCAGCCGACCAGGCGTTGTCGCTGTCGGCCACTGTCCACGACATCGTTGAGGACAGGTGCGAGGTGGAAGAGATGATCGAGGACGGGCCTGACGGCTGGGTGGTGCTGGGCCTGCGCGACGGGTCCAATGCCGGGCTGACGGGTCTGATGCTGATTGATCCGGTCGTGCGGCAGGCGTTGGTGGATATGCAGACGATGGGCCGCCTGATGCCGGTCATGGCCGAACAGCGGCGCGTCACGCGCACGGATGCCGCACTGATGCTGCCGCTGGCGGAAGACATGCTGCGCCAGTTGGCGGAGGTCGGGTTCGGGGCCGGACGGGTGGATATGGTGGACCTTGACGTGGCCCCGATCGACGATCTGCGCACTGCAGGGCTGGTGATGGTGCAGGGCAGTTATCTGCGCTGGCGGGTGGCGGTGCACATCGGGAGTGAGGCTGTCGCGGGCGACATCATACTGGCCCTGCGCCTGCCCAAGATCGAAGGGGACGGCACGGGCGAGGGACAGGACGGCTGGCATCGCGCGTTGCGCGCATCGGTGTGCGAGGCCGAGGCCGATCTGGATGCCGTGCTGTGCCGGATGCGCATGCCCATGGACCGGATCGAGGCGTTCGAGGTCGGGCAGGTGCTGCCCATGGCGGGGACAACGGTGGGGTCTGTGACGCTGACCGGACCGGATGGCAGTGCGGTGGCCGTGGCGCGGCTGGGACAGATGGCCGGCAAAAGGGCGGTGCGGCTGCAGCAACCGACCCTGACCATGGACGACGACATGGGCATTCGACCACCGGTGCCGCCGACGGTCCCGACGCAGGCCGCGCTGCCCGACAGCGGGGCGCGGGTCATCCCCGACACCGGTAAGGATGAACCCGAAACCGGTGCGCAAGCGCCGGACCCGACGGGATCAGACCGTACCTTGCCCTAACGCGTTGCCAGCGCCTGAAGCTGCGGGCGCATCATGGCAATGTCGTAGCCCTGTGCGGCAGCCGCGCCGATAATGTCATCGACAGGCTGGTGCCCCGCCTGACCCAGCGCCCAGACCAACGTCGAACGTGTGCCGGACGCGCAGTAGGCAAACACGGGGCCCGATGCCGCATCGCAGATGGTCTTTTGCTGTTCGGCCAGTTCAGTCCCGAGGGTCGCATGGGTGATGGGCAGGGCCACATAGGCCAGCCCTGCGGCTTTCGCGGCCTCGGCCATGACATCGGTTTGGTGGGAGGGGGGGATCTCCTCGCACGGGCGGTTGTTGATCAGGGTGGTGTACCCCGCAGCCGCAATCGCGGCCACGTCTTCGGGGTTGATTTGCGGGGACACGGTGTAGCGGTCTGTCAAAGGTCGAATATCCATGGCTCCGGTTTTAGGGCCATGCGACGACGGGGTCCAGTGCCTGATCTTGATCCGCGGGCGGCTTCCGGTTAGGCCCTGTCCATGGACAGCATGTTTACCAAAAAGGGGCTGACCCCGGCCGAAGCGGCGGAAGCGCTTGACGCCGCCGCACAGGAGGCCGCGCAGCTTTTGAAGATCATGGCGAACCCCCAGCGGTTGCGCCTGTTGTGCCTGTTGCTGGAAGGCGACCGCAGTGTGGGTGAACTGGAACAGGCCGTGGGCGCCCCGCAGGCCTATGTGTCCAGCCAGTTGGCGCGGTTGCGCGCGGATGGTCTGGTCGAGGCTACGCGCCATGGCAGGTCTGTGCGGTACAAATTGTCCGATCCGCGCGTGACGCCGGTTCTGGAACGCCTTTATGAGGTGTTTTGCGCCTGATCGGGGGACAGGTTCGAAGTTTGTCTTTCCCTTTCAGACCACTGCCGCCATTGTAGGCCATGGAACGGGCCGCCGGTTTGGGGCGGAAATCAAAAGGTGACGACATGGCGCGGCGGGTGCGGTTTCGGGTTCTGGACGGAGTGGCCGTGGTCACGCTGGATGCGCCGCCGGTCAATGCCTTGTCACAGGACCTGCGGGCCGGACTATGGGCCGCCTTTCGCAAGGTTGCCCAAGAGGATCACATCAAAGGCGCGGTTCTGCTTGGGTCGGGGGCCCTGTTTTCGGCGGGGGCCGATATTTCGGAATTTGACACGGGGCCGGGTCAGCCCGACCTGTCGCAATTGTGTGCGCTGATCGAGGATTTGCCAAAACCGGTGGTCGTGGCGGCACAGGGGCAGGCCTTGGGCGGCGGGTTCGAATTGATGCTGGCGGCCCATTACCGGCTGGCCGCCCCCAAAGCACGCATGGGCCTGCCGGAGGTGGCGCTGGGACTGGTGCCCGGGGCGGGCGGAACACAGCGGCTGCCCCGCCTGATCGGGGCTGAAAAAGCAATCCAGCTTATGGTTTCGACCAATGCGGTCGAGGCTGATGTGGCGCGTCGCATCGGACTGCTGGATGGCGTGGTCGAGGGCGATCTGGCCTCGGGTGCGGTGCGGTTTGCGCAAGGGTTGGTGGCACACGGCAGGGCACCCCGCCGGACCCGGGACGAGAGGGCGCGGATGGCCGATGCCGCAGCCCATTTCGCGGCGGTGGCCAAGGCGCGCACGGCGCTGGCGGACAATCCGTTGCATGCACCGCAACGGGTCATTGATTGCGTCGAGGCCGCAGCGCTTTTGCCGTTTGAGGCAGGGCTTGCCTTCGAGGCGGACGCCTTCGACCGCTGTATGGCCCATCCGCAATCGGTGGCCCTGCGACATGTCTTTGTGGCGGAACGGCGGATTGACGACGCCTTGCTGGAACGCCACGACGGCAGCTTCCGCACAGTGGACCCGATGGGGAAGGCGGCGGTCGCGCGGCTGCAAAAAGCGATGCGCGCCGCAGCGCAAACGCTGGTGGCCCAAGGCCTGAGCGAGGATGCCGTCGACGGTGCGATGGTGTCATACGGGTTTCGCAAGGGGCCGTTCGGGGGGCGCCACGCGGGGGCCGACGGCGCGCAGATCGCCCGCCGGATTGTCGCGGCGATGGTGGCGGAAGGCGGGGCCTGCGTGACGCAGGGTGCCGTCCAGCGGCCTGCGGACGTGGATGTTCTGGCGGTGCACGGGCTGGGCTTTCCGCGCCGCATGGGCGGGCCCATGCGCGCCGCCCAGACAGACGGGTTGATCGCCCTGCGCCGCGATATGCGGGATTGGGCAAAGGACAATGATCTTTGGGCTGTGCCGGAGGTTCTGGACACTGCGATCAAACAGGCGTCGGGATTTGACGGGATCGGTTAGACCTGCGCCTGTCAGGGGGCCAGCAGCACCCCGACAACCACACACATCAGACCCAGCACAGACACCAGAAACGCCCCGAGGTTCAGGGGCAGCACTTTCTGGATGCGCGCCTTCAGGTCGGCGTCATCGGTTGCTGCCTGCCGCGCGCGTCGCACCTTGACGATGCTCAGGATGATGCCGGCGATCCCGATAAGGGAGATGATCGCCCCGATGCCAATCAAGAGTTCCATGTCTGCGCCTTTCACCAGTCTGTCTGTCCCGTAACCCGACGGCGGCACGCACGCAACCGCTTGCCCCGCGCCAGACGTGGCGATAGGGAAGGGGCAACCCGATTTGACCCTGATGAATGAGGCCCGATATGTCCGACACCACCGATCTTGGATCCGACAGCAGCTACCGCGTGACGGCAGATGAATTGCGCCAGTTTATCGAACGCATCGAACGTCTGGATGCGGAGAAAAAGGACATCGCAGAGCAGCAAAAGGAAGTGATGGCCGAGGCGAAGGGCCGTGGCTATGACACCAAGGTCATGCGCAAGCTGATCGCCTTGCGCAAGCGCGACAGCAACGACATCGCCGAGGAAGAAGCGATTTTGGACATGTATAAGGAAGCCTTGGGGATGTAATCCCCGCTGCTGTCAAAGGGTCACGTGCCCTTTGATCAGAATGTTCGTATGCCCCCCGATGCGGATGCTTCCGTCCGGGGACGGGGTCACGAACACGCGGCCCGTGCGCCCGATTTGTGTGCCCTGGGCCACGCAATACGGCGCATCGGCCAGCCCCTTGTCTTGAAACCAGTGTGCAAGGGCCGCGTTGAGGGACCCCGTGATCGGATCCTCCTTGATCCCGAAAAGCATCCCGAACATCCGGACTTCGTAATCTGCGTCATGGTCGCGGGTCTGGGGCGCGATCAGTCCGACCGCAAGACGGTCTTGTTGTGATACCTTGTCGAGGTCGACAGACAGGACATCTTCGGCCTGCGCCAGTTGCAGGACATGCCATTCGGGGCCGTTGTTCAACACCGCGCTGTCTGTCACGCAGGCCGGATCAAGGCCGAATTGCGCAACGAGGCGATCGCGTTGCGCGGCGTCCATCGGGGTGATCCGGGTGGGCGGGGCGACGAAAGCGGGCACCGATCCCGTCAGATCAATTTCAACGAGCCCGACGCCGCAGTTTTGCACGATCTTTCCATCGGTTGCAGGGGTGTGACCCGCCGCAAGCCAGCATTCAGCCGACCCCAAGGTGGGATGGCCGGCAAACAACATCTCGCGTCCGGGGGTGAAAATGCGCAGATCGTAGTCGGCGGCAGGATCACTGGGCGGGAAGATGAATGTTGTTTCCGCAAGATTTGTCCAGCGCGCAAAGGTTTGCATCTGGTCATCCGTCAGACCGTGACCATCCAGAACCACAGCAAGTCCGTTGCCCCCCGTCGGACGGGTGCTGAAGACATCGCACTGCATGAAGGGACGGGATCTAGGGGGCAATGAAATTCACCCCCGACATGCGCGCGATCCGGTCAAGATCGTCTTCGTATAGGGCCGAGAGACGGGCGACCGTCTCATCTGTCCAGCCGGGGATGTCGATTTCATCCTCGACCTGATCCTCAAGGGCATATCGTTCCAGAAACGCCGCAATAATGCGCCGTTTTTGCTGCTCGGTCTGGGGCGGGTTCGCCTTGAGATAGGCCACAAAGCGTTTCATCCCGTCGGGTGACATGATGGTGCTGAGCAGATCGAAACCGCCGGTGATCTTGGTCAGCGGGTCCACGCCCGCCAGTTCGCGGATCAGCTGTGCCCAGATCAGCGGCGTGTCTTCATTGCACCAGACGGTCAGGGTCGCAGTGGGCAAAATGGCGCGGATGCGCGCGACCAGATCGGACCAGCGCACCTCGAACGGGCTGATGCCGCGCATGAAATCATCAAAATCCTCGATGCCACTGCCGTCATGAATGGCGGGCAGGAAGGTCGCGGGGTTGCGAATCCCCAAACAGATTTCCAATTCGTCTTCTGCAAACAGGCTTGCCAGCCCCAGCAGCTTTTGTTCGGCCAGTTCATAAAAAATGCGGTTTTCGAAAATCCGCCGCTGGACGCACATGAATTTGGAATGGCTCATCACCAGACGGTTGCATTGTTCGTCGTCCAGAATGGCGTCGAGCATGATTTCACGCGCATCGGGGGCGGGGGCTGCCCCGTCGAGTGCCTGAATGGTCTCGCGGATCAGGCGCCGGTATTTGCCGGGGCCCGGCACCTTGACGCCTTGTTTTGCAAAGCTTTCCGCGTTCTTGATCAGGGACTTGAGAAGCCGGTCCTGATCCGTGCAATTTGCGCCGATGTGAAAGACGATCTGCATGTCGCGGGGCCTGTTTGTGAAGTGTTATGAAGTCTTTGGAACACCATAGGCACGATTGCGGAGCGACGAAACCATTTAGCAGCAAAAACCCGTCGATCTGGGTCTTGCGCCCCGCGAAAACGTCGCTTAAACGACATCCCAGTGCCCCTATAGCTCAGCTGGTAGAGCAACTGATTTGTAATCAGTAGGTCCGCGGTTCGAGTCCGTGTGGGGGCACCATTTATCTTCCAGATTTATTCAATGACATTCGATTGCGCCTTTTCATAAAGGTTTTGCGATAACTACTCGTCCGACGTCGTGCAGAGACATTTGATGCGATACCCCTAATATGGGGGTGTCTAGTTTCAGTGGGAAAAGTGATACCCCCAATCATGCCTTTGTCAGCTATTCAGGTTCGCGACCTAAAGCATGAAGAAATGGCTATTCAGAGTCTCGGACTTTGATGGGCTGTTTGTCTTGGTAAATCCGAACGGGCCGAAGCTATGGCAATGCAGGTATCTGGTGGATTGAAAAGGAGCGTTTGATCTCGATTGGGGTGCATCCAGACGTAAGCTTGGCGCAGGCCCGCAAGGCAAAAGAAGTTGCGCGCTGTGACGTTGCTGAGGAAATCGACCCCGGCGAGGCCAAGCAAGAAGAGAAGCGGTTCAGGTTGGAGGCAAAGGGGTAGAGTTTCGAAAAGATTGGCGATGCATTTTTCGCTCAGCTTCGCAAAGAGGGGGGGCGGCGGCGACGCTTTCGAAAAGGGAGTATCACCTCAAGCTGGCCAATCGTGACTTTGGTCGTAAGCCGATCACGGAAATTACTATATCCATGATCCTCGAAACCCTGAAAACTGCTTTGTGGCTTAACTTATCGTCAGTCTGAAAATGAACCTGATGGACGTTGGCAGCTGGTTCTCGACCGCGTCGAAAAGGCCCGAGGGTGCAACTCAGTTTGGCATTCGCCGCGAACACATAGCGATCGAGGACGCGGGTGCAGGGCACACCGGATGACATCCGATATATGAAGCCCTGAATTTGACCACAACAGCCTCCAAAAAATCCCCGACGTTTGAATTTCTCGCTGCGTGTCTGGGG